>NZ_JAVIIT010000003.1:0-480281 GCF_033977265.1 Mesorhizobium australafricanum | reverse complement strand
CGGGCAGCGCGCCGAAATAGCTCTCTAGGCTCGAAATGGCAGTCTCTCCTCAGTTCGACTGCCTGCCCAAAGAATCTCTTCCTAGCCCAACTTCAAGTCCCAAAAAGCCATATGCGATTCCCCTGCCCTCGTGGGGGAGATGTCCGGCAGGACAGAGGGGGCGAGCCTCTCGCGCTCGTCATTCTAGGGCGGAGCAAGGAGCGAAGCGACGCGCGCAGACCCTAGAATCCATGCCGTGACGCCAGCCGTAAGATGCGGCCGTCCAGAATGGCTCCTTGCAACACCGCCAGCTTGGCATCGAGGCCGGCTACCGGCTGATCGACACCGCCGAGGGTTATCGCAATGAGGAAGGCGTCGGCGACGCGATCCGAGCCGCCGGCGTGCCGCGGTCCGACTTGTTCATCACCTCCATGGCGCGCAGTGCGGACCGGTGTGCCTGCTAGTTGGGATCGCCCGACCTAGAGCTCCCGTGGGACCCGCCGCCATAGTTGTCGCCACCGGCATGATCGAAATTAAGGCCGCGAGGGCGAGGGTGGAAGAGCTTGCCTCCCCCTCCATTGCCCGGGGTTGATCCGCCAGAATTGCCCGGACGTGATCCGCCCGATTTGGCGATCGCCGCAGAGCTTAAGCTTGTCCCGAGCAGAAGTGTTATGGACGGCGGCGTCACCGCGGCGAAGCGACCAGCCTTCTTGAGAAAATCGCGGCGCGCCTCTACTTCTGAAACCAGACTGTCGGGCATCCGCTTCGAGCGCTTTGTGCTTTCGGTTTCCATGTTAATACACCGCACCTTTCAGAGAATTTACTTTAGTATTTTTCATATAGGGGAACGAGTTCTCCAAAAGGCTTAGGTTTCGGGTAAGAATTGGAGAGGATGCGGTCGATTCGGCATGCGAGATCTATAGTAGCGCGGGCGCGAGGCAGCGCGTACCTCCCGCCTTGGGAAGATGTTCGGCAGGACGGAGGGCCGTCCCGCCGGCGTCTCACGACCGGCACTTCAGGATCGTAGGTCTGACCCGTCCAGCACCGGCGCTGCGCGCCGATCCTCCTTCTCCCACAACGCAAGAGGCGGATTTCTCCGCCATCCTCTCGCATTGCGAAACGCGCAGCCTAGATAGGGCGGGGGCCAACCACCGTGCAGAAGGAACCACCTATGCCTGAACAGCTGACTTTGAACGACGGCTCAACCATTCCTCAGATCGGGCTCGGCGTGTGGCAGGTCGATCCCGATATCACGGCCAAGGTCGTTCGCTGGGGCATGGAGGCCGGCTACCGGCTGATCGACACCGCCGAGGGTTATCGCAATGAGGAAGGCGTCGGCGAGGCGATCCGAGCCGCCGGCGTGCCGCGGTCCGACCTGTTCATCACCTCCAAGCTGCGCAATGGCGGCCACCAGCGCGACGCCGCGCTCCGCGCCTTCGACGATACGATGCAGAAGCTCGGCATCGACCGGATCGACCTCTTTCTCATCCACTGGCCGGTGCCCAGCCAGAACAGATATGTCGAGGCCTGGAAGACGCTGGTCGAGCTCAAGCAAGCCGGCCGCATCAAGTCCGTCGGTGTCTCGAACTTCAACCAGGACCATCTTGAGCGCATCATCGGCGAGACCGGCGTGACGCCGGTCGTCAACCAGATCGAATTGCACCCGCGCTTCCAGCAGCGCGACAAGCGCGATTTCCACAAGCAGCACAACATCCACATTGAGAGCTGGAGCCCGCTGGGCAGCGGCCGGCTGCTCGCCGATCCGACTTTGGAGAAGATCGCCAGGAAGCACGGCAAGTCGGTGGCCCAGGTGATCATCCGCTGGCACCTGCAGGAGGGGCTGGTCGTCATCCCGAAGTCGATCCACCAGGATCGCATCGCCGGTAATTTCGACGTCTTCGATTTCGAGCTGGACGGCGAAGATATGCAGACCATTCGCGGCATGGATTCCGCCGACGGGCGTACCGGACCTGACCCGGCCACGGCGGCGTTTTTGTTCTGAGAACTAGGCTCCACCTTCTCCCCTTGTGGGAGAAGGTGGCCGCGAAGCGGCCGGATGAGGGGTGTTCCAGGGAACGCCAGCGTCTCACTCCGCTGGAACACCCCTCATCCGTCACGGCGCTGCGCGCCGATCCACCTTCTCCCGCAAGGGGAGAAGGGGTAGGCTCCGCTCCTTGCCCGCCGTCCAGGAGCCCGCCCATTCCAAAGCCCACCTTCCTCGAAGTCGCACGCCGCGCCGGCGTCGGTACGGCGACAGTCGAGCGCGTGCTGAACGGCAGGGGCGGGGTGCGTCCGCAGACGGTCGAGAAAGTGGTGGCGGCGGCGCACTCGCTCGATTATCCGCGCCGGCTTCCCGAGGCGCATCGCGGCGTCATCCGTATCGAGGTGATCCTGGTCAGGCCCGACACGACCTTCTTCGCCAGGCTCTCGCGCGCCTTTGAGCGCATCGCCGCGACGCTGGACCGCTCGATCGCAGTCCACCGCACTTTCCTCGACGAGGCGAACCCGGCGGCGATCGCAAAACGCATCCTCGAACCGGAGATGCGCCGCGCGGCCCTCATCCTCGCCGCGCCCGACCATCCGCTGGTGAGCGCGGCGCTCCGCAAGCTCGAGGGCGACAAAATCCCGACGGTGCAGATCGTCACCAAGATCTCCGGCACGGCAAGCACCTATGTCGGCATCGACAATTACGCCGCCGGCCGCATGGCCGGGCTGCTGATGGCGAAGATGCAGCGGCGGCCGGGCAAGGTGGTCGCGAATCTGCCACAGCCAGATCTATCGCGTGCATCGCGACCGCCAATCTCCCCCATGGGTGGGGAAATGAGTGGTTCTGTCGACGACATGCCAGCGCTCATCCGGTGAGCGCGGAGACGGTCTTTCGGGATGTCGATCCGGCGCAGGTGACAAAGCTTCGTATCTCGTCAACCAGGCGGTCGCAATCTTCGCCCCAGATCACGTGGTCCCTGCCGGCCAGCTCGACGTATCTGGCGCCCTGGATGCGCGTTGCCAAGTAACGTCCCTCCTCTGGACGTACCCAACGGTCGCCCGTCCTCTGCACGATCAGCGTCGGGACGCGGATCGCGGGCAGGATGTCGCGAACGTCGACTTCGGTACCCCAGCGCCAGAGCGCGATTGCATCGGCGGGCGAGGCCGAATTCCTGAGATAGGCGGCAAACCACTCGCGTTCGACCATGTTTTCGGTCAGGCTGGGCGCTGCGTTGCTCATGTCGGCGGGCTTGCCCCATTGCCTCTCGACTGCGGCCACGTCGTCGTCCACCTGCGCAACGGTTCTGGCCCAGGGATACTCTTTTGACCACGTGCCCTTGGCGTAGGCTCCGTTAAGCACCAGCGCGGACGTGCGCTCGGGATAGGTGGCGGCGAAAAGCATGCACATCGGCCCGCCCTCCGAGCTGCCGAACAGCACCGCTCGGCTGGAGCCGACCGCGTCCAGCACCGCACGCACATCCTCCATGCGCTCTTCCAGCGTCGGCAGGCCGACATTGCGGTCGGATAGACCGGTGCCGCGTTTGTCGAATCGGATCAGGCGCGAGAAGGTGCCGAGCCGCTTGAGCACATGCGCGAAGCGCGGCGAGCCCCAGGCAAGGTCGAGATTGGAGACCCAGCCCGGCACGTATATGAGGTCAATCGGCCCTTCGCCGGTCACCTGATAGGCGATGTTGGTTCCTGCCGATTTGACGTAGTGCGTGGGCGGTGGCATCGGCTCGCTGCCGGAAAGGCTCCCGCTGGCATTTGCCTCGGAACCGGCCGCCGGCTCGGAGACCGCGGCCGGACGCTTCGAGTGGGGCGATGAGCTCATCCGGCGTGCCCTTAGCGCCTCGTACAGTTGGCGCGTTTCCAGTTCTGCCGGAAGCCCGAGATCTCTCTCCAGCGCCTCACGGCAGAGCTCATACTGCTTAAGGGCAAGGTTGATCCGGCCCTGGGCGGCATAGGCCCTCATCAAGGCCCGGTGGATATCTTCGCGCAGAGGCTCCATGACGAGCAGTCGCGCAGCCGTGCGCGCGCAGGACGAGTGGTCGTTCGCTGCGCTGTAATGCGCCACCAGCCTGTCCAGTGCCGCAACCGCGATCGTCCTCAGGCGCTCACGCTCGACCCGCAGCCAGTCCTCGAACGGCTCCTCTTTCAGGCCGAGACCGTCGAGCAGGTCGCCTCGGTAGACGGCAAGCGCCTGCTCGAGGTCTTCGGGCGAAGAGCTTGCCGCCAACATCTCGAACCGGGCGACGTCGAAATCGAAATCGTCGAGGTGAAGGGCGACACCGGCGCCGTCTGTCAGAAATCGTCCGCTGCCGCAGTTGTGCATGGCCTTTCGGACGGCCGAAACGGCTTGCCGGAGGCTCATCCGGGCCTGAGTTTCGCCATTCAGGCTCCAGAGCAGGGCGGCCAGCTTCTCGCGCGACTGTGCCTGTCCGGCTTGCAGGGCGAGATAGGCCATCAGTGCCCGCGCCTTGCGGCTGAATGTTGGAGCCGTCGCGCCAGTACCGACGAGGTCAAACCCGCCCAGAAGATACAGATGAGGCCCTATCATTGAGTTCCGCCCCGGCCACGGTTACGGGCAATTCTTTCGCTTAGCCCCTGCTAATTCAACCGTTATCTGTCCCAAGCGGTCTTTTTCACGTTTCGATCACGCTGCTTTGTCCAGCTTCATCACGGTCGCGCCGGAGAGTTGGTCGGACCTGAAACGCGGGAGAACCTCAATGCTGCCCTTCAGCCCGACCGACTGGCCCTTCCGGCAAGATGACGGTTTCTACCGGCGCCAAGGCAACTCACCTGCAATCTTTCGTCACGACATCGCCCAGGCGCTCTACCTGGAGCGGCAGCTAGCTCAACGGCTTACCGCTGCTCCCAGGATCAGCCTACCAACGCTCGCGCGCCGGCCTCTTGCCTTGGTGGCGTCGGTCCGCGCAGCGCTTTCTCGCCGGTGTGCCGGGCGAGAATCCCCCTCGTCGCTTCGGCTTTGAAAGCCGTCCTTCCAATCGACGGCGGGCTTCAAGACTTATTCACCCTAAATCCCGTCTCCATCCACCAGCGGCACGTCATCCCCCTCCCAAGGGCTCGGCATCGAGCCGCGCCCTGCCGTCGGCAACGGCATCCAGCATCTGAGCTCCGGCTCGGCATATTCGACCACGCGGCCGGGCGAGGAGTCCGACGCCCGCCACCCTTCCTCGCCGAACTGGTCGGCGCGCGACCAGTAGGCCATGTCGACCTCGGCCGGTCCCTGCTCGGAGGAGCGCACCGTCACCAGGATGCGGCTGCCGTCCCGCGGCGCGCTCGCCATGTTGCGCCAGTGGTCGGTGTCGTCCATGCGAATTCCTCCTGCTCAAAGCAATTCCAGGAAAAGTCTGCAGCGATAGTCGCCGCGCTCCGCGGAGGGGTCAACCCGAACTTGCCGCGAGACACAAATATCATTCAGAGCTAATATATTCGCCGACCGCAATCGGACAGGCAACGATGGACGAAGGATTGCTGTCTCAAGCCACTCGTCTCGGGTCGGTCCATCTCAGGGTGACCGACATTCCGGCGGCCTTGACCGTCTGGCGCGGCACGCTCGGGCTGGCACTGGTCGGCGAGGACGCCGCTCAGGCGGAGCTCGGCGCCGGTGCCCGGGCGCTGATCGTGCTCCATGCCGGCGCGGAAGTCGCCCTGCCGCAGAAGTCGCGCGATCTCTTCCATGTCGCCATCCACGTTACGACCCGCCGCGACCTCGCGCACACGGCCGCCCGACTCAAGGCGTCGGGCTTGCGATACAGCGCCCAGGACCACCTTGTTTCGGAATCGCTCTACGTCTCCGACCTGTCCGGCAACGGCATCGAGATATGCTTCGACACGCCGGAGCGCTTCCTGCGGCGCGAAGTGTTGCCCGACGGCCGCGTGTCGCTGATCGCTGTCGACGGCAGCGCGCATTCCGGGCTGGAGCCGCTGGACGTCTCGGGTTTGCTGCGCGATCTCGGCAATTCGGGCCATGTCGAGCCGAGGATGGCGCGGGACGCCTTCATCGGCCACATCCATCTGCGCGCCCGTTCGCCCGAGACGCTGATGGAATTCTATCTCGGCGTGCTCGGCTTCCGGCCGCATATCCAGTCCCGGACCTTCGGCCTGTTCGACTGCGGCACCCAGCGCCGCGCGCATATGATCGCCTTCAACGTATGGGCGCGCGACGAGCTGCGCGAGCCGCCGCCGAATGCCGCCGGCCTCGACCATTTCACCGTCGAGCTTGGCTCGGCGGAGGAGCTTGCCGCCGTGGAGCGCAGGCTCGAAGCGGCTAATGTGCCGGCGAAAAAGGATGGCGGCGTGATTTCGACCGCCGATCCGGAAGGCAATAGCTTGCGGCTCCTGGTTCAGGGAGGTTGACCGCGGCCGCTTGACGAGGGCAAACGCAGAGGAGGGGAAAATGTCGCTCAGGGTGATCGGAACCGGCTTCGGCCGGACCGGCACGGATTCGATGCGCGAGGCGCTGACCATGCTTGGCTTCGGCCCTTGCCATCATATGTCGGAAGTGATGGCGCATGCGCAGCAGAAGCGGCTCTGGCGGGCGCTGGCCAAGGGCGCCGCGCCCGACTGGGACAGGCTTTTTGCCGGCTACAAATCCTGCGTCGACTGGCCGTCGGCGCATTACTGGCGCGAGCTGATCGAAACCTATCGACAGGCGCGCGTCATCCTCACCTGGCGCTCGCCCGAAAGCTGGTGGGAGAGTTTTCAGAAGACCGTCCTGCCGGCCATTGCCGACAGCAAGGACCAGGACGCGCTGGGCGTCGCCCTTGTCGCGCAGCAGGTCTTCGGCGGCCGCCCGCAGGATCGCGCGCATGCGATCGCCGTCTACGAGGCCAATGTCGAGGCGGTGCTGAACACCGTGCCGGCGGAGCGCCTTCTGGTCCACAAGCTCGGCGACGGCTGGGGGCCGCTTTGCGCCCATCTCGGCATTCCCGTGCCGGACGAGCCCTATCCCGCCCGCAACACCACGAAGGAGTTCCGGACGGCGCTGTCGTTGAACTGAAAGGCAGTAGGGGAGTAGGGGAGTAGGGGAGTAGGGGAATAGGGGAATAGGAGAGGGAAGTTGCCGCGTGCGAACGACCTGATATTCTTACTACTCCCCTACTCCCCTACTCCCCTACTCCCTTACTCACTCAAATCACACATGCACATCGCCGAAGGACAGCTCGCCGTCGTCGGCATGTATCAGGAACGCGGCGGCAAGCATCGCGAGGTAGCAGACCACGACGCCGCACACGACAACGACGCCCGGGATGGGCCCCAGCGTCGCCACCCGGAACGTATCGATCAGCGAGGCGCTGAAGCCGATGGGCGAACCTTCGCGCTGCAGGCTCGGCGTGGTGATCTTCAGGATCCAGGCAAGCATCAAGATCGTGTACATGAAGATGTAGTTGCGGCGTAGCCGACGGATCAGCGCCGCGCGCTGCGTGATCAGGAAACGCGGCGAGCGCAGGCCTTCGCCCAGGATCGCCAGCCAATTGGAAGCATAGTCGGGCTGCGGCGAGAAGACCTGCGCGAAATAGTAGCGCTCGAACTGGCGCACCCGGGCGCGGTAGACATCGAAGAAGCGGTAGCGCCGCGCCTCGATCCACAACAGCAGCGTGATCAGGAGCATGGCGAAGAGCAGCACGCCGTGATGCGCGCTCGGCGTCGACAGCGACACCGACAGCATCGCCGCCACCACGGTGATCGACCAGTTGCTGGTGCGGTCTAGCCGGTCGCGCCAGCCGGCCATGCGCGCGATCTCGGCGCGGTGGAAATGCGATAGCGTCGAGGTGAACTCGGAGGAACTGAGTTTCAGCGCCAGCGTGTCGGAAGCTCGCGGCGGCGCAGCCACCTCTGTTGATTTTGCCGGCGCAGCTGCCTCGGTAAATTTCGGCGCCCTAGCCGCGTCGGTGGATTTTGCGGCCTTCGTCTGGGACATTCTTTGCCATGCGCCTCCCGCCGTCACGGCCGGCCGCATTCTGACGTTAAGAACAGCCGGCCACACCCCGATCATCGTAACGTGCGGCCGGCCAGAATGTTCCCGCCTTTTCAGGCGGATAAGTCAGGAGGCAAGCGGTGGAAGACCGCCATTCGCGCGCCGCGGAAAGGGCAGCACCTCGGCCATCGGCCTGGCATGCTGGGCCGCCGCCACTGCATCGATCACAAGGTCGAGCGCCGCAAGCGCCGCGCGGCTCGTCTCATCGTCGCCACGCAGGTAATGGCACGCCCGGTCGAGGTGCAGGTGGGCGGCGGCAAAGTCGCTTTTCATTAGCTTCTCCTTGTTGCCCGCCACGGCGCGACCATCGCCGAGTCGCTTTACCGGGGAGCAAAGATGGGCGGTGGTATTTGAATCGAATTGTAGGAGCCTTTCCTCGCCCCCGCCAAAGGCGCGGGAGAGGTGTCCGCGAAGCGGACGGAGAGGGGGCTTTCGTAGGGCGGAAGTCTTCGTCTTCGAGACATTTTCACCGTCCGAACCGGCGTGCAACCGATCCTCGCGCCAAACCGTTATGCGGACGCAAGGAATGAGGGGTGCATAATTTGTCCAACATGCTCAATCGGCGCAGGTCGCTGTCGGTCTGGGTCGCGCTTGGAGCGGTGGCGCTGACCCTCATGCCTGCCGTCGCCTTCGCCGCCGGGAAAACCGGCATGTCCGGCGAAGGCATCTTCGTCGCCGAGCTGATCCTGCTTCTGGTCGTCGGTCGCGGCATCGGCGAGGTGCTGGAATCGCTCGGCCAACCGGCGGTGATGGGACAGCTGATCGGCGGTATCCTGCTCGGCCCTTCGCTGCTCGGCTGGGTTTGGCCGACGGCCGAGCGGCTGATCTTCGCCGGCGATCCGTCGCAAAAGTCGATGATCAACGCCATCGCCCAGCTCGGCGTTTTGATGTTGCTTCTGCTCACCGGCATGGAAACGGATCTGCGGCTGGTGCGCCGTGTCGGCCGCGCTTGTTTTTCCATCTCCGCCGCGGGCGTGGCCTTGCCCTTCATGCTTGGCTTCACCGCCGCCCAGTTCATGCCGGATTCGCTGCTTGCAGCAGGCAGCGAGCGTATTGTCGCCGGGCTGTTCCTTGGCACCGCGCTCTCCATCTCCTCGGTCAAGATCGTCGCCATGGTGGTGCGCGACATGAACTTCATGCGCCGCGACCTCGGCCAGATCATCGTCTCCTCGGCGATCATCGAGGACACGATCGGCTGGGTGATCATCGCCATCACCATCGGCATCGCCACCAGGGGGCGGATCGAGATCGGTGGCCTGGCCTTCACCATCCTCGGCGTTGCCGCCTTCATGGCGTTTTCCTTCACGCTTGGGCGCCGCATCGTCTTCGACGCCATCCGCTGGACCAACGACACCTTCCGCTCGGAATATGCGGTGGTCACCGTCATCCTCGCCATCATGGGCGCGATGGCTCTGATCACCGACCTGATCGGCGTCCACACCGTGCTCGGCGCTTTCGTCGCCGGCATATTGGTGGGCGAGTCGCCGATCCTGTCGCGCCACATCGAAGGACAGTTGCGAGGCATCATCACGGCCCTCTTCATGCCGGTGTTCTTCGGTGTCGCCGGCCTGTCGGCCGATCTCACCGTGCTGGTCGACCCTGAGCTCGCGCTGCTCACCGTCGCGCTGGTCGTCATCGCCAGCATCGGCAAGTTCGGTGGCGCCTTCATCGGCGCGGAAGTCGCCGGCATGAGCCGCGCCGAGGGCATTGCGGTCGGCTGCGGCATGAACGCGCGTGGTTCCACGGAGGTCATTGTCGCCTCGATAGGCCTGTCGATGGGCGTGCTCTCGCACAACCTCTTCACCATGATCCTCACCATGGCCGTCATCACCACCTTGGTCATGCCGCCGACATTGCGCTGGGCGCTGCGCCGCCTGCCGATCGGCGAGAACGAGAAGAAGCGCCTGGAGCGCGAGGAAATCGACCAGCGCGGCTTCGTCGCCAATCTGGAGCGGCTTCTGGTCGTGGTCGACGAGGGCGTCGTCGGCCGCTTCGCCGCCTATCTTGCCGGCGTCATCGGCGCCGGCAAGCCGACGACCGTGCTGCATTCCAGCGGCGAAACCGATGTCGAGCCGACCGAAGGCCTGCATCTGGAGGAAATCGAGAAGGGTGCGGAAGACAGCCGCGAGGCGGCGAAGAAGGGCGACGAGGCGCCGGTGCGAGAAGCGCCGGTCACCCGCCGCCAGCATGAGGAGCTTTCGGCCGACGCGGTCGCCAGGGAGGCGCGCAAGGGCTACGGCATGCTGCTCGTCGGCCTCGGCCGCGCGGTCACCTCCAAGGGCGGCTTCTCGCATCGGCTGAACGAAGTCGCCAGCGCCTTTGACGGGCCGCTCTGCCTCGTGGTGAAGCCGGCAGCCGCCGGCCGCCAGATGCCTCGGCTCGGCCCGGGATCGGGCAAGATACTGGTGCCGGTCAACGGCACCGCGGTTGCGCGTCGCGGCGCCGAGCTGGCTTTGGCCATCGCCGCCGTCACCGGCGCGCCGGTCAAGATGCTCTATGTCGCCAGGGTTGGCCGCGACGAGCCGCGCGACACCGTCTCGCATCGCCGCAGGGAAGCGGTGCTGAAGGACATCGTCGCGCTTGCCGATCGCTACGGCGTCGAGATCGAGACCGCCATCCGCTCGAGGGCCGCCGCCGCCGATGCCATTGCCCGCCAGGCCGGCAGGAGCGTGGCGTTGATCGTCATGGGCGTGGCGCGGCGCCAGGGCGACGAGCTCATCTTCGGCGAGACGACGACGTCTGTGTTGCGGCGCAGCCCATCCCCGGTGGTGCTGATCTCCGACGAGCGGCTCCGGCGCGACGATAACGACCGCGAGGCCGTGCGCACGGGGACGGGGGCCGGGTAGGCGACCCGGCTCCATGTGAAGTGTCTCACAGGTTGACGGTTGATTGTCCTGTATCCCGACTCCCGGCTGGCTCAAGAGATGCGCGAATGACGCATGGCGATCTGTCGTTCTATCTATTCACCGTCTTCAACGGCCTGCGCCTGGTCTCCTATCTGCCGCAGATCATTCGCGTGGCCCGCGACGAGAATGGCGCCTCGGCGATTTCCTACACCACCTGGCTGCTATGGACCGGCCCCAACGCCACCACCGGCCTTTATGCCGGCGTCAATCTCGATGACCCGATGCTGGCTGGCTGAACGCCCTCTGCTGCGCGCTGGTGATCGCGCTGACCGCCTGGAAGCGGCGGGCGACGGCGGTCGATACCGCGCCCTCGGACGGATCCGGTGAAACGGCAATGATGATGGACAACAACCTGTCGGCCTGAGGCCGGTCGGGATCGTGCGCGGCCGAATTGTCGCCGCCTTGCGCTCACTTGCCTTCGAAGAAAGCGTGGATCGCGGCGTCCAGTTTCTCGATGAGTTCGGCGTTGCGTGTGCTGCCGGCCCAGATCAGCGCATTGAGCCGCATGTCCTTGTTGAGGAAGTTCACCTTGCGGGACGCCAGCAGATACTGCGCCACCTCGTAGTGCCGTCCCTTGATGGCCTCGATCAGCGCGCTGTTGCGGCCTGTCTTGTCGGCCAGATTGACGTCCGCGCCACGCTCGACCAGCAACTTGACGACATCGAGATGCCCGGTCCTTGCCGCCTCGATCAGCGCCGTCCTGCCATAGTAATCGGCGCGGGCATCGATATCGATTTCGGGGTGTCTCACCAGTGTCTGGATGCAGTCGTAGTGCCCCTTGGCCGAGGCTAGGCTCAGGGGCGTGCTCTTCCACTTGTTCCTCGAATTGACGTCGATCGCCGGGTGCGCGACCAGGATTTCGAGCGCCGCCATGCGGGCATTGTGCGCGGCAAGGTGCAGCGCCGACCAGCCGCCTTCGTCGGTCTGGTTGATGTCCGCTCCGGCTGCAAGCTCGGAGCGCACTGCCGCGGCGTCGCCTTTCTCCGCCGCGACCAGCAGGTTGGACCACCCCCTGGCTTCTTCTGCTTCCAAGCCTGCGGTCACTGCAATGTCCCCGAACGATGGATCGCGCCGGCCTGGCCGGCATTTCACGTGCAGCGTCTTGGCGCAGAGTTTCATACTAGCCCCCATCCCGCAAATGGAATTCGTGGCTTCGGTCTGGCCTTGATATGAGTGAGCGCTAATATAAAGTAACTCCCTTCCGACGGCGTTTGGCGATCCGCCTATCGAGAACAAGGATTTGCAGCGGCGGGCAGCGACGCACGACGACGCCCGAGGATTTCGCGCCCGATGGGGATCGAGAAGCCGTTGGGGTTCTTCCTCGGCCATGGGGTCCGACCCTGATGATCCGGAAGACGATTGAGAAGGAGGACAAGAAATGGCCGCCTATCTGATTGCCGATGTCGATGTCACGGACTCCACCATGTTCGAAGAATACAGACGCGAGGTCCCGGCGACCGAAGCTCGCCATGGCGGGCGCTATCTCGCGCGCGGCGGCGCCACCCGGGTGCTGGAGGGCGATTGGGAGCCGCACCGCCTGGTCATCATCGAATTTCCCGACATGGCCGCGCTCACCGCCTGGTACGACTCGCCGGAGTATGAGCGGCTGAAGCAACTCCGCTTCCGCTGCGCCCACACGCGCATCATAGCCCTCGAAGGGGTGCCGGCGCCATAAGGGTGCGCAATCTCCCCCCGCAAAGGCCCGCAAGGGGAGATCGGCGGTGCTATCTACGCCGCCTGCAGCTTCTGCCGGCTCGGCTGCGGCGGGAAGGCGATGGCGATACCGGCGGCGCCGAGACCGATCAGCGCCGAGCCGATGAACAGCCAGTGATAGCTGGCATAGGCATCGTAGATCATGCCGCCGGCTAAAGGCCCGAACGACATGCCGAGGCTTGAGAGCATCGTGGCCGCGCCAAGGATGGTGCCGATGATGCGCAGGCCGAAATATTCGCGGGCCAGCACGGCGTAGAGCGGCATCACGCCGCCATAGGTGGCGCCGAAGATGATGGCCAGAAGGTAGAACTGCTCCAGATTGCCGACCGCGAGGTAGGCCGCGATCACCAGCCCCTGGATGGCGAGCCCGGTGACCAGCACCGGCTTGACGCCCAGCCGGTCGCCGAGCACGCCATAAAGCACGCGCCCGCCAAGGCCGGCGAGACCCTCGACGCTGTAGATCGACACGGCCGCCATCGGCGCGACGCCGCAGGACATGGCATAGCTCACCATGTGGAAGATCGGGCCCGAATGCGCAGCGCAGCAGGCGAAGAAGGTCAAGCCCAGCACGATGAATTGCGGCGAGCGCAGCGCCTGGCCGACACTCATGCCGGGATCGTCGGCGACGGGCGCCGGCGTGCCATCGGCGGCTGCGACCGCCGCCGGCGGCTGGCGCACCAGGAAGACGGCGGGCAGCAGAAGCACCCAGGCCATGATGCCGATATCGAACATGGCCGTGCGCCAGTCATAGGCCGTGATCAGCCAGCGGGCGAAGGGCGAGATGGTCATCGGCGCCACACCCATGCCGGCCGAGACCAGCGACACGGCAAGGCTGCGGTTGGTGTCGAACCAGGCGGTGGTGAGCGCGATCATCGGCGCGAAGAAGGCGCTGGCCGCCAGCCCGACGATGACGCCGTAGCTGAGCTGGAAGACCAGCAGCGACGTGGCGCGGCTGGCCACCACCAGCGACAGCCCAAGCAGCACCGCGCCCGCAAGCACCACGGGCCGGGCGCCGACCCGGTCGTAGACCGCGCCCCAGGCGAAGCCGCCGAGGCCCATCACCAGGAAGTTCAGGGTCATGGCGCTGGAAATGCCGGTGCGCGACCAGTTGGTGTCGAGCGACATCGGCTCCAGAAAGATCGCCAGCGAAAACATTGCGCCGAGCGCCACGCAGGTCATCAGCGCGCCCGCCGCGACGATGACCCAACGATAGGAATGGTTCATGGTTCTTCTCCCATGCCGTAAGGCATCCTGTTTGATGCGGCACGGTTTTTCCAGTCCACCGGGCCGTTTGCGTCCGAAGGACGCCGGGGCGGGAGCCGATCCTACAATCTGGTTGCATTTCTTATTCGGATTTTTTTTAGGGGGTCGGTCGTCGATTGCCTGAGAAGTCAGCACTCTACGCCAGCGTCTCCAACTGTCAGCAGCCTGCAAGACCCCGCATTGACCGGACTGTGCGCCCTTCTAGATTGAGCCGCAGCAACCAGGAGGAGGCGTCACCCCATGGAACTCTATCGCGGCCGGCTCATCGACCACATCCAGCTTGTGGTGCGGGACCTCCCGGCCAGCCGGCGCTTCTATGGCGCCATCTTCGAGGTGCTCGGCATCCCGATCGGCGGCGAGGCGGATGATTACTTCTGGGCCGACGAATTGTTCATCTCCAGCGTCGACAGCCGCGCGGCGCTAGGCGCGCTCACCGGACGCCACCATTTCGCCTTCCAGGCGAAGGACCGCGCCATGGTCGACGCCTTCTACCAGGCGGGGCTCGCCGCCAGCGGCAAGGACAATGGCGCGCCCGGTGAGCGCCGTTACCACCCCGGCTATTACGCCTGCTTCCTGCTCGATCCCGACGGCAACAACGTCGAGGCGGTGTTCCACGGCGAGGCCAGGCGAAGTGCCGCGGCGGTGGAGATCAGCTTCTAGGGAAAGCCCGGGCATGCTTAGATGGCCGTGTCCCAGCCGGCGAGCTCGAGCCCGCGACGGAGTCGTTCGCGGTCTTCTTCGCGTTCCATGCGCATGTTCCGGACGATCTGGGCGATGGTGAGGTCTGGCTCCAGGGCGCGACCTTCCGTGACGCAGGCCAGCGCCTTCCCGTGGTCGCTGGCAAATGCGTGGCATGCGGCCAGCCGCGCCCATTGCCGGGCGCCCTTGCGGGGCAGGCAGGAGAAGGACGCGGCCGCTTCCTGATACCGCCCGAGCGCCAGCAGGGCTTCGCCTCGGTCGTAATAGTACCAGGTCGGGTGCATGGGATTGAGCTGGACGGCCTTGTCGAGCAGCGCGAGCCCAGCCTCGCCGTCGCCGCGTAGGGCGCGGAAAAAAGCCGGTTTGGGCCAGCGTGTCGGCGTCATAGGGATTGAGATCGAGCGCGCGGGCGAAGTGTTTTTCGGCGGCGTCGTATTCGTCGCGGCCCCGGTAGAGCAGAATTAGCGCCAGCATGCGGTGGCACCGCGCCTCGTCGGGGCTGAGCGCGATTGCGTGCAGCGCGCGGTCCCGCGCCTGGTCGAGCACGGCGCGCGGCGCATCGGCATAGCCGCCGATGATGACATCTGCAAGCGCCAGATAGGCGTTCGCCAGGCCAGAACGAGGATCGAGCTCGATGGCTTTGAGGAAATGCTGGCGCGCATCCTGGTTGACCCGTTCGCCATAGCTGCGCAGCAGCTCCTTCCCGCGCAGGAAATGCAGATAGGCTTCGATATTGGTTGCAGCCGCGGGCAGGCCGCGCCGCATCACCGCGCTTTCGATATTGGCGACCAGCGCCGTCACGATGCGTTGCGCCAGCATCGTCTGGAAGGCGAAGATTTCGTCTTTGGGGAAGTTGAACGTCTGCGCCCAGACGCGTCGGCCCAATGCCGTCTCGGTGAGCACCACGCGGGCGCTGTAGTCCTTGTCGGCGGCCTCGACGGTGCCTTCGGCGACATAGTCGGCTCCGAGGCGCTTGGCGGTTGCCCTGACGTCCTCGCTCGAGTGAGCGGCCAGCGCGAATGCCGAATGGCGCGCAAGCACGGCAATCGTCTTGAAGTAGGAGAGCGCGTTGGTGATTTCCTCGACCGCCCCGTCGAACAGCGCCCTGGCGGTGGCGTCGGTGTGGTCGACACGGAACGGCAGGACGGCGACCATCGGTTCGGCCCCGGAAACCGGCACTTCGGCAGCCGCAGCCGGCACTGCCTGGTTGTCGGGCGCATGGAAGATATAACCTCGGCGCGAAACGGTGCTGATCAGCATCTGCGCCTCGTCGCCTATGGATTTACGGGCGTCGTGGATGGATTGGGTGAGCGAGTCTTCGGAGACGATGATCCCCGGCCAGACTGCCTGGAGCAATTCCTCCTTGCTCAGCACCCGTCCGGGATTGCGCGTCAGGAAGGCGAGCAGCTCGAAGGTCTTTGGCCGGACCGGCACGATCTGGCCGTCACGCCGGAGCGTACCCCGGTCAAGATCGAGAACCGCGCCGCCGATCCGTAGCGCCAACCCGCTGCCTCATCGCCGCGCCTCATTGCGCACCGTTCATGGGAACGGCAAATGCGGGTCGAGGTCAAGCCGGAAACAGGCGCAGGCGGGAAAAGAAGCCGAGAAGGCGAGGCCGAGGCAGGGAGTGTCCGACGGACGCGTCGGTCGATGGTCTGCTGGACGCCACCTGTTCGAGGTAGCTCAGAATCTCGTTGGTCTCGCCGAAGCATGGGCCGGCAAAGCCGGTCGAGAGGAAACGAAGCAATTCCTCTCGTGCCAGTTGGGCGGGTGGGAACGGCGCGTCAGCCTTGATGTTCATGACCAACCTCCAGGTGCTCGTCATGGTGATCGAAGCGCAAGCTTTGCGGCGACAGGGCTTATTTGTCCTGAACTGCTGCTGATATTTTGCTGAATTGCTACGGCTGCTGGCGCCAGAACGGCTTCGCCAATTCCTTCCGCACCTCGTCAGGCCGATCGCCGGTTGGAATATGGCGTATCGAGCGCCCTGAGCCCAGCTCCTCGCGGAGGCGGGCTTGCTCGTGCCACGTGGCGAAAAGGCCGAAAAGGCCGAAGACGCCGGGACGGCGCGGCAGGGTTTCTCCGGCTGGCAGATCGCAGATATCGAGCCGCACGCCGCTCTGGTATTTCTGCATCCAGGGTCGCGTCCTGTTCGCGACCGGCCGGCACCGGGAAAGCACAGCGGCGCTGCGGCTGAGCTTGCCGGATTCTCCGCACGTGTCGATCTTCCTGATGCTTGTTCATGCCACGCTGGGTGACGGCGCCGAGGCCGCTGCCCTCGCGGCCCGACTGCGCGCCAAATTCGCCCGGCTCCTCAGTCGAGGGTTTTATCTCTGGCTATCCGTCACCAATTCGCGCCGTGCGAGCCATCCGCGACGCTGCGATGTTGGCGCAGGTCCGCTAGCCCCCGCCCAGAAACGCCGCGATCAGCTTCAGCATGTTGCCATCCTTCCCGAATTCGACCTTGTCGAAGTTGCGGCTGCCCTGGCGCTGCGCCTTGGAGAGCTGGTCGAGATATTGCGTCAGCTCCGCCCTGACCTTCTTGCAGCCGGGGTCGTTCTGGGCGGTGAGGCCGGTGCTGAAGGCAATGATCTTGTCCACCATGTCGATGATGTCAGCGCCGTGCACCTTCTCATGCGCGATCAGCCCGGCGGCGAAGGCATCCCAGCGCGCCTGCAAGGCGGGGCTGAGTTTTCCCGCCGGCTTGGGCAGCGTGTAGGTGATGATCAGCCTCGGCCGCGCCGTCTTCAGCACGCAGGTCTCGCCTTGCGGCTGGTAGTCGCGCTGCCAGGTCAGCTTGAAGAAAGTATGCGCAATGACACGCCGCTCGTTGCCGGCCGTGCCGACCGCCGGCCCTTTTTCGCCGATCGAGAGATAGAGCTGCTCCGCGCTCTGGCCTGAGACGGCATAGGTCTCGATCTTCTCGATGGGCTTCCAGTCGGCGCTTGCCGGCGTGGACAGGAGCAGGGCGGCGAAGAGGAGGAGAGCGGTCTTCATGGAGCGAGCCATAGCATCGGGCCTCGTTCGGAAGAAGCCGGCCACGGATTTTCGGAACCCGCTTCACCCGTCAGCCGTTTGCTTGAGCAATCATTCCTGCCGACGGGGGAGGAGAAGATGACCCGCAACGACATCATTTCCGTGCTTGGACCGGTCGACGAGGCCGTCATCGCCGACATCGCGCTCACCGGTGCCAGTCTTGAAGAGCTGCGCGAGGCCTTCGCCTGGATCGGCGCCGACGAGGCGCTGGTCAATGAAGGCCACGCCATGCCCGGCACCCGCGTGGCGAAACTGATCGAGATCCTCGAACCGCCCGAGGACGAGCCCGAGGCGCCGCGCGCGATGGAGTAGCGCCGCGCCGCCTCGCTGTAGGTGTTTTCACCCACTTGTCCCTTGCACACCTCCCGTCATAGTTTTTGCCGCTTTGGCGGGAGGAAAGGCGTTTGGACACCAATGTCGTCATTGTCGGCGCCGGCCCGGCTGGGCTCGCCGCCGCCGCCTGCCTGAAACAGGCGGGGCAGGACTTCGTAATCCTCGAAAAGGCCAATGAGGTGGCACCGTCCTGGCGGCGGCATTACCGGCGGCTGCATCTGCACACGGTGAAATCCTTCTCCTCGCTGCCTTTCGCGCCGTTCCCGAAAACTCACCCCCGTTATGTGCCGCGCGAGAAGGTGGTCGATTATCTCGATGCCTATGCCGAGCGCTTCGGGCTGAAGCCGCGCTTCGGCGTCACGGTGAAATCCATCCGCCGCGAGGGCGGGAAACTCCTGGTCGAGACCGATGCTGGTCCTTTCAACGCCCGCAAGGTGGTCATCGCCACCGGCAACAATGCCCAGCCGATCACGCCGGCCTTCCCAGGCATCGAGGCCTTCAAGGGCAAGGTGCTGCACAGCGCCGCCTACACCGAGGCAGCACCCTATGCCGGCAAGGATGTGCTGGTCATCGGCATGGGCAATACAGGCGCCGAGATCGCGCTCGACCTTGCCGAAAGCGGCGCCAGGCCCACCATCTCGGTGCGCAAGGGTGTCCACATCGTGCCGCGCCAACTCTTCGGCGTGCCGATCCAGATGGTTGGCATCGCCAGCCGGACGATGCCGCAGGCGCTCAACGACTGGATGTTCCCGAAAATCCTCGACCTGGCGCTGGGCCGTCTGGAGAAATACGGCATCGTGCGCCCGAGAGAGGGCATCCTCGCCCAGATCGATGCGGGACGCATTCCGATGATCGATATCGGCACGGTGGCGGCGATCAAGGCCGGCCGGATCGGCATTGCGCCCGATATCGCAAGCTTCACCGCGGATGGCGTGAAATTCGCCGACGGCGTGGAGAAGAAATTCGACGCGGTGATTTTCGCCACCGGCTACCGTCCGGCCTATGACGGCTTCCTGCCGTCGGAGCTTTGGCCGGGCAAGAGCGGCGTGAACGCCCGCGCGACCGAGCTCGGCGTCTATCTCGTCGGCTTCTACAATCCGGTCACCGGCCTGCTGCGCGAGATCGGCATCGAAGCGCAGGCGGTGGCGAGGGATATTGCGGGGCGGTGAGGGTTCACGAAGGTGCCGTAGGTCGAGCTCCGTCACACCCCCCTCTGGCCTGCCGGCCATCTCCCCCGCAAGGGGGGAGATCAGATGTCGCGCCGGCCTTCGCCAATCTCCAACGAGGGAGAATGGGAGCCGGCCTGCGAACCGCCAATCTCCCCCCTTGCGGGGGAGATGCCCGGCAGGGCAGAGGGGGGTGCCTCGCGCCGACTTCTGGGTGTTGGTATCACGAATGCCTGAATCGGGTGGCGCATTCCACCACCCCATGCGAAGCATTCCTAGCCAATTGAGGGACCGGCCATGCTCACGCTCTACGATTACCTACCGTCGCAAAATGCCTGGAAAATTCGCGTCCTGCTCGGCCTGCTCGGCGTGGCCTATGAAACCCGCATGGTCTCGATCTTCGAGGGCGAGAGCCACACGGAGGCCTTCCTGAAGCTCAACCCGGCGGGCGCCGTTCCGGTGCTCGCCGTGGAGAATGGCCAGGCGATCGCAGAGTCCAACGCGATCCTCGTCTGCGTCGCGGAGGGCACGCCCTACCTGCCGTCGGACCGGCTTCTTCGCGCCAAGGTGATGCAGTGGCTGTTCTTCGAGCAGTATTATGTCGAGCCGGTCATCGGCTCGCTGCGCTTCTGGACGCTGACCGGTCGGCTGGAGCGCAACCAGGCGCTGGTTGCCGGCAAGCGCGAGGCGGGCGTGCGGGCACTTGGCGCGCTGGAGCGCAGCTTGGCCGACACGCAATTCCTGGTCGGCAATGCGCTCACCATCGCCGACATCGCCGTCTATGCCTACGGCCACCGCGCCGAGGATTGCGGGTTCTCGCTTGCCGATTATCCGGCAGTAGGCACTTGGATCGACCGTGTGAGCGCAGCGATCGGCCCGGGCTATCCGGTGCATCCCTACAGCATCGATCCGCATTCGGGCGGGTGAACCGCCGGAACACAGCCGCGGGCAGGGCGTTTTCCAATGGCAGTGTGCCGGGCGTCACCTCAAACGGCTGGCCCTTCCGCGCTGCGTTCCAACCGGAGCAATGGAGATCCGCCATGGTTCGCACCATCGCCATCGCAATCCTCGCCGCCGGCGTCATGAGCCTGCCTGCCATGGCGGCCGAGCAATACTGGGTCGCCAGGGATGCGGTCTCGAAGCAATGCGAGATCGTGCCGAAGAAGCCCGACGGCACGCTCGTCGTCGATCTCGGCAAGAAGAAGTATGCCAGCGAGGGAGAGGCCAGGAAGGCGATGGAGGCGATGACGGATTGCAAGAAGAAATAGGTTGCGGCGCGACAGGTGAGGGCAATTCCTAAGATTGCCAAGTCGCGTTCCTTCGCACCCCCCTCTGGCCTGCCGGCCATCTCCCCCGCAAGGGGGGAGATCAGATGTCACGCCGGCCTTCGCCAAACTCAACTTGGGAGGACAGCGCCGGCGTTCGAGCCGCCAATCTCCCCCCTTGCGGGGGAGATGCCCGGCAGGGCAGAGGGGGGTGCCTCGCGCCGGCGTTTTCAGCTAGCTCAGTAGTGCGATTGCCTACCGGTCCACCAGCGACATCGTGCGCTCGTTATACCGCGGCCCCGACACCTTGTCGGGCGTCAGCGCCATGTCGAGCCCCAGCATCTCGGTGGCGTCGAGCGTGATATCCGCTGCCGCGACGTTCTCTTCCAGATAGGTCCGGCGCTTGGTGCCGGGGATCGGCACGATGTCGATGCCGAAATCCGGACCCTTGGCCAGCAGCCAGGCGATGGCGACCTGGCCGGGCTTGACGCCTTTTGCCGCGGCGACGTCGCGCACAGTGGCGGCCGCGGCGACGTTCAAGTCGAAATTCTCGCCCTGGTAGCGCGGGTCGCCGCGGCGGAAATCGCCCTCCGGATAGTCTTCCGCGCGCCTGACGTCGCCGGCGAGGAAGCCGCGGCCGAGCGGGGCGAACGGCACCAGGCCGATGCCCAGCTCCTTCAGCGCCGGGATGATCTCCGGTTCGAGGTTGCGCTCCCACAGCGAATATTCGCTCTGCAGCGCCGAGACCGGATGGACGGCATGCGCGCGGCGGATGTTGGCAATGCCCGCTTCCGACAGGCCGAAGAAGCGAACCTTGCCCTCGGTGACCAACTCGCCGACCGTGCCCGCGACATCCTCCATCGGCACGGCGGGGTCGACGCGATGCTGATAGAGCAGGTCGATATGGTCGGTGCCGAGCCGCTGCAGCGAGGCGTCGACCACCTCGCGTATGTGCTCGGGCCGGCTGTCGAGGCCGGCCTGCTTGCCGTCGGCGATGCGGAAGCCGAACTTCGTCGCGATCGTCACCTGATCGCGCCGGCCCTTCAGCGCGCGGCCGAGCAGCTCCTCGTTGACGAAGGGCCCGTAGACCTCGGCCGTGTCGAGAAAGCTGCAGCCGAGCTCGATCGCCCGGTGGATCGTCGCGACCGACTCCGCCTCGTCGGCCGGCCCGTAGGCCTGGCTCATGCCCATGCAGCCGAGGCCGATCGCCGAGACTTCGAGCCCCTGGCCGCCGAGTTTCTGTTTGCCGAGGCTCATGCGTCTTGCTCCGCCCGAATTTTCGATCCGGCTAAATTATAGGGCCGGAAGCGCAAGCGTCCAGCGTCAGGCGGGGTGGCAAGCGGCGCCATAATCGGCAAGCACGCGATCGATGGCGGCGAGCAGGATCGCCTCGGGATTGCCGACTGCGCCGAGCTCCCCCGGCAATGTCGGCAGGAATTGCCGCATCAGCGTTTCGGGAATGGCGACGCCATTTAGCGCTTCGCGCAGGCGCGCGACCGCGACGCTGGCCGCGGGGTTGCTCCAGTAATAGCGGATGCGGTCGCTGTAGCTGTAATGCCGCTGCAGATAGAGGCGCTTTTCGTTGCCGTGGTAGTGGCTGCGCCAATGACCGGGCGCCGACAGCATCAGCGTTTCCATCGCTCTGGCAAGCGAGCGCTCGCCATAACCGGCGACCATCTCCGTCGCCACAAGGTCGAGCCCGTAGAGCGCCTCGCGCAGCGCGAATGTCAGCCCCGGCCCCACTTTAAGGATGGGAAAGCCGTTGGCGACCAGCGCCGTCAGCGCCGCGCGGCTCTGATAGTCGGTCGAATGCGCCTCGTAGACGAGGGACACTTCGCTATCGAGCAATCGGGTCAGCGGCTTCGAGGCTTCCGGCCTGTAGGCGACGACGTTCTCGCTGCCGAATTCGACGCCCGGCTGCACGACCACGGCGATGACACGGCCGAACGCTTCCTCCAGCTGCTCGCGGGCAAATATCTCGCGATGGATGTCGATGGTGCGGCGCGCGGCGGTCGCCTCCGTAGGCTTCAGGTCGCTGATGGCATGGTCGGCGCCGCCGGGCACCGGCACCTCGGTGCCGATGATGTAGACCGGCGCAGCACCGCCGCGCGAGCGCGCCGCCTTTTCCACCGCCTTGGCCAGCCTCGCGGCACGCGTGGCGATGGTCTCGTCGTCGAGTGCCGCCGGCTCGCCGGCGCAGCCCATCGAGGCGTCGAGATGGATCTTGCTGAAGCCGGCCCAGACATAGGCCGTCACCATAGCCTCGGCCTTGCTCATCGCTTGCGCGGCCGGCTCGGCCTTCCACGGATTCGGCCCAAGATGGTCGCCGCCGAAGATGATGCGCGAGGCATCCAGCCCATCGCGGCTGGCGATTTCCAGCACGAAGGCGACGAACAGGTCAGGCGTCATGCCCGTGTAGCCGCCGAACTGGTTGACCTGGTTGCAGGTCGCCTCGATCAAAAGCACCGCGTCCTGGTCGGCGACCGCGCGCCTGATCGCTGCCTGGATGACCAGCGGATGGGCCGAGCAGACCGAAGTGATGCCGTAGGGCTTTCCGTTGCGGCGCGCGGCGGCGAGGCCTTGAAGCGGATTGGTCGTCATCGTCATTTCGCCCGGTCCGTGCCGGCCCGGTCTGTCCCAAGAATGAAGCGGTCGAGCGCGTCGAAGCCGGCGAGACCCTCCATCGGCCCGAGCCGCGTGACGTTGAGGGCGCCGGCGGCATTGGCGTAGAGCAGCGCCTTGCCGGGCTCGATGCCTTTGCGCCGGCAGGTCAGGTAGGTCGCGCCGAAACAGTCGCCGGCGCCGGTCGGGTCGACCTCCTCGACCAGGAAGCCGGCGCAGTCGGTGCGGCTGCCGTCGGCGCCGAAGCGGGTCGAGCCGGCAGCACCCCGCTTCAGCACGATCTCGCCGACACCGCGCGCGATGAGCGCCGCCACGGCCTGCCGCTCGTCCTCGACGTCGGCCGTCGCAAGCAGTTCGTCGCCGGAGGGCAACAAGAGGTCGGCATCGTCGACCAGCGCGGCGAAATGGGCGCCGTCGGCGCCGTCGATCAGCTCCTTGCGCACATTCGGGTCGAACGAGGTCGAGCCGCCGCGGGCGCGCACCGCCTTCGCGGCATAGGCAACGATCTCCTTCAGCCCGGCAATCGACAGCGCCGAGCCCATCACATGCAAATGGCCGGCGCCGTCGGCCAGCCGTCGTGCTTCGGATGTCAGGCTGATGCGGCCGGCGGCGGATTCGGCAATGTTGTAGACGAAGTCGCGGCCGCCGTCGGGTCTGTAGCGCACGAAGGCGCTGCCCGTCGGATAGCGGTCGCTGACCGAGACGGCCGAGACGTCGACGCCGTCGCGGCGCAGCCGTTCGAGGTTGATGGTCCCGAAATCGTCGCCGCCGACGCAGGCGATGATGCCGGCGCCGCCGCCAAGTCTGGCCACCTGGTCGATGAAGATGGCGGGCGCGCCGCTCGGGTAAGGGCCGGTCAGAGCCAGCGGCTCAAGGAAGCCGAGGCCGCGCTCGCTCGCCATGATCTCGACCAGGATCTCGCCGGCGACGATCGTCGGCCCGGTCGCTTCGACAGCGATCTCGCCTCGGTTCATTCCTGGAATCCCTTCTCCCTCGGCCGGACCGTCGCCGGTGCGCGGCAGTCCACGATAGCGCCGGACTCCGATCGAGGTAAATCGCGGCGACGGAGATGTCAACACAAACTATACGTATGTTCACTTTTTGAAATGCGCCTGATGGCTTTCACTCTGTGCAGAGGAGGGATCGTTTCAGGGATTGGCGACAAACGCCTGCACAAATGGGGCTTGACTGCAGGTCGCGTGCCGCAATAGAATATGCACGCATGTTCAGTTTTGCATGCGCATTCGTAAAGGAGGAGACGGAATGCCAATGCGTAGGCTTATGGGAATTCTCGCCGCGGCCACTGCCGCCTCGGCGCTTATGGCGGGCGCTGCGCTCGCCGAGGAAATCACTGTCGCCACCGTCAACAATGGCGACATGATCATCATGCAGAAACTGGCGCCGGAGTGGGAAAAGGCGACCGGCAACAAGGTCAACTGGGTGGTGCTGGAAGAGAACGTGCTGCGCGAGCGCGTCACCACCGACATCGCGACCAAGGGCGGCCAGTTCGACGTCATGACCATCGGCGGCTACGAGACGCCGATCTGGGGCAAGGCCGGCTGGCTGACGCCGCTCAACGACCTCGGCGCCGACTATGACTATGACGACCTGATCGCGCCGGTGCGCAGCGGCTTGACCGTCGACGGCAACCTCTATGCCGTGCCGTTCTATGCCGAGAGCTCGTTCACGCTATACCGCAAGGACCTGTTCGACGCCGCCGGGCTGAAGATGCCGGAGCAGCCGACCTACGACCAGATCACCGAATTCGCCGGCAAGCTCACCGACAAGTCGAAGGAGCAGTATGGGCTATGCCTGCGCGGTAAGCCGGGCTGGGGCGAGAACATGGCCTTTGTCGGCACGCTGGTGAATACCTTCGGCGGCCGCTGGTTCGACATGGACTGGAAGCCCCAGCTCAATTCCGACGCGTGGAAGAAGGCGATCGGCTGGTATGTCGACACGATGAAGAAGGACGGACCTCCGGGCATCAGCTCGAACGGCTTCAACGAGAACCAGACGCTGTTTGCCTCCGGCCATTGCGCCATGTGGATCGACGCCACCTCCGCCGCCGGCCGCGTCTATGATCCGAAGCAGAGCAAGGTCGCCGACAAGGTCGCCTTCGCCAAGGCGCCGGTCGCGGTCACGCCCAACGGGTCGGCTTGGGGCTGGGCCTGGAGCCTCGCCATCCCGACCTCGACCAAGAAGGCGGATACGGCGAAGTCCTTCGTGAAGTGGGCGACCTCGAAAGCCTATGTCCAGCGCGTCGGCGAGACCGCGGGCTGGGTCGCGGCGCCGCCGGGAACGCGCAAGTCCACCTATGCCAGCGCGGACTACCAGAAGGCAGCACCCTTCGCGGCGACCGTGCTGGCCGCGATCGAATCCGCCGATCCGACCAAGCAGACCAAGGACCCGGTGCCCTATACCGGCATCCAGTTCGTCGCCATCCCTGAATTCCAGGGCATCGGCACGCAGGTCGGCCAGGCGATCGCCGCGGCGGTCACCGGCGAGCAGTCGGTGGACGACGCGCTGAACGGCGTCCAGGCCTCCGTCGAGAACACGATGAAGGAGGCGGGCTACATCAAATAGACAGGCCCGGACAAGGCAAGCCGGGGAGCTGAACGTGCGCTGCCTCCCGGCCATCCGGCCCATCGCAGAACTCCCTTGCGATCGGCCGGAGGATGCGCGGATCCGCCTAAGCAATTCCAGGAAAAGTGCGCTGCGGTTTTCCGTCCGGAATTGCGTGCTCGAAAGTGCGCAATTCGCGGCAAAGCGTAAGCGGTTTTCCGTTTAGGGTTGCGTGAGCAAAGGTGGATCCGTGCGTTCCTCGTGAGCGGACCGGGTGACTGTCTGCGCCCGACAAACATTTTCGAAACGCGGAAGAATCGGAACCTGTAATGAAGCTGAAGGACAAAACTGCCCTGATCACCGGGGGCGCGCGCGGCATCGGCCTCGGTTTTGCGCAGGCCTTTATACGCGAAGGCGCGCGCGTGGTGATCGCCGACATCGACATCGAGCGCGCGACAGGGGCGGCGGCCGAGATCGGTCCTGCCGCCAGCGCCAAAAAGCTGGATGTCACCGATCTCGCCGCCATCGAGAGTGTCGCAACCGAGGTCGACCGCGAATTCGGCGGCATCGACATCCTGGTCAACAACGCGGCGATCTTCGACATGGCGCCGATCACCGACATCACCGAACAAAGCTACGAGCGCGTCTTCGACATCAATCTGAAGGGGCCGCTGTTCATGATGAAGGCGGTGGCCAATCTGATGATCGCGCGCGGCCGTGGCGGCAAGATCATCAACATGGCGAGCCAGGCCGGCCGTCGCGGCGAGGCGCTGGTGACGCTCTACTGCGCCTCCAAGGCGGCGATTATTTCGGCGACGCAATCGGCCGCACTTGCGCTGGTCAAGCACGGCATCAACGTCAACGCCATTGCGCCCGGCGTTGTCGACGGCGAGCATTGGGAGGTGGTCGACGCCCATTTCGCCCGCTGGGAAGGCCTGAAGCCCGGCGAGAAGAAGGCCGCGGTGGCGAAGTCCGTGCCGATCGGCCGCTTTGCGCAGCCCCAGGACATTGCCGGGCTGGCCGTGTTCCTGGCCTCGTCCGACAGCGATTACATCCTTGCCCAGACCTACAATGTCGACGGCGGCAACTGGATGAGCTGAGGCGTTCATCGGCCACGGGTTAGAGGGAGATGACGATGACAATGAAGGCCATCCGATTTGCCGCCGCTGGCGTTGCCGGCATGGCGGAGCTCGATATGCCAGCGATCAGGCCCGGCCACGCTCTGCTACGGGTGCGCGCGGCGGGGCTTTGCCACACCGACATCGATGTGCTGCACGGCCGCTACGGTTCGGGCGCGTTCCCGCTGGTGCCTGGCCATGAATATGCCGGCACGATCGAGGCTGTCGCCGAGGATGTGACGGCGGTGAAGCCGGGCGATCGCGTCGCCGTCGATCCCAACATCCCCTGCGGGCATTGCCCTGCCTGCGCCAAAGGCCTGACCAACCTCTGCACCACGCTGAAAGCCTATGGCGTGACCGAAAATGGCGGCTTTGCCGAATACAGCCTCGTCGCCGTCGATCATCTCCACGCCATCGGCGATCTCGCTTTCGAGACGGCAGCGCTCGCCGAGCCGCTCGCCTGTGTGCTCAACGGCCTTGGCGCGGCCGGGGTAGGGGCTGGGAGTCACGTGCCCGGCAATGCCCTCGTCTTCGGCGCCGGGCCGATCGGCCTGCTGATGGCCCTGTCGCTCAAGGCCAGCGGCGTGGCGAAGGTCGCAGTGGCCGACATCAGCGAACCGCGCCTCGCCTTCGCCGCCTCGCTCGGGCTGGAGCCGCTGGTGTCTGGTTCGAAGGACCTGGCGGGGCGGGCGAAAAGTTTCGATTTCGTCGCCGACGCCACCGGTGTCGCCACGGTGGTCGAAGGCATGATCGGTCTCACCGCCGATGGCGGCACCGCGCTGATCTTCGGCGTCTGCGCGCCCGACGCCCGGATCGCGGTCGCGCCATTCGAGATCTTCCGACGCCAGATCAGGCTAGCCGGCTCGCATTCGCTGAACCGCAATATTCCGCAGGCGCTGGAGATATTGCGCCGCGACGACGGCACCATGGCGAAGCTGGTCAGCCACCGGTTGCCGCTCGGCGAGGTGCTGCCGTTCTTCGCCAAAGGCGGCAGTCCGGCGACGATGAAGGTTCAGTTCTCGGCCGAGGCTTGAGCGGGAGAGCACGATTGCCCGCCTTTGCGCCAAGCGGTGACTCAAGTAGACAGTCGTGACGGCGGTACCGACAGGGGCAGAAGGATGGCAAAGACGATCAGGACGATGGAGGATTTTTCCGCCTTTGTCGGCCTGTCCCGCACCACGGTCTCGAAATACTTCAACGATCCGGGTTCGGTGCGGCAGAACACGCGCAGCGTCATCGAAGCGGCGCTGAAGAAGTCCGACTTCCGCCCCAGTATGTTCGCGGTCAACCTGAACCGCCGCCGCTCCAACATCCTCGGCGTCATCGTCCCGAATTCGACCGACCCGTTCTACATGGCGCTCACGCGCCGCATTGAGTTGATCGCCAACGAGGCCGGCTTCCTGGCCTTCGTGCTGTCCTCCGACGGCCGCGCCGAGATGGAGGATCAGGCGATCCAGACCTTCCGGTCGATGAACATCGCCGGCGCCATCATCGCGCCGCTCGGCGTGCGCTCGCATCACCGCGTGCTTGCCGAGCTTGGCTCGTCGATCCCGCTGATCTATGTCGACTCGCCGCTCGACGAGACCTCATCCTTCGTAGGCACCGACAACCGGCAGAGTTTCCGGCTGATCGTCGACTATCTCTGCCGCTCCGGCGAGCCGCCCTGCTACTTCGCCATGCCGCTGGTCAACAACAACGCCTCGGCCAGGCAGGAGGCTTATGTCGAGGCCATGCGCGAGTTCAAGATGAAGCCGTCGATAGTGGCGGTCGAGGAAACCGGCTCCTGGGACTTCGAGAAGTTCGGCCATGACGAGGCGCTGCGCATCCTGAAGGGGCAGGGGTTCCCGACCGGAACCGTGCTGTGCGCCAACGACCGCATCGCCTTTGGCGTCATCAGCGCCGCCTACGCGCTTGGCCTCAAGGTCGGCCACGGCGCCGACTGCGACCTGCGCGTCGCCGGCCATGACGATCATCCTTTGTCGCGCTACGCCTGCCCGCCGATCACCACGGTGGCGCAGAACTACAACGAGATCGGCCGCCTGGCGATCGAGCTGTTGCTGCAGCGCCTGGACGAAAAAGCCCCGGCCGCCAAGCGCGACAACGCGCGCGTCCTGCTCAACGCCGAATTGATGCTGCGCCGCTCGGCTTGACGCCCTCAAGCCCTCGGCAGCATGCGGCGCATGATCAGCGAGGCATGTCCGCCGACACCATGCGCGGCCTCCCGGCGCTCGACCACCTCGAAGCCGTGCTTGCGGTAGAAGGCAATCGCCCGGTCGTTGCCTTCGATCACCTCCAGCGCGATGCTGGGGATGCCGGCATGCGCCGCAAGCACAGCGTGCAGCAGGTCGACCGCCAGATCGCTGCCGAACGCCTGCGGCTCGATGTGGAGCCGGTCCAGCATGACGTCGCCTTTTCCATCCATCGCCGCCATGGCGTAGCCGGCGATCGAGCCGTCGGCGCGTTCGGCGACGAAGGACATCTTGTCCTCGTCGTCGAGCTCGGTCGCGAGTTTGTCCGGCGCATGCTTCTCGTCGGAAAGCCGGGCCACGGTCTCGTCGCCCATGATCGGCGCATAGGTCCGCTGCCAGGAAGCCCCGAGCAAGCGCGACACATCGGCCAGGTCGTCCCGCGTCATTGCCCGGATATGCGTCATTCTCGCGGTCCTCGTTGGAATCCCAAAGATAGGGCGAAGCGACCGATCCAGCCAATCTCGGCGTTCGAAAGCTTGGGTTCCTCGCCCCCGCCAGAGGCGGGGGGCCCGAAGGACGGGCGAGACCCGTGGTTCGCCCCGGCACGGTGGCCGCGAAGCGGACGGAGAGGGGGGCGTTCGTAGGGCGCTCCCCGCTCCGTCTCGGCTTCGCCGAGCCACCTCTCCCCCACTATTCGTGGGGGCGAGGAAAAGCTTGGTTTTCCTTACGCCATGCTTGGCGCCGGCAACTCTTCGCGGCGGCGCATCTTGCGGCCGAGGATCATCAACTGGCGCGCGGTGTTGTTGCGCAGGCGGCGCAGCCGCCATTCGAGCCCGGTTTCGGTGTTGATCCGCCTGGCATAGATGCTGGCGCGCATGGCTCTGGCGTCGGCGGCGATCTTGATCGGATCGTCGTAGAAGGCGCAGATCTTGTCGGCCGCCATGCCGGGCGTCTCGAGCCAGGCGGGAATATGCGTCGAGGTGAGGCAATCGACATCGGTAAGCACCCGGTGGATGCCGTCGCCTTGCGCCGGGCAGGTCGTGGCGAACGCATCGCCGATGAAGACGACGCCGTCGCGGCGATGGCCCTGCGTCGTCGTCAGGCTGACCTGCCTTACTTCGACCTCGCTGGCGACGGCGAAGCTGCCGCATCGCCGGGCGATCTCCGGCATCAGCTCCAGCAGCATCTTTTGCGGGTTTTCGCGGAACGCCCGCACCCACGGATCGGCGACGGTCCGGTAGATGAACATGTTCGCCCGCATCCGCTCGCCGATCCTGAAGATGGTAAGGAAGGCAATGCGGTCGGCGACCCGCCTGCCGTAGAAGGTGAGGGACTGGAGGCCGAATTCCCGCGGCGTGATCGCGAGGTCGAACCCCAACGTCAGCGAATGCGCCTTCGATTCCTCGACGCGCTCGACGCCGATGGCGCGCCGCACCGCCTCGCTGTAGCCGGTGGCCACCACCAGCAGGCGGGCATCGATGACGGAGCCGTCGGTGAGCACCAGGCGCTGACCGTCCGGTCCGGTCGATACCTCGGCGACCTTGCCTACCGTCAGCGGCACTTGCGGCGGCAGCGCCGCGCGCAGGCCGTTGACCAGCGGCGTGTAGGAAAAGGCGAACTCTGAATCCTGCTTGCGCTCGAACAACTGGCCGAAGCGGAAGACATGGAGGTCGGTCATCGGCGTGGCGAGAGACCTGAAAACGGGGCCGAGGCCGAGCTTCTCGAACAGCCCCATCTGCTCCGCTCGGGTTTTCTCGGCCCGGAATTCGTCATGGTGGATACGGTGCGGATCGATCAGCGCTATCTTGCGGCCCGCCTTGGCGAGCGAGGTCGCCAGCACGGTGCCGGCGAGTCCGGCGCCGACGATCGCCACGTCGACCTCGGTCCGGCCGGCCGGCACGGCGGGCGTTTCGCGGTCCTCTGCGATGCTCATTTCCTATCTCCACGGCCTGCAGTCATGGCGTCCTGCTGCTTCTTCCAGCGCGGCGCCATTGCCGAACCATCTATGAATTCCAGTCCGCCCGCTTCGTTGAGCGTATGCAGCTTGCGGCCGGCCCAGCCGGCGCCTGGGTTGAGGGTCGTCTCTACGACCTGTTCCATCCCGCTCTCGTCGAGTTGCGTGACGCGCGCGATGCCGAGCGCGGCGCCATAGCTCCTGCGGCAATCCTGCACCGGACGCAGCAGGTGGCCACCGCGGCTGACCATGCGGCCCGCCGGCCGCGCCGAGGCGACATCGATCAGCAACGGGTTCTTCGGATGGGCCGTCCATGGCCCGCGGAAATCCGGCGCCGACCAGAGATGGAGCTGGTCCGAGAAGGCGCCGCCGCCGTCGCGCACGGTGGCGAACATCCACCAGCGCCCGCCATGCTCGACAAGCGTGGCGTCGCTGGCGACGACGTCCGACAAAAGCGTCGCCTCCTTCACCCAGCCGCTCGGGAAAGCGGTGGCGCGGTAGAGGTCGACCGTACGGTTGGCCGAGCTCTCCGGCACCATCCACATCTCGCCGTCGCGCTCGAACACGAAGGGGTAGGAGAGGTGATAGGGCAATTCCAGCACCGGCTTCGGGGTGCCTTCCGGTCCGTCCGGACCGAAAGCCACCGCCGAAAGGATCGCCTTGCCGGTGCGGTGGATATAGTCCTCGACGAACAGCGTCACCTGGCCGCGATAAAGCACGGGGAACGGGTCGGCGTAGAAGCGGCTGCCGTCGTCCGGCAGATCGCGCCAGCCCGATTGCGGATGGGCGCGCAGATCGTAAAGATCCTTGCCCCCGGTCTGGCGCCAGCCGACCCGCCAGTGCGGGGCGTTGTAGCACAGATGATAGATCTGCTGGACGATGCGCCGCGCCGTCGCCTTGGCCGCCCGCACGCCGAGTTTCGTGGCCGACGGCATCGCCGGCGGCGGCGCCTCGGATGACGGTTCTGGCAGCACCGGAAGCGACGAGCGCGCGGCGCCGTTGACCGCCGCGACGATCATGCTGGCGCTGCGCGCCAGCATGTCCTGGAAGGATGCCAGCGCAATGCCGTGATATTCGGTGCCGAGCCGTGCCTCGGCGACCGTCGCGCCGTTCTGTTCGAGGCGGGCAAGCGGGGTGCGGCCGGCAAGGATCAGCGCAAGCACGGCCTCCTCGCCGCAGACGCCGTCATAGGCGAGCCGCCAGACCCGTTTGCCTGACGGCTCGACATCGCCGATGAGATCGATGGTGAGATCGGCCGGCTCGGACGGTCTCGGATAGCCGGCCAGTGTCGAAAGTGGCATACGCTTGGCCGTCCCATTGGTGGGCAGGCGGTGGATCAGCGTCTCAAGCTGGAACAGTGCTTCGGCCGGGCGCGGCACACCGCCCGCCGCCGGACGCGCGTCGACGGAAAGCTCGACGCCGGGCAGCAGCGCCAGCCGCTCGGCCAGCGCGACATGGAAAGCGCGCACGCAATCGCCGTTGAGACGCAGGTTCAGGCGCATGGCCGGCACCCGGGCGACCCACGTCCGGAGCTGGCAGGCAGGCCCGCCAGGTCAAGTTCCCGCCGCATGCGCACGATGTCTCCATTTCAGCTGCACTTAGATTCTACTGCGTCGGTGCAAACTTCGTGCCAGAGCGGCCTCAATTTATGAACATAATTAACAGTGTTTTAATCGTTGCCGGGAATAGCTAGAGCAACGCCGCATCTCTCGTTTTTGCCGGCCGATGGAGCGTTGTCGGAGCGACCTTTGCAACCACCCCTGCTCATGGTGCCTCAGCAGAACGCTCCGCAGGCGGTCGCGCCGGCGCCGGCCTACTACGCGCATGCGCCCGCGTCCGCCACGGTCGAGCTCGGCGATCTCGGCCGCATCCTGTTGCGGCGCCGCTTCCTGATCCTTGCCATCACCGCGCTGCTCACCGCCGTGACGCTTGCCTACAGTTTCCTGACGCCGGCGCTCTACTCCTCGACGGCGCAGATCATCATCGACCCGCAGGACCTCCAGGTCGTCACCAACGATGTCAATCCGAGCCGCATTTCGCCGGATGGCGGCATCACCCAGGTCGAAAGCCAGGTGAGCGTGGCGCAATCGAACGGCGTCCTGCTGCGCGCCATCAAGGCCACCAACCTGACCGAGAACCCGGACTTCAACGGGCAGGGCGGGCTCGGCCGCCGGCTGGGCATGTTGTTTGGCTCAGACGATGGCGACAGGACGGCTGAGACGCTCGATTCGCTGCGCCGCCGCCTGGCGGTGAAGCGTGACGACAAGGTGCTGGTCCTCAACATCATCATCACCGCCAAGGACGCCAAGACCGCAGCGGACCTCGCCAACGCCATTGCGAAAGCCTATCTGGCCGATCAGGCGGATGCGCGCTCCCAGGCCGCCGCCGCCGCTTCCGACGCGATCAGCGCCCGGCTCGAGGACCAGCGCAAGCGCGTCGAGCAGGCGGCCAACGCCGTCGAGACCTACAAGGCCGAGCACAACATGGTGATGGCCGCCGGCAATTTGGTGAGCGACCAGGAACTGACCGACCTCAACACCCAGCTGACCGCCGCCCAGACCCGCACCGCGCAGCTCAAGGCGCAGGTCGATCAGCTGCGCCGGCAGGGCGGCGCGCCGGACGCGACGTCGGAGGCCATGCGCTCGCCGGTGATCGCCAGCCTCAGGGCGCAGGAGGCGACGCTGGTCGATCAGATATCGCAGTTCGGCACCGAGCTCGGGCCGCGCCATCCCTCGATGATCTCAGCGCAACAGCAGCTGAGCGACCTGCGCAAGCTGATTTCGCGTGAGCTCGGCCGCCTCGTCACCGCCGCCGAGACGGATTACGAGCGCGCCTTGGCCAACCAGAAGGAACTGGAGACCAAGATGGCGTCGCTGAAGGGCAAGTCGCTCGACACCGACCAGGCCTCGGTCAGGCTGCGCGAATTGCAGCGCGATCTCGATGCCGTGCGCACCGTCTATGCCAACTACCTGCAGCGCGCCCAGGAAACGCGTGAGCAGACCAACGTCGACAGCACCAATGCCCGCATCATCTCCGAGGCCATGCCGGCGTTGAAGAAGAGCTGGCCGCCGAAGGGGCTGCTTATCTTCGGCGCCATCTTCGGCGGGTTGGCGCTGGGCATCGGCATGGCGCTGATCGCCGAATATCTGTCGCCGACCGTGCTTTCCGCCAACCAGATGCAGACGGCCATCGAGGCGCCGGTGCTGGGCGTGCTGCCGGGGAGGGGGCGCCGCCGCTGGGGCCGCTCCGGCACTGTCGCCCAGAAGACCGACGCCGTGGTCGGGCTGGCGCTGCAGCGCATCGCCGCGGCCACCAGGCGTCCGCCCGACTGGCCGCTGGTGCCCTCGATCCTGGTGGCGTCGCCTCCCGAGGACAAGTCGCAGCGGTCCAGGGTGGCATGGCAGCTCGCCAATGCGGCGGCGGCAAGGGGCCGTCGCGTGCTCTTCATCGACATCAATGCCGGCAAGGGCCAGAAGGACCCGCAGCCCGGCGTGCTCGACGTGCTGCGCGGCGAATATCCGCTCGACGCGGTCAGCCGCTATGCGCCGGGCAGTTCCGTGGCGCTCGTCGGACGGGGCCGGCCGACCGCGGTGTTCCAGGAAGCGCAGGCGCTCTATTTCGCCCATCGCATGCTGGCCGAGGCCAATCACAGCTTCGAGCTGGTGGTCGTCGACGGCGGCGCGCTGGCGGACGACCTCAACGTCCTGCCGCTGGTCGCCATGGCCGACGAGATCCTGCTCGTCGCCAGGCTGAACGCGACGCCGATGCGCGACGTCGCCACGACCTCGGAAGCGGTCTCCGTCATGGGGCGGTTGCCGACCGGCGCCATGCTGGTCGACGAGGCGGCCTGACATGGCCTCGGTCCTGGCCGGTCCTGCCCGGCCTGTCCCGGCGCCCGGTTATGGCATGGCCGGCCGGCGCGTCGTCCCTGTCGACACGCTGACCCGTTTCGGCCTGACCATCGCGGTGCTGCTTCTGTTTTCCCTCTCGGGCGGCATGCTGTGGCTGGTCGGCTATAATTACGACGGCCTGCAGGGCAGCGCGCTGAGCAAGATCCATCCGTCCACCTATCTCTTCGTGCTCGTCTTCGTCTGGCGCTCCTGCACTTTCGGCAATCCGGTCGGCTACGCCGTCTACGTCGCCAACAAGCGGCCGGCCACCATGCTGATGGCGGTGATCTCGACGGTGCTTCTCTTCGTCGTCATCCTCAGGCAGCGCCCCGGCATGGCCGGCATGGTCGACACCTTCGTCGCGCCGGCGCTGCTCGTGCTACTGCTGAGCGAGGATGACGAGAAGACCTTTGCCCGGCTGCAGCTCGTCATCCATGTCGTCATGACGGCGAACGCGCTGCTGGCGCTCTTCGAGTTCGGCACCAAGCACCTGGTGTTCCCCTACCGGTTCGACGGCGCGGTGTTCGTCAACGATCTGCGCTCGACGGCGCTGCAGGGCCACCCGCTTTCCAATGCCACGGTCACCTCGATCTATGTGCTGTCGCTGCTTTCCGGCGCGCGGTCGTTATCAACGCCGCTCAGGCTCGGGCTCGTCGGCCTGCAGTTCTGCGCGCTGGTCGCTTTCGGCGGCCGTTCGGGGATGGTGCTGACGGTGGTGCTCGGCGGCGCCTATGTGCTCATCCGCGGGGTGGCGCAGCTCAGGACCGGGCGCGTCAACCTTCTGGGCGCCGCGCTGGTGATCATGCTCGCCGCGCTGTTGCCGCTGGCGATCGCGCTCGCCGGCTATTACGGCTTCTTCGACGCGCTGCTTGAACGTTTCGTCTCCGACAGCGGCAGCGCCAATGCCCGCGTCGAGATGTTCGATCTCTTCAGGCATCTGGAATTGCGCGACCTGATCGTCGGGCCCGATGTCGACCTGCTCGACAGCATGCGCCGCATCGCCGGCCTGGAGCAGGGCATCGAGAACGCGATCCTGCGCCTGACGCTCTACCAGGGCGCCTTCTTCACGCTTCTGATCTTCTTCGGCTTCGCGCTGTTCATGCACGAGGTCGCGCGCCGCTGCCACACCGGCATCTGGCTGCCGATGCTGGGCTGGCTCATCCTGCTCAACACCTCCGAAAGCATCGCCTCCAAGACGACGCTGATGACCAAATTCGTGGTCATCGCGCTGGCGCTTTATCGGCCGGCGGGGGGATGGTGTCAGGGACACACTTCAGCCGGCTCTTGCATGAAACCAAACCTTTAGCGCGGTTTGGTGATTCAACAATTCAATCCCCCGGCATCCTCAGCCCGAGCGCCTCGACCATGGCCGGGTCGAGCGCGCGGGTGGTGTCGTCCATCATGCCCATGCCGTCGAACAGGTCCCAGAACGCCCAGGGAAAGCCAAAGGCTTCGGCGCTCTGCCGCACATCGGCGATGTAGCGGGCGCGGTCCGGGTTGGGCGCGGCTCTGTAGCGGGTATCGGTGCGCAGCGCGCCGAACTCGCCCATGATGATGCGCTCGGGCGCGATGCCGTTTCTGTCCGCCCAGTTACCGACCTGTTTGAGGTAGCCGTCGATGAACCGGCGGTCGGGCTCAGCGTCGAAATAGACTTTCAGCACGCGCTCGGTCTCGGCATAGGCGGCGCGCTTAGCCTCGTCGGACCTTTCCTTATCCTGCGCCATCCTCGCCCTCACCGAGGCCAGCGTCTTCTCGATCGTGCCGGCCGAGGCCGGCCACGGCACATTGTTCAGTGCGCGGTAGACCGGCTCGCGCATCCACGGCGCGCCCTGATGGCTGAACAGATAGGGCTCGTAGAAATGGAAGGTGAACAGGATCGGCTCGAAGGCCGCCAGCGGCGCCGGGTCGAGCGCGGTCAGGCCGCTCACCATCGAGCCGCAGCCGCCGGTGACCAGCAGCTTCAGGTCTTGCGCCGAACCCCGCGCGGCGGTCAGCAACGCCGCTTGCACCTTGGGCCAGGCGTCGGAGGAGCAGTCCTGCGGCGGCTCGTTGACCGGCTCCAGCGCGACCTTGCCGGGCGCCATGTCCGCCAGCATGCCGGCCACTTCGCCGACGAAGACCTGGTAGCGCGGGAATTCCGGCGCGCTGGTGCTGGAAACCATACGGTCGGGATTCCAGTAATGCGTGGCGCCGTTGGCCTGCACGTTGACGATGACGCCGAGATCGGCGGCTCGAGCTGCTTCGACCGCCGCGCTCAGCATCGCCATGAGGTCGGCGCGCTGGCCCGCATCGGCGGCAAGGAATGGGCCCGGATCGACCGGCAGGCGGATGAAATCGAGGCCGCTGGCGCGCAGCCGGGCAAGGTCGGCCGGTGTCGGCACCGGCCGCTGCGACTGGAAAGGCGGCCAGCCGTAGTCGGTGCGGGGTGCGGGAAATTCGCGCGTCAGCGCAAACCACGGCCAGGCGTTGACGCCGCGCCTGAAAGGCCACTCGCCGGCGGCGGCACGCGCCGAGGATGCGAGCGGCGGAACCGCACTCACCAGAGGTACTGTCGCCGCGACCAGCGCCGCGCCGAGGATCCGGCGGCGCGACCAGCCGGTCATGCGTGGCGGGCGCGGTCGGCTTGCGCCGGCATGTCAGCGGTGACGCCGAGCTGCCGCAGCGCTTCCTTCTCATAGGCGGTGAGCACGTCTTCCCAGCGAAAGGCCTCGCGGGCTCGTGCCCGCGCCGCCTTGCCGCAGCGCGCCACCAGCGCGTCGTCGGCCAGCGCCTCGTCGATCCGCTGGCTCAGGCTGTCGGCATCGCTGAAATAGATCGCCGCCTCGCCGGCGACCCAGCGGTTGTAGCGGTTGTCATGCGCGATCACCATGTTGCCGGCGGCCAGCGCCTCGACCAGCGAGGGGTTGGTGCCGCCCACCGTGTGCCCGTGCATATAGGCGCGCGCGTGGTAGCGCAGCGCCTTCACCACCGCCTGGTCGTAGATCGCGCCAGGCATGATCACCACGGAACCCGCCGCCTCGCGCACGGCGCGGTGGTAAGGAATGTCGTCGTTGAGCGTGCCCAGCACCACCAGCTTCATGTCGCCGCGATCGCGCCGGCGGAAGGCTTCGATGATCGGCAGGATGTTGTTGTCGGGCTCGATCCGCGCGATCGAGACCAGATATTTGCCGGGCTCTAGCCCCAGCGCGCGAACGGGCTCCTCCGGCGCCGAGGTCACCGGGTCCGCGCCATAGGCAATGGTGGCGATCGCGCTGCGCGGCCGCCTTGTCGCCAGATGGTCGGCGATCGCCGGGTGATCGGCGACGAGGCGGTGCGAGAGCCAGGCGCCGATCCATTCGTTGAGCCAGAACCAGCTGCGCGCCGCCGGTCCCCATTTCGGCCGCCGCCACTCGATGCCGTCCATATTGGTGATGATCTTGCGCCGCATGAGCCTGAGCCAGGTCAGGAACACCGCGCCATTATAGCCGAGCACCAGGCACACGCCCGGCCGCCTGGCGGCGTCGAGCACGCATTGCCAGTCGAACTCCAGCGTCCCACGCGGACCCTTGGAGGCGACCTCGATGGTGATCAGTTCGATGCCGCGCCAGCTGCCGATCGTCACCCTTTGACTGATGCGCTCGACCTCGTTCTGGCAGTAGACGCCGACCTTCCAGCCGCGTCCGGCCAGGAAAAGCGCCAGGCGCTCGGCGAAGGTCTCGAAACCGCCATGGGAGGCGGGAATGCCGCGTGTCCCCAGGATCAGGATCGAAGGCTTTTCGATCAGGATGGAAGGTCGTTCCGGTTTCAAAATAAGGGATTCCCCGGGGCTCGGTCATGGTTGTTGTTATGTCAATGACACACCTGGCAACTTCCGTGCCAGGGCACCCCCGGGACGAACACTCGCATGAAGTTGTAAAATTTCTCTTCAGAACGCCCGGCTTGCTTCACTATCGGTCAACTTTCGAGAAGTATTTGTGTCGATACGGGGCACGGTTGGGTTTCCTGGGCCGCAGTCGGGCAATTCGGACCCGGCATGATCCTTGCTCCCGGGCCTGCAGTGGCCACCGCTGGCTAGGGCGGCGTGCGGATTTGGCATGAAGTTCCTTCCGCGCTTGAAGGGTCCGGTGCAGAGCGGGCTCGGGGTGCAAGGTGGAAAAGATAGCAATGCGCATTGCCTGCGTTCATCAGGGCTACGAGCTCTATGGCTCTGACCGCAGCTTCGCGGAGAGCGTGGCTGCGCTGCGCGCCGCGTTTCCGGCCGCCGAGATCGAGGTCGTGCTGCCGCGCGAGGGGCCGATCGTCGATATCCTGAAGCCGCATGCCAGCCGCATCGTGTTCGAACCGCTCTGGGTGCTCAGGCGCCAGGCGATGCTCAAGCTCGCCACCGTCGAGATGGCGCGGCTGCCGGCGGCGCTCTGGCGGGCCTGGCGGCGCATGCGCGACAACGACCTGACCTATATCAACACCTCGATCATCGCCGACTATGCGCTGGCCGCGCGCTTGAGGCCGCGCAAGGCGCTGCTGCACATCCACGAGATTCCGGAAGGCGTCCTGCGCAAGGTGCTTGTCGCCCTGATGCGATGGAGCCGCGCGGACCTCATCTTCAACTCGCGCGCCACGCGCGCCACTTTCGGCGATCCGCCGGTGCTCGATGCCAAAGGGCGGCGCACGCATGTCGTCTATAACGGCGTCGCCGGTCCCGCCGCGGCACTGCCGATGACCTATGACGGCAGCCGTCCGCTCAAGGTCCTGCTGCTTGGCCGCGTCAACCGCATCAAGGGGCAGGAGGTGCTGCTCGAAGCGGTTGCGTCGCTGGAAGCCGCTCTGCGCGATCGCGTCGAGGTCCGCCTCGTCGGCGGCGCCTTCGAAAGCGTCGAGCGCGAGCAGGCATTGGCCGGGCTGGTCGAGCGCATGGGGCTGACCGGGCATGTCGAGGTGCTGCCTTTCGTCTTCGACCCCGCCGACCATTACCGCTGGGCGGACATCGTGGCGGTGCCGTCGCGCCGTCCGGAATCGCTAGGCCGCGTCGCCATCGAGGCGATGGGTTGGGGCCGGCCACCGCTGGTGTCGGCGATCGGCGGGCTGGTGGAAGTGGTGGCCGACGGCGAGACCGGCTGGCATGTGCCGCCGGGCAACGCCGCGGCCCTTGCCGGCAAGCTCGGCGAGATAATCCTGCGGCCGGATCTGTGGCGCGGCTTCGCCGCCGCCGGCCGGGCGCGCTACGAGGCGGTCTTCAGCGAACCGATCGCCGCCGCCGCGATCGTGGCGATCGTGGCCGACAAGCTGAAGGCGGCAACGCCGCGGTCGCGGTGGGCGCGTGTCGCCCGCGAGGCGGAGACGAGCCCGTGAAGTTCGCTTTCCCGGCCCATCTGGTGCGGCGCCTGATGCTGATGATCGGTGGCGAGGCGATGCAGAGCGGCTTCCATTTTGCCCTCAACATCGCGCTGCTGCATCTTTTGTCGGCGGAAGGTTACGGCCTCTTCGCGCTGGCCATGGTGATGGGCGGCGTCGGCCTGTCCTATATTCGCTCGCTCACCGCCGTTCCCGCCACAATATGGATGAGCAAGAGCACCAACAGCGCCGGTGTCGACGCCCATGACGTGACCTTCGGATCGGCGGCGCTGGTGGTGGCGCTGCTGATGGGGCTGGGCACGGGGCTGCTGATGCGCCTCCTGGGCGACCCGAGCGGCATCGGCGCCGCCTGCTTCGTCTGCGCCTGGTCGCTGCGCAGCCATATGCGCACGGCCTTCTTCGCGCGGCGCATGCAACTCGTCGTCTCCATCAGCGATGCCGTGTTCACCGTCGCGGGCACGGTGCTCGCTGGGGCGGCGATCTGGTTCTTCGCCGACGCGCTTCAGGCCACCTTCTATGCGCTTGCCGCGGCCAATGTGGTCGGAATCGCCGTGCTGGTGAAGCTGGCCCGCCGCAGGCTGCGTATCTCCTTGCGCGCGCCGACCTGGCGGCGCTACGCAAAGCTCTGGCCGCAGCTCCGCTGGTCGGGGTTCAGCGCCACCACCACCAACATCCAGGGGCAGTGCCTGGCGCTGCTGGTCGCGGGTATTGCCGGACCTGCCGCCTACGCGCCGCTGGCGGCGGTGCTGGTGCTGTTTGCGCCGCTGCGCATCTCCAGCCTTGCCTTCGCGAACATGACGCAGCCGGAACTGGCAAAGCTGGCGCGCAACAAGGAGTTCGACCGCGTGTGGACGCAGGCCAAAATCTGGGCGCTCGTCATGGGAGGTGGCAGCCTGGTCTATGGCTGCGGCATCCTGTTCATCCTGCCGATGATCAAATCCCAGGCGCTGCAGCATGCCTCGGTCGGGCTGATCGGGCTTTTCGCCATCGCCAACTTCGTGCCGATCATGGCCTATGTCATGCCGCGCGTGGTGCTCGAGATCCTCGGCGATTTCCGCATCGTCGCCTTCATCACCATGGCCGGCGCGATTGTCGGATTGACGACCATCGGGATCCTGCTGGCCATCGCGCCGCCGACATGGTCGCTGGCCGGCGCCGCGGTTTCCGAAACCTTCGTGCTGGTGGCCTCATGGTATTTCGCGGCCAACCGCATGTGGAACCTCAAGCACCCGAACGAGCAGCGCCGCACCGTGATCGGCGCCTGGCGCCGCGCGGCCACGCTGGCCGCGCAGAGACGATAGGAGAATGATGTGGCAAGCCAGGCAATGCCGATGGCCGCGATGACGACCGGCTTGGCCGACGATGAGGCCGCAGCGCACGCCGCCGGCGCCGCCAGCGGCGCTTACGTGGCGAGGCTGCACACGAGCCTCGAAGCCGTCAAGCCGCTCTGGCTGCATCTCGAAACGAAGGGCGTGTGCACCGGCCACCAGCATTTCGCCTGGGCCGAAGGCATCGTCGAACGGCTTGTGCCCGCAAAAGCCGAACTTGCCGTCGTCGAGCTGCGGGACGCCGCGACAGGCGAACCGGTCATGCTTTTGCCGCTGATGCGGCGCCGCGCGTTCCACCATTGGGTGATCGAGTGGCTGAGCTGCGGGGTGTGCGACTATGCAGCACCCTTGCTCGCCGACACGACCCCCTGGACCAGGCAATCCGCCGAGGCCGCGTGGGCGGCGGTTCTTTCCGTGCTGCCGCCGGCCGATCGCATCCACATCACCGGTATCCCGAAGGAGATCGGCGGCGTCGCCAATCCCCTGGCGCTGCTTTCGCCGGCGCGCGATTCCATCCACTCCCACTACGGCATCGCCATGGACGGCGACGCCGAAACCGTCGTCAAGCGCATCTGTCGCCCGTCCTTCGTCAAGGCGCTCAACAAGGACTTGCGCCGGCTCGATCGCAATGGCGGCCTGGCCCTGGTGGAGGCCGACACGCCGGCCCTCGTAGACTCCATCTTCGGCAAGCTGGTCGAGATGCGGCTCAGCCGCTTTCGCCAGCTCGGCCGGTTCGATCTCCTCGCGCGGCAGCCAGTCGTCGATTTCTACCGCGACGCCGCGCATCGCGGCCTGACGGACGGTTCGGTGCGGATCTTCGGCCTGCGCGCCGGCGACGTCATGGTCGCGGTCCAGTACCTGGCGGTCCATTTGGGCACCTTGCATGCGCTGCTGGTCGCGATCGACCAGGGTGTGGTGCCCAACGTTTCGCCGGGACTTTGCATCATGGGCGAGCTGATCAGATGGGGACGCGGGCAGGGGTTCGATTACTTCGACCTGTCGGTTGGCAACCAGAGCTACAAGGAACATATGGGCGCGGTGAAGTCTGTTCTGTCCGAACTTTGCTATGGCATCACGCTGAAGGGGGTGACTGCTAGCGGCGCCATAAAGTACCGCGGCCAAGGCGTTGCCTTCGTGCGCGACAACCCGCGCCTGTTCAAGGTCGCGCAGGAAACGATGCAGCGCTGGCGGCGGCTGCGGGCGGGGCGGTGAGCAGCAACCCGAGCCCGGCAAATTGACTCACATTACGCTCTCCGCCATGCTTATGGTCAGCCGCATTTCCAGCGGCAGCGTGTTCGAGTGAGGCCATGGCCAGTCCCGTCGCCAGAGAAAATTCCCGCCGCGCCGCGGTCAAGACCGCGCTCGACCGCCACAAGGTCTATATCACCGCGCAGCGTTTTTCCGGCGGCACCTACAGCGCCCGCGTGCTGGTCGACGGCGAGGCCTATTGGGTCGACGAGTTCCGGCTGAGCCAGCTCAGGCAAGGGCTGACGCCCGCCGAGCTGGAACTGACGCCGGCGATTGACGATTGAGCACCTGAGCATGACGACTGAGAGGCAGGCGGGACAGCGCCCCCCTCTGTCCTGCCGGACATCTCCCCCTCTAGGGGGGAGATCAGTTGTCGCCGCCGCTTTCGCCGATCGCCGAGGTTGTAAGGGGAGCGCCGGCGCTCGAACTGCCAATCTCCCCCCTGGAGGGGGAGATGTCCGGCAGGACAGAGGGGGGCGCGAAGGAACTCGGCTTTTGCCGTTGGCCGCCACTGGCTTCGGGCGCTGATGCCCCCCCCGGCCAAACTCACTCCCTACCGCGCCAAGCGCGAATTCTCCCGCACGCCCGAGCCCGCTGGCGGCCGGGAACTCGGTGCCGGCAATCGCTTCGTCGTCCACAAGCATCACGCCACCGCCGACCACTATGACCTGCGCCTCGAAGTCGGCGGCGTGCTGAAGAGCTGGGCCGTCCCGCGCGGCCCCTCGCTCAATCCGGCCGACAAGCGCCTCGCCGTCGAAACCGAGGATCATCCGATCGAATATATCGACTTCGAGGGCGTGATCCCCGAGGGCGAATATGGCGGCGGGCCGATGATCGTCTGGGACACCGGCACCTGGGCGCCGATGGAGGATGTCGAGAAAAGTCTTGGCACCGGCGCCTTCAAGTTCCGGCTGGCCGGTGAGAAGCTGAATGGCGGCTGGATGCTGACGCGCCTGAAGCCGAAACCCGGCGAGGACGAGAACAAGAAGAACTGGCTGTTGTTCAAGGAGCGCGACCTCGCCTCCGACACCAAGCTCGACATCCTGGAAGCGCGGCCCGAAAGCGTGAAGTCCGGCCGCCGCATCGAGGAACTGGTGGCGCCGCCGAAGAGGCGCGAGCGCCTGCCGCCGAAAGCCGGCTCGCTGAAGCCGGGCGCGCTGCCCGGCGCCGTCAAGGGCGCCCCGCCCACCCGCATCGAGCCGCAGCTTGCCACGCAGGTGCCGAAGCCGCCGGGCGGCACGAGCCTTGCAGAGGATACGGGCGAGCTCTGGCTGCACGAGATCAAATTCGATGGCTACCGCACCATGGCGCATGTCGTGGACGGCGAGGTGCGGCTGATCACCCGCGGCGGCATCGACTGGACCAAGCGCTACGGCGATCTCCCGCAGGCCTTTGCGCGGCTGCCGGTCAGCCAGGCGATCATCGACGGCGAGATCATGGTGCTCGACGACAAGGGCATCTCGCGCTTCGCGCTGCTGCAGGACGCGTTGGCCGAGGGCGCCGGCTCGAAGCTGCATTTCTACGCCTTCGACCTGCTCCACCTCGACGGCTGGGACCTGCGCAAGGCGCCGCTGCAAAAGCGCAAGGCGCTGCTCGCTGAGCTGCTCGCCGGCCAGGCCGCCAACGCTGCCATCCAGTACAGCGACCATGTCGAGGGCGATGGGCGCGGGCTCTACGAGCAGGCGACGGAACTCGGACTGGAAGGCGTCGTCTCCAAACGCGCCGACGCCCTCTACCAGAGCGGCCGCACCAAGAGCTGGACCAAGGTGAAGGCGCTCGAGAAAGACGATTTTGTCATCGCCGGTTACACCGTCTCCGATCGGGCGGAAGGGCTGGCCGCACTGGGCATGGCCGAGTTCGTCGACGGCGAGCTGCATTATCGCGGCAAGGTCGGCACCGGCTTCGACCGCGACATGGCGGCCGACCTGCTTGCCCGGCTGGAGCGGCTGACCGCCGGCGCCACGCCGCCCGAAGGCGTGCCGCGCGAGATCATGCGCGAGATGCATTGGGTGAAGCCGCTGCTGTCGGCCCGCGTCCACTACGCCAACCGCACGGCAGACAATTCGCTGCGCCACGGCGTCTTTCGCGGCTTGCGCGATGTCGGTGGGCTCACCACGCCGGTGGCGGTCAAGCGCAAGCGGCTGATCGCCGAATCCGATCTCGCCACCATCTGGGTCACCAACCCGGAGCGCCGCCTGTTCGGCAAGACCGGGCCGACCAAGCTCGACATCGCCGTCTATTACGCGCTGGTCGGCGATTTCATGCTGCCGCACATCATCGGCCGCCCGGTGTCGCTGGTGCGCTGCCCGACCGGCAAGCCGCAGGACTGCTTCTTCCAGCGCCACGCCTTCACCGGCATGCCGCCTTCGGTGGCGGTGTTCGAGTCCACCAATTCGGAAGGCGAGACAAAAACCTATCTCTCGGTCGAGGACGCCAAGGGCTATCTGGCGCTGGCGCAGTTCGGCGTCGTCGAGTTCCACACCTGGGGCACGCACCGGTCAAAACTCGACAAGCCCGACCAGATCGTCTTCGACCTCGACCCGGGCGAGGGGATTTCCTGGCGCGAGGTGGTGGAGGCTGCCGTTCACATCAAGGGCGGGCTGGAAAGCCTCGGCCTGGTGCCCTTCGCCAAGACGTCGGGCGGCAAGGGCATCCACATTACGGTCCCGGTGACGCGCAAGCAGAACTGGAAGAAACTGCACCAAGCCTCGAGCGCCATTTCAACTTTCCTCGCTTCGACCGCGCCCGACACCTTCACCACCACCATGGGCAAGGAAAACCGCAAGAAGCGCATCTTCATCGACTTCCACCGCAACGCCCGCGGCCACACCTCCGCGGCGCCTTATTCGCTGCGCGCCCGCACCAATCTGCCGGCCTCGACGCCGGTAAGCTGGACCGACCTGGAGACGATCGACGCGCCGCAGGACCTGAACTACGCCTCGCTGCCGGGACTGCTCGAGACGTCGGGCGATCCCTGGGCCGAGATCGATGAGGCGGCAAGGGATCTGCCGGTTGTGGAGACGGAGCGGTAGCCCTCGGCGTCGTCATTTTAGGGTCTGCGCGCGTCGCTTCGCTCCTTGCTTCGCCCTTGAATGACGAAATGTCGAGGCCTTCAGCCTATCGCTAGCATCTCAGCGCCATCTCCATCGACGCTTGCTACAATTTGAACTATCCTTCCGCCCAATCGCCCGAAAACACTTCGCTAGGGTTTTACCGCTACGATCAAAGGTCGGTGTAGGATTTCCGCAGCCTCAATCGTCCTCCGGACGAAGCGCTGCAAGAGTTTTGTCAGTGCATGGCCGCGTAGGAGTTCGTCATGGCGCCCAGGGCAAGTTGGAAAGGTTACCTCAAGCTCAGCCTCGTCAGCTGTCCGGTCCGGCTCTATCCGGCCACCAGCGCGAGCGAGCGGATCTCGTTCAATCAGCTGCACAAGAAGACCCACAACCGCATCAATATGAAGCCGGTCGATCCCGAGCTCGGCCTTGTCGAGCGCTCGGACTTGGTGCGCGGCTACGAATACGAGGACAAGCAGTACATCATCATCGATGACGCCGACCTCGATGCGGTGAGGATCGAATCCAACCACACGATGAACATCGAGGCCTTCGTCGACGAGGGCGAGGTCGATGTCATCTACCAGGACGCGCCCTATTATCTGGCGCCCGACGGCGCGATGGCGGAGGAGACCTTCGCGGTGCTGCGGGAAGCCATGCGCAAATCCGGCAAGCTCGCCATCGCCCGCCTGGTGCTCTCCAGCCGCGAGCGTGTCGTGACGATCGGCGCGCGCGAGAACGGCATGTTCGTCTGCACCTTGAGGAACCCCAACGAAGTGCGCGGCACCAATGAATATTTCGGCAACATCCCGGATGCCAAGCCGGATCCCGAAATGCTGCAGCTCGCCGAGGCGCTCATCAAGCAGAAAGAAACCCACTTCGATCCGAAGAACTATGAGGATCGCTACGAGGTGGCGCTGATGGCGATGATCCGCGAGAAGCTCAAGGGGCACAAGCCTATCATCGCGGCCGCGCCCGAGCGCGGCAACGTCATCAACCTGATGGACGCGCTGAAGGCGAGCCTCTCGCAGCAGGCGAAGCCCCCGGCCAAGTCGAAGAGCAAGGCCGAGGAAGCGCCAGCCAAGCCCGCCAGGAAGGCGGCTGCCGGCGGCGCGCCTGAGAACCCGCTGAAGGCGAACCTGTTGAAGGCCGTCGGCAAGAGCAAGAAGTGACGGGAAATGCGGGGCCAGTGATCGTTCCCGGGGCCGTCTTCGGCGTCGTCGGCGCGCTGGCCGCCTTTCCGCTGCGGCTCGCCGTGCGCGAGGTCGAGCGCCGCCATGCGGAGCTGAGGCGCGGCGTCACCCGCCGCACCACCGATGTCGTGTTCGGCCGCGCGCTTCTCGCCAAGGCCGGAATGACGAAAACCGGCGATGCCGATATCGAGCGCCGCGCGAAGGCCGAGCGCGAAGCCGGTCGCGCGCTGATCAGCGAGAATGGTTTCCTGCGCCTGCTCGGGCTGATGAAGGCGCCGGACGCATCGTCTCTCTCCAGGCAGTCGCTCATCGACCAGTCGCGGCTTGCCGGTGCCGATCTCGACATGCTGTCGCTGTTCGACGCCTTCGAGCATGACGGCGAACCCTATTCCTTCCGTGACCTGATCCTGGCGCGCAAATATGCCGGGCTGATCGCCAGCGGCGCCTCCTGGGGCGCAATCGCCCGTTCCGTCCATCGTTCCGGCCCGGTCGCCTCGCTCACCGCCAAGTCGCTCAACCTCGGCTCGCAACATGGCCGCCCCGATGCGATCTATCTTGACGAAGGCAGAAGCGAGCTCGACGGCCAATTGCTGTTCGACCTCGGCAGCCTGGAAGACGACACGCTGGAGGATCTGTTCGCCGAGGCGGAGATAGCGGAAGAGGAGGGGCGCCACGACGATGCGGCCGCGCTCTACCAGCGCTGCCTGGCGATCGACCCGAAAGACGCCATCGCAGCCTTCAACCGCGCCAACTGCCTGCGTGGCGCCGGCCGCGTGGCGGAGGCAGCGCACGATTATGCGCGTGCGATAAAACTCGATCCGGGCTTCGTCGAAGCCTGGTTCAACCTCGCCGGGCTGATGGGCGACGAGGGCAAGGTGGCGTCGGCAAGGCGGCATCTGCAGAAGGCGATCGCGCTCGACAAGACCTATGCCGACCCGGTGTTCAACCTCGCGCGGCTGGAGTTCGATGCGGGCAATCTGGCGGACGCTAGGCGACTGTGGGTGCGCTACCTGGAATTGGACGCGGAGTCCGAATGGGCGCGAACTGCGCAAAAGGGGATACAGTTCGTGGATTTGCATATGGCGCGCACGGCGGGGTGAGCGCCTAGCCTTCTCCCCTTGTGGGAGAAGGTGGATCGGCGCGCCAGCGCCGAGACGGATGAGGGGTGTTGGAAGGAATGAGGCGCTGGTGATCTTGTCGCGTACCGGTACATCGATGAACGTGCCCGCCAGGCTGGAGCACCCCTCATCCGTCCGAGCTTCGCTCGGCCACCTTCTCCCACAAGGGGAGAAGGGGAAGTTGGAGCACCCATGACCCACTTCCTCTTCGACGGCCCCGACACCGCTCCCGTCACCATCCTGCTTGCCCACGGCGCCGGCGCGCCGATGGATTCCGCCTCGATGGCCGCCACCGCGAAGGCTCTCGCCGCGGCCGGTTTCCAGGTCGCGCGCTTCGAATTCCACTACATGGCCGCGCGCCGCTACGGCCACCGCAAGCCGCCGCCGCGCGCCGAGACGGTGAACCCGGAATATGTCAAGGCGATCGCCGATCTGCGCGCCAAGGGCGTGACCGGCAAGCTGATCATCGGCGGCAAGTCGATGGGCGGCCGCGTCGCCTCGATGGTCGCCGATGAGATGTTTGAAAAAGGCGAGATCGCCGGCCTGGTTTGCCTCGCCTATCCGTTCCATCCGCCGGGCAAGCCCGAGCAGTTGCGGACGAAGCATCTGGCCGATCTGAAGACCCCGACGCTGATCTTCCAGGGCACGCGCGACGAGTTCGGCACCAAGGAGGAAGTCGCGACCTACGGGCTTTCCAATGCCATCGAGGTGGTCTGGCTCGAGGATGGCGATCACGATTTGAAACCGCGCAAGGCGATCTCGGGCTTTTCGACGGCCGATCATCTGAAGACGGTGGCGGAGACGATCGACGCTAAATTCGCGCCGGCCTCGAGCTCGTGATCCTAGGGCGAAGCAAGGAGCGAAGCGACGCGCGCAGACCCTAGGATCCATGCCGTGACGCTAAAGCGCTGCTCCGGTTCAGAATTCTGCTCCGCCGCTTTCCACGGCGGCCGTCACGGCATGGATCCTCGGGTCAAGCGCGAGGATGACGAAGCGAGGCGTGTCTTCGGCAAATGAAGCTCGCCACCTTCAACATCAACAACATCAACAGCCGGCTGGAAAACCTGCTGGCCTGGCTCGCCCGCGCCAAGCCCGACGTCGTCTGCCTGCAGGAGCTGAAGTCCCGCGACACGCAGTTTCCGCTGACCAGGCTTGCGAACGCGGGCTATGGCGCGGTGTGGAAGGGCGAGCCTACCTGGAACGGCGTCGCCATACTGGCTCGCGGCGCCGAACCCGTCCTGACCAGGGATGCGCTGCCCGGCGACGATGCCGACCGCCAGGCGCGCTACATCGAGGCGGCGGTCGACGGCGTCGTCATCGCCTGCCTCTACGCGCCGAACGGCAACCCGCAACCGGGGCCGAAATTCGACTACAAGCTCGCCTGGCACGAGCGCTTCGCCGCGCATGCAGGCCAGCTCCTCGACACAGGCCTGCCTGTCGTGCTCGCCGGCGACTTCAACATCGTGCCCGAACCGCGCGACATCTATGAGACCCGCTCCTATGACGACAACGCGCTGGTGCAACCGCAAAGCCGCGCCGCCTTCGCCGCGCTGATCGGGCAGGGCTGGACCGACGCGCTGCGCAAGGTTTTTCCCAACGAGGAGAAGCTTTACACCTTCTGGGACTACCGCCGGAACCGCTGGCCGCGCGACGCGGGATTGCGGCTCGACCACATATTGCTGTCGAAGAAGCTGGCGCGAAAACTGAAAGCGGCGGGCATCGACCGCGAGGTGCGGGGAGGGGAAAACCCCAGCGACCACGCGCCGGTCTGGGTGGAATTGGGGTGAGGAGGGGCGCGGCGTGTCTTAAGCACCTCAATCGGCTTGACCGAGTTCCCGCCCACCCCCCTCTGTCCTGCCGGACATCTCCCCCGCAAGGGGGGAGATTAAGCGCCTCGGCGCCGCGCTCATCCTGCAACGTCGGCGATTGGCGGCAGCGATGGCGACATCTGATCTCCCCCCTTGCGGGGGAGATGTCCGGTAGGACAGAGGGGGGTGCTGTCCCGCCGCCATCGCCCGCTTCTCGCCAACTGCAGCTGTGCAGGAAAGATGACGCAGGCTAGGTTGAAATATATTCAAGGGGGTTACAACATCATGCCCGTGATCTTGAACGCATGTCTCCAGCCATCGCCTCCCCGCCATGGCTGACATTGCCCTCGTCGTTCTCATCTCCACCTTCGTCCTTGCCGGCGCCATCGCCCTCATCGCGATCGCGCTCCGTCGGCGCCGGAAGCGCCGCAAGGCGCGCGGCAACCCGAATCCGGCCGGCGACTATGCGCCCCGCGCCAAGTGGGGCCCGACATCCGGCAAGCTCAACTTCTCGTCTTTCGTCTACCTGGATGCCGACGGCGACGGCACCTATGGCGAGGCCGACCGGCCGATGGCCGGCATCGTGGTGCGGCTCTATGACGAGCGCGGTACTTTCCTTGCCTCGGCGCGCAGCAACGCCGCCGGCTTCGCCAATTTCCCGATGTCGTCGAAACGGCGCAGCGCGGCGATCCAGCGGCCTGGGGTCTATCGTTTCGCGGTCTCGGTGCCGCCCGGCTGGCGCGCCAGCAGCGCCAACGAGGATCAGCCGGTGCGCATGCTGGAAGCGCCGGGCTCCATGGTTGGCCTCGCCGGCGAGGGCCTGCCGAAGCCGGTCGGTCTGGCGCCGCGGCGGACGGTGAGCGGCAGCACGCCGGCGGGGACGGGGGCCACTCTGTCGGTCATGGGCAAGGGCCAGTTGCTCGAAAGCCGCGCCTTGCCTGCGGACGCGGCCTTCCGCTTTCCGCTGGGCATCGATGCCGATGAAATCGCCATCGCCGGCTCCGGGCTCGACCGGCGACTCAGGCTGTCGGCCTATCCGGTCGATCTCGGCCTGCTTTCGCCCGGCGCGCTCGCGCCCGACGCGGCGCTCAAGGCCATCGGCTTCGACGACATAACCCCGCGCGGCCTGTGCAAGGTGCCGTCAGGCCATGCCGGGCTCGACTGGCGCAATCTCAATGCCATGGCGCATGACCACACCGCAAACAGCGAGGGCTATGTCAACGGCAATGTGTCGGGCGCCTACATCGCCTATACCAGCAGCGGCCATCCGGCCGAGTTCGGCCGCGCCGCGCCTTTCGGTTTCCATTCGGTGATGCTGACCGCGGCCTGGCTTACGTCGGAAGGCGAGGTCGCGCTGGTCGAAAGCTGGCTGGGGGAAGACCTGATCGCCAGGAATGAGATCGTGCTGTCGGCGCTGGCGCCGGTCCACTATGCGCCGATGCTGAAGGCGGCGACGCGGGTGCGTATCTCCACGATGCGCCATTGGCAGGCCGTGCTCGACGATCTGGTGGTGGCGCTCTGATGTCGCCGGAGCGGCCGACACAGCGGCTGGCCAGATAACCGTCAGGAATCTTGGTCAAAGCCCAAGAGCTGAATCACAAGACAATCCCCGCCGTGGCGGAGATTTTTGAGAGATCAATTTTGGGTAGCCCTATCAGATGGCGCCGTTGGCAAGGGAAACACCCGCCACAACCGTCGAAAGCTTGCCCTTGCGAACGAAAACCGGCTTTTCGTAAGTCTTCTTCATGTGATTGCCCTCGTAAAACATTGGCGGATAATCTCATATAAGCGGTTTCTGTCAAGCAAACGGCTGAGCAGGCCGTGCTTTGCTGGCGCGCCGGAACAGGACGACGGCGGCGATTTGTTCACGGATAGGCGGGCGGGACAGCACCCCTCTGGCCTGCCGGGCATCTCCCCGCAAGGGGGAGTCGGCAGTTTCGGCCTCGCCGCCGTCCCTGCAACGCTGGCGATTTGGCGAAGCGATTGCGACATCAATCTCCCCCCTTGCGGGGGAGATGCCCGGCAGGGCAGAGGGGGGTGTGACGGAACGCGGCCTTGGGTCGATGCAACCGATCACGAGCGCAAGGACGAATCATGCCCAGCCTTCACCTCGTCGAAGCCTCGATCGCCGACCTGCGCCGCGCGCTGGCAGACGGCACCGTCACCAGCGTCGAGCTCACCGCCGCGTATCTCAGGCGCATCGCCCACTACGACCGCCACGGCATCGCGCTCAACGCCGTGCCCATCCTCAATCCGAACATGTTCGAGGAGGCCGAGGCCTCCGACCGTCGCCGTCGCGAGGGCAGGGTCGTCGGGCCGCTCGACGGCATCCCCTACACCGCCAAGGATAGCTATAAGGCGAAGGGCCTGACGGTCGCCGCCGGCTCGCCGGCCTTCGAGCATCTGACGGCAAACGACGACGCCTTCACCATCGCCCGGTTGCGCGCCGCGGGCGCGGTGCTGATCGGCCTTACCAACATGCCGCCGATGGCCAATGGCGGCATGCAGCGCGGCGTCTACGGCCGTGCCGAGAGTCCGTACAACAAGGATTTCCTCACTGCCGCCTTCGCCTCCGGCTCATCCAACGGTTCGGGCACGGCGACCGCCGCGTCCTTCGCCGCCTTCGGGTTGGGCGAAGAAACCTGGTCGTCCGGGCGCGCGCCGGCCTCCAACAATGCGCTGGTCGCATACACGCCCTCGCGCGGCGTCATCTCGGCGCGTGGCAACTGGCCGCTGGTGCCGACCATGGATGTGGTGGTGCCGCATACACGCACCGTTCCCGACATGCTGGAGCTGCTCGAAATCATCGTCGCCGACGATGACGAGACACGCGGGGATTTCTGGCGCGTGCAGCCCTGGGTGGATATCCCGAAAGCCTTGGCGCTGCGGCCGGCGAGCTATACGGCGCTTGCCGTGCAGGGCGCGCTGAAGGGAAAACGCCTCGGCGTGCCGAAAATGTATATCGGCAAGGATGAAGGCGCGGACCGCCCGATCGCGACGCGCGCTTCGGTGCTGGAGCTGTGGCGGCAGGCGGCGCGCGACCTCGAAGCGCTCGGCGCCGAGGTGGTCGAGGTCGATTTCCCTGTCGTCTCCAACTACGAGCGCGACCGTCCCGGCGCGCTGTCGATGGTCGACCGCGGGCTGGTGCCGCAGGAATTCGCCGGGCGCGAGATCTGGGACCTGTCCATCTGGTCGTGGGACGATTTCCTGCGCGCCAATGCCGATCCCGCTATCCCCGACCTCGCGTCGGTCGACGGCCCGAAAATCTTCCCGCAGCCGCCGGGCACGCTGCCCGACCGTTATGGGGACGCCGATTTCGATCTGGCGCAATATGTCGAGCGGGCAAGGAAGGGCGTGACGCCGCTCGCGGATATTCCGACCATAGAGGCGGGACTGAAGGGCCTCGAGGCCACGCGCCGCGTCGATTTCGAGGACTGGCTCGATGCCAACCGCCTCGATGCCGTGGTGCTGCCCGCGGTCGCCGACGTCGGCCCGGCCGATGCCGACATCAACGAGGCCTCGGCCGCGCTTGCCTGGCGCAACGGCACCTGGGTCGCCAACGGCAATCTCGTCTGGCGCCACCTCGGCATCCCGACGGTGACGGTGCCGATGGGCACCATGGCCGATATCGGCATGCCGGTTGGCCTTACCTTCGCCGGCAAGGCTTACGAAGACGTGGCGCTGCTGACGATTGCCGGCGACTACGAACGCGCCACGCAACGCCGCACCGTCCCGCCGCGCACGCCGGCGCTGGCCGATGATGTGTTCGAGGGCAAGAGTGCTGCGGCAGGAGACGCGCCGCTCACGCTGGCGCTCACCGGACAGACAACGCATTTCGGCGACACCGACGAGATCGCGATCGTGCTGGAAGTCGGCGCGGGCGAGCCGGCCGCCGTCAAGCTTCACGTCAATGGCGAGCCCGTCCTGATGCAAGCGAGCGGTAACCGATACACCGGCCGGGTGGTCGTGCCGGCCTCGACGCACCAGGGCTTCCACAGCGTCTGGCGCGGCGCCTACGGCTCGATCGTCACGGCCATCGCGCGGTTGCCCGATGGGCGCTGTAAGGGAACCTTCATAATCACCGGCGGGATCGGGTGACAGGCCACGGCCGATCTGGCAGAGTGACCATACGAGGCCGGGCTGGTCTGTACCTGTCTACTGCTCGGGAGGGGTCATTGCACGTTGGCGGGTCAGTCCGTTTTTTGGCTGGACTTCGGTTCAAGCTGATCCGCGCGGTCGTGGCATTGATGGGACTTGCCCTGCTGGTGGAGGGCTGCGCCAACCCCAAGGTCATCGAAAGCGCCGTGCCGCAGGCTGCCAAGCCGAAAGCCGCCGCGTCCAAGCCTGACAAACTGGCGGCTGCCTCACCAGTTGCCCCACCGGCGGCGGCGCCCGTTGTCGCATCCGAGAAGTCCTGCACCGCGCAATGGAAATCCCACGGGCACACTACCCAGCCGGAGGCGCAGGCCTTCGCGAAAAACTGCCTTGCGGGGCAGGGCGCGGTGGCAAAGATGGTCGACCACAAGACGGTGACGCGCAAGCTGGCATACCTGATCGATGCCGAAAAGCCGCTGAGCGGTCTCGAGCCTTCCGATATAGGGGTTTTCTGCCCGGGCTATCTGCGCCAGGACCGCAGCGGCCGTGCCGTGTTCTGGCGCACGCTGCTCGCCGACCTGGTCAGCGCGGAATCCGTCAACAACAGCGCGGCCGCCTATTGGGAAGCGGACCAGGATCAGTATTCGATCGGCCTGCTGCAATTGTCGCTGTCGGACGAGCAGAGATACCATTGCGGCTTCAAGTCGGAGGTCGACATCACCGACCCCGACCGCAACCTTGCCTGCGGCGTCAAGGTCGTGACGATGCTGGTCGGCGCCGACGGCGCGCTCGGCGGCGATACGGGCAATGAAATGAAGGGCATCGGCGCCTACTGGCAGAATTTGCGCCGGCCTTCGGAAATGCGCGGCAGGCTGATCGCCGCCACCCGCGCGATCCCGCAATGCGTGGCCGATCCGAGGAATGCCTGAGGGCGCCGGTTATTCCGGGCGGCCCACCATGTCGACCACCAGGGCTGTGAACCCGAACGCGGCCCCTGCCGCGCACACCGCATTCCAGCCGCCCCAGGCCCAGGCAATGCCGGCCAGCAGCGAGCCGACCGCGCCGCCGATGAAGAAGATGCCGACGAACAGCCCGTTGATGCGGCCGCGCGCCTTCGGCTGCAGCAAGTTGACGGCGCGGCGGCCCAGCGTCTGGTCGCCGGTGACGCCGACATCGAGCAGCACGGCGCTGACGCCCATGAGGACAAGCGGCAGCCATGCTCCGTCGGGCTTGGCAGCACCCGCCCACGCGGCGAGGCCGAGCGCCACGACCAGCGCGAGATGGCAGAGGATCGTTGCCGGGCGCGTAAAACCGCGGTCGCCGGCGCGGCCGAAGATCGGCGTCACCGCGGCACCCCCGGCGCCGACCAGCGCGAACAGCGCGATGCCTTTCTGGCCGAGATCGAAGGGCGGAGCCGAGAGGCGCAGCGCCACGGCCGTCCAGAACACGCTGAAGGCCGCCATCACCAGGCTCGCCGTGAAGGCGCGGCGGCGCAACACCGGCTCCTGGCCCAGAAGTCCGACCAGCGAGGCGATGAGCCCCGCATAGCTCGCATGCGCCAGCGGTCGCCGTCTCGGCAGGGTGAGGCCGAGCAGGATGGCGAGCAGCGCCAGTGCCGCGGCGCTGATGCCGTAGAAGGCGCGCCAGCCGAAGGCGTCGGCGACGAGGCTCGCGATCGGACGCGACAACAGGATGCCGATCATCAGCCCGCTCATCACGTCGCCGATGACGCGTCCGTCCTGTCCCGGCGGCGCCATCGAGGCCGCGACCGGCACCAACACCTGGATGCAGGAACAAGCGGCGCCCAGCACGAACAGGACGGCAAGCAGCGAGGCGGCGGACGGCGCGAATGAGGCGACCGCCGCGGCGAGCACGGCGGCGCACAGCATGCGCAGCACCAGCACACGGTTCTCGATGAGGTCGGAAAGCGGCACCAGGAAGAACAGCCCGGCGGCATAGCCGAGCAGCGTGGCCATCGAGACCAGGCCGCTTTCCGATGCCGCAACGCCGAGCGACGGGCCGATCAGCCCGACCAGCGTCTGCGGCGCGAAAAGGTTGGTGATGATAATGCCGACCGAGGCGGCGAACAGCAGCGTCTGGGACCGGGTAATAGCGCCGCCGCCGGTATGCGGCGGCCGTCCGGCGAAGTCGGCCGTCACGATCCGGGCATTGTCTGTTCCGTTCATTGTAGCCTCGCTGTCCGCATATTCCGCGAGGACTTTATTCGGAACGATCATAATGCTACAATTGAAATGATCTGATAATGATTATGCGAGCTACGCATGAATATTCATGACCTCGAGGCCTTCGTCGCCGTGGTCGAAACCGGCTCCATCGTCGGCGCGTCGGCCAGGCTCAATCTCACCCAGCCCGGCGTGACGCGCCGGGTGCAGAATCTCGAGGAGCGGCTGGCGACGCCCTTGCTCGACCGCCAGTCGAAGCCGCTCAAACCCACTGCATCGGGCCGCGAGGCCTATGAGTATGGCCGCCGCGTGCTGCGCTCGCTGGAGGATCTGAAGGCGGGCGTCTCGCCTGCCGGCGAGGTGAGGGGCGAGTTCCGCCTCGGCATCATGCCTTATCTCTCGACCAGCGCGCTGTCCGGGCCGCTCGACAGCTTGCGCGCGGCCTTCCCGCAACTGACGCTGAAGATCACCTCCAGCCTGTCGCCGCGCCTGGTCGAGCAGGTGCTGCGCAGCTAGATCGACGCGGTCGCCGTTTGCCTCGCCGAGGGTGTCGCGCCGCCGCCGGAACTCGTCGGCGACGATCTCGGCGTGCAGGCGGTGCTCCTGGTGGCCGCGCCCGGCCTCGGCGTGCCGAAGCCGGCCGAGCTCAACGACCTTGCGCGCTACCCATGGGTGCTCAACGAAACCGGCTGTGGCTTCCGCGCCTTCATCCGCCATCGTTTCGAGGTGGCGCGGCTGCCCTTCCATGTCGGCGTCGAGGCGCAGGGCGCCGATCTCAGGATGTCGCTGGTGGCGCGCGGCCACGGCATCGGCGTCGTCACGCCGGGCGCGCTGTCGGGCAGCCAGTGGCGCGACGCCGTCGAGGTGGTCGACTGCCCGGGCTTCAAGCCGCAGGTGCGCTGCTGGCTGCTCCATCGTCCGCCGGCCGGAAGGCTGGCGCGCCCGATCGCGGTTTTTCGTGACGCGCTGGCGCAGGCGCTGAAGGGCCCGATGCCGCTGATGTCGTGAGGGGCTGGAGAGCGACGCCACTTGCGTTCGTCATCCTCGGGCTTGACCCGAGGATCCATGCCGTAACCTTAAGCCTAGGGTGCGGCGGTGCGAAATTCTGTAAACGTTACAACGCCTTAGCGTCACGGTATGGATGCCAGGGTCTGCTCGCGTCGCTTCGCTCCTTGCTCCGCCCTAGGATTGTTTGAGAAGGATCGGGTAGTTTGGCGGCCGGGACTGCGGCCCATCACAGCCGGCAGTCCCGGCGGCAGGCGACCGTCCCTGGGATCGGGTAGCACCCGACGTCATCATGGTCCCTGCCGTCTTTGTCCGCCATCGCTTGGAGAGTTGATTGGCCGCTGGCTCGCGCCACGCCCGCAAACAATCCGAAGCCTTTTAAGGATACCACCAGCATGGCCTTCCTGCACCAACAACCGCAAATGTGCCTCGGCTTCGACATCGCCAAGGACACCGTCACCGTCTGCGACGGCACCACCACCCGCACCATCGCCAATCAGCGCAAGGTGATCCGCGCCTTCCTCAAGAGCTACAAACACATAGACCTTGTCGTGTGCGAGCCGACCGGCGGTCATGAAGGCTTGCTGCTTGAGGAGTGCCTGCGCGCCGGCATCGCCTGCCATCGTGCCGACACGCTCAAGGTCAAGAGCTTCATCCGCTCCTTCGGCACCCACGGCAAGAGCGACGCCATCGATGCCGGCATGCTTCGCGCCTATGGCCGTGACCGCTGGGAGAAGCTGACCCTTTGGCAGGCTCCGGACGCCGACGAGGTGTCCTTGCGCGACTTGGTGCGCCGCCGCCAGGAACTCATCACCATGAAAGTCGCGGAGAAGAACCGCGCCAAAGCACCAGGCAGGCTCCACCTCGTCGCCTCCTTCAAGGCCATAATCAAAGTCGTCGAGCGTCAGATCCAAATTGTCGATGCCCAGATGCGCGAGCTGATCGCCAACAGCACCACCCTCAAGCACCGGGCAGCCGTCTGCACGGCTATGGACAGTCTCGGCCCGATCGTGGCGGCCAAGCTGCTCGCCCTCCTGCCTGAACTGGGCACCATGACACGCCGAAAGGCTGCAGCCCTTGCAGGGCTCGCGCCTCATCCAAACGACAGCGGCCAAAAACACGGCTACCGCAAAATCCGTGGCGGACGACCAGAGATCAGGAGCATGCTCTACATGCCCGCGTTGCACGCCGCCGCCGGAAGGGGCGAGTTCGCAGCCTTCTACAAACGCCTTCGCGCCAACGGCAAAAAGCCAATGGTGGCCATCGCCGCGGTCATGCGAAAGATCGTCGTCACCCTAAACGCTAGGCTCAGAGACGCCGCCATTCCTCAGAGTTGATGACGAACTCTGGGCCTGACGCCTGCCAGCCATCATTCCTCCTCGGATTCTTTCCTAGCGCGGTGCCACGGTTGGCCCTTGCCTTCCCTCCAAGCGCACCAGCCATAAGGAAGGTCCCAGAGTTCACGAAGCGAGCTATCGAATTTCACCATCTCAGACAGGCCGACAAGCATGGCGTCGGCCATCTTGAAATCGACAGCTCGGTTCAAAAACTGCCAAGCGCCATCGTCGTCATCGTGAGCAACGTAATCTACAATGTGCTCGCCCCTGATTATTTGGTGTACCGTGAAAACGGCCACGTTTTGCGGATCGTCAAAAGGCCAATCAGGATCAGCGGCAGCCATATGTAATATTTCCGTGAGTTGCTGCATCGATGCTTCTCGTCAGGAAGGCAATGAGGCGAGCCAGGCGTCCCAGCATTCCTGTTGCATTCGTGGAAAGGCAGGCGCAACATCGTGGCCGTCGGCAAAGATGTTGACCAGATCGGTCTCTTTCGGCTGCTGCCCCATCTTCATTTTACAGGCGATTAGTCCCCGGCTCATCTCGATCACCGTTCCTTCCGGGTAGACTCTCCCGCTGGCGCCGTAGCAGAAAGGCAGCAACCCATCCAATTCAAGACGCAGGCGAATCTGGAACAGCGCTTCGAAATAGTCGTCCTCTTCAGCCTGGATAACCTTGTCCCGATAACTGCAGGTGAGCCGGCATTTTGCCCCCCGCATCATGCAGCGTAAAAACGGCCTGCTCGTCATCGCCGACTGTGCCTGCTCCAATCAGGAACACGGTGTGTTGTTCCATCATCTTCACCCCTTGCCCGGTAATCATAGTTGCATCTCGTTCGTATTTCAACTCCTGATTGTTAATCTTCATTCGTCGATCGTTTGCCGGTTGTACCTCGTTCTTGACCCACTCCGCACCCACGCTATCTTCGCCGCCATGCCAGACACTGCCCCATCCCCCGCCGCGCCGCTTATCGTCATCGACCTACAGACCGGCATGTTCGACGGCCGCTTCGATCCGCCGATCCATGACGCCGACGCCATCGCCGAACGCGCGCGCAGGCTGATCGACTGGGCGCGGCATTCCGGCCGCAAGGTGGCCTTCGTGCGCCATGACGGGCCGGAGGGCGATCCGCTGGCGCCGGGCGCTTCCGGCTGGCCGGTATGGCCGCCGCTCGGCCAGGCCGCTGACGAGCCGACCTTCGGCAAGAAGGTCGGTAATGCCTTCTCCAACCCCGACCTGGCCGAATGGGTGGCGGGGCAGGGCGCTGGCGACGTCGTGCTCATCGGCGCCCAGACCGATTTCTGCGTCGCCGCCACAGTGAAGGGCGCCTTTGCCGAAGGCCTCGGCGTCACCGTGGTCTCCGACGCGCATTCGACGCTGGATTCGCTGAAGGAAAAGGCGCCCGACATCATCGCCCGCCACAACGAGGCATTCGCGGGGCAGGGCGTGCGGATGGCGACGACGGCGGAGCTGGCCGGAGGCTGAGCGCTTCTCCTTCTCCCCTTGTGGGAGAAGGTGGATCGGCGCGTCGCGCCGAGACGGATGAGGGGTGTTCCAGCGGCGTGAGACGCTGGCATTCCCTGGAGCCCCCCTCATCCGTCGCCTTCGGCGACACCTTCTGCCACAAGAACGGGAGAAGGGATAACCCAACCCAAGGAGCCCGTCTTTGCCCACCCTTACTCTTCCCTCCGAAGGTGGCTGCGGCTGCGGCCGCGTGCGCCTGAAGATTTCGGCAAGACCCTTGCTCACCACGGCCTGCCATTGCACCGGCTGCCAGCGGATGTCGTCCAGCGCCTATTCACTGAGCGCGGCGATCCCTTCGGAAGGTTTCGAGGTGACCAGCGGCGAGCCGGTGATCGGCGGCCTGCATGGCGCCTCGAAACATTATTTCTGCGGCTATTGCATGACCTGGATATTCACGCGGCCGGAAGGGATCGACTGGTTCGTCAATCTGCGCCCGACCATGCTCGACGACCATGCCTGGTTCACGCCCTTCATCGAGACCTGGACGGCTGAGAAATTGCCTTGGGCGGCGACATCGGCCGTGCACAGCTACGCGGCGCTGCCTGCCTTCGAGGAATATGAGCCGCTGGTCGCCGAATACGCCGGGGCGCAGGGATAAAAACGGCAACCCTAGGCCAAGGTCGCCGTTGGCATTTCCGTTCATGGTCGACGCGTCCGTTGGGGGCGCATTGTTGGGGATGTGCTTGGGCGTCCGCGTCGACCACGGCGGCCTCATACCGCAGACTTCATCATGGCATATTTGCCGCCCGCTGAAACTTCCGCGAAAACGGTATATTGCGGGCTCTTTCCTTCTCCCCTTGCTGGAGAAGGTGGCCGAGCGAAGCTCGGTCGGATGAGGGGTGTTCCAGCTTGGCAACACCGCTTGCCCAGATGTGACCGCACGGATTCACTGGCGCCTCATTCCTTCCAACACCCCTCATCCGTCTAGGCGCTGCGCGCCGATCCACCTTCCCCCACAAGGGGAGAAGGGAAAGGCGAAACACTTTCTATCCCTTGCCGCATTGACCTCGTCCGCTCGACCGGCAACGACTGACGCTTTCCTTTTCAACGGATTGCATCGTGAACCAGACTCATTTTCTCAACGCCAGACTTGCCGACGGCACGGTCGCTGACCTCGCCGTCGCCGGCGGCCGCTTCAGTGCCGTCGCTCCGGCCGCCAATGCCGCCACGCCGCCGGCCGGCGCCGTCGACCTCGCCGGCGAGCTCGTGCTGCCGGCCTTCGTCGAGGGCCATATCCATCTCGATACCTCCTTCTATGGCGATGCCTGGCGTCCGCATATTCCCTGCACCAACGGTTTTGATGTGCGCGAGCGCGTCGTTTTCCAGATGCGCAACCTCGAGCGGGCCGCGCCGATGGAAGAGCGCGCGAAAAGCCAGCTCGAGCTCTGCGTCGGCCATGGCAGCCTCGCCATGCGCAGCCATGTCATGGTCGATACCGCGGTCGGGCTGAAGCATGTCGAGACGATCCTGGCCGTACGAGAAAAGTATCGCGATCTGATCGACATCCAGCTCGTCGCCTTTCCGCAAAGCGGCATCCTGTCCTCGCCCGGCACCGCGGAGCTGCTCGACGAAGCGCTGAAGCTCGGCTGCGATCTTATCGGCGGACTCGACCCGGCGAGCTTCGACCGCGACGTGAACGGGCACCTTGATGTGGTCTTCGGCCTTGCCGAAAAGCGCGGCGTCGGCGTCGACATCCACCTGCATGACGGCGGCACGCTCGGCCTGTTCGAGATCGAGGAGATAGTCGCCCGAACGACGGCATTGGGTATGCGGGGAAAAGTCGCCGTCAGCCACGCCTACGCGCTGGGCGACATTTCCGCCGACGCGCTGGCCAGGGCTGGCGAGAGGATCGCCGCCGCCGGCGTCGCCATCATGACCAATGCGCCCGGCGATCATCCTTTCCCGCCGGTGGCGGCGCTGCGCAAGGCGGGCGTCACCGTCTTCGCCGGCTCCGACAACATCCGCGATTCCTGGTGGCCCTATGGCGATGGCGACATGCTGAACCGCGCCAACATGATCGGCTACCGCTCCGGCTTCTACGAGGATCGGGAGCTGGAAGCCGCCTATGACGTGGTGAGCCATGCCGGCGCGAAGGCGCTGGGCTTGGAAGGCTACGGCATTGCGGTAGGCGCCAAGGCCGACTTTGTGGCGCTCAAAGCCGAGCATGTTCCGGAAGCGGTGGTGGCGGTGCCGAAGGAACGCACGGTCTATCGGGCGGGCACCGCCATTGCCAGGGATGGCGCAATGATCGGGTGAGGCGGGGTCGCGCCGAGAAAATTGGCCACCGCCGGGCCTTCGCATGGATCGTTTCGCCGACGCCGACGTTCCTTCTGGTGGAACAGAGATCGGGAGATTTCCATGGCTGACCAGAGCAGGGAAGACCGTATCCGCCAGCGTGCCTATGAGCTTTGGGAAAAGGAAGGAAAACCCGAGGGCGCCGACTTGCGCTTTTGGGAACAGGCGATGGACGAGATCGACGCAGAGGATCAACGCAAGGGTTCGTCGGACAAACGCCGACGCGCCGGCTCGGGCGGCGCATAGCCGCCGGATCGCCATAAATGCGTGGCCTTGAAACGGGCCGTGGAGAAGCGGGTTCAAGTTCTTTAGCCCGTTCATGATGGGCGTGTGGCAATGGATGTTCGCGACGCCATGAGCCGAGCGCTGGTCTGGTCCAGCGGATGGCTCGACTATGCCGCCACGCCGTGGCTCCTCTATCAGCTCGCCATTATCCTCGCGCTGTTCGTCGCGGCAAGGCTCGCGGGCCGGAGCGTCGAGCCGCTCATCGAGGACTGGGCTCGCCAGATCAAGGGGCACCCCGGACTGCTGCGGGTCGTGATCGCCTTGTTACGGCGGACCGAGTGGATCCTCTTCGCCGTGTTCCTGCTTGCCGCGCTCAATTTCATGCGCGCTTTCGTGTGGCCAAGCCACCTGTACCTCCTCCATGTTGTGCTTTCCCTGTCGCTTGCCTGGCTTGTCGCGTCGGTGCTGTCGCGCGTCCTCCACAATCGCCTCGCCGCTCGTCTGCTCGGCTGGCTGATCTGGATCTATGCGGCGCTTGTCATCCTGGGCATCAGTGACGAGACCGCGGCCTTCCTGGACAGCCTGGCGATCCCCTTGGGTGCGATCCGATTTTCGGCTCTGATGCTGCTCAAGGCGGCGGTGCTGCTGGTCGCCACGGTCTGGCTTGCGGTGGTCATCGGCAACTACGTTGACGAGCGCGTCCGCATCTCGGAGGATTTGACACCCTCGATCCGCGTCCTCGTGGGCAAGGTGGCAAAGATCGGCCTCGTGCTGGTTGCCGGCGCTGTCGTGCTCTCCGCCGTCGGCGTCGACCTGACGGCGCTGACGGTTTTCTCCGGCGCGATCGGCGTTGGCCTCGCCTTCGGGCTGCAAAAGGTCGTTTCGAACTTCGTCTCCGGCATAATCATCCTGCTCGACAAGTCGATCAAACCGGGCGACACCATCTCGCTCGAAGGCACATTCGGCTGGATACGTGAATTGCGGGGGCGCTTCGTCTCGGTAATCACGCGCGACGGCCGCGAATATCTCATCCCGAACGAGGACTTCATCACCCAAAGGGTCATCAACTGGTCGTTCAGCGACAATCTCGTGCGGCTCGACGTGGACTTTGGCGTCTCCTACGACGCCGACCCGCATAAAGTCAGCGACCTGGCGATAGAGGCTGCAATCAGCGTCGGCCGGGTCGAAGCCGACCGGCGGCCGGTCTGCTGGCTGACGGGGTTCGGCGACTCCTCGCTCAACTTCGTCCTGCGCTTCTGGATACGCGATCCGCAGCAGGGCTTGACCAATGTGCGCGGCAAGGTGCTGCTGGCGCTGTGGGATACGTTCAAAAAGAACGGCATAGGCATCCCCTATCCGCACCGCGAGGTCATCGTGAGGGAGGCCGGGCCGACCGGGCTGAAAGGCAACTGGGCGGCACGTTGAAACGGCGGCGGGATCGCCGCCACGCGCCTGTAAATCCCATAAAATAGTTTGCATGCATATGTTTCAAGTCGCTCCGGCTTCGTGAAGCATTTCACCGTTCGCGCGCAATCCACCGGTTACAGACGCATCGCAAAAGCGGCGTCGGGAAGAAGCGGCACCGGTTTTCCGCCGCCGATTTAAGGGGGTTTCCATGTTCAAAAGTCTCAACCGAATCCGCGCTGCCTTCGCGCAGGCCAGCAAGCGCCGCCGCACGACGCGCGAGCTCAACCAGCTGCCGCCGGAGATCCGCAAGGACATCGGCTGGCCGCAGGCCCCTCAGGACGACGAGATCCGGTTGCCGTTCTGAGGCGAAGGCGGAGGCGCCGCACCAGCGCGGGCGGCATGTCGCGGAGCTTCATGCCAACGGCGCTGGCCGGGCGCGCAAGGCGGCCCGGCCAGCGCCAAACGGCAGCGCCTTCAGCCTATTTCCGCAACGACTGTTCCAGACACCGGATCCGTCACGCCGAGATCGCCGCCGAGATCTTCAAGCATCTCGCGAAACGTGTCGAGAACGCCGATCATCATCGGGCGCGCCGCGGCGAGACTGTCCATGTCGCTCCATTCGCCGACCATGCAGAATGTGCGCTCGCCGATCTTGATAAGGGCGCCCTTGCGAAAGCCCTTGGCGTTCAGCGAGATCTTCTCATGTGCCTCGACGAAGGCCTTTTCCTTGCCTGGCTTGGTGCGAAAGCGGACTACGTTGTAGGCGGTCATGGCGTCCTCCTGTCAGCCGGCAGGTTTGTAGGCGCCGGCGGCCTTGTTGGCGGCCGCGATCACTGACTTCATGTCGAGCTCTTCGAGAACGACGAGGTCGCTCACCGAACCACTTGCCCGCACCGCGAGCGTCATGCCCATCCCGGCAATCTGATCCGGCACCTCGCCATTGACGATGACGTCATAGATGCCGCGCGTAAACATCAGGCTGCTCATCTTGCCGCCCACACTTTCAAAGAGCGCCTTGATTGCGGCTTCCCGGTTCGATCCTTGCATCAGTCCTTTGGCGGCATGGGGTTCGTAAGTCGCCAGTATGGTAACCTTCATGGGATCCTCCTCCAGATATCACGACCGCCGGCTGCTTGAGCAGCGCGGATCGGCTGGCTTTCTCTGACATTTGACCTGGTCTGCGGACCGCCTGGGCAATACGGCAAGCGGGCGGTTCAGCCGGAGCATGGCTTCGGGTTACTACAATATGCGCCTATTCTAATATGACGACAATCCCGCCACGCGCCGGAGCACCGGAGCCTTGCCGATTTATCGACCGTCGCGAGTGGCTGCCGTTACCCCAGCCACCACCATAGTCCGCCGAGCGCCAGCACGATCGCGGCCGCCACGCCGGCCAGCATCAGATAGGACCCCATGATCATGCCGTTGATGATCTTCTTGATGCTGGCGCGGTCGTTGAGGTTGGGGAAGGGCTCGTTGGGCAGCGGGACGCCGAGGAAATCGCAGAGCGGCGCCCAGCCGTCGCTGACCTTGAACACAAGCAGCTTCTCGGGCGGCACCGCCGCCTTCACCTCGTCGATATAGGAATTGTAGCGCGCCACCGCCTTGTCGCGGTCGTTCATCACGCCCTTCAACGTTCTGCCCCAGACCAGCTTGCGCGACATGTCGCCGAACTTGCGGCCAAACGGCGTCAGCCATTCCAGCACCCTGAACTGCCAGACATTCTCGGTGAAGTAGATCGTGTCGATGGTGCTGTCATACCAGGCTTCGGCACCGCGCGGATGCAGCGTCAGAAGCACCTTGGCTTCCGGATAGGCGGCCATCAGCTCACGCCACACGCAGCAGCCCGGATTGTCGACGGTCGCCCGGTAATTGGCGAAGACCCGGTTCCAGTCCTGCTGCATGCCGGGCGGGCTATTGGCCACCTTGCGCCAGAAATCGAGATGACCCTTGTTGGCCTTGTTGATGATGACTTCCTGCATGTGGTAGCTCGGAAAGCCGAGCCTGTTCAGCGCGGCGAAAGTCGACCATGTGCCGGTGCGGCCGAACCCGGCGCCGATCAGTTCGAGCGTCACTGCCCCCTCCCAAATTCCGGGCCGGTATTCTTCTTTTGGCCGGTCTTCTGGAATGAGGTTGCATCCGCTCGCGCTTTCGCGCAACGGAATTCCATTCGCAGTCGCTAAAATATTTGAATGGGCCGGCTGGCCAGGGTGGCGGTCCCCTTCTGGTCCGCCACCCACGATCGGAGCTATGTCAGGCGTGGCCTGTGCGCGTTTTCGCGGCTGGGCTATTCAACTTTGCCAAAAAGCCTGATAATAGGTCAGTAAAGTTGACCTAAATGCCGATTTGCCGCTCGGGAGGCGCGCCTTGACCCTGTTGAACCTTCTGGCCTCGCGCTCCTCGCGCATGAAGGCTTCGGAAATCCGCGAGCTGTTGAAACTGCTCGACCAGCCGGACATCATCTCCTTCGCCGGGGGCATTCCCGACCCGTCGCTGTTTCCGGCTGAGGCCATCGGCGATGCCTACCAGGCCGTGCTCGGCGGCGCCGAGGCGGGTGCTGCGCTGCAGTACCAGGTCAGCGAGGGTTTCCTGCCGCTGCGCAAATGGCTGGCCGGACAGATGGGCAAGCTCGGCGTTCAATGCGACGAGGGCAACATCTTCATCACCTCCGGCTCGCAGCAGGCGCTGGATTATCTCGGCAAGCTGTTCCTGTCGCCGGGCGACACGGCTTTGGTCACCTGGCCGACCTATCTCGGCGCGCTGCAGGCCTTCAACGCCTACGAGCCGCGCTATGACCGGCTCAATACCGCCGGCGGCAACATGACGCCGGAGGCTTACCGCGCCGCTGCCGCTGCTAATGGCGGGGGCCGGGTCAAGTTCGCCTATCTGGTGCCGGACTTCGCCAACCCGACCGGCAACACGCTGGACGCCAGGCAGCGCGAGGCGGTGCTCGACCTTGCCGGCGAGCTCGACATCGCCGTCATCGAGGACGCCGCCTATCGGGCGCTGCGTTATGACGGCGAGGGCGTGCCGCCGATCCTGGCGCTCGACTGCGCCCGCTCCGGCGGCATCGACAAGGCGCGCACGCTCTATTGCGGGTCCTTCTCGAAAATCCTGTCGCCCGGCATGCGCGTCGGTTGGGTCTGCGCGCCGCGCCATGTCGTGGAAAAGCTGGTGCTGATGAAGCAGGCGTCCGACCTGCACAGCCCGTCGATCAACCAGATGGTCATGCACCGCGTCGCCGAAACCATCTTCGACGCCCAGGTGGAAAAGCTGATCGGCGCCTACCGCAAGCGCCGCGACGCGTTGCTCGGCGCGCTCGAAGCCGACATGCCCGACGGCATTTCCTGGAGCCGCCCGGACGGCGGCATGTTCGTCTGGCTGACGCTGCCGGAAGGCGCCGACGCAACCGAGCTTTTGGCGCGTTCGGTGAAGGAGGCGCGCGTCGCCTTCGTCCCGGGCAACGCGTTTCACGCCGACGGCACCGGCCGCAACACGCTGCGCATGTCGTTCACGCTCGCCAACGACCGCGCCGTGGGTGAGGGCGTGCCGAGGCTGGCCAAGCTGCTGCGGGGGTAGGGCGCGGCGCTTGAGCGCCAATCTCCCCCTTGCGGGGGGAGATCGGCAATTGCATTGCCGGCTGTCACCACCCACTCGCGCAGGCGTGATTGGTAGTGCGCAGGCGTGATTGTCCGCGCGGCCGGTCCCTCGGCTGGTGTCGCGGCCGATCCAACACCCCCTGGATCGACCCGACCGTGGGGTCCCGCCTTCATGGTCCGAACGAAAGAGCCCCGACGGCCTTCACCGGCGGGGCTTTTTCGTTGTCCGAGCAGGCCAGGACGTCGGCTGCCCTTTTTCGGGCAGCTTTTGCGCTACGCTGCGTTGTTCAGGGAGGATAGGATGAGTTTGCGCCTCGGCATGCTTGCCCTCGTCGCCTTCGCCACCCAGGCGCAGGCCTTCGAAATTTCCAGCCCGTCGGTCTCCGACGGCAAATGGGATGCGAAATATCTCGGCGACAAGGCCGGCTGCGGCGGACAGAGCGTCTCGATCGCGCTCGCCTGGAAGGATCCGCCGGCCGGCACCAAAAGCTACGCGCTGACCATGTTCGACACTGACGCCAATGGCGGCAAGGGGTTCTGGCACTGGCTTGCCTGGAACATCCCGGCGAGCGCCAAGGGGCTGCGCGAAGGCGCCGGCGCGCAGGGCGGCAAGCGCATGCCCAAGGGGTCGGTGCTGGGCGAGGGCGGCGTCGGTCGCGCCGGCTATTTCGGCCCGTGCCCGCCGCCGGGCAGCGGCCAGCATCACTATGTCTTCACGCTCTATGCGCTCAGCGAAAAGACCCTGCGCATACCGGCCAGCCCGTTGCCCGAGATGGTCTCCGTCGCCGCCAAGAGCTCGGCGCTCGGCGAGGCGACGGTGACGTATACCTATGGGAGGTAGCGGAGTTGATCTCCCAGCGACGTTCGCCTTCGTCATCCTAGGGCGGAGCAAGGAGCGAAGCGACGCGCGCAGACCCTAGGATCCATGCCGTGACGCTAAGGCATTGAAACGGTTAATAATTCTGCTCCGTTGCGCCCTTCGGCGCGCGTCACGGCATGGATCCTCGGGTCAAGCCCGAGGATGACGAAATGTCAGCGGAGCCGGAGGACTAGAAGGCGGGCGAGAGGCGCTGGCCTGCCGGCCATCTCACCCACAAGGGCGAGATCAGCAACTCACTCCGCCGCCTGCAGCTTATCCTGCGTCTTCGTCTCGAAATCGCTGGCGTCGTGGCGCTCACGCAGCTGGAAGGCCGGATCGCCGGACATGCGGTTGACCATGCGTCCGCGGCTTACCGCCGGCCTCGCGTCGATCGCGTCGGCCCACCGCTGCACGTTCTTGTATTCATGCACCGAGAGGAACCGCGCGGCGTCGTTGTAGCTGCGGCCCTTGGCGAGACCGCCATACCAGGGCCACACCGCCATGTCGGCGATCGTGTAGTCCGGTCCTGCGAGATATTCGCTCTCCGCCAGCCGGCGATCGAGCACGTCCATCTGCCGCTTGGTCTCCATGGCGAAGCGATCGATGGCGTATTCGATCTTTTCCGGCGCATAGGCGTAGAAATGGCCGAAACCGCCGCCGAGATAGGGCGCCGAACCCATCTGCCAGAACAGCCATGAGAAAGTCTCTGCCCGCGCCGCGCGCTCGGTGGGCAGGAATTCGCCGAATTTTTCGGCGAGATAGGTAAGGATCGAGCCGGATTCGAACACGCGCACCGGCTTCGGCTCGCTGCGGTCCATCAGCGCCGGGATCTTCGAGTTCGGGTTGACCTCGACGAAGCCCGAGCCGAACTGGTCGCCGTCGCCGATCTTGATCAGCCAGGCGTCGTATTCGGCGCCCTTGTGGCCGAGCGCCAGAAGCTCCTCCAGCATGATCGTCACCTTCTGGCCGTTGGGCGTGGCCAGCGAATAAAGCTGCAGCGGATGCTTGCCGACCGGCAGCTTCTTGTCATGCGTGGGACCCGCGATCGGCCGGTTGATCGAGGCGAACTCACCGCCATTCGGCTTGTTCCAGGTCCAGACTTTCGGCGGGATGTATTGGTTCATCGTTGTGGGCCCTGCAGGGTTGGGTGAACAGCGGCGACGGCCGGTTGCCGGTAAAATTAGGTACGGCGGCGCGCAGGTCAAAGAAAAAAGTTCAATTTCTGTTGAACTAGTGCTTGGGCCAGCGCCTTCGCCTCCTCCCCTTGCGGGAGAAGGTGGATCGGCGCGTAGCGCCGAGACGGATGAGGGGTGCTCCAGCGGAGTGAGACGCTGGTGTTCCCTGGAGCCCCCTCATCCGTCGCCTTAGGCGACACCTTCTCCCCCAAGCGGAGAAGGGCAATCCGCCCTTGCACCGCGCGCCTTTGGCCATACTTATAGAAAAACACCCGCTATGCAGGATGGATCGATGACCATCGAGAAAATTTCGCGCTCCGTCGTTGCCGTGCGCGCCACGGTTCCGGACGACGCTTTCACCGCCAATGCGCTGGGCACGCGCCGCGAAGGCAGCGGCGTGGTGATCCGCGACAACGGCTTGGTGCTCACCATTGGCTATCTCATCACCGAGGCCGAGGAAGTGTGGCTGACCGACCAGGACGGCCGCGTGGTCGCGGCACACGCGTTGGCCTATGACCAGGAGACCGGTTTCGGCCTGGTGCAGGCGCTTTCGCCGCTCAATCTGCCGGCAGTCCAACTCGGCAATGCCGGCAAGGCCAATATCGGCGACGCCGTGACGCTCGCCGACGGCATCGGCCAGCAGGTCGACGCCCACATCGTCACCAAGCAGGAATTCGCCGGCTACTGGGAATATCTGATCGACGAGGCGATCTTCATTGCGCCCGCGCATCCGTCCTGGGGCGGGGCGGGCCTGTTCGATCGCGACGGCAGGCTGCTCGGCGTCGGCTCGCTGCGCCTGCAGATGAGCCGCGCCGGCGAGGTGGCCGACATCAACATGGTCGTGCCGATCGATCTTTTGCGGCCGATCCTCGACGATCTCATCAAGCGCGGCCAGGCGGCGAAGGCGCCGCGTCCGTGGCTCGGCGCCTTCTCGGCCGAGTCGAACGGCATGGTGGTGGTGATGAGCGTGGCCGAAGGCGGTCCCGCGGCAGAGGCGGGCCTGCGCCAGGGCGACATCATTTCCGATGTGCGCGACGGCGAAGTTGACGGTCTGGCCGATTTCTACCGCAAGCTCTGGCAGAACCCGGCCGGCGCCGAGATTCCGCTGCGCGTGGTGCGCGACGGCCGCGAGACCTGGCTGCGCGTCAAATCCGCCGACCGCAATTCCTTCCTGAAGAAACCGCAGCTGCAGTAGCCTTGAAGCGCCGATGCATCCCAGGCTGCTGAAGACCTTTCTGGCGGTCGTGCGAACGCGCAACGTCACCCGCGCGGCGCAGGAGGTCAATCTCGCGCAGTCGAGCGTCAGCGACCAGATCCAGGTGCTGGAGGCCGAACTGGGCGCCAGCCTCTTCACCCGCTCGCGGGAGGGGCTCGATCTGACGCTGGCGGGCGAGGCGCTGAAACCCTATGCCGAGGAACTGCTGGCGCTCGCCGATGACGCGAGGGCCGCCGTCGATGCCAGCAGGGCCGAGACGGCGGGCAGCCTGGCGATCGGCGCGCTGGAGACGATTGCCTCGGCAAGGCTGGCTCTATGGCTCGCCGATTTCCGCGCGGATCACCCCGGCATAGACATCAAGCTCAGGATCGCCGGCAGCGGTGAGTTGCTGCGCCGGCTGGGTGAGGGCGAGATCGACGTCGCCTTCTGCTTCGCGCGGCCCCTTGAGCTTGATCTCGATGCCGGCGCGCCGGACCGGCGCCTTGCCAGGCGCGTTGTCGCGGTCGAACCATTGGCGCTGATCGCCCCGCCCGGCGACAACCGGGCGGATGTCGATCTGGCGACGCTGGCCGAAAAGCATTTCGTCGCCACCGAGGCCGGCTGCGTCTACCGCGCCATGGTCGACGAGGCGTTTGCCGAGGCAGGCCTCGACAAACCCAGCCTCGCCGCCGAAGCCGGCAGCATCGACGCCATCGCCGGACTGGTGGCGGCCGGCGCCGGCTTTGGCCTGGTGCCGCGGCTGGCGGTCGCCGCCGCGATCGATCGCGGCGAGGTGGCCGAGCTTGCCTGGCCCGGGCCGGTCCGCTCTGCGGACGTGGTGATGACCTGGCGGCGCCGCCGCATCCAGCCACCGGCGTTGAAGGCGCTGCTTGCTGCTGCCAATGAGGCCTTCGCGCCGGTCAGACCAGCCGGTGCCCGCCCTCGACATGCAGCGTCTCTCCCGTCGTAAAGCCGTTGCCGATCAGGAAGCGAATTGCATCGGCGATATCCTGCGGCTGTCCGACTCGTCCCGCCGGCAGGCGTTTCGCCATCGCGGCAAGCGTCTCGTCCTTTTTCTCGCCCGCGACGAACGCCCAGATCGGCGTGTCGACCCAGCCGGGCGAGACGGCGTTGACGCGGATCGGCGCCAACTCGACGGCCAAAGCCCGCACCAGCCCTTCCAGCGCCGCGTTGACCGCGGCGACCACCGAGCCGCGCGCCGTCGGTCGATAGGCGGCAATGCCGGAGACGAAGGTCAGCGAACCGCTCGGCGGCAGTTTCGGCGCGCCATGCTTGGCCAGCAGCAGCGGCCCGTAGAACTTGCTTTCCACTACCCGCTGCGCGGCCGAAAGCTCGATTTCCGGTAACAGCCGGTAGGCGCCTTCGATCGCGGCGGCGGTGCTGACGATATGGTCGAGCCTGCCGATGCGCTGAAACAGCGCTGCGACCTCATCCTCGCGGCTGATGTCGACCACCGCCGTTTTGAGCGCGTCAGGGCGGCCAAGCCCGTCGCGCGCCGCGCTCAACTTCGCTTCGCCGCGCCCGGCGATGATGACGCTCGCGCCTTCCTCGAGGCAGCGCCCGGCTAGCGCCAGCCCCATGCCGGAACTGCCGCCGACGATCAGGATTTTCTGCTTATCCATGTCCATGCCTTTCCTTTGCATGGACGGTCATGTGGCAGGCCGGCGCGCGGAGCGGAAACGGAAGAAACCGATAGTGGTATCGGAAGGTCCGATGGCAGATCAGCGGTCGCCGACCCTTCGTTGCGAAAGTCAGGCGGCCTTGTGGAACTCCATGTCAAAGCGCAGCGGATGGCCGAGCGCTTTGAACGCCTCTTCGAGAGAGTCGAGCCGAGAGTTGTGGTCGAGCCGGAACAACCGATCGACATGCTCCCTCTGGCACTTCAGATCTGTGGAAGTCAACAGAAGTGTGGATCTGCCCAAGCCATTGGGAAAACAAGAGAACTTGCTTTTGTTGGCGCTTCAACTCGTAAATGAGAGATCCGCCGGGTCAAGCGGCTTTGGCACCTGCTGACAGAAACTGGCACCAGCCGTCGCTACAAACGCCGTGGAATCATCCACACTGGTGACGACGAAGGCGAGGTGACAATGGCCCCGATCAAGGTCGATCCCGACAAGGTCCGGGAATTCCCCGATGCCGACAGCTTCTATGCCTGGTTGGCCGACAACCACGCCGGCGAAAGCGAGGTCTGGATCAAGGTCCACAAGGTGGGCTCGGGGCTGGCCTCGATCACGCCGAAGGAAGCGATCGACGTCGTGCTTTGCTTCGGCTGGATCGACGCGGTGCGCAAGTCGTTCGACGACAGGAGCTTCCTGCAGCGCTACACGCCGCGCGGCAAGAAGAGCATCTGGAGCAAGATCAACGTCGACAATGTCGCGCGGCTGATCGAGGAGGGTCGCATGACCAGGCATGGCCTGCGCGAGGTCGACGCGGCCAAGGCGGACGGCCGCTGGGACCATGCCTATGGCGGCTCGAAGGAGATGACCATCCCGCCCGACCTGCAGGCCGCGATCGATGCTGAACCCAAGGCGAAAGCGATGCTGGAAAAGCTCTCCGCCCAGAACCGCTTCGCGCTCGCCTTCCGCACCCACAACATGAAGACCGAGGCGGGGCGCAGGAAGAAGATCGCCGATCTGGTGGCGATGCTGAAGCGCGGCGAGACGATCCACCCGCAGAAGAAGTAGGGCGTGATCCGCAACCGAAGGACCGCGTCAGCGGACATGATGCCCGAAAACAAAAACGCCGCCCCGAAGGACGGCGTTTCCGGGAAGCGATGATCCCGAACCCTGTTGAAGCGGCCCGGGACCATCCGGTCATGAAATCTTTGGCCAATCGCTGAAAAGCAAAAAGCCGGCGGCGCGTCTTATGCGGCCTTCTTGGCGTACTTCATGTGGGTATGCTTCTTCACGTGGTGCTTCTTCACGTGATGCTTCTTGGCGTGATGCTTGTGGTGCTTCGCCACGTGATGCTTCTTGGCGTGATAACGGTGATGCTTCTTATTCTTCTTGTGCGGGCCATTGGCGGCCGGCTTCGCCGTCTCGGTAGCCGCGGCCGGAGCCGTGGTCGTGGTGGTCGCGGCCGTCGTGGTCGCGGCGGCGTTGGCTTCGGTGGTGCCGAGCGCCGGCACCGCAAAAGCGAGCGTGACGGCAAGGCCAAGTGCGGAAAGAAGGGTCTTTTTCATATCGGCATTCCTTTCGAAGATCTATCGGGTTGTCGCGCGCCGCAATCGTTCGGCTGCTCCGGTGCCGTTTATGACAGCCGGTCTTTTCGCGAGTTTTTCCCGACTGTTGAATCTTGTTTCCGGATTGCGTCTGGGGCCACGCTCGACACCGTCGCCCAGTCGTTTTGGTACGCTCGGCGCCCATTCATGCACGCCGCTGCATAATGATTGCGAACTCTTCACCCTAATCAGACGGTGCGATCGATGCGATCCTGCAGTCGATACAGGGAACCGAAGGAGCAGGAGCAATGACCGGCAAGGCAAATCATTCCGGCAAGGTGGCGCTCGTCACCGGCGGCAACCGTGGCATCGGCCTGGAGACGGCCCGCCAACTCGCAGAACTCGGTTTCACCGTGCTCATCGGCGTGCGCGACCCCGCCAAGGGTGAGGCTTCGGCGAAGGGGCTTGGCGGCAACGTCGAGGCGATCGCATTGGATGTCGCCGCGCCCGAAGCAGCCGCGCATGCGGCGGCCGAGGTCGGGCGCCGGTTCGGCCGGCTCGACGTGTTGGTCAACAATGCCGCGATCCACTACGAGCCCTCGGCGCGGGCGCTCGAGCCCGACTGGACGGTGATCCGCGAGGCTTTCGAGACCAATGTCTTCGGTGCCTGGCGCGCCGCTGTCGCCTTCGCGCCGCTGCTTGGCGCCTCCGGCCACGGCCGGCTGGTCAACGTCTCGTCGGAAGGCGGCTCGCTCGCCTCGATGGGCGCCGGCGCGCCGGCTTACTCGACCAGCAAGGCGACGCTCAACGCGCTGACTTGCATCCTGGCAGCCGAGCTCCACAGCGCCGGTGTGCTGGTCAACTCGATCTGCCCCGGCTGGGTCGCGACCGACATGGGCGGCCCCGGCGGCCGTCCCGTGGCGCAAGGCGCGGCGGGCATCGTCTGGGCCGCGACCTTGCCGGACGACGGTCCGACCGGCGGCTTTTTCCGCGACGGCAAGCGACTGCCGTGGTGATGCGACACCGAGAATTGGAATCGGATTCGTAAGCCAGTCATCACCTGACGGCCCATCCTCCATGCTACGAAAATAGCATTCTCTGCCGCCGAAATGTGATGCTAGGTTCGCCTTGCACGCATCCCAGGCACCTGGCGGTCCGGTCCCGCAAGAGGAGGAATGGCAGCGGGATCAGGCCCAGATCCAAGTTCCGGACGAAACTGTTGAACCATTGCGAGGTCCGCCGCGTTTCCCGTGGCTGACCACAAGGGAGGAACCACCAGTGAAAGCATCCTATCTCGTCTCGGCCGCGCTCATTGCGGCATCCGCAATGCCGGCGGCGGCTGGCGAAATTTCCGACGGAAAGGTCAAGATCGGCATCCTCAACGACCAGTCGGGCGTCTACGCCGATTTCGGCGGCAAATGGTCGGTCGAGGCAGCCAAGATGGCGGTCGAGGATTTCGGCGGCAAGGTGCAGGGCGCGCCGATCGAGATCGTCAGCGCCGACCACCAGAACAAGGCCGACATCGCCTCCAACATCGCGCGCCAGTGGTACGACACCGAGCAGGTCGACGCGATCATGGAGCTCACGACGTCTTCGGTGGCTTTGGCGGTCCAGGGGCTTTCCAAGGAAAAGAAGAAGATCGACATCGTCACCGGCGCCGCCTCCACCGATCTCACCGGCAAGCAATGCTCGCCCTATGGCTTCCACTGGGCCTATGATACGCACTCCCAGGCGGTCGGGACCGGCGGCGAACTCGTCAAGCAGGGCGGCGACAGCTGGTATTTCATCACCGTCGACTACGCCTTCGGCTATTCGCTGAAGGACCAGACCGCCAAGCTGGTCGAGGCGAGCGGCGGCAAGGTGCTGGGCGAGGTGCGCTATCCGCTCGGCTCCACCGACTATTCCTCCTTCCTTTTGCAGGCGCAGTCCTCCGGCGCCAAGATCGTCGGGCTTGCCAATGCCGGCCTCGACACCTCGAACTCGATCAAGCAGGCCGCCGAGTTCGGCATCGTTGCCGGTGGCCAGCGGTTGGCCGCGCTCCTCTTCACGCTGGCCGAAGTGCACGGCCTCGGCCTGCAGGCGGCGCAGGGCGTGGTGCTGACCGAAGGCTATTACTGGGACCGTGACGACAAGAGCCGCGACTTCGCCCAAAAATTCTTCAAGCGCACCAACCGCATGCCCAACATGATCCAGGCCGGCACGTATTCGGCGGTGACGCAGTATCTGAAAGCCATCGACAAGGCCGGCACCGACGAGACCGAAGCGGTGGCCAAGCAACTGCATGAAATGCCGGTCAACGACGTCTTCACCGCCAACGGCAAGGTGCAGGCCGACGGCTCGATGGTGCACGACATGTATCTCTACCAGGTCAAGAAGCCTGAGGAGAGCAAGAAGGACTGGGACTACTACAACTACCTGGCGACCATTCCGGGCGACAAAGCCTTCATGAAGGCCGAGGAAAGCGGCTGCCCGCTCGTCACCAAGTGACGCTCGACACCGCCACCGCCGCCCGTCCGGACGGAAAAGAACAGATGCCGCGGGTGGTGCTTTCCGCCCGCGGCCTCAGGCGCGATTTCGCCGGCTTCGTCGCGGTGAAGGATGTCGACCTCGACGTCCATCACGCCAGGATCCATGCCCTCATCGGCCCGAACGGCGCCGGCAAGACCACGATCTTCAACCTCTTGACCAAATTCCTGCAGCCGACCAGCGGCAGGATCGAATTGCTCGGCACCGACATCACCCGCACGCCGCCGGCGAAGGTGGCGCGCATGGGCCTCGTCCGCTCATTCCAGATATCGGCGATCTTTCCGCACCTCTCCGTGCTCGACAATGTGCGCGTGGCACTTCAGCGCCCGGGCGGGCTGGGCTACCAGTTCTGGCGCCCGGTCTCCGCGCTGGACGCGTTGACGCCGAGGGCGCGCGAGCTGCTCGCCATCGTCGGCCTCGATGATGCCGCGCATCGTCTCGCCGGCGATCTCTCCTATGGCCGCAAGCGCGTGCTGGAGATCGCCACCACGCTGGCGCTCGACCCGAAGGTGCTTCTGCTCGACGAGCCGATGGCCGGCATGGGGCATGAGGATGTCGGCATGATCTCCGGCATCATCCGCTCGCTGGCCAAGGACCGCGCCGTGCTGATGGTCGAGCACAACCTCACCGTCGTCGCCGATCTCTGCGATTGGATCACCGTCATGCAGCGCGGCCAGGTACTCGCCACCGGCGATTACGCCACCGTCAGCCAGGACGAGCGCGTGCGCGTCGCTTACATGGGGACGGAGCACGATGAGGGCCGGGCATGAGTGAGCCGCTGCTTGCCGTGCGCGATCTCCACGCCTGGTATGGCGAGGGCCATGCGCTGCATGGCGTCGATCTCGACGTCTTCCGCGGCGAGACCGTCACGCTGCTTGGCCGCAACGGCGTCGGCAAGACGACGACGCTGCGCGCCGTCATGGGGCTGCTCGGCAAGCGCACCGGCTCCGTCACCTTCAACGGCAAGGATCTGATCCGCCTGCCGCTGCACCGCGTCGCGCATCAGGGCATCGGCTTCGTGCCGGAGGAGCGCGGCATCTTCGCGACGCTGACCGTCGACGAGAACCTGATCCTGCCTCCGGTCGTCGCCAAGGGCGGCATGAGCGTGGAGGAGATCTTCGAGCTCTTCCCCAACCTCAAGGAACGCCGCAACAGCCAGGGCACGAAACTCTCCGGCGGCGAGCAACAGATGCTGGCGATCGCTCGGATCCTCAGGACCGGCGTCGAGATGCTTTTGCTCGACGAGCCGACCGAGGGCCTCGCGCCGGTCATCGTGCAGCGCATCGGCGAGTTGCTGGCGACGCTGAAGAAGCGCGGCATGACCATCCTGCTGGTCGAGCAGAATTTCCGCTTCGCCTCCCGCATCGCCGACCGCTTCTACCTGATGGACCACGGCAAGGTGGTGGAAGGTTTTGCCGTCGGCCAGCTTTCAGCGCACACCGACAAGCTGCACGAGGTGCTGGGGGTATGATGACGCCATGTTGACGGTCTTCGGCATCCCCATCCAGGCCTTGCTCGGTCAGCTCTTGGTGGGTCTCATCAACGGCTCGTTCTATGCCATGCTCAGCCTTGGCCTCGCCGTCATCTTCGGCCTGCTGCGCATCATCAACTTCGCCCATGGCGCGCTCTATATGCTCGGCGCCTTCATCGGCTATCTGCTGCTGGTGCATTCGGGTATTGGCTACTGGCCGGCGCTGGTCCTGGTGCCGCTTATCGTCGGCCTGTTCGGCATGGTGGTCGAGCGCCTTGCCCTGTCGCGGCTCTACCGTCTCGACCCGCTTTACGGCCTGCTCTTCACCTTCGGCCTCGCCTTGGTCATCGAAGGCGTGTTCCGCTATTATTACGGCGTTTCCGGCAATCCATACGCGGTGCCTGCGCTGCTTGCCGGCGGCACCAATCTCGGCTTCATGTTCCTGCCCAATTATCGCGGCTGGGTGGTTGTCGCCTCGCTCGTCGTCTGCATCGGCACCTGGCTGCTGATCGAGAAGACCAGGCTCGGCTCCTATCTCCGTGCCGCCACAGAAAACCCGGAGCTGGTGCAGGCCTTCGGCGTCAACGTGCCGTTGCTGCTCACGCTCACCTACGGGCTGGGCGCGGCGCTTGCGGGTCTCGCCGGCATTCTCGCCGCGCCGGTCTATCAGGTCAGCCCGCTGATGGGCTCGGACCTCATCATCGTCGTCTTTGCCGTCGTCGTGGTCGGCGGCATGGGCTCGATCCTTGGCGCCATCGTCACCGGCTATATGCTCGGCCTCGCCGAGGGCCTGACCAAGGTGTTTTATCCGGAAGCCTCGAACCTCGTCGTCTTCGTCATCATGGCGATCGTGCTTTTGCTGCGGCCGGCCGGCCTGTTCGGAAGGGACGCCTGAGATGAGCGAGGCGACCCTTCACCAGGAACGCGCCGCTGCCTCCGTCAGGCTGGAACGAGCGCTGGTGGCGCTGGGCATCGTGGCGCTGATCGCCGCGCCCTTCGTCATCTACCCGATCTTCGTCATGAAAATGCTGTGCTTCGCGCTGTTTGCCTGCGCCTTCAACCTTTTGCTCGGCTACACCGGCCTGCTTTCCTTCGGCCACGCCGCCTTCTTCGGCGGCGCTGCCTATTTCTGCGCCTATGCCGTGAAAGCCTGGGGCTGGCCGCCCGAGGCCGGCATCCTGCTCGGTACTGCGGGCGCCGCGGGAATGGGTCTCGTGATGGGCTTCCTCGCCATCCGCCGACAGGGCATCTATTTCTCGATGATCACGCTGGCGCTGGCGCAGATGTTCTACTTCTTCTGCGTCCAGGCGCCCTTCACCGAGGGCGAGGACGGCATCCAGGGCGTTCCGCGCGGCCATCTCTTCGGCGTCGTCGACCTCAACCAGCCGATGAACATGTACTTCTTCGTGCTTGCCGTCTTCCTGATCGGCGTCTTCGCCATCTGGCGCATCGTCAACTCGCCCTTCGGCATGATCCTGCGCTCCATCCGCGAGAACGAGAACCGCGCCATTTCGCTGGGCTATTCCGTCGACCGCTACAAGCTCTCCGCCTTCGTCATGTCGGCGGCTCTTGCCGGCTTTGCCGGCGCGACCAAGGCGATCGTCTTCCAGTTCGCCACGCTCACCGACGTCACCTGGCAGATGTCGGGCGAGGTGATCCTGATGACGCTGCTCGGCGGCATCGGCACCATGGTCGGCCCGGCGGTCGGCGCGGGCCTGGTCGTCGGGCTCGAAAACACGCTCGCGACGTCCGGCTTCCCGGTGACCATCGCCACCGGCCTGATCTTCATGATCTGCGTGCTGGTCTTCCGGCGCGGGATCGTCGGCGAGATCTATGCGCGATGGCTGGGACGGGCGCGAGGCGGGGAAGGCTGAGTTGCTGGCGAAGGTGGTGGCCGCCGGCGCCGCCTGTCGTCAACAGCGCTACGCCGCGCGCTTGGGTTCCACCGCGAACGGGCTCAGGCCGAGCCAGGTCTGCATCTTCCTGCCGATGGCCTTGTCGCCGGTCAACGCGACCTTCGCGCCGGCCTTCTCGACGGTGAGCAGCCCCATCCAGATCGCCGTCATCGTGTGCAGGTCGGTCGAGACGTAGAGGTCGACCTCGAAGCCCGGGTCGTACCAGCACAGATCGACCTCGCCATGCTTCTCCACGACCAGCCACCACGAGCGTTTCGACGCCGGGAGATCCTGATACAGAAATTGTATCACGGTCCGTCCTTCGGGCAGCGGCGAGGGGTTCAGGTTGCGCCGCATGTCCCACATCAGCAGCGACGGATCGAGATTCTTCAGCGACAGCCGCGACTCAACCCATTTCTGTCCCCAAAACCCCATCGCCTCGACCACGGGGCGCAAATCGCGGCCCGCCTCGGTCAGCCGATAGTCGAAGATGCCCTTCTCGCCGGGGACTTCCCTGCGCTCGACGATCCCGGCCAGTTCCAGTTCCTTGAGCCGTTGCGACAGAAGGGTTGGCGACATCTTCGGCACGCCGCGTCGCAGGTCGTTGAAGCGGGTCGAGCCCGCCACCAGCTCACGCATCAGCACCATCGTCCAGCGGGTGCACAGCACCTCGGCGGCCATCGATAGCGGGCAGAACTGCTTGTATCCGTGCTGAGCCATGACCGGGTCCCTCCCTCGCAGCAGGAGCGAACATTAGCGCTTCATGAATGAAGCCGCGAGTACAGAAACTGTACCGGCCCGGTACAGATCGCGGACTGGTTGGCGTGGGCACTGCCATGCGAGTCCATGGCCGGATGCACGGGATATCCCCATGCGCCGCAACCAGGAGACTACCCATGACCGCTTACCTTATCGCAGACATCAAGGTGAAAGACCCGAAATGGATACCCGACTACGCCGCTTCGGTGCACGACCTCGTTCACAAGCATGGCGGCAAATATCTGGCGCGCAGCGGCAATGTGAGGACGCTCGAGGGTAAGCCGCTCGACACCACGCTGATCGCATTGATGGCGTTCCCGTCGGAAGCGGCGGCCCGCGCCTTCACCAACGATCCGGCCTACGCCCCCTTCGTGACGGCCCGTCAGGGTGGCAGCGACAGCCGTTTCCAACTGATCGACAACACCGATCTGGCCGGAACGATTTCATACCTGCCGAAGGGATGAGCGGCGGCAGCCGCATCGAACCCGGGATCATCATGCACAAACAGCCCCGGCGCTTGCCTGCCGCGCCGCCGTATTTCCGGCGGCCGGCCAGCCGGGCTTTCTCAGGAAGAATGGAACGAACATGACACCAGATTTTTGGAACAGGCTTCTCATGGCCGCTGCACTGCTGTCGGCCTGCACAACCCTCGCTCAAGCACACCAGGAGGCGACTCCCTCCGTGCCTGGCGCCAGCCCGCTGGCCGGCAAGGTACGAGCGGCCAACAGCCGGTTTCTCGACGTCAAGGCCGCGACGGCCGAGGGTTATGCGCCCCATCCCTTGCGCCAGCGGCATCACCGGCGGCGCCATGGGCATCCACTACGTCAACGGCCAGTATCTGAAGGACGACAAGATCGATATCGGCCGTCCCGAAGCCGTGATGTACGAGCCGATGGCGGACGGCACATTGAAGCTCGTGGCGGTCGAATACATCACCTCGAAGGGTCCGGCATCGCTCGATGGCCAGCTGTTCAACTTCAACAGCGCGCCCAACCGCTACGGTCTGGGCGAGTTCTATGAGCTGCATGTCTGGGCCTGGAAGGGCAACCCGACCGGCACCTTCGCCGACATGAACCCGAAAGTCTCGTGCGAGCACGCGATGGCGCCGAGCCAGTAGGAAGGGACCGCCAGGCGGCGCCATGCCGCCTGGCCATTCCATCGGACATGCTCACCCCGCCGGCTCCACCCGGTAACCCTTTCTTCTCTGCTTTCGTGCAGTATTGCCGGGACGGGACGGCAAGAACAAAGAATGGCGGACGACGATAAACGCAACGGCAAGTTCTGGGCACTGGCGCTCGACCGCGCTCATCTGGGCCTGTGGGACTGGAATCTGTCGACCGGCGATTGCTACTATTCGCCGACCTGGTCGAAGATGCTCGGCTATGAGGCCGGCGAACTCGCCAACACGTCCGATCTTTGGCTGAAGCTCACCCATCCCGACGACCGCCAGCGCGCGCAGGAAAGCGGCGACCGCCATATCGCCGGCCTCGTCGAATCCATCGAGACAGAGCTCAGGCTGCGCCACAAGGACGGTCATTGGGTCTGGGTGCTCGACCGCGGCGGCATTGTCGAATGGGACGCCGACGGCAAGCCGCTCAAGCTGATGGGCGTGCAGACCGACATCACCCGGCAGAAAGAGGCCGAGGCGGCGCTCGAACAGGTCAATATCCGCTTCCGCCTGGCGCTCGCCGCCAGCGGGACCGGCATCTGGCACCACGACATTGGCACCAGCAAAAGCTATTGGGACGCACGCAGCCGCGAGATATTCGGCCTCGTTGCCGACAAGGATGAGGTCCCCGCCGACCTCTGGCATACCTTCCTGCATCCCGACGACAAGGAAGCCACCGAGCGCGCTCACCTGCTGCCTACCGGCTCCAACGATGTCGTGGCCTCGCAATACCGCATCATCCGGCGCGACGGCCAGGTCCGCCATCTCGAATCGCTGGTGCGCTTCGTCGCCGATGTCGGCTCGGCCGGCCAGGTGCTGGGCACCGTGCGTGACATCACCGAGGAGAAGATGCGTGCCGAGGGGCTTGCCTTTGCCGCGCGTCACGACGCCCTGACCGGGCTGCTCAACCGCTCGGCCTTCGACCGGCTGCTTGCCGAGAACATCGCCATGGCCGAGCGCCTGCCGCTTGCGGTGTTTTATGTCGACCTCGACTACTTCAAGGCGCTTAACGACTATGCCGGCCATGCCGCCGGCGACTTGGCGCTGAAGAGCGTCGCGGCGGGCATCCTGGCCAGCCTGCCAGCGTCGGCGCATGCGGCGCGGCTCGGCGGCGACGAATTCGCGCTGATGGTGCCGAACTGCAATGACGCCTGTGCCGAGCATCTTGCCCGTGCCGTGCTTGCCGCGGTGCGCGATGCCGATCTCGGCTCGGCCGTCACCTCGCGTCGGCTTGCCGCCAGCATCGGCATCGCCTTCGTGCGCGACCGCAACATGAGCGTGGCCGACGCGCTCGCCTGCGCCGACGATGCCTGCTACGCCGCCAAGGCTGGCGGCCGCGACCGTTTCGCCGTGTTCTCGCCGGAGTCGGTTGCCGGCTCCAGTGGCCTCAACGCCGCGCGGCTTGCCGCCGACCTGGTCGACGCGATGGAGGACGGCCGGCTGAAGCTTTACGGCCAGGAAATCCACAAGCTCTGCCAGCCATGGGAAGACAGCCGCCATGTCGAGGTGCTGGCCAGGCTCGAAGGCCGCAACGGCAAGATGATCCCGCCCGGCGACTTCATGCCGGTCGCCGAACGCTTCGGCCTTGCCGCCCGGCTCGACCGCTGGATCATCCGCACCGCGCTGACGCGCCACGGCGATGCGATGCGCGCGGGCGCCATCTCGCTCGACTTCAACCTGTCGGCGCAGACGCTTTCCGATCCGCAGCTCTGGGATTTCGTCGACGAGGCCATCGCCGAAAGCGGCGCGCCGCCGTCGACCATCGGCTTCGAGATCACCGAGACCGCCGCCGTCACCAATTTCGACGCCGCGGCGGAGTTCGTGCGCAAGGCCAGGCAGCGCCAGTGCCGCGTCAGCCTCGACGATTTCGGCGCCGGCATGAGCTCGTTCGAGTATCTGCGGCGCTTCCCCATCGACGCCATCAAGATCGACGGCTCCTTCGTCGAGCACATCGCCGACAGCCGCTTCGACCGCGAGATCGTCTCGGCGATCACCGGCATCGCCCGCTCGATGGGCGCTGAGGTGGTGGCGGAGAAAGTCGAGGAGAAAGGCGCGCTGGAGATTCTCATGGGCATGGGCGTCGCCTATGGCCAGGGCTATTTCCTGCACCGGCCCGAGCCGCTGGAGGCGATCGTGGCGAGAGCCGTCGGCGGCACTGTGTCGCCGAAACGGCCGCATGCCAGGCTGGGCGTAAAATAAGCGGTTGCTAAAATTGCAGTTACTCGCTTAAGGGCGCCGTAATCGGGTGCGATGATGATCCGAGCTCACAAAATGGGAGCGCCTGGATGAAAACCCTTCCCTTGCTTGCGGCAACCGCAATCGGCCTGCTCGGCATCTTCGCCACGCAGCCATCCCATGCAGGCTCGGATAACGGCGGCGGGGTGGCGGCGGCGTCCACGGCCGGCGATGATGACGATCAGGTCAATACATCCAGCGTCGGCGACGACCATGAGGCCGCCGAGAATGACGAGGCCGGGCATAAGGGTGACGGCGCCGCTTCCGGTTCGCATGAAGGCGACCAAGGCGAAGATGGCGATCATCAGGGCGACGATCACGACGGCGACCACGAAGGCGGGGACGATGGCAGCCACGACGGAGGCGGCGACAGCGGCGGCCATGATAGTGGCGGCGACAGCGGCAGCCATGATGGCGGCGGCGACGACTGAGCTTCGGGATTGAGCGAAGACGACGCGGCTCATCGTTAAAAGGTGAACCATCGTTCTATCGAACTCTTAGGACACTGGGCTTATTGCCTGTGAAACGCTGTGCTCGGACATGACGTCTTGGCTCGACTGTCCGGCGTCCGATCCATGACGGACGGGCGCTCGCGAGACCCGGCGATGTCTTCGACGCTCAACACCGCTCTTGTAATCCTGCAGCAGCAACGTCTGCCGCCAATGGCTAGGCCGGCGGACAATCTCGTCGCGACCATCGACAGCGCCTCCGGTCCCGCTGCTTCGCCGCTCATGCCGGCGGAGCCCGCGATCTCGGCATCCATGTTCAGTCTCGACAGCCTCAACATCACGGCGACGAAGGTCCGGCTGATGCAGCGCGCGGGCAAGGAGTTTGGCGTCGATCAGACTGATTACGATTCGGTGTCTTCCTATGGTTCGGCGATCAAGAACGCCGTCGAAGCGTTGAAACGGCAATCGCCGTCGGCGGTCCCCAAGATCGAAAGGCAGCTTGGCCTGGACCAGCTTGGCGTTCCCCTCGATACGCTCGTCAACGCGGTCGCCGATCCGCAAGGCAGCGACAACCACAGGCTGGATGCCACGTTGAAACAGAACGCGGGCGGGCACGGCGAAGGCGACGCCGCCTCGATCCGTCCGGACGAGCTCGGGCTCTACGGCGGCTGAGGCCGGCTAACCCATCAGCCACCGCAACACGCCGGCCGAAGCCACCCCGATCACCACGGTCGGCAGCATCGACAGCCTGGTCGCGGCAAGCAGCGTGATGGCCAGGGCGGCGAGGTCCGCCGGGTTCTTGGAGACGAAGTCCGGCGCGATTACCGAGATCAGGACGCAGCCGGGCGCGGCTTCCATCACCGCCGTGGCGCGCGGGCTGAGCGTGCGGTTCCTCAGCACCACATAGCCGCCGATGCGGGTCAGATAGGTCACGCCAGCCATCGCCAGGATGGCGAGCACGGTCGTCGGATCGATCATTTCCCACCTGCCAGAAACCACGCGGCAACCAGTCCGGAAAGCGCGCCGGCCGCCACGTACCAGGCGCCAGGGACGATGAGATAAGTGAGCGCCGCCACGACCAGGCTGACCAGCCAGGGCCGCGCCGCGGCAAAGCCCTTCCACATGCCGCTCAGCAGCACCAGGAAGACGGCCGGGAAGGCCATCGCAAAACCGTATTTCTCGACGTCGCCAAGCACCGGGCCGAGCGCTGCGCCGCAGGTCGTGAATGCGACCCAGGCGAGGTAGAAGGGCAGGGCGGCGCCCAGATAATAGGCCAGGCTGAAGGCCGGCCGCATGCCGGTGGCGGCGCGGCGCCGCGCATCGGCCAGGCCCACGGCCCAGCTCTCGTCGCACATCAGGAACAGCGCCGGAAAAACCTGCCGCTTCGGCAGGTGGTTGATGAACGGCGCAAGTGCCGCGCCCATCAGGAAATGCCGACTGTTGACCAGCAGCGTAATGGCGGCGATCAGAAGGATATGCGGCGGCGAGGTCCAGAGCTGGATTGCGGCGAATTCCGAGCCGCCGGCGAAATTGAGGCCGGTCATCAGCGGCACCTCCACCACGCTCAGGCCTTTCTGCGCGGCCTGTGCGCCAAGCACCAGCGCATAGGGGATGATGCCGAGCAGCACCGGCGTCGAGGCGGCAAGCCCGCGCCGGAACTCCGCACCGCGCCCATTGGCGCCCTTGCCCTCGGCGAGGGCGATCTCGAAAATGCTCATGGCCTTGCCTTCGGCTGGCCTCGCGGCCGCCGTTCTCCCGGTCGGTTGTGGGTTATCGGTCGCTGGACAATAGCCGAAACGCTCGGCAATCGGGTTGCGAAGATGCGTCGTTTCTGCCACGATTTGGCATTGGGTAGCGTGGTCAGGCAAAAGATTGGAATCTGGAACCATGAAGCTGGATGAGATCGACAGACGCATCCTGCGCGCCTTGCAGCGCGACGGGCGCATGGCCAACAACGATCTGGCCAGGGAAGTCGGCCTGTCGCCGTCGCCTTGCCTGAGGCGCGTCAAGCTGCTGGAGGAGGCCGGCGTCATCGACCGCTATGTCGCCGTCCTCAACCCGGCCAAGATCGGCCGCGCCCAGACCTTCTTCACCCGCATCTGGCTGAAGCAGCAGGACGAGGACACGATCGAGCATTTCGCCGCCGAGGTGGCGAAATTCCCCGAAGTGATGGAATGCTATCTGATGCTGGGCGACTGCGACGCCATGGTGCGGATCGTGGCTGCCGGCATCGACGACTACCGCCGCTTCCAATCGGAGCATCTGAGCCGCATCAAGGGCGTGCAGAACGTCAAGACGGATGTGCCCAGCCAGACGATCAAGCAGACGTCTGAGATGCCGCTGTAGGTTTCTCCCTTCTCCCCCTTGTGGGAGAAGGTGGCCGCGAAGCGGCCGGATGAGGGGTGCTCCAGGAAATGCCGACGTTTCACTCCGCTGGAGCACCCCTCATCCGTCTCGGCGCTGCGCGCCGATCCACCTTCTCCCACAAGGGGAGAAGGGGAAGGCTTCAATGATGCGCGTGCTCCGCATTCCGCTTGCGCGTCGCCGCAGCTTTCCTCGCCGAGGCCGAGCGCTCGGCCGCGGATCGCTCGCCCGACGCCTTGCCGCCCATCCTGCCGCCCTTGTGCGCGGCGGGGTTGCCGGTGTGCTTGCCGCGGCCCGAGCCGCCTTCCTTCTTGCCGCCGGCGTCGTCCTTGTTGACGGTCGCCCAGGCGCGCCGCTCGGCTTCCTTTTCGGAAACGCCGCGCTTCTCGTAACCTTCCGCGATGTGGTCGGCCTTGCGTTCCTGCTTGTCGGTGTATTTCGATTTGTCGCCACGTGGCATTATCTTGCTCCTTGTTGCGCTGAATGAAATTGTCCTCAGGATTTCTTCTGCTTTGCGACGTCGCCAAGATCGGACCGTTCCGGATCCTTGTTGTTTTCGCCGGCCGCGTCGCGGTTTTTGTCGGGATCGTCCTTGGCCGGCAGGTAGCCGCGCGGCTTGTTTGCCTTCGGGCCTTCCCAGCGCGGCCATTGATCGGAGGTTCCAGGGCGTCCGGTTTTCGGTGAATTGCTCATCTCAACCTCGCTTCCGGAGGGTCATTGCCCTCCATCAACTTGGAAGGCGGTCAGCCCTCCGCCTTCATGGTTCGCGCGATCTCGAGCAGCTTGCCGCGATCATGTCCGTGCTCGCGGATCAGCTCCCGCGCCTGCTTCGGCGACAGATCGGTGTTCTCCGCCAGGAACCGCACGTCTGGATCGTCGCCGCCCTTGGTCGGCAAGGTGTCGGTCGCCGGCGCATGAGCAGCGCCCGGCCGGTGTGGGATCTTGTCGTTTGCCCGGGTCATCGCAGATCTCCTTCGATTTTTCTATCAGCCTGCCGTGTCCGGCTCCTTGCGCCGCGCTTCCTTCTTGCGGCGCAACACCTCGTCAGTGCCGACAATGTCCTTGGCGCCGCCGGTGATCGCGGTCGAGACCACGGCCGGCGGATCGCTTGCCGGAAAACTGTCCTCGAGGCCGGACTGCAACTGTTCTTCCAGCGTGTCCGGATTCTCCGAACGGCCTTCGGTGCGACGGCCGTCGATCTCTTCCAGATCGTGCTTGGCGTCGGGATGCTCACGCACGTTGCGCAGCGTCGACACGACGAGCTCGATGGCGAATTCCTTCATCGCTTCGCCATGCGGTCCCGCGAGATCGGAATCCTCCACCAGCCGGACAAGCGACTTCTCGACCTCGCCCAGCTCTTTCATACCCTGGCATTTCGCCAGCCGCTGCATCAGCGCGTTGATGAGGGCAGGGGCGAAAGCCGAATAGGCCTGCATGCGGGCCTCATCTACCCGTTCGGGATGAAGTGTATGCAAGGACATTGATGCCTCCATTGGAATATCCTGCGGCCATGGCTGCCCTTTGGGCGACCGGTCCTAAGCTGAACTGGGGGGCGGGGAAGAGGTTCCATCGCGGATGGGAGCCGGCAGGGAAACAGCGTTCGCGAAGCAGGCGCCGGCAGCCGACGGTCCTGCCGAAACATTTTCGTGACGCGGGTCAGACTGAAGTCCGACCCGTCCAACGCATTGGGCTGGCTTGTGCAACCAATGTGATTTCTGCGAATTGGTGAGCGGCCGACGAGAAAAGCCCCCTCCATCGCCGGCCATGCTGGTGCCCGCCAATCGCCACCCGCGCAATTTTGGCGGGCACCAATATCCAACAACAAGAAGGCCGCGCAGCCGGCTTCGGAGCGAGACGACGTTTTGACCTATATCTCTGCAAAGCCCGTCCGGCAGGACGCCGAAAGCCTGCCTGCCAATGACAACGACCGCGCCACCCTTGCCGACCTTTCCTTCCTCGATGCCATCAACAGCGAGGATGAGGTCGCCGACATTGCCAGGCGCGCCGAGCGTCTCGGCCATGCCACGCTCATTGCCATGGCAATCGGCCTGGCGGCCTTGCCGATTGTTTGGCTGATGCTTGTGTGAGTCGGACGGCGCCTTTTCCTGGAAAGAAAGGTTCCTATCTTCCGGAAAAGAATGCGTCGAGCGTGGCCGCCGTTTCGATTGGCGACTCCTCCGGAAAGAAGTGACCGCCCGGCAAGGCGCCGCTGCTGACATCGTCCGCCCAGTTTCGCCACAGGGCCGAGGGGCCGCCCTCCTGGACGTACCATTCGGCCAGCGCCCCATGCTCGCTCCATAGCGCCAGCACCGGGCAGGCGATGCGCCGGCCAGCTTCCCTGTCGGCTTGGTCATGCTCGCGGTCGAGGGAAGCCGCCGCGCGATATTCCTCGCAGATGGCGTGGATGTGCACGGGGTCGCGCAGCGCATCCACATAAGCCTGCCGAATGCCGGGCGAGAACACCTCGGGGGCGGACCCCCAGCCGGAAAGCGCATTGTCGACGACACTGTCGGCGGCGGCCGCCAGCATCGTCTCCGGCAGCGGCTCGGGTTGCGCCAGCAGCGACCACGGCCAGTAGCCGAGCGCCAGCCTCGCATCGGCGCGATCCCAGGCATCGGCGGTGGGAATGATGTCGAGCACGGCCAGCTTTTCCACGCGGTCCGGATGGTCGAGCGCCAGCCGGTAGGCGACGCGCCCGCCGCGATCATGGCCGGCGACCATGAAGCGCTCGAAGCCGAGCATCTCCATCAGCACCACCAGGTCGGCGGCCATGGCGCGCTTGGCGTAGGGCGCATGGTCGGCGGCCGATGGCGGGCAGGAGCTTTGCCCATAGCCGCGCAGATCGGCGCAGACGACGGTGAAATCCCGCGCCAGGCTTGGCGCCACGTCGCGCCACATCAGATGCGTCTGCGGAAAGCCATGCAGCAGGAGCAGGCCGGGCCCGCTGCCGGCGCGGCGGGCGAAAATCCTTGCTTTGCCGGTGTCGATCTCCAATGCCTCAAAATCTGCGAACATACTTGCCTCCGGCGGATAGCACGCTGGGGTTTCAGGTCCAGGCCGAGTCCAGTATCAGCGACGCCTCGAAGATCTGCACCTTCTTCGCGTCGCGCAGCTTCACTGTGATCTTCAACTGCTCGGCTCCCGGTGCCTCATCGCGGGCAATGTCCTGCAGGATGCGCAACGCCTCCAGGCCGGCGCGCTGGCGATCGGCAAAAAGCTGTCCCTGGTCGTCAACCTGGCAATACTCGGAATTATAGAGATCAAAATAGTAGCGTTCCATCGGTGAAATGTTCCAGGCGGTTCGCAGGTTCAATCCGTGGCCGCGATCATGGTTCCAGGCAGTTGATCCCGAGGGGAAATCCGTGGCGCGCCGGCCCTTGCCGCATGCCGCCTGCAACCAGCCCCGGCCTGCGGCGTTAGCTGTTGCGAATGGAGGATGCCGGATGCTGGAATCGCTCTATCTCAACCTCGGCCAGCACGACGCCCTGTCGGAGGAAGAGAAGGCGCTGCTCGCCCGCGCCATGTCACTGGAAAGATATGTCGCCGCCGGCGAGGATATCGTCACGGAAGGCACGCGGCCGATCTACAGCACGCTGATCGTCGACGGGCTCGCCGCCCGTTACAAGGTGCTGGAGGACGGTGGGCGCCAGTTCACCTCGCTCCAGGTCGCGGGCGATTTTGTCGACCTGCACGCCTTCCTGCTGAAGACGATGGATCACGGCATCGTCGCGCTCTCGCCCTGCCATGTGTTGGGTGCGGAGCATAGCAAGCTGAAGACGATCACCGAGCAGGCGCCGCATCTCACCCGGCTTTTGTGGCTGGACACGCTGGTCGACGGCGCCATCCACCGCGAATGGATCGTGGCCATGGGCCGCCGCTCCAAGATATCGCATCTCGCGCATCTGATATGCGAGCTGTTCGTCAGGCTGCAGGTGGTGAAGAAGACCCAAGAGATGAGCTTCCACCTGCCGCTGTCGCAGGCCGAGCTAGCCGACGTGCTCGGCCTCTCCGTCGTCCATATGAACCGGGTGATCGGCACGCTGCGCCGCATGAACGTCATCAACTGGACCGGCCATATGATCACGGTCCTCGATTGGGAGCGGCTGGTCGTGATCGCCGAGTTCGATCCGACCTATCTCAGCATGACACGTGAGCCGAGATAGGTCGGCCAGGACAGATGGGACTTGCGTGCCTAAAGCGCTTCGCGTCGAAACGGATTCACGCGACGCGCTTTAGGGCGTTGCTTGATGCATGTGGTTTTCGCAAAACCGAGGTCACTCTTGCGCGACATGGATTAGCCGGGCGGCGCCTTGAAGCGCGACCACAATTCGTCCAGCATGGTGAGCGCGGCACTTGGCCGGGCTGGCTTCAGCAAGCCCTGCTGCGCGGCGGCCTTCTTGAAGGCGGCAAAGGCGATCGCCGGCCGGCAGATGCCCGCGATTGCGTCGTCCACCAGTCGGACCGCTTCGAGGTAATCCGCCGCCTCCTTGTTCTTCCAGGTTCCGGCCAGCGCCGTCTTGGCTTCGGCGACCGTGGTGACCACCATCGTGCCGCCGTTGACGAAGCGGATGGTGAGCGGCAGGAAACGGCTCATCGGACTTTCACCATCCGAACCATTCGCGCGTGCGCCAGGCAAGGCCGACAAAGGGCGCGGCCGTGAGCATGGCGGCGGCGAGGACAAGGACCGGGTTGTTCATAGGCAAGGATTTCATGTTTCACCGTAAACTGAGGATGGCCATAAACGATGACTGCGCCGGACGGTTGCATCCGGCCGGCCCGTCGAAGGCTAAATTCCGAGGCTACATATTGCTCGCGGGCCGGACAGGCGGCGCCGGTCGATGCGGCGGGCGCGGGCGCGGCCTGAGCGGCACGTCGGCCAGCGAAGCACGGACCACCCTGACAGGGATCGGTGGCATGGCGGCGCGCCGGCGCAGCAATGCGGCCGAAAGGCCGCCGACAAAAATTCGAATGTCCATGGGACTCCTCCTCGAGAGTCCCCCCAATACGGAAGCGGTAGCACTGCCGGGCGGCGGCCGCATTTAACTTTGATGTATCTCCAAGCCGCCATGGCGAGGCGCGACAAACTAGTCCCGGCCTTTGCCGACCCCAACCTTTTGAGCCGACATGCGTTGTCTTGTGAAAGGAGACCACCATGCCGACCAGCAGCCGAACGAAAACCGACACGGCCCAGGAGCCAGACGCTGGCAAGAAAACAGACACGCACAAGACGGCGCGCAGACAGCGGGCTGTCCAGCGCAAGGTCGATGCCGCCGATCGCCGCAAGGTGAAGCCGAAATCGCCGGGCGCCATGCAGGCCGGTGCGCGTCGATACCCGACCCCGCCTTTCCCGAAGCAGCACCACCCCAAGCCAGGTGAGGAATGGGCGCTCGACCCGGCGCCGCTTTATGACGCGCCGTTCTGGCAAGGTTCCGGCAAGCTCAAGGACAAGGTCGCGCTGGTCACCGGCGGCGATTCCGGCATTGGCCGCGCCGTGGCCGTTCTCTTCGCCCGCGAAGGCGCCGATGTCGCCATCGTCTATCTCAGCGAGGATCGCGACGCCAAGGTGACCAGGCAGGCTGTCGAGGCCGAGGGGCGGCGCTGCATAACGCTGCGCGGCGACGTCGCCAAGCGCGCCTTCTGCCGCAAGGCGGTCGAGCAGACGGTCAAGGCATTCGGCAGACTGGACGTGCTGGTCAACAACGCCGCCTTCCAGGTTCACTCGGCCGACTTCTCCGACCTCACCGAGGAGCATTTCGACACCACGCTGAAGACCAATCTCTACGGCTATTTCCACATGGCGCAGGAAGCCGTGCCGCACATGAAACCGGGCTCGGCGATCATCAACACCGGCTCGGTCACGGGCATCGAAGGGTCGAAGGAACTGGTCGATTATTCGATGACCAAGGGCGGCATCCATGCCTTCACCCGCGCGCTCTCCGGCAACCTTGTCGGCAAGGGCATCCGTGTCAACGCGGTGGCGCCCGGGCCTGTCTGGACGCCGCTCAACCCGTCCGAGAAGCAGGCGCAAGACGTTTCGCAATTCGGCGCCAAGACGCCGATGAAGCGGCCGGCACAGCCGGAGGAGATCGCGCCGGCCTATGTGTTCCTGGCCTCGCCGCAATGCTCCAGCTACATCACCGGCGAGATCCTGCCGATCATCGGGGGTTACTGAGACATCAGGAGGATCCCATGAAGAAAGCTCTTCTCATCGCAGCCCTCACGCTGATCCCGGCACTGCCGGCGACGGCTCAGACGGCCGCCCAGCCGAAAGACCTGCAGGCGCAGAACTGCCAGGCCAAGCCCGACGCCAATGACCAGCAGCAAAAGCAGCAGGCCGAGACCGATGAACTGTCGAAGCAGCTCACCAATTGCGGCGGCGTGCTGAAGCCACCACCGACCGGTGACCAGAACGCGATGGCGCCGCCGCCGACCGGCAGCGAGATGCCTGTGATCAAGCCGGGCGAGGTACCGCCGCAGACGCCGCAGTAAGCGGTCGGCCGGCAAGCTCCAGCCGGAACTCACCCCGTCCTGGCCGGTTGGGGTTTTGGGTGGCGGGTCACCACGCCTTCGGACCCGCGGCCCTGGGGCTCCCACGGCCCGACGCTTGCCACCCTGTCTCTGCGCACCGGGCGGGCCTTTTTCTCAACCGGAACCAACCGTCTTGCGCCGAATTGTCATTTGCGGGCCGCGTCAGCCGGACCTGGTGGCAAAGAGAACAGGGCTGGTTTCTCCGGCTTCACGCCCTGGCCAACGAAAAGGCAGTCGAGCTCTTGTCCCACCCGGCCCGCTCCGTATCCGGCGCGGGACAGCAAATGGCAAAGCAGACGCAATCCACCAAAGGCAAAACCGAACCGCGCAAGGGCATGCCGAGCCGGCGTCTCGGCGAGAGCGAAATCAAGCAGCGCTACGAGCTCGACGCCGACAAGGACATCCGGGCCGAAGTGACGAATGCAGCACTTACCCTGGCCGAAGCGGTCGAGAAGCGGCGGGCAGGGGCGTTCCCCCGCCATCGGCGCTGGCTCGAGGATCCGCGTCCAAAATAGGTGAGGCGAAGATGCCCGGCTGGGTCGACGAAGGCTGGATACTGCTGAAGGAGAGCGTCACCGGCTATGTCAACGACAATGCGCTGAGCCACGGCGCGGCGATGGCCTTCTACGCCACCACCTCGCTGGCGCCGATCCTGTTGATCGTTGTCGCGATCGCCGGCATCGTCATCGGCAACGATGCCGCCCAGCTGGCGCTGTCGGCCGAGATATCCGGCGTCATGGGTTCGCAGAGCGCCGATCTGCTGAAGGCCACGATCGAAACCGCTTCGCACCGCTGGTCGGGCACCTTGGCCACCCTCATCGGGCTGGTAACGCTCTTCGTCACCGCGTCCGGCGTATTCGGCGAGATGCAGCAGTCGCTCAATAAGATCTGGAAGGTGACGCCCGACGGCGTGTCGCTGTCGCGGCTGGTGCGGGCGAGGGCGGCGAGCCTCGGTCTCGTGGCCGCGCTCGGCTTCCTGCTCCTGGTGTCGCTCGCGGCGAGCACGGCGATCGCCGCGCTCGGCGAGTTGATCAACCGCAGCCTGCCGTTCGGAGAATTCATCGTCAGTGCTGTCAACACGGTCGTCTCCTTCGTGCTGATAGCGTTGCTTTTCGCGGCGATCTACAAAGTCCTGCCGGACCGCAGGCTCAAATGGCGCGATGTCGGGATCGGAGCGGTGGTCACGGCGCTGCTGTTCACCATCGGCAAGTCGCTGATCGGCTGGTACATCGGCACCAGCGCCATCGCCACCTCCTATGGCGCGGCAGGCGCGCTGATGGTGGTGCTGGTCTGGGTCTATTATTCGGCACAGATTTTTCTCTTCGGCGCCGAGATCACGCGCGCCTATTCGGTGCGGCGAGGCAGCCGGCGCGACCTCGCGGCGGTCGTGGCTGACGCAAACCAGCGGGCTGCGTCGCCCCACGCCGGGGCAGCGGCCAGACCCGAAGCGACAATGCCGGCCAACGCTGGCGGTGGTGGCACGGCGGCGCCTCGGCCACCGGCCTTCGCCGGCGAGATCGGCATATGGATTGTGATCTCCAGCCTGATCACGCTGCTTGTCACGCGGGTCTTGCGCCCAAGAGGCTGAAGCCATCCATCGAGGTAGATTCCCGCAAGAAATCAGCAGGCTCCAAAGCCGCGGGCAGCCCTCGATCTTCATCATTAAACCGTTGGAACGAAAGCCAGTTCTGCGAATTGGTATTTCGTCTCGAGAGCAACAGGAGGTTACTATGGGACGCGGTATATTGCTTTGGCTGCTGGGGGTTCCAATCCCGATCATCATCCTGCTTATGCTGTTCGCGCGGTAGGAGATGTGTGATGAATCCCGCAGTAACTGACGTCGAGCTTTCCGGCACTACCGAATCTTCGTCTTCCGCCGTGAGTTGGGGTCCGATCATCGCCGGCGCCTTCGCTGCGGCGACGCTGACAGTGGTCCTGATGCTGATCGGCTCCGGGCTGGGGCTAACCATGGTTTCGCCCTGGACCGGCGCCGCTTCGGTCACCACTTTCGCGGTTTCGGCCGCCGTCTGGCTGATCGTCGTGCAATGGCTTTCGGCCGGGCTGGGCGGTTACTTGACCGGCCGGCTGCGGACGAAATGGGTCGGCATCCACGACAACGAAGTCTACTTTCGCGATACCGCGCACGGCTTCCTGGCCTGGGCGCTGGCGACGCTGCTGGTTGCCGGCGTGTTCGGCTCCGCCTTGTCCGCAACCATCGGCGCGGGTGTGCAGGCGGCGTCCAACGTCGCCGCCGGTGCGGCCGCAGGTGCTTCGTCGGCGGCCGCGAATGGCGCCGGCGGCGCAACCGACAACAACAGCCTGGGCTATTTCGTCGATCAACTCTTCCGCCCCGCCGACAGTGGCGCCGTCGCCCCGGCTGGGCAGAATGACGCCGGCACGACGGCGCAGGCAACGCGCATTCTGGTGGCGAGCGCCGCCAAGGGCGAAGTCTCGGCCGACGACAAGGCCTATCTTGCGAAGCTGGTAGCCTCCCGGACCGGGCTTTCACAGGCCGACGCCGGCAAGCGGGTCGATACCGTGCTTGCCGGCATCGAAGACGCCAAGAACAAGGCGAAGGCCGCCGCCGACACGGCCAGAAAGGCAAGTGCCACCTTCGCGCTCGTCGGCGCCCTGTCGATGATCGTGGGGGCATTCATTGCCAGCGTTGCCGGAGCGCTCGGCGGCAGACAGCGCGACGAAGACGAGGCGCTTTTCGTTCGCGGCTGACGAAGCCTCGGCTGCCTTCGGCATGCATCGTCAAACTCGCCCGCTGGCTTCGCCGGCGGGCGTTTTTGTTGTCAATGGATAACGCTGACCGGTCGGGTCTCAGTTTGAAATTTGAGCTGAACTTTTTTTGGCGACGAGAATGTGAGCCTCTCTCAGAAGAGAGGTCCACTCGTAGCCGAGCAAGGCGATAAGCTCGCGAGCCTGCGCTTCGGTTATGCCGGTCTCGTCCAGCAAGCGTCGAACGAAATACTCCTCGTCGGTCCCGCTGGGTGGCCCATGCTCTTTGTTAGCCATTGGAACTGCCTCGTTCAAGCCAAACGGGCCTATCTGACTTCTGTTCCTATCGGCGAATTGACTCGTAGGTGACATGATTCAGGCGTATGGTTGTGGGGTCGTCCGATCTGCAACGGGTACGGACGCGCTTGGAAGAGTTCACCACGCTTTCGCCCACTCTGTGAGAGGCAACGCGATATGTTGAGGACTCTATGGGGTGTTGCCGACCCCGAACAACTGGCCTCGCTCGGAAAACTCTTGGAAGAATACGCGAAAGAGATGGGCGTCTCTGGAGACGACGAAGCGCGCAAACGGTTGGCAGCGCGCATCATGGGCCTGTTTAACGAAGGCGTAACGGCACCGGAGGATATACGGCGCCGCTTGGACTCGAGCCAACAGGCGGTTTAGTTCGCCGGCTTTTTATAGGACCGCGCCCGGATCCGGCGACGGCGTCCTACCCGCTGACCAGGGGCACGCTCCGCTTCCGCCGGCAAGCGCCGTGCGACGGCTTCGCCGAGCTTGGCGCCCTACCGCTCTTCCTGCCGTTTCTCGATTTCGTAGGTGAGCCAGCGGCAGAACATGCCGATGATCGAGGTGGCGGCTCCGCCGAGCAGACAGGCCGTCAGCAGCGGGCTTTTCGATGCGCTGTCCCAGCTGACGATCGCCAGCAGGGTCACGCTCACCGTGGAGATCAGATAGCCTGCGCCCTTGAGCAGATGAAGCGACGATCTGGTCATGCTGGTCCGCCTTCGAGATTGAACAATCAATCCTGACCGAGGTTCCATTCGCGCAAATGTCCCCTCCGGATGGCCGGTGGCTGCAGCTCAGGCGTTAGCCGCCTTGCTGGTCTTGGCTGCCGCGCAGCGGGCGCGGAACTCGTCGACCTCGGCCTCGGTGAGATGCTCGATGCCGATGAAATCATTCTTGGCATGGCCCGAGCGGATCAGCTCGTCGAGCTTGGCCTGGATGGCGGCGCCGTCGCGGTTCTGCGTGTTCTGGATCAGAAACACCATCAGGAAGGTGACGATCGTGGTGCCGGTGTTGATGACGAGTTGCCAGGTCTCCGAATAATGGAAGACCGGACCGGTTGCTCCCCACAGCAGAACCGAGCCCAGGCAAAGAGCGAAGGTCCACGGCCTGCCGGTGGCATGAGCGACGGCGGTCGCCACGCGATCGAATGCCTTTTCCATGGGATGGGACTCAAGGGGGAGTGACAGCACCGAGCCCCGGCAAGCTGCCAGGGCTCGGCGGATGCCGGATCGAGGGACGATCCGGCCGTCCGCTGATCGCCGCTATGCGGCCTCGGCCGCTATATTGACGGCGGATTCGGCGAGCTCGGTGAGCGCCGCGTCCGTTTCCTTTTCCTCGCCCAATGTCTTGTCGAGCAGGTTGACTGCCTCGGTCAAGCCGAGTTCGGAAGCCCATGTCCGAAGCGTGCCGTAGCGTGAGATTTCATAATGCTCGACCGCCTGGGCCGCGGCCAGCAGACCGGCGTCGAGCGAGGGCGAGCCCTTGTACTCCTCCATGATCTCGGCGCCTTCCTCGGTGATGCCCATGATGGCGGCGCAGGTCTTGCCGACGGGCTTCTTGTCGATCACCTCGAACACTTCTTCGAGCCGCGCGACATGCTCCTCGGTCTGGACGCGATGCTTCTCGAAGGCCGTTTTCAGGTCACCGCTCTGCGCGGCCTTTGCCATCTTGGGCAGTGTGGCGAGAATCTTCTTTTCGGCGAAATAGATGTCTTTCAGCGTGTCGTGGAAAAGTTCGTTGAGGCCTTTCTTCGAGGCCGCCTTCGTCGTCGCCATGTGCGCATCTCCTGGTGGGGTTGGATCGTTGTCAACACCGCCGTCCGCAAGTTGTTCCGAACAGATTTTTTGGCGGCGAGGGCCGTGAACGATCATTTGTTATTGACGAGGTCTGCGCTGATCTTCTGGCACTTCGACTAAACCCAGGACTCCAGAATTTCGTCCACTGGAGCGACTTCGACATGGTGCGAATATCTTTTGGTGAACAGCCTCACGATACTGTCGTAGGCTTCGTCGGAGGTGCTGCAAATCGCGTCCTCGGCGAGGACCGTCCGAAAGCCGAAATCGATGGCTCCAAGGAGCGTCGCCAGAACGCACATGTCGGCCTCGCCTCCGCTGACGACAATGGTGTCGACATCCTCCGCGGTGAGCGCGCGCCTCAACCTGCCTCCGAACCAGGGCGAATAGACAGGTTTGTCGAACTGTCGGGCGGGCGGAACGAAATCCTTCAACTCCGGCGCCAGCTCGATGATCTCCATCCCTGCTTTTTCGAGTGTCATTTCTGCCCAGTGTTCATAATACCCGCGCCACTGGCCTTGACCCTCTCCTGCCCGTAGCGCCGGAATGAAGCGGGTGAAGATGGTTCGCGCCGGCGACCTTTCGGTGAGCCGAAGGACTTTGGGCAGAGTCTGGGGAAACCACTCGACCGCCCACGGTCCGGGAGGCATGCGCTGCATGTCGACACAGATATGCACGGCGTTTGGAGGAATGGGGCTGGAGACAGGCATCCGCCATTCACTAGTCGGCAAATTTTCGCTTGAAGGATTTCATCCCCTTCGTCAGCGAAAGCTTGGCCTCGGCAGCGTTCTGCCAGCCCTTCAGCTTGATTTTCTTGCCGGTGCCCAGCACCGACGAAAGGAAGAATTGTTCTATTTCCCGGCGAAGATCATGTGGAACATCGGAAGCAACCACTGGCTCATCCGGCGCGTCTTCCTTGTGAGGGCAGAAGATATACCTGTCGTTGCGAACCTTCGTGCCGTCGGGATCACGCTGCTTCACCCTCAGTGCGCCCAGCAGGTCGCACTTGATGACGACGCCTGGCGCCGCAGCCGCCTGGTGGATGACCAGCCCGTCGAGCGGATCGCCGTCGTCGCCCAACGTCGAAGGCACGAAACCCCAATCGTAGGGATAGGTGTTCCCGACAGGAAGAGGCCGGGAATATTCAAACACGCCGGTCTTTGGCTCATAGGCCAGCTTTGCCGCGGACCCGCGCGGCGTTTCAACGATCACACGAAACAGATTGCGGCAGGTTGCCGGGAGTCTCAGATAGTCCGCCATGGCCAAGCTCTCGCAGTCACGCTTGGCAAGAGAACCTTGCAGCGGCGCGAATGTTCCCGACCGTCCGATGGCCGTTCGCTAGGGCGACGTCGGGACGTTTTGCGAGGCTTATTTTCATTTCGCCTGGAACTTTTTGCCAGGAAGCACGCTTCTCAAAAGCAATTATTTCTAACCATGGCAGGGAGCAGACAAATGAATACCAAAATGCTTTGCATGAGTGCTATCGCGTTGTCCCTTACCGCTGGCGCAGCCATGGCCGGCACCGCCAAAGGCACCTCGGCCTTGGACGACCCGCAAAAGATGGCGCCCTTCTTCACCGATGCCGGGATGAAGACGATGAGATCCGGCGATGAGTTCAAGAAGGCCTGGATGGCCATGACCGAGGAAGACCGCGCGTCGATCAAGAAGGACTGCGGTGACGAAACCATCGCCAAGGAACACGACGATTTCTGCAAGATGACCAAGGAACTCGGCGGCGCGAACTGACGCCGGTGATCGACAAGGAACGGCGGCTGTCTCGGCCGCCGTTTTTTGTTGTCGACGCGCCGGGCCGATATGCATGCTTCAAGCATTGCGTCGCATGAAGCCGGGTTTTGAGCGCCGGGTTTTGAGCGAGGGCTCTCGCCGGGCGATACTTCAAAGCCCGCTCGATTTGACAGCGCCTACACTTTGACAGCGCCTACACTCTGCCCGAGCGGGAAGGGAGCGGCCATCGAGGCACCAGCGACGATCAGCAAAGTTGACGCGATAGGCCGGGGGCGGCTGTTCTGCATGAAATAAGCAATGGCTAATAAAGACATGAGGTAAGCAAGGGATGTGACATCGGTGCCACGGTGACCGTCACCTTGGCATCGCGGCCACCGACCCTCATCAACATTTGTTTAGCCGGGGCAGCGCTTCCCGGCGACTGGGTCATCCAGCTTCCGCGGCCTACAACCTTCTGGATTCGAAGATGCCGGGGCACACAGCGCATCCTCCCTCGGCCGTGCGACAACGCGATTTTTGTGATTGCCGGGAAAGGCCTGTTTCGCAAATATATCCAGGCCGTCTTGTCGCGAACCAAATTTAACGCTATATCTACGAACGTCGATCTTGTTGAACGAACGTTGTTTCAGCGCTTTGCGCCCTGACGATCTTCCCTCTCAATTTCGAAAACCGTGACGTTTGGCGTTCCGCCAAGCGGCGGTAATTTGTGTCGATTTGAAAGGAAATCGTTATGATTACTGGAACAGTGAAGTTTTTCAACGCCACCAAGGGTTTTGGCTTTATCGAGCAAGGTAATGGCCAGCCGGACGTATTCGTTCACATTTCCGCTGTGGAGCGCGCTGGGTTGCGTTCTCTCGTGGAAGGCCAGAAGGTCAGCTTTGACGTCGTCAAGGATGCCCGCAGCGGCAAGAGCGCCGCGGAGAACCTCCAGGCCGCCTAAACCATGCGTCGGCGCCTTTGACCATGGATGTACCGGCATTGGTGCCGAGGTTTTGAGGGAAGGTCGGGCTCGCCCGGCCTTTTTCATTTTGCATAGCGAGGTAGCAGATGGCTGAGACGAATGTGTTCAAGCCGAAAGGCGACGCCAAGAGCGAGGCCACCACGAAAACCGCGCGCGCGATCATCGACAGCGACGCGGCGGCCAGGATCGCGAAGACCGCCCGGCTTCGAGCCGCGAGGCTGGCGCGCGAGCCGGTGGAGGAAGTGCCGAAGAAAGCCAAGAGGAAGGCGGCTGGCAAGTGAGCGGCCAGTCCATCTAAGCTTTCAATTTTGCCGCCCTCTGTCGGGCCAGATCCGCGTAGACCTCAGAGCGGTCGCCGTCATGTCTGTCGATCAAGGCAATTGCTGCCGGCCGGCTGATTTTGCCGATCTTCATGATGAATTCGAGCTCATGCCTGGGGATGGCCAATGCCCATCGGGCGAGCCGGTCGCGCTTCGATTCGTTCGCCATCTCGGTTCTCAACGCATGGTGTAACAGAACGCCGGGAGCCAGGGCGAAGAGCCAGCGCCGCGCGCTACTTCTGGCAGGCCGCAAGAGCAGCGGCCGTCCAGCCGGATGTTTCGGGCGTCACCGGAAGCCGAGGAAGCTGAGTATGGCAAGGACAATGACGATTGCTCCCACGAGCCAGATGATGTTGTTCATGTCTTCTCTCCCAATATCGGAGCACGCTCGCGCCGTCTTCGGCGGAGTCCATTTCGAAGTTACCTGTTGACGACGATGCGCTTGTTGCGCCTCTCGCTTTCGACCAACGGGAGCGAATGACTTACGTTCCGGGCATGGGCCCACGGTCTCGCGTGCCCCGGACCGAAGTCGTAACGGAACTTCCCCCTCTCTTGGCGATCGGCTTGAGCCCAGGCTGTCAATGATTTTTGCGATCGTTGGGAGGACCGCCGCCGCCGTTCGTTCGCGCCAGCTTGTCGAGCAGGCTTCGAAGGCGCTCGGAAAGTTGACGGTCTATCCGGAAAAGCGGCCACGTGCGTAAATGCCGCCTCATTGTCTCATTGGAAAAATGCCGTCTCAGCAAACCGGCAAGCACTTCCTTATGACGTCGATCCTGGGCCATTTTTCACGCACATCCTGACCACTGCGAAACACGATGCGCTTGGACTTGTTCCGGCGAGCAATCGTGATTGTTACCTCCTGGCTGCCGGGAGCTAGGGTTCTCGACGTCGTTTGCAGCAGACAAGGCCAGCGGGCGCTTGGAAGAGAAGACCACGCTGTCGCCCGTTTCAGACGGAGGAGAGCAATGGCCTTTTCCCTGTTCTCGACCCCGAGGACCTGACCCTTCTCACTGCGGTCATCGACGAGTACTGCCAGGCTTTTCACGTCAAGGCCGATAGTGAGAGCGCCTGACCGAAAAATAAACAAACCCGCAATTGAGCTGCGCCATCCTGGAGGTCCGTCATGGCGACGGCCGTCGGAAGATCTCCATCGACAAGAGCCATGCCGTTCCTTTCTGGAAGCGACGCAAGGTGGCGCGCCAGGAGCGTCGCGACGGCAAGCCGAATCCGGATAATCCGGCATGCCGGCGCCATCGAACCTGTTGCGCCGGCCGAGGGATTGCATGTCTGCTTCATCAGCCCCTGAACATCGCGAGGCGGCGGACTTCATCGCGTCGGGCTATCGTCCCGAGCGCGACGAGGCCGGGCTGGAGGCGATCGAGAAGGCGGCCGACAGGGTGCTCGAGGAAACCGGCATCCGCTTCCTGGACGATCCGGAAACCCTCGACATGCTGAAGCAGGCGGGTGGCTTGGCAGCCGGCGATATCGTGCGGCTGGACGGGGCTGAATTGCGGCGCATCGTGCGCCGGCATGCGCCGGCGAAATTCCTGCTGCGCGGCAGGAACCCGGCGCGGGACACGACGGTCGGCGCGGGCGCGGCGCCCGTCTTCGCGCCGATCTACGGCGCGCCCAATGTCGTGCTCGACGACGCAACGAGAGTGGCCGGCGGCCGGCAGATCTATGGCGAGCTCGTCGCCGCCGCGCATGCCGCCCCTGGCTTGTCCAACACAGGGCAGGTGATCTGCGTCATGGAGGACGTCGCCGAGGACGGGCGACCGCTCGAGATGCTGCTTGCGCATCTCATCCATTCCGACAAACCGTTCATGGGCAGCATCGCTTCGCCGGCGGCCGCCGGGGCGGTGATCGACCTGACCGCCGCCGCGGTCGGCAGGCCGGCGCTTGCCGGCGAATGCAATCTCGTCCACCTGATCAACGCCACGCCGCCGCTCACCTATTGGCCGAACCCGTTGAAGTGCCTGCGGGCGATCGCGCTGAAGGGCGAGGCGAGCATGGTCTCGTCCTACATGATGATGGGCGCGACGGCGCCCGTCACCGTGGCCGGCGCGCTTATCCAGGGTTATGCCGAGGTGCTGGCCGGCCTTGCGCTGGCGCAGCTCTGGCGTCCGGGCGCGCCGGCGGTGATGGGTATCCTTGGTTATCCGTTCGACATGCGCCGGATGCTTCCGAACTTTGGCGATCCGGCCTCGCAGCTCGTCCAGTTCCACGCCGCCGGGCTCGGCAGGCGGCTCGGTGTGCCCGTGCGGGGCGATGGCGCCATCACCTCGGCCAAGATCGACGATGCGCAATCCGGCGCCGAAGGGGGCAGGGTGGTTTCGGCGGCATTGGCCTCGGGCGCGCATTTCATCCTCCATGCCGCCGGCTGGCTGGAGCAGGGCCGCACGGTGTCGCTCGCAAAATTCCGCCGCGACGCCGAGGCGCTGGCGGAACTCGGCCACGGCATGCCGGCCGAGCCGCCCACACCGCTCGATCGGCGGATCGAGAGGGAGATACGCGGCCGCCTTGAGCGGCCTTGACCGGCTCACGAAAATGGGCGCTGCCGCGCGGCAACGCCCATCGTTTTCGGGAGCAATCGCTACCAGCGTTGCATGCTGTACCAGTCGTCGATGTCGCGGCGCACGCGATCCTTCTCCAAGCCGTAGCGTTCCTGGATCTTGCCTTCGAGCTGGTCACGTTTGCCCGCGATGCGGTCGAGGTCGTCGTCGGTGAGCTTGCCCCACTGTTCCTTGACCTTGCCCTTCATCTGCTTCCAATTGCCTTCGACGCGGTTCCAATCCATTGCCGGACCTCCTGTTTGGATATGCAGGGCTAACGGCAACGCGGTCGCGAGGTTCCTGCCGAAAAGCTTTTCTCCGGCGGGCGATGTCGGTCGAATGCGTTTCGCCGTTTCACGGAAACGGCGAACCGCCCTACCTCCTTGTTTCGGCGCAATTCCGGACGGAAAACCGCTCACACTTTTCCTGGAATTGCTCTAAAGCGCGTCGCGCGGAAACGGATTCAGGCGACGCGCTTTAAGTCCTTGTTTTATGCATGTCGTTGTCCCAGAACCGCGTACACTTCTGGGCGACATGCATTGGGCCCGATGGCCTGGCGAGGCTTCATTTGCCCGTCATGATGACCCGTCAAATTAGCCGGTGCTGAACGAGTGACCCTCCGGTCGGCTTGAATGTTCCCAAGACCTCTCTGCCCGGCTTGCGGCCGGGCTTCTTTTTTAGCTGAACCTGTCGGTGCTGCGTCCTCAAAAATCCCGGGGCGACGGGAACATTCTCCCAATGCCGGTGTTCTTGAAGGCAGGAGTGGCGCGCAGCCCCGCTCCCCCGCGAAAGGCGCGCCGTCAGACCGGGGTTCAACCCCGAGCTAGCCCGCTTCGGCCGTCCCTCGCCGGGGCGGGCTTTATTGCGACGAGATCGGAAGGGATCATGCTTCACGAAGCAGCACAGATTGCCGCTGATGCCCATCGCGGTCAGAAGGACAAGACGGGGCGGCCCTACATCGAACATCTGAGACGTGTCGCCGATTCGGTCGAAACGCTGGACGAAAAGACCGTCGCCTACCTGCATGATGTTGTCGAGAAAGGCGAGGGTTGGAGCCTCGACCGCCTGCATGGCGCCGGCTTCGGCCTGGTGGTGGTGGCGGCGGTCGACGCGCTGACGAGGCGGATGGACGAGAGTGAGGAGGGCTTCCTCTGGCGCGCCGCCTCGAACGAGCTTGCCTTGCCGGTGAAGATAGCCGATCTGCGCGACAATCTCTGGCAGGCGCATCAGGCTGGTGTCGATCCGAACCGGTATGAAACGGGGCTCGGCATTCTGGGCGAGCTGGCCACCAGGGCTGACCGGTCCTTTCGAAGCCCACATGCGCTTTGAGGCAAAATCGTCGGCCGCGCCGGCTATTTTTCGAGTTGCAGCAGATCGACCGGCACGTCGGGCGGCGAGCGTTGCCGCAGCGCCTTTTCGAGGTCGTTGCGGTTGTCGGGGCCCAGGACCTCGGGCAGGTCGAGTGCCGTCAGGGCATGATCGTCGAACTCGATGGGGGCTCCGTAGAGCTGCGAGACCTCCATCACCAGGTTTTCAATGTCCTCACGGGCGATATTCTCGGCAAGGTTCCTGAGCCTGATCTCTTCCGACAGCCTAATGATGTTGATGATGCCGTTGATCCGCAGGGCCTCCTGGACCTTGCAGTGGGCATCATCGCGCAGCCGATTGGAAAATCCTCGTAACATTGGAAATGCCTCCTTTCTTGGAGGTTATCCCTCTGCCAGCCACCATGCGCCCGGGATTTACGAATGACAACACACAAATGTTAAAAGACTTAAATAAATCAATGAGTTAGCATAGTACGACAAATGTGGTTTCGAGATATCCTTGGTATCGTTAGCTTGAGCCACCTTTCAGAGCTTAAGCATTCTTGACGCCCTATGAGGTAAACCCTACTTTTACTCATATTGAGACACTTACTCATTCGTGGCGCTGGTTGTCTGAGGGAGGCGGGCTTGGCTGAGCTGGAAAGGCCGCAAAGGCTGCAAATCATGCTTACCGACGAGGAGTTGGGGGCGTTGGAAAACTGGCGTTTCGAGAGGCGAATGCCGAGCCGCTCGGCCGCGGTGCGCGAATTGTTGCGCCGCGGGCTTGCGTCGGATGGCTTTCTAACCGCCGACGCTGGCGTGAAGTCACAGGATTTCGGCATCATATCGCCGGCCAAGAAGGCCGACGCTGGCTCCAGCAACTCGAAGCCGTGAGCAGATGCGATCCGACCCTCGACACGTTGCCCTGATTTGCGTCGGCCCTAATTAATGTCCATGGCCAGTTCCGGGGGGACCTTTCGACAGAACGCGAATGCCGACGCGCGCCTCGCGGCAATCGTCGACTCTTCCTATGACGCCATCATCGGCAAGGATCTGAACAGCATCATCACCGATTGGAATCGCGCGGCCGAGCGCATGTTTGGCTACAGCGCCGAGGAGGCCATAGGCCAGCCGATCCTGATGCTGATCCCCGAGCATATGCAGGACGAGGAAGTTGAGATCATCGCCAAGATCCGCGCGGGGGAGCGAATCCCCAGCTTCGAGACCGCCCGAAGGCGCAAGGACGGATCGCTGGTCGCCGTTTCGCTGACCATATCGCCGATCAAGAACAGCGCCGGCGAGATCGTCGGCGCCTCCAAGATCGCCCGCGACATCAGCGCTGCCAAGGAAAGCGAGCGCCGCATCCGGCTCTTGATGCGCGAGGTCAACCACCGCGTGAAGAACCAGTTCGCGGTGATCCTGTCGATGGTCAGGGAAACCAGCAAGCGCTCGACCGACCCAGGCGAGTTCGAGGAACTGATCCGCGCCCGTATCATGGCGCTGTCACGCTCGCACGACCTTCTGGTCACCTCGGAATGGGCCGGCGCCAGCCTGTTCGATCTCGTCCAGGAGCATCTTAAGCCCTTCGGCCATGAGGAGCGCATCTCGCTTTCCGGGCCGCTGCTGACGCTGCAGTCGAATGCCGTGCAGAATCTCGGCATGGCCTTCCATGAGCTCGGCACCAACTCCTCCAAATATGGCGCGTTGGCGGCCGAGGGCGGCCGTATCGAAATCACCTGGAAGGTCGAGGCCGGCCCGGATGCGCAGCGGCGCTTTCGTCTTCTCTGGCACGAGACATCCAGTGCGCCAGCCGTCGGAGCTCAACAGAAGATGACCGAGCGCAAGGGTTTTGGCGAGCGCAAGGGTTTTGGCACAGTGGTGCTGCAGCGGGTGGCGCCGCAGTCGCTGAGCGGTTCTTCCAGCCTCGAACGCTCGCCCGGCAGCGTGAAATGGGAGCTCGACGCGCCGCTCGAGGCAATCGTCGTGCCGCAGCTCGGCGCCGAGGACGGAAGCGATTTCAATGGGTAAGGCGCCCGCGCGGCCGGCTCCTCCCTTGCAGGTCCGTAAAAATGTATTACATCAAGTAACAGAGCGTGCCTGATTGCACGCCAAATGCAGTTGCTTTGGTCAAGCTTCATCGATGGAGGTTGTCATGGCAAGCAAACTGATGGAAGAACGGAAGAGCAAGGACTGGGTTACCCTGGTTCTCGCGATCTGCCTGTTCATCTCTCCCTGGGTCATCGGATTCACCGCGGCAATGGTGCCCGCGTGGAACGCCTGGATTGTCGGCGTTCTGCTCGGTGCTCTGGCCTTGGCGACGCTTTCGATGTTCGCTGAATGGGAGGAATGGGTAAATCTCGTCCTCGGGCTTTGGCTGATCGTCTCGCCCTGGCTGCTGCAATTCGCGGCTGACAGGAACGTAATGCTCACGCACGTCATCCTCGGCGTGCTCGTGATCGCGGCGTCGGCCTGGGCCGTCTGGGACGTTCGCCACCCGCACGCGCATGCGTAAGCGGTGAAAGACCGGGAGCCCGCCGCGCAAGCGGCGAGCTCCTTTCGACTTTGACATCTGGGCACGGGGCTGAACGGCGATTGCGGCGTGTTCACGCAATTGCTGCAACCGGAAACGATTTGGTGCATTCTCAGGAATGGCCCCGATGCTCCACCCCGACACTCCCGCCAAATGCTGCTCCTATTGCGGCGGCCGCGATCATGATTTCGAGGAGTGCCCCAAGCGCAAGGCCGATGCGGAGAAGGAAGAGGCGGCGCGGGTGGCCGAGCCCGCCGATGCGGACCCGGCTCAACAGACCCGTCAGTCCGACCAGACCTGATCGCAGTTCAGTGAAGGGAGCGCTTCAGCTTCGCCGCCTTGCGCAGGTCGTCATTCATCCGCGTCTGCCAGCCTGGCCCTTTCTGGCGCGCATACCTACCCGCGCAGCGCACGCCCCGCCGCCTCGGCAAACGAGATGTCGCCCTTGATCTCGCGCATGGCCATCGAGGTGACGGTGCGGCGCACGCCGGGCAAGCGACTGAGTTCCTCGCGCAGCATCCGGTCGAGCGCCATCATATCGACGGTGACGATCTGCAGGAGATAATCGGCTTCGCCCGTGGTGGCATAGCAGCGGCGGATCAGCGGATGCTTCTTCACCGCCGCCTCGAAGGCGTCCGACACCTCGAAGTCGATCGACACCTGGATAAAGGCCTCGATGCCGAAGCCGATCCTGGCCGGGTCGATGCGGGTCGAATATCCACGGATGATTCCGGCCTCCTCCAGCGCCTTCACCCGCTTCCAGCACGGCGTCTTGCTCAAGCCGACTTCCGCGGCCAGCTCGGCGAAGGAGACCCGCGCGTCGCGCTCGAGCGCGGCCACTATTCTGCGGTCGAGAGCATCCAGCATCGTTCGTTCTCCAATTTGGCAAAGAAGGCTGATAGTCGTCCCTCATTTAATGCCATTTGGATAACAGAAAGGAACAATGTTCAAGCCGCAAGCGCTATCCTTGTCGAAAGGTTGAAAACCATGCCCGCGCGAGGAGATGAGCCATGGACAAGACGGACTACCACGCCCGCATCGAGGCGCCCGAAATGCGCGACTACGGCGTCTATCTAAAATGCGATCGGCTGCTCGCCTGCCAGAAGCCGCTCTCCGAGATGGTGAATGCCGACGAGTTGCAGTTCCAGATCGTGCATCAGGTCGAGGAGCTCTGGATGAAGCTCATCGCCTATACGCTGGTCGACGTGCTCGATTACCTGGAAAAACATGACACGCACCGCATCGTCACGCTGATGGGCCGCGTGCACCGGCTGATGCGCATGATGACGGCGCAGCTCGATCTCCTGGAAACCATGTCGCCCAAGGAATACCAGCAGATCCGCCTGCAGCTCGGCAATGGCAGCGGCCAGGAATCGCCGGGCTTCAAGCTGTTGCTGCGCCTGCCGCCGGATCTTTGGCGGGCCTTCAAGCATGCCTATCTCGACGGCCGCGGGCTGACCGTAGCGGATATCTATGACGAACATTACGACCACGGCGATTCCTATGTCGTGGCCGAGGCGCTGATCGAGTTCGACGAGCTGTTCCAGAAATTCCGCGCCAACCACCTTTATCTCATCCACCGCTCGATCGGCCTGGGCGCGAGGTCGCTGAAGGGCAGGCCGGTGGAGATCCTCGAAGGCGGCGCCCGCCACCGCTTCTTTCCCGAGCTCTGGGACATTCGCTGCGACATGACCGACCGCTGGGGCGCCGAATACGGCACCGTGCGCGATTCAATCAGCCATCCGCCACAGGTGAAGGTGGGGTAGGGCTCACCTTCTCCCACAACAAGGGGAGAAGGAAAGGTGCCAAGCCTCCGCCGAAACAAATTTCCTCACCCCTGTCGGAACCGCATCCCTTCGCCCGTCCTTGGAGCATCAACAGAAGCAATCCGGAGGGATAATCGTGGAAACGCAATCGACCTGGCAGACCGTTGCCATTCTCATCGCCCGGCTGATCTTCGCCGCCATGTTCGCGATGGGGGTGGCTTTCAAGCTCATGGATATGGGCGCCACCGCCGGCTACATCGCCGCCGCAGGCTTCCCGTTTCCGCTGTTTCTGGCCTGGTGCGCGGCGATCCTCGAAACGCTGTTGGTGATCGCCTTCCTCACCGGCGCTTTCCTGACCCCGGCGGCGCTGATCGGCGCGGTCTATGTCGTCTTCCTCGGCTTTGCCTTCCACGGCCCGTCGCACTGGGCCGCCAATCAGGACGAGTTCGGCGCCTTCATGTCGCATTTCCCTTTCGCCGCCGGCCTGCTCTACGCCGCCGTGCACGGCCCGGGCAGCGTGCTTGCCTTCAAGCAGGGGTGGCCGGGCAGGGCGTGAAGCTTTTTCCTTCTCTCCGTTCACGGGGAGAAGGTGCCCCGAAGGGGCGGATGAGGGGCAGCGCCGGCTCCAGGCAAGCCGCCTGCCATCATCACTCACATCTGGTCGTTATACGGCTCCTTCATCTGCCCGACCATGCGCGCCAGTTTCGAGAAGGACGGGATGTCCGCCTCGGGCTGGCACTGGTTGGCGAGTTCCAGGAGCCGGATCGGAAAATTGACGGCGTCGCGGCTCGACGCCGACATGCCGCCCGAGCGCTCCTCGTTGGTTTCGCTGGCCTCCGCCTTGCGCAGCGCGATGTCGATCTCCTCCACGCTCAGCACGCCTTTCTTGACGAGCACATGGTTGATTGCGGCGACGGCCATCAGCAGGCCTTCGAGCTGAAGATTGGCGACATTCATGGCGTTCCTCCCATTGACCTCGTCTCAAGAACGCATGAGGGCCGTTTCCGATCCGGGCGGGGAGCCTGGGCGGGTTACGCCTCCATCCACCGCTCGCCATATTCGCTCCAGAGCTGCCTGATCTCACGGCTGCCGAGCGGCGGCGTCTGGCGGTCGCCATAGGAGATGGCGGCGGCGCTGAGGTCGTACTGGCCCTCGGCCTGGGCGATGAAGCGGATCGCCTCGCCGAGCGGTCTCGAATGGAAGATCGGATCGGCCTGGCCTCGGCCAAGGCTGCGAACGCCCGAAATGCTTGCAGGCACATGCCGCATCCGAAAAACGGATGCCATGGCAGGTCTGTCCATGCCGCTCTCCGCGATTCCCTTGCGGAATGATCCCATAAGCCCCGGGTAATGACCAGCCCGGGACAACCGGCCACACCAACAGGGCGGGGACGGCACAACCTTGAAAGAAAAGGCGCGGCCTTGAAAAGGGAAGGCCGGGCGCAAACGGCCCGGCCTTCCTTCCGCCCGGCCGCCGCAAGGCAGCCTCCGCTTACCACCGTGAACGACCCCGGCCGGTGCGGCCGGGGACGGAAATCCTACCGGTGCCAGCGGCGAAGCCAGTCCGGATCGGGGTCGGAGTTTCTGGCGATCGCCATGCCGGCCAGCACGCCGACCAGGCCGCCGATCAGCATGGCCGTGGAGAAGGTGCCGGGGTTCTGCTGCACGGTTTCCGACACGCTCTGCGCCTGGCTGCGCAACTGCCTGGCCGCGCGGGAGGCGCGGTCCGACGCGCCGCTATAAAGGTTGGAAGCGCGGTCGGAGGCGCCGGAGTAGAGATTCGAGGCACGGTCGGCCGCGCTCTGGTACCAGTCATTCGCCGCCTCGGCTTGGTCGGACAATGCGCGATTGAGCCGGTTCACGTCGCGCTTCAGTTCCGCTATCTGCTTCTTCATAGCGCCGTCGGATGCCTTGGAAGTGCGCGCGCTGCTGCGCGACGCAGCGCTGCGGGTGCGAGCCGCGTTGGTTGCCGGCTTGCCGGTTCCATTGGCCGCGTTGCTGGTGGTGCTTTCGTTGTCTGCCATGGGTTTCTCCTTTTGCCCCTTGCAACGGCCGGGAAGCTGCATGGTTCCCGCCCGAAATGCTTAAGCGGCTGAGCAGGTTTGAGGCCGAGTGACGGGCGTGTTCACAAAACAACGGCCGCGGGAAAACCCGCGGCCGTTGCGCGACGAAACGATTGGACGAGTTACAACTACTTGCCGCAACTATTGTCGTTGACGTTCGGCTGCACCGTGCTGGCCGCGGTATTATTGGCGTCGCCCTGCGCGCCCTGCGGACTGTTCGGGCAGTTCTTGTCGGCGTTGGAGTTCATATCGCCGCCGGTGATGCTGCCGGTCGTCCCGGTATCGGGCGCTGCCTGGTCAGCCGGTGGGGTGGCCGGCGTCCTCGGATCGACGGTGATGGTCTGGCCGCTGCCGCCCGCGCCGTCGGTCGAGTTCGCTGTCTGGGCCATCGCCGCCGTGGCGAGGCCGATCGTCAGGGCCGAAGCTGCAAGAATCCTCGTAAGCATGATCTTCTCCTCTGTTGCGAGACGGTTCGTCTCTTGCAGGGTCTGTCGCGTTGCGACTAAGGGTGGAACCCACCGCACTGCGGTCGGTTCCGACAAAAATTTCGCCCGGCTTTTGTCCGATGGTTCAATCTATGGCTGTGGCGTGCGTGGCGTCTCGCCGCGGTGGCGGTGAGAAAGATAGGGAAATTTTCCTAATTATATACGTGACAAAGTAAGGCCGATTCGGCTATGAAATTGGGCGACAGGCCGGCGACCGACGAGACAGGGGACAATTTGTCCCGCCTATGCGTAAACTTGTTTACCGGATGTAACCGATTCGGTTACACCTTATGCCGGTGGAGGTGTCGGGGATCGAACCCGATATGCGGTGGTCGGAAATCAGCGCGCCGGGGCACCAGCCCCACACCCCCACTACGACCTACCCGGATGGTTCGGGTAGGAAGGCACCCGTAGCGGGTACGCCACCAGCGACGCCCGGTGGGCGGGAGTGTGAGAGCTTCGTGGGCCGCTCACTCCCCTCCATCGCGCTGGAGTGGTGAATTCCGGGCTGATTCGGTGGTTTCGACAAGGGCTCCAAGCGGCAAACCGCTGGTTTCGCACATTTTCTGGGGATAACTGGCAATGGCCAGCGAGAAACAGACCGAAAAGACACACGAAAAGCGCTTCAACGAGACGCTGAAGCGGATGCTGAAGACGCCACGCGCTGTGAGAGTGGGTGTTAAGCCTGATTCTCCTAAGCGCCCTAAAAGCAAGCCAAACAAGCGAGAATCGGCTTGAAAAGCGGCGCTAGCCATGTTTTACCGGTGCAAAATCTTACCTGAGTAAAGATCAATGGCCGATACGTCCAGCGATTCAAAGCCGGTTCGCATTGAAGCTTATTACCACAAAAGCAATTTTTTCCGCGTGATTCACGCTGACGGGGTGTTCGGAGGTGTTACTCCGCGCGCTGCTATTCACTGCGGTTTCTTCTCGGAGCGGTCAGCCATTCCACTTAGAACAGCTTTCGAAGTGATCAACGGGCAACCTGGGCAGGAAGAAATCATCGAATCCAAACCCGGCATCGTTCGAGAAATGGAAGCTGATGTTGTAATGGATTTAAACAGTGCTCTCGCATTTCATATTTGGATGGCCGAAAAGTTGGAAGTTCTACGCAAATCGCTAGGAATTTCTGACGAGGAGTGGGAAAAAACCGTAGCGTCGGTAGGCGTCTCCAAATGATTCTTTTCGACGATGAAGAATCTGAGAATGCCGCATCCGGTGAATGGTCGGTACCATTTACGCCATCCGACACTGCTAGTAGTAGGGCGACTCCATACCGAGACGTTTCGAAAAGTGCCTTTCGAATCGTTAAGGACAACCCGAGCGGCGGAGTGGTTGTCAAAAAGTTCAGATCCAAACAAGCGGCTGTAGCATACGCTATATCGCAGGATACAACGTCTACGCGTCGGCTTGTGTTCGAAGTTGCCCGTATCAAGAAGACCGTAACAGAGGCTAGCAAGCCGATGGCGACAGCTGCAATTGTAAACTATGGCATCGGAATGAAACTGGCTGCATTCTTTGCAGCGTTCCTGATAGCTATTGGGTTTGTGGCTGCTTTGATACCTGCTTTCCGCGATTTTGGAGTTTTGTTTCCGGCAGGGTTGCTGCTATTTTGGATCGTTGGGGCAATTGCTCGAAAAGGATAATCGGCCTTGGCGGCGTCTGTAGGGGACGGTCTAGTTGAGTTTGCTAAGCACGCGAAGGCGGTACCGCAAACCCTTCTATTTTTGAGCGGCATTCACGGGGGCACCTATGCGAGCCAATTCCCGCCCGAATTTGTCCGCTCAACTGGCTACATCTGCACAGCGGCAGTTGCCATAGGAATGGTCTTGTTGGTATTTGCCGCGATCAAGGCTACTGTTTTTCCTGCTCCCTAAGCCTTCGCGCTTTTTGCTTAGGCGATACTGGCTTCACCAATCCGCCGATAGGTCAGGCGCTTGCCTTCGATCTTGGCGAGCAACTGGTCATGGCGCTCGTTGTCGGTGATCTGGAGCGCAGCGCGGCGATTGTAACGGAAATCGAACTCGGCCAAGTAGCGGTGCAAATGGGCTTCGCCGCAATGCTGGTAGACGCCGACCATGCCGCGCTTGAAGACCGAAAAGACGTTCTCAATCGTGTTGGTGTGGACTTCGCCGCGCGCGTATTCCTTGGCCGAATGGTTGACTGTCTCATGCTTGGCGTACTCGTCGCCGGTCGTGGTGTAGAGACGGCTCTCGTCGGTGTAGAGCGTCGATTTACGATCGGCATTGCGGACCAGGATATCGCGCACGATGTCCTTGGTCGCGTGCTCGACATGGAAGGAACGGACGGAACCGCCGCGCTCGACAAGAGCGACAACGGTACGCTTCTGCGCAGCGCCGCCAGACTTGAGGAACGGACGGCCTTTGCGCTGCGGTGACATGTATGGAACGTCGCGCTTTCCGATGTAAGTTTCGTCGGCTTCGATGGTTTTGCCTTCGCCACCAAGCGGCCCGGCCGACTTCACGTCTTCGGCCATCGCTTCACGAATGCGGTGCGCCATGAACCAGGCCGTCTTGTAGGTAACGCCAAGCATGCGGTGGAGCTGGTGAGCGGACATGCCTTTCTTGGACGAAGACATGAGGAACGTCGCCAGAAGCCACTTGTTCAAGGCGATCTTGGAGCGCTCGAACACGGTGCCGACAGTGACGGTAAACTGTTCGCGGCATTCCATGCAGTTGTACAAGCCGGGACGATGAGCCTTGCCTTCCATCTTGGTAATGCGGTCGGCGCGAGCATTACCGCAATGCGGGCAATTTGGGCCAAGCGGCCAGCGCTGCGCCTCAAGGTGAATGCGGGCTGCTTCGGCGTCTTGGAAGATTGGGCTGTCGAGTTTCATGGCTATGCGCTCCCTGCCATCCTTTGTAGCAAAGTCCGCATACTTTGTCACGTATATAATTAGGGAAATTTTCCTATAAGCTATTGCCCGGTGAGGGCAGCCATGCTACTATTTTGTTCATGGTGCTGATTTGCGCTAACGACCCGCCGCCCGGCGGGTTTTGTTTTTTAGTCGCCAGCGCACACGCTGCCCTGAAAGGTCGCAGGACAGAGGGGGCGCGAAGGTGCGCTGCCTATCCATTCTATCTGCAACACCGAGGCCCGCATGCCACGCTACGCCACCATCATCATCGCCGATGACGGCGCCGAGATCGTCAGCGCCATCGGCGAGTTCGAGGGCGCGAGCTTGCCACGCCATAATGTCGAGCAGGTCGCGCCGGGCGTGCGCATCGGCATGGTGCGTGGCGGCCCTGTCGATGCCGTCGCCGGTTTCGGCTTTCCGCGGCCGGGTCTCGGCCCGTCGGCAGCCCGCGCCGCCACCGCGAAGCTAAAGGCAATGGCCGCGCCGGCCACGGTTGCCGGGCCCGCCAAGCCGGCCCGCGCCAAGCCCCGCAGGAAACCCGTGCGCAAGGTCCGCAAGTCGGCAAAAGCCGCGCCATCGGACGCGGCGGCCCATGGCTGACGAAAGCAGGCGCCGCGGCGGCGCGAAGCGGTCGAAGCCAGGGCGAAAGCCGACCGCTCCTCAAGTCGATGTCTCGATGTCCACCCGCCCGAAGCGCCCGCGAAAAACACTTGTCGACGACTTCGCGGCCGCGCTGCGCGCCGACTTCCGCGCCCATGGCGCAGGCGTCATTGCCGCGGTCAGGGCGGAAAAACCGGAACAGTATCTGAAGGTCGTGCTGACGATGCTGCCCAAGGATTTTTCGCAAAGTGTCGATGCCAATCAAAACAGTCTCGAGCAGTTGAGCGATGAGGAGATCCGTATCCGCATCCACCGCATCGAAGCGAACCTCCGGCCGCTCCTCGAAGGAGATGCTGACCTATCTGGCCCTGCTGGAGGAACTGGACCGCAGGCGTCGTCGTAATCGCCTCGCGGCCTACGCGCCTTACGAACGGCAGGCCGAATTTCACGCGGCAGGGGCGACGAACCGCGAGCGCCTGTTCATGGCCGGTAACCAGCTCGGCAAGACCAGGGCAGGGGGCGCGGAATGGGCCATGCACCTGACCGGCCGCTATCCCGGCTGGTGGCTGGGCAGAATGTTTCATCAGCCGGTGCGGCTCTGGGCCGCCGGCGTTACCGGCGAAGGCACGCGCGACAACCCGCAGCGCGTGCTCGTCGGCCCGCCGCAGCAGCAGGGCGAATGGGGCACCGGCATGATCCCCGCCGACGCGATCGCCGACACAGTGATGGGCCGCGGCGCGCCGGGTGCATTGGATAGCGTCGTCGTGCGCTGGGGCGGGGGCGGCGACATCCAGGCCGGCGAAAGCGTGCTCTCCTTCAAGTCCTACGAAAAGGGCCGCGAGAAATGGCAGGGCGAGACGCTGCACGGCGTCTGGTTCGACGAGGAACCGCCGCTCGACATCTATTCGGAGGGCCTCACCCGCACGAATGCCACCGATGGCATAACCATCGTCACCTTCACGCCGCTGCTCGGCATGAGCGATGTGGTGCTCAGGTTTTTGAGTGCGGAAGCGGTGGAGAGGATCGGGAAGACGTAGGTGACGGATCAATCTCCCCCCTTGCGGGGGAGATGCCCGGCAGGGCAGAGGGGGGTGCTGTCCCGCCGACCTGTCCAATGCTTCGAACAGCGTAGGGAACTGACCGACATGGCTGGCGATCCTTCACACCCCCTCTGGCCTGCGGGCCATCTTCCCCGCAAGGGGGGAGATCAGCAGCTTCGTCGACGGCGCTCCCTGCAATCTGAAACCGCGCCGAAACCATGATTTGCGATGCCGCTTTGGCTGCAACCGAAGGTCGAGTAGCTTCCGGCCGCGATCTGGAGCCAACATGCGGCCTGTACCGAACCTGCTTCTTGTCTGCGCGCTGCTTTCGGCCTGCACCGGCTCCAGCGGCGACTGGCGCGCTGACGCGATCGCTTCGGCCGAAGCCAGGATGCGCGGCCTGATCAACGATCCGGCGGCGACCTTCTCGCATGTCGACCTCACCGGCGACAGCGCGACCGGCCAGACCTGCGGCGTCATCAGAACCAAGGTCGGCATCTTCACCAAGGAAGCGCGCTTCATCGTCTATATCGACGGCGCCGGCCCCTATGTTGAACCGGGCCTTGGGCAATCGATGTCGCAGGCCGATTTCGACTGGGCCTGGAAAAACGACTGCGTCAACGAAGGCTACAAGGGCTGAGCGCACTTCCCTTCTCCCCTTGTGGGAGAAGTGGCCGCGAAGCGGCCGGATGAGGGGTGCTCCAGGGAACGCCAGCGTCCCGCTCCGCTGGAGTACCCCTCATCCGTCTCGGCGCTGCGCGCCGATCCACCTTCTCCCACAGGGGGAGAAGGGAAAGGTTTGCCATGTCCCGACACGTCACCTCCATGACCATCGACGATGCCGGGCATTATTCGCCTGAGCAGCGCGCCGAGATCGTTGCAGCCTCTCGGACATCGTGTTTGAGGTGGTGGTGCGGCGGTTCAGACAGACGCCGGATTCCTGATCGTTTCCCGAAACATCGATGTCATCGCGAAGAGCTATTCCCCGGGCCTTGCCGGCAGTGCCCGAGCCGCTGGAAGAATCCGGCCAGAGCTCCTATCTATGGAGCAATCCAAAGGAGGTGTGACATGGCTTCTTCCACCGAGCGCGCGGTGCTTGCCGGCGGCTGCTTCTGGGGCATGCAGGATCTGGTCCGACGCTTGCCCGGCGTTGTTTCAACGCGAGTCGGCTACAGCGGCGGCGACGTTCCCAACGCCACCTACCGTAACCACGGCACCCACGCCGAAGCGATCGAGATCGTCTTCGACCCGGCCAGGACCAGTTTCCGCGCGCTGCTCGAATTCTTCTTCCAGATCCACGATCCGACGACGAGGAACCGCCAGGGCAACGATGTCGGCGCGAGCTATCGCTCGGCTATTTTCTACACCAGCGATGAGCAGAAGCGGATCGCCGAAGACACGATCGCCGACGTCGACGCGTCCGGCCTGTGGCCCGGCAAGGTCGTCACCGAGCTCGCTCCGGTCGGCCCCTTCTGGGAAGCCGAGCCCGAGCACCAGGACTATCTCGAGCGCTATCCCAACGGCTACACCTGCCATTTCGCGCGGCCCGGGTGGAAGCTTCCGGTCCGCCAAAAAGCTGCCGCGTCATAGACCTGCGGCGGGGCTGTTGGACATGGCCCCGTTACTTGAAAAAAGCCCGCCATGCCGAAAGGCATGGCGGGCTTTTTTTGCGTTCCGGCGCAGTCCGATGGCTGGATCGGTTCATCGTTCACGGAAACGACGAACCACTCTAACTATTTGTTTTGACACAATTCCGCACTGAAATCTGTGACGCGCTCGTCCTGGAATTGCTTAAAGTGCGTTGCGCTGAAGCAGATTCAGGCGACGCACTTTAAGTCCTTGTTTTTATGCATGTCGTTGTCCCGTACACTTCTGGGCGACATGCATTGGGCGGCTCAGCCCTTGGCGCGGCGGGCTTCGGGTTCGTGGCTGCCGATCCAGTGGGCGCGGATACGGTCGCTGGCCTCGAGATAGGCCATGTCGATAAGATAGGTCAGGAGCTTTTCGCCATCGGCTTCCGCCTTCTGGCGAAGCTCTCGCAAGATCCCCTGCGCGAACTGCAGGTTTTCCATTTTGCTAGGCTGGTCCATGGGTGCCCCCCAAAAGTCTGCGCGATAAGATTGGCTCACTATGCTTGTATGAAGGTTGTGATCGTGCGCGCGGTGAAGCTGTACGCGGTTGTACGGACGCCTGATCAACGAAGCTGTTGGACATGGCGCGGAAATGTCGATATTTTGCCCGCCCAACCGGATAGCGACCATGCACGAAGACGAGGGCAGCACTCCCGACAAGTTGCAAGCTATGCTTGACGTGATTGCCAGGAGCGAGCCTTCGCTCGAGAGCGGGGAAGCCAATTTCGGCCGATTGAGGGCCGATGCTGCGCAGGCCGCCGGGGTGTTGATCGAATTTTACGGCGATGCGGCCCTCGAGCGCGCCAAGCTTATCGAGCACCGATCGCCCCAATCGCATTTCGCGCGCATGGTCACGGCCGAGGTCGGCAGACGCGGCAAGCGAGGCTAGCCCGCAAACAATCGGCGAAAGCTGCTTCAGGACGATCTTCGCCTCCCCAGCATTCCATCAAGTCGCTGCTCGATCTCTTCCTCGATATTGTCCAGAAGATACGACAACATGTCGTGTCCGATCGATCGCGCGATGTCCTTGGCCTGACCGACGTGATTGTGGATCTCGCGCAGCGACTGTTCCTCGCTCGCGGCATCCTTCGTCAGATCGACGAACCAGCCAGGATAGAGTGCTGCCTCGCCCATATCGTCAACGTAGCATTGACCGACGGCAAGGATCTTGCGAAGCCCCATCTTTTCCGAGCGGACCTTGTAGACTTCCCTGAAGCCAGACCTGCGCTCGATTGCCTTGCGGATAGCCAATCGAACCCTTGGACGATCCTCACGGTCGATGCTTTGCATGCACCGTTCCAGTGATGCGCCGTGCGACAATTCGTCGAGTGTCAGCCCGAAATAATCCGAAAGATTGGCGTCGCCATAGACACGGTCACGCTTGATGTCCCAGGTCCAGAACCCGTCAATCGGTGGATACCGCATATGCATGTTTCGGCCGTGCTCAGGCCCCGACGTCATGAAAACCGCCTCGTCCGGCTTCAAGATTCGCCAACACTATGTAGCAAAAATTGAAAGAAACAAAGGTGGCCTTTTGTACTAAGTCCGAAATCATAAGGCCTGCTGCTTGTGGCAAGTTCGGGCGTCATATTTGACATAAGCAGAAAGATGATGGTCTAAAAAATTTCTTGAGCCGAAAGAATTTTCACTTTGGTATTGCCCGCTGCAGCTTGGTCTTTGGCGTGATAACACTGCGGGAAGGAGGAAAAACAATCCCAAAAGTTGTATTGCAGCAAGAGACGTGGCTAAAAATTCTTATATTTTGCGAAGCCGATAAAACTCAATGGGCACAGGCAACTGAAAACGTGGAGATCACGACTCATTGCAAATGCTATCGGCAGCCGATTGGCCGGCAAACCTACCGGTGGTTGAAAGAGACGAAACTTCGAGAAAAGTCCGCGCGGATCGATCGACAGCCACCTATTTCCGGACATGCCGGAGGGCGCCCTTCGACTGAAGGTCATTGTCGTTCCGACTTAAGTCCGGAAAGAACTCGACCTAGGCCGACCTTTGCTGTGGCTCCTGGCCGACTTCCCCGCCCGCGGCCGAATCATCGGCGATCCGATCGTGCTCGAACTGGCGTGCTTCGGACACGGCCTGCAACCAGGACTCGCGACGTCCGATCCACAACTCGTAACTCGGCAGCAGCCCTTCTGTTGGCGCAATGTCCAGGCTGCCGATCGTGACCTCGGCCTCATCCTCGCCGATGAACGGAACACGGCTTCCACAGGTGGGACAAAAACTGCGAGCGCCGTAGGTGCTGGTGATGCCGGCGGCTTCGAATGCGCGAAGCGGCCACACCGCATAGGCGTGGAAAGCCGATCCGCTTGTCTTGCGGCAGTCCTTGCAGTGGCAAAGGCCGACCCGTAGCGGCTCGCCGGCCACCTGAAACTGTACGCCGCCACACAGGCAACTGCCGCTGCGCTTGATCTCGTTGGACATGGCCGTTCCTCCTGCAGCCCGATCCGGCGCGGCCAGGCCGCTGTCCGTTACAATTCGCCCGGGGTCGGAACGGTTCCGCGCCACGATGCATGTCGCCCAAAAGGGCCTGGCGGTTTTGGGAGAACGACATGCTTCAAAATAGATACGGGCGTGCGTGGCGCTGTTCAATCGGGGAAATTGAAGGGCGGCTCCTCGCATCGATAGAGGCGGCATTCGCCATCGCGGGTAGGAACCGGGATCGATATCGGCACTTCGGGCCAGTCGCATTCATTGCCAAACTGGCGCACGAAGCGGTCATAGGTGTCGGGTCCGGTGGTCAGCACCGCGGCGTGATGGCTTTGGATGAGCGTCTGGGCCTGGGCACAGGTCATGACGCGCGTATCCTGCCGGGCGTGGGCAGTGCTCGCAGCGTAAGCAATCATGCCGGCAATGAGTGTGATCGACAGGGTTCTCATGAGGGACCAGGCTTCGGAGTTTCCGGTGTCGAATACGGAGCGCGGCTAAAACACCGTAAGATATTTCAGCAACGAGATGATCCCGATGATGATGACGATGATCTGCGCGATCTGTCGCGCGCGGGCATCGAGCGGCAGGCGCTGCACGAGGTAGAGCACCAGGATCACCACCAGGAAGGTGATCAGAATGCCGATAAGAACGGATGCGCCCATGTGCCTGCCTCCTTGCCAGGATTGCCCGGATGGGCAGCCTCCAACGTTGCCGGCTGGGAAATGGTTCCACGCAGGCGCGCCTGCCGTGCCGTCGGAAAACCGAAGCCGGCCGCCTACATCGGGGGAACATGCGCGCTGGTTGTGAGTTCACTTCCTCAATAACAAAGCGCGGGATCGCACAGTCACAAAGAGGAAGAAACCATGGGCCTCGGCACAATTCTCATCATCATTCTCATCCTTGCCCTGCTTGGCGGCTTCAGCGGCTTTGGCGGCGGACCTTTCTACGGTACCGGCTATTATGGCGGCGGCGGCCTCGGGCTTGTCCTGGTTATCGTGATCATCCTGGTGCTGCTCGGTCGCATCTGACAGGTGCAAGGCGCGAGCAGGCTTCAGGGTGTCGCCAGCGCGTCCCTGAGCTTCGCAGCCAGTTGTTCCAGCGTGAACGGCTTGGCGACGAAGTGCACATCGTGGTCGAGCACGCCGTTGTGCACGACCGCGTTGCGGGTGAAGCCGGTCATGAACACCACTTTCAGCGAAGGGGAATGCTTGCGTGCCTGTTCGGCGAGCTGCCGGCCATTCATGCCCGCCATGACGATATCCGTCAGCATCAGCGCGATGGCGGCGTTCTCGCCGAGTTTTTGTAGCGCCTCTTCACCGCCGGCCGCCTCGATGACGGTATAGCCGAGCTCCAGCAGCGCGGCGGCCGTCGAAGCACGCACACGGGCGTCGTCCTCGACGAGCAGGACGGTTTCGGTTGCCGGGACATCGCTCCTGCCGCTTGCCCTTGTCGGCGTCGCCGCATCTTCCGGGCCGGTGAAGCGGGCAAGATAGATCTTGATTGTCGTGCCTTCGCCGGGCTCCGAATAGATTTTGACGTGTCCGCCGGATTGCTTGACGAAGCCGAACACCTGGCTGAGCCCGAGCCCAGTCCCTTTGGCCGCTGGCTTGGTGGTGAAGAACGGCTCGAAAGCCTTGGCCATGATGTCCGCCGGCATGCCCGCGCCGGTGTCGGTCACCGCGATCATGACATACTGGCCGGCCTTCACTTCGGGATGCGCCGCCGTATAGGCCTCGTCGAGATGGCAATTGGCGGTCTCGATGGTGAGCTTGCCCTTTTCGTCCATGGCGTCGCGCGCGTTGACCGCCAGGTTGATGATGGCATTCTCGACCTGGCTCGGGTCGGCATGCGTTTTCCAAAGTCCGCCCGCCAGCACCGTTTCGATCTCGATCGCATGGCCGAGCGTGCGGCGCAGAAGATCCGACATGCCGGTGACGAGGCGGTTGGCGTCGACGATCTGCGGCGCCAGCGTTTGCTGTCTCGAAAAGGCAAGCAGCCTGGCCGTGAGGTTGGCGGCGCGCGCCGCGGCATCGGTGGCCGCCTCGACGAAGCTCTGCACGTCATGCTCTCCGCGAGCGAGCTTGCGCTGCGCGAGGTTCATGGCGCTGGTGATGACGGCCAGCATGTTGTTGAAATCATGCGCTATGCCGCCAGTGAGCTGGCCTACCGCCTCCATCTTCTGCACCTGGCGAAGTTGCGACTCCGCTTTTTCACGCGTCTCGATCTCGGCGAGCAGCGCCGCGTTCTTGGCGCTCAGCGCGTCCTGCGCGGCGGCCACGTCCTGGAAACGGCGGCTGGATTGGCGGATCGTGTAGATGCCGAGCAGGGAGATGCCCACCAGTGCCGCGAACGAGCCGGCGCGCAGCCAGCCTTCGATCTGTTCCATGCGCTCGGCGCGGGCCGCGAGGCTCGCGCCGTCGATGCGCCGGATCGCGTCGATATTGGCGCGGATCTGGTCCATGTCCAGCTTGCCGCTGCCGCGGCGCACGATGTCCAGCGCTTTTGCGGTGTTGCCCGTGTCGTAGAGCCGGATCGTCTCTGCGAGCTCGGCCTGCTCGCGGGCAAGCGCGTCCTTGATGCCGACCACCTGTTGCGCCCTGTCGCTGCCGTCGGGAAACATCTCACCGACACGCTTAAGCATTGCCGGCAGCGCATCGACGGCATGCTGGTACGGCAGGAGATAGTTCTTCTCGCCGGTCAGCAGATAGCCGCGCTGGCCGGTCTCTGCGTCCTGGACGAGCGAGAGCAGGCTCGAGAGCAATTGCTGGGCCTCGATCGCTTCGCGGCTGGCGTCGCGGTCCGCAATCTGTGTTTCGGCGAGGATGGCGCGCGCCGCGATAATCAGCGCGACAATGGCAAAGCCGGCAAGGAGCGGAAGCGCTTGCCATCGCAGGGCGCGTCGCAGTCGGACGATCATTGCTTTGCCAGGCCTGAGGAAATCGTGAAATTCGCCAAGTGGTAGGCGGCGGCAAGGCGCAAGGCAATAGTCGGATCCATAAGGGCAATGATAGCAGCAAGCCCGGCATGCCTGGCTATGTCAAACTTTAATGACAGCGGCCCCGGCCGATGCCAGAACAGGCGAAATCGCCGCGGCGGCGTTTGCGGTCGACCGGCTGCTCGAATCTCGCTAGCTCTCGCGCCCGCTGCATTCGAGGCAGACGATGCTGTGTCCCGGACAATTCAGCCGGTGCGTGCCTCCTGGGCAGCAATGGCCGTTCGAGCTAAGCCAACGCGCGCAAACGAAAACCTTCTTGGCCCCCTGACAGCGGGAGCATTCCTGCGGACGCATCAATTCCTCCCGTGATGGGATGCGATGTTCCGCTTCAACGACCGTGTTCATCCGTTTAGTCCCCAACGCCTGGATTATCGGTCACTTATGTTATTTCACTATTCTTTACATTAGGGTTTATGAATGTGAAAGCCACGAAAGCGTCACGACGCTTTCATGCGCTTGGCCGCTTCCCCTTTGCGCTGCCTTTGCTAAATGTGACGCCGCCCCATGCGTCGGCAGATTCTGGCGGCCAGGGGCAGGCAACGGGAACCTTCTTGCAATGACATGGACCGGCGCGGGCGCGCTTTTCATCCTCGTGCTCACCTATGCCGGCGTTGCCGTCGGTCGCATTCCGGGCCTGCGCCTCGACCGCGCCGGCATCGCGCTGCTCGGCGGCGCCGCCATGATCGCTATCGGCGCGATCGGCATCGAGGATGCCTACAAAGCCATCAATTTCGACACCATCACGCTGCTGCTCGGCATGATGATCGTGGTCGCGCATCTCAAGGTGTCGGGCGCGTTTCGCGCGCTCGGCGGCTTTGCCATCGAGCACGCCCATGCACCCTTCATGCTTTTGGTGATGGTGACGCTGCTGACCGGCGTGCTCTCGGCCTTCCTGGTCAATGACGCGATCTGCCTGGTGATGGCTCCGATCGTCGTCCATGTCACCCGCGTCATCAACCGCAACCCGGTGCCTTACCTCATCGCCACCTGCACGGCCTCGAATTGCGGCAGCGTCGCCACTATAACCGGCAATCCGCAGAACATGGTGATCGGCGCGCTGTCCGGCATTTCCTATCCGGCTTTCGCGCTGGCGCTCGCGCCGGTGGCGCTGTTCAGCTTGTTTTGCGTCATCGTCATCGTGCGCATCGTCTACCGCGCCGAATTCTCCCGCCCCGCCGAACTCAGCCCCGAGGTCTATCGCGGCCGCATGCTGCCCGGACAGGTGCTGAAGGCCACCATCGTCTGCGTGATGCTGGCGTTCGCCTTCTTCGCCGGCGTTCCCGTCGCCAAGGCGGCGCTGATTGCCGGCGCCTTCCTGCTGGTCACCCGGGCAATCAAGCCGCGGCGCATCTATCGCGAGATCGACGGCCCGCTGCTCTTCATGTTCGCCGGTCTGTTCGTGGTGGTGGCGGGCGCCGAGCGCACGCTGCTCACGCCCGACATGATCGCCTGGGCGAAGAACATCGGCCTCGACGACGTCTGGCGGCTCTCTGGCTTCACCGCCGTGCTTTCCAACATCATGAGCAATGTGCCGGCGGTGCTGGCGCTCCGCCCGTTCATCCCCGGGCTGGAAAACCCGGAGCGCGCCTGGCTGGTCGTGGCGATGAGCTCCACGCTTGCCGGGAATTTCACGCTGCTCGGCTCGGTCGCCAACCTGATCGTCGCCGAGCAGGCGAAAGCGGCCGGCAAGGAGCTTTCCTTTTCCTCCTTCTTCAAGGTTGGCCTGCCGCTGACGCTGGTGACGCTTCTCGCCGGCACCGCCTGGCTGGCTTTCACTTCCTGATCGTCGACTTTTCGCCAGCGCTAAAAATCTGGCGCGCTCCGTCATCGAAACGATTGCGCAAACGTTTCGATGATTCTATGGTTTGGCCAAATCCGACGAAGAGCGGACGGGAAACGCGAGATAGGGAGGAGCGCTTGCGGGCACTCCGTAAGAGTCGTCATGCCGACAATGGCTGAGGTCGCGCGCCGGGCCGGCGTCTCGGTTTCGACCGTTTCGCATGTCGTCAACCGTACCCGCTTCGTCTCGCCCGAAAAGGCGCAGCTTATCAACGACGCCATCGCGGCCATGGGCTACCAGCCCAACGAATTGGCGCGCTCGCTCAAAGTCGCCTCGACCAACAGCGTCGGGCTCGCCATCTCCGCGATTTCCAACCCTTACTTCACCGACATCATCTGCGCCGTCGAAGCCGAGTGCGCACGGCTCGGGCTGATGGTGTTCTTGTCCGACACCCAGGAAGACCCGGATCGCGAATTGCAGGTCGTGCGCGCCTTCCATCAGCGGCGCGTCGACGGCGTCATCCTGGCGCCGTCGGGCGCGCCGCTGCGGGCGATCGAGTATCTCGCCGACAAACAAGTGCCGTGTGTGCTTATAGACCGCTTCGCCGACGACCGCTTCGACCAGATCGGCGTCGAGAACGACACGGCGATGCGCGCGCTGATCGACCATGTCGCTTCCTTTGGCCACAGACGCATCGGCTATATTGCCGGCCAGCCAGGACTCGCCACCACACGCGAGCGCATCGAGGCCTTTCGCGCCTCGCTCGCCGCCAATGGACTTGAATGCCTGCCGCACTATGTCTCGCCGCAGAATGTCGACACGGCGAGCGCCACGGCATCGACGCATGCGGTCCTTTCGCTGCCCGCGCCGCCCACCGCACTTGTCACCGGCAACAACATGACGACGATCGGGGCAGTCCGCGCCATCCGCGAAAAGGGTCTTTCGATCCCGAGCGACCTATCGCTGGTCGGCTTCGACGATTTCGAATGGGCCGACTGTTTCGAGCCGCGTCTGACATTGGTCGAGCAGCCCTGCACCGAGATCGGGCGCCAGGCCGCCGCGCAGCTCAGCGCCCGCATCGCTTCCAGCGACGCGGCACCCCATGCCGTACGGCTGCGGGCGACGCTGCAGGTGCGTGAATCTTGCGCGAAGCCGGCCCACACGAGGCAGACATGAGCGCGCCGCTGCTTTCCGTAACCGGCGCGGTCAAACGCTTCGGCGGCGTGCAAGCGCTGCGCGGCGTCGATTTCGACCTCAAGGCAGGCGAGATCCACGCGCTGCTCGGCGAGAACGGCGCCGGCAAGTCGACGCTGATGAACCTGCTGTCGGGCGTCTATACGCCGGACGAGGGCGAAATCCGGGTCGACGGCAAACAGGTGGTCTTCAACAATCCGCGCGAGGCCCAAGCCGCCGGCATTGCCACCATCTTCCAGGAACTCGACCTTGTGCCTTCGCTCGACGTCGCGGCGAACCTCTTCCTCGGCCGCGAGTTAATGCGGCCGGGCGGCATGCTCGACGTGCCGGCGATGCGCCGCGAGGCGAAGAAGCGACTGGAAGCGATCGAGCTCGCCATCGATCCGGCGCGGCTCGTGGCCGACCTCTCGATCGGCCAGCGCCAGGTGGTGGCGATCGTCAAGGCGCTGTCCTATGCCTCGCGGGTGCTGATCATGGATGAGCCGACCGCGGCGCTCACCGTCGGCGAGGTCGAGCGCCTGTTCGACATCATGCGCAAGCTGGCCGCGACCGGCGTCGGCATTGTCTACATCTCGCATCGACTGGAGGAAGTGCCTGAGATCGCCGATCGCGTGACGGTGATGCGCGACGGCCGCGTCGCCGGCATTAGCGAACCGCACGCGCCGCAGGCCGAGTTGGTGCGTCTGCTGGTCGGGCGGCCGCTGGACGAGCTTTATCCCGGGCGTGCCAAGAGCGCCGGCAAGACGCTGCTCAGCCTCAAGGACGCCAGCTTCACGCTTGCGCGCGAAAGCGCCGGCTGGCAGCCGCCGAGCGGCATCTCGCTCGAGGTCAGGGAAGGCGAGATCGTAGGCCTCGCCGGCATCATGGGGGCAGGGCGCACCGAGCTGCTTTCGGCACTCTACGGCACCGGCCTTGCCGGCCGCTGGCAGGGCGAGGTGGCGGTCGACGGCCGGCCGGTGAAACTCGAATCCATCAACGCCGCCCGCAAGGCGGGCATTGCCTTCGTCACCGACGACCGGCGCGGCAGCGGCCTGATGCTTCGGATGGCGGTTGGCCTCAATCTGGTGATGTCGGTCATCCGCCGCATCTCGCCGGCAGGCCTGATGTCGCCACGCCGCCAGGCGGAGGCCGTGACGCAATCCTTCAGCCAGTTCGACATCCGCCCGAAGAACCCGGATATCGCGGTCGGCGCGCTTTCCGGCGGCAACCAGCAAAAGGTGGTGCTGGCCAAGGAGATCCTCGGCAACCCACGCCTGCTCCTGCTCGACGAGCCAACGCGCGGCGTCGATGTCGGCGCCAAGGGCGAGATCTACGCCAGGCTGCGGGCGCTCGCGGCGCAGGGGCTGGGCATATTGGTCGCCTCCAGCGAGATGCCGGAGCTGATCGGTCTCTGCGACCGGATCGTGGTGCTGCGCCGGGGGCGCAATGTGGCGGAATTCAATGGCGGCGTCGACGAGCACACCGTGCTTGCCGCGGCAAATGGCAGGGAGGCCTGATGTCGGACCAGAAGATTTCGGTGGCGGTCAACCCGGCGGCTTCAAGCCCGGCGCCAGCTGCGGCGCAAAAGCACGGCGTCGACCCGCTGGCCATCATCGTGCGCTTCCAGAGCCTGATCGGCCTGGTGCTGGTGGCGATCGGCGGCGTCATCTTCTCGCCGCGGCGCCATGGCGAAATCCTGTTCCTCAACCCCGACAACATCGCCAACATCGTGCGGGCCGTATCGGAGACCGGCATCATCGCCATTGGCATGACCTTCGTCATCATCACCGCCGGCATCGATCTCTCGGTCGGCGCGGTGCTCGGTCTCTCCGCCGTGGTCACCGCCACCATGATGATCTCCGGCGGCTTCGGGCTGATCCCGACCATTTTGGCGGTGCTCGCCATGGGCGTCGTCTTCGGCATCGTCCAGGGCGCGATCTCCACCCGCTTCCGGCTGGAGGCGTTCATCGTGACCCTGGCCGGCCTGCAGGCGGCGCGAGGTCTGGCGCTGATCGTCTCCGGCAACCAGTACATCAACATCTCCTATGGCGACGGGCCGGGCCTGGCGCCGCCTGTCTTCGCGGTGCTGGGCGAGCGCCTGTTCGACAACACCGTGCCGGTGGCGACTATCGTCTTCATTATTTTTGCCGCGATCGCCACGCTGGTGCTCAACACCACGCGCTTCGGCCGCTACGTCTATGCCGTCGGCGGCAACGAGCGCGCCGCGCGCATTTCCGGCGTTCCGGTGTCGATGGTGAAGATTTCGGTCTACGCCATCACCGGTTTTGCCTCGGCGCTTGCCGGCATCGTCCATGCCGGTCAGTTCAACTTCGGCAGCGCCAATGACGGCATGGGCTATGAGCTCACCGCAATCGCCGCCGTGGTCATCGGCGGCACCAGCCTGTTCGGCGGCGCGGGTTCCATGGTCGGCACCGTCGCCGGCACGATCATGCTCGGCGCCTTGGCCAACATCCTTCAGCTCAACAACATCACCCCCGCCACGCAGCTGCTCGCGACCGCCGCGATCATCGTGCTCGCGGCAGTGCTTCAATCCCTCGTTCGCCGCCGCGAGGGATTGGGTCGATAGGAGGCCGGCGGCGGCATAGGTGAGACTGCAACCAAGGTCCGGCACCCCGGCCGGACGAGGAGGAGAGTGAGTATGAAAACCACGTTGAGAGGATCGCGCGCCCTTCGGGTCGCGTTGCTGGCGGGCGCCGGCCTGTGCATCGCAGGGAGCGCTCAGGCAGCCGAGCCGCTGGTGAAGGCCTGCGCCAAGGACGGCCAGTTCGTCATCGGCTTTTCGCAGGCCAACAACGCCGAACCCTATCGCCAGCACGTCAATGACGAACTGACGGCGGCGGCCAAGGAAGTGCCGGGCTTCACCCTGCAGATCGCCGACGGCGCCGGCAACGTCAACACGCAGACCTCGCAGGTCGACAACTTCATCACCCAGAAGGTCGATATCCTGTTGATCTCGCCCTTCGAGGCAGCGCCCCTGACGCCTGCCGTGAAGCGCGCCATGGATGCCGGCATCCCGGTGATCGAGCTCGACCGCAAGACAGTCGGCGACCCCGGCAAGGACTACACCGCCTTCATCGGCGGCGACAATTTCAAGATCGCCGAGGAAGCCGGCAAGTACACGGCCTCGAAGCTTTTGCCCGATGGCGGCGAAGCGGCGGTGCTGGAAGGCCTGCCGAGCTCGACGCCGGCGGTGGAGCGCTTGAACGGATTCAAGGAAGGCGTGAAGGGGAATGCCAAGATCCAGATCGTCGCCGAACAGGCGGCCGACTGGGTTCCGGATAAAGCCCAGACCGCCTTTGCCGCAATGCTGCAGGCGCATCCCGACATCAAGGTGCTCTATGCCTCGAACGACATGATGGCGGCGGGCGCGCTGCTGGCCGCCAAGGGCGCCGGCAAGGACGTCAAGATCATCGGCACCGACGGCCTGCCTGGGCCGGCCGGCGGTATCGAGGCGGTGGCCAAGGGCGACTGGGCGGCGACCTTCACCTATCCGACCGGCGCCAAGGAAGCGATCGAGATGTCCAAGAAGATCCTGCTCGACTGCGCGACGTCGGTGGAACCGACTGTGACGGTGGACACCACCGCGATCACGGCGGAGAATGCCAAGTCGATGATGGGGAAGTAGCCGGCGCCTGAACTTCGGAGATTGAGATGGCAAGGCCCTGGGAGGGGCCTTGTTCGTTTTGGTGAAGACCCACTGGACGTGGAGTCTCAACAGCGAGGTCTTGTCCCGGTCGAGGGCTACGGCGATGTCGCCGAGCCTAACCGTTGAGCATTTTTCCTGGAATTGCTCTGGGCGCCTGCGTTCGCCATCCGCGCCCGCACCAGCGTTGCGGCGGCATGGCCGGCAGCGGCGACGTAGTCTGGATTGTGATGGATCAGCATGCTGGAAAAGGCGCCGTCCATCAAAAGCACGATCTCGCGCGCCAGCATCTTCGCCTCGCCGACATCGTGGTCTGAAAGCGCGCCTGCCAGCCATTTTTCGAAATTGGTTTTGTGGCGCGCTCCAGCCTTCACCGCCGGATGTCCGGGCATCGCGGCGAGCTCTGCCGCCGTGCGCAGGAAGCCGCAGCCCTTCCATTTGGGATGGCGCGCCACCCGCGCCAGGTTGGTGAAGATCGCCTCGACCTTTTTGTCCGCGCCGCCTTTTGCCGCCTCGAACCAGCCGGCCATCTGCTCGAGGTTAGGCTGGTCGCGGCCCTCGAGATAGGCCGCGATCAGGTCGTCCTTGCTCTTGAAATGGTAGTAGAGGGTGCGCTTGGTGAGCCCGGCTTTCTCGGCCACGGCGTCCACGCTGACGCGGCCGATGCCTTCCGCATAGAAGAGCTTGGTCGCCGCCTCGACGAGGCGTTTTCGCGTGGGATTGGGCTTTTCGCTCATTGGTCAAGTATACCGACTAGTGAATATACAAGCAATCGAATGCCTGCTCCTTATCCCGCCGAACCGGTCCCCACGGTCGATCTGCGCGAAGGGCTCAATGACTGGGTCGAGCGGCGCCGGCCGGCGGGCCGCGGCGCGGTAGGGTCGGCGGGTCAGGACCAGCCGCTGAAAACGCGGCTGTAACGGACGGAGCGATGATGGTCGCGACGGCAAGAGCCAGATCGCCCGCACCTCTCCAGGCTGCAGCCTATGCTGCCGATTTAAGGCCCGTCCCGTCTGTTGGCCGCACGCGCGTGGCGGCCGCCAGCAGATCGGTCTGGGTGATCAGCCCGAGAATATGCCGGCCGCCATCGACGATCACCACCGCATGGCTGCGCCCGTCGGTCAGCACCGGCAGCAGGCTCATCGCCGGCGTGTCGGGGGAGGCGGTGCCGGCCTTCGACATCACCTCCTTCACCGTGTCGGTCGCTCTTGTCAGTTCGCGCAGACCGACCGCGCCGGTGAGGTGGCCGCCCGCGTCGACCACCGGCAAGGTGCGGATGTTGTGGTCGATCAGCTGTTTGCGCGCCTCGTCGGCGGACGCCGTTTCCGGCACCGAGATCACGTCGCGGGACATGATGTCCTGGCACAGCAGCGTGCGCTGCGAGCGCACCATCGCCTGCAGCTCGACCTGGCGCAGCAGGCGCTCCAGGTCGTCACGGTCGATGTCGAAGGTCTCGTCGAGCGCGGAGAGCGCCGCATCGACATCCTCGGGCCGGAAGCCGACGCGCTCGGCCGGCGGCCGGTCGGCTGTGCCGTGGCGATTGGTGACAGGCACGTGCACATGGGGATAGCTGCGCCGCGATAGCTTGTGAAACAGGAAGCCGAGCGTAACCAGGATGATCGAGTTCAGCGCCACCGGCACGAAGGGAAACAGGAAGCCGGCGGCGGCAACGGCCGGCCCGCCGAGCACGCCGGTAAGCGCCGCGGCGCCGCCCGGCGGATGCAGTGAGCGCGTGAACGACATGGCGGCGATCGCCAGCGCCACTGCAAGGCCCGAGGCAATCACCGTGTCGTGCACAAAATGCGCCACCGTCACGCCGATCAGCGCCGAAATCGTGTTGCCGCCGATGATCGACCAAGGCTGCGCCAGCGGGCTCGACGGGACGGCAAAGAGCAGCACGGCGGAAGCGCCCATGGGCGCCACCAGCATCGCCACAAGCGGGCCGCTGCCCATGGCGAGCCCGCTGATCATGCCGGTGAGCGCGATACCGATGGTCGCGCCGATGCAGGCAAGCAGCCGTTCGCGAAGCGTCGCGCCGGCAAGGATCGGAACGAAAAGGCGAAACGCCATGGCAGGCCCTGGATCGAATAGGTGGAATTGCGCTGCTCGCAATGCCGCTGAAACTTCGGATTTGGAAGCCAAACCAATCCGTATATTCGCAGCCAGAGAGAATATTATTGCGCGGCGAGCCGCGCAGCACGTGCCGCCAGCGGCCTGCCGATCATACCCAGGGGGCACAGGCGCCGCTGGTGCAGCATGGCGGCCTGCGGCAACCGGGCAAAACAGGCCGCGCACCGGCATCGGCACAAGGAAGACCATCACCAGGGCCCAGCGAGGCGCGGCGCGCCTCGCTTTCCGGATGGCGGACTATGGGGCCACTTCGACATGGCCCTTCATGTTCGGATGGAAGCGGCAGAAATAGTCGACCGCTCCCGCGGCCTTCAGCGTGACCTTGCCTTTCGACTTTGCCGGGATCATCACATCCCAGCCGCCTTTGACCGTGGCGGTGTGGGCGAGAATATCCTTGTTCGTCCACTCGATCGTATCGCCGACCTTGGCCCGGACGCTTGCCGGCGAGAAGACCAGCTTGTCGATCGTCACCTCGATGGTCGCCGCGAACGCCGGCGATGTGCCGAGCGCCAACGCCAGCGCCGGGGCAAGAAGCAGCGACCTCATTTCAACATGCCGGCGACACGTTCGGCATGTTGCTCATGCCCCTGGAAAATCTTGAGGCCTGTCTCCAGCAGGCTCTTCAGCTCGGCATTGCTGGCCGATGGGATGAGCAGGGTTTCGAGCGCGGTGTCGACCTGCTTGTGATAGGCGACTTCGTTCTCGATATAGGCCTTGTCGAAGTCTGCCCCCTTGAGCTTCGCCAGCTTGGCGTGCTCTTCCTTGGCGGCTTTGGCCAGCGCCTTGCTGGTGTCGTTGTCCTCGGGCGTGACCTTCAGCTTCTTCACCAGGTCGAGCGCCTGCTTGTTCACCGCCGCATGGTCGCGCTCCATGTCCTTGGCGAAGTCGACGACCTCCTTGTTCTTGGACTTCTCAATCGCCAGCTTGGCCGCGTCGATGTCGATCGCGCCGGCCGTATAGGCGATGTGGGCGATCTGCGGGTCGGTGGGCTTTTCGGCGACTTGCGCCAGCGGCGCGGCGCTCGCCAAGAAAAGGGCGGCGAGGGCGGCGGTTGATCGCATAGACATGGCATCTCCTTTGCCCGGTGGCGCTGGCCCCGGGCTTCATCTGGTGTTGACTGCCATTGGATGCCGGGAAGAGCGAAACGTTCCCGGGAACGGCCAGGAGACCGGAATTAGTGCTCGAATCCCAGCCTTCTCATCACCGCCTGGGTCAGCCGCTCGCAGCGCCGGCCGGCGAAGGGGAAGGCGTCGAGCAGCACCGGGCCGATCTCGTCGTCGAGCGCCTTTCGCACCAGCGCCCGCGCCCGGTGCAGTCGCGTCTTCACGGTCTCGGGCCGCACACCCAGAAGGTCGGCGGTTTCCTCGATGCTCAGGCCCTCGATGACGCGAGCGATGAAAACGCTGCGGTAGACATCGGGAAGGCTGTCGGTTGCCCGTTCGACAAGCACGAGGATCTGCCGCTGCGCCATCGTCCGCTCCGGATCGTCGCCTGGATTCGAGTCGTTTCGGTTTAGGGGAAACCGGATGATCTTCGCCTCCGGGTTTTCGGGCATCGTCACGATGCGCTTGCGCTTGCGCAACCGGCCGAGCGCTTCGTTGATGACGATGCGCGACAGCCAGGTGGAAAGCGACGCCTCGCCGCGAAAGGCGCCGAGACTGGCAAAGGCGCGCATATAGGCTTCCTGCACGATGTCCTCGGCCTCGGCGTCGTTGCGGACCACGCCGCGAGCGATGCGGTAGAGCCGCTGGTTGTGCGTCTTGATGATGGCGCGGAACGCCTCCGGATCGCGCGCAAGAGCCCGGCGCACCAACGCCATGTCGCCGGCCTCGGCCGCACCGATCCCGGCGGCTTCAATAGCGGGCCTTCTCATCTCGATCTCCCGGCAACTGTTACATCCGCGATTGGATGCGCCTGCCGACAAAAGGTTCCCGAGCTGGTTGCACAGCCATGCTACCGCTTTCGGCCGAGGCTTGTCTGCGGCCGCCGGCGCCTGCCGATCGGCCTGTCATCCGGCGGTCGCGGCCGCTGCGAGCCCACGCAGGATGTCGGCCTTGAGATCCTCGACATCCTCCAGCCCGATCTGCAGGCGGATCAGCGAGCCGGCATAGGCGCCTTTGGCTATGGTGCGGTCGCCGAGAGAGACCGGAACGGCGAGGCTCTCATAGCCGCCCCAGGAATAGCCGAGGCCGAAGATCTTGAGCGCGTCGAGGAAGGCATGCTGCGCTTTCTGCCCGCCGCCGTTGAGCACGATCGAAAAGATGCCGCTGGAGCCGCAGAAATCGCGCTTCCAGAGCGCATGGTCGGGATGGCTTTCCAGCGCCGGATGCAGCACCTGTGCCACGCCCGGCTGCACCTCCAGCCAGCGCGCGATATCGAGCGCGCTCTTGCGGTGGTGCTCGAGCCGCACCCCCATCGTGCGCAGACCGCGCAGCACTTGGTAGATATCGTCGGGTCCCGAACAGCAGCCGAGCGTGCAGAAGCCCTCGTAGAGCTGCTTCCAATAGGTCTCGTTGGCCGACACCGTGCCGAGCAGAACGTCCGAATGGCCGGCCGGATACTTCGTCGCCGCATGGATCGAGATGTCGACACCATGGTCGAGCGGCTTGAAATAGAGCGGCGTCGCCCAGGTGTTGTCCATCATGACGATAGCGCCTGCGGCACGCGCGGCCCTGGCGATCGCCGGGATGTCCTGCACCTCATAGGTGTTCGATCCCGGTGATTCGGTGAACACCACCTTGGTGTTGGGCTTGATCAGCGATTGGATGCCGGCGCCGATGCGCGGCTCGTAATATTCGACCTCGACGCCGAGCCGCTTCAGCATCGTATCGGCGAAGTGGCGCGTCGGGTGGTAGACGCTGTCGACGATCAACAGGTGATCGCCCGCGCCAAGGAAGGTCAGGAGCGGCACCGTCACCGCCGCCAGCCCCGAAGGCACCGCGATGGTGCCGGCCGAACCTTCCAGCGCATCGACGGCGAGCGTCAGCGCATCCATCGTCGGCGTGCCGCGTGTGCCATAGGTGTATTTCTGCGTGCGCGCGGCCATCGACGCGGCGTCGGGATAGAGCACGGTCGAGGCATGCACGACCGGCGGATTGACGAAGCCGAAATAGTCGCGGGGGTTGTTGCCGGAATGGGCAAGCCGCGTGTTGATGCCCATTTCGATGCCGTCTTTAGCCATGGTTCGTCGCCAGCCAATTCAAGTAAGGGGTCGAATGATGTCAGGAGACCAGCCATAAAGCGGCGGCAAAGCCGGCGCAACCGCGCCAGGTCCGCCAAAAGCCGGCCTTCCGCTGGGCCAATCCAAGGGCGTACGCGCCCAATAAAGCACCGTTATTGCCGAAGCGGATTTTGCCGCCCAGCCATGGCTTGGCGACGACGCGACTTGACTGATTTGTTCGCACGGCCTGCCGGTTTCATGGTGCTCTTGTCCGCAATTCAGGCATTTGCGGCAATTGCTTTTCAAACCTGTCGCAATTCGGTCATTTCCCTTGACCTCACGGGAATAATCGCCTTCGATGCGCGTCGTGAATGGGAGGCAGCGCATCGGCAACCGATGCGGGTCCGGGAGTGGGCCTTAGTGGGAGCTGCATTCACAAACGAAAAAAGATCAAAGCGTCGGCTGGCAGCAGGACGCCTATAGTAACAGAAAAGGGTCTGTGGGTCATGAAACACATTGCAATCGGCATCCTTGGCGCCGCCGCGCTCGGGTTTATGGCGTCCGCCGCTTCGGCCGGCACGCTCGATACCGTGAAGCAGAAGGGCTTTATCCAGTGCGGCGTCTCGACCGGCCTCGCCGGCTTCTCGGCGCCGGATGACAAGGGTGACTGGAAAGGCATCGACGCGGACTTCTGTCGCGCCGTTGCGGCCGCCGTCTTCGGTGACGGCTCCAAGGTCAAGTTCACGCCGCTCAGCGCCAAGGAGCGTTTCACCGCCCTGCAGTCGGGCGAAATCGACATCCTGTCGCGCAACACCACCTGGACCAGCAACCGCGACAGCGCGCTCGGCCTCGATTTTGTCGGCATCACCTACTATGACGGCCAGGGCTTCATGATCAACGCCAAGAAGCTGCCGGGCGTGAACTCCGCGCTGCAGCTTTCGGGCGCCGCCGTCTGCGTGCAGAGCGGCACCACGACCGAGCTCAACCTCGCCGACTACTTCAAGAAGAACAAGATGGAGTACAACCCCGTCGTGTTCGAGAAGCTGGAAGAGGTCAACGCCGCCTATGACGCGGGCCGTTGCGACGCTTACACCACCGACCAGTCCGGCCTCTATGGCATCCGCTTGACGCTCTCCGCGCCGGCCGACCATGTCGTGCTGCCCGAGATCATCTCCAAGGAGCCGCTCGGCCCGGCCGTGCGCCAGGGCGACGACCAGTGGGCGCATATCGCGCGCTGGACGTATTTCGCGCTGCTCAACGCCGAGGAAGCCGGCATCACGCAGGCCAATGTCGATGAGATGAAGACGTCCGCCGACCCCAACATCCAGCGCATCCTGGGCACCGAACCCGATGGCAAATACGGCGCCGATCTAGGCCTCTCCAACGATTTTGTTGTCAACATCGTCAAGGCTGTCGGCAATTACGGTGAAATGTTCGAGCGCAATGTCGGCTCGGGCAGCCCGCTCAAGATCGCGCGCGGCATCAACGCGCTTTGGACCAAGGGCGGCCTGCAATATGGTCCGCCAATCCGCTGATTGAAACGTGATCCGGGAGGTAGGTCGTCTGCCTCCCGGTTTCTCTTTCCAGGGGACGGTCCATGGCTTCGCAGGAAATCATTCGCGAGGAGCCGACCCGCGGCTCCTTCATCAACGACCCGAGAATACGAGGCCTGTTCTTTCAGACGCTGGTTGTGATCCTCCTGTTCAGCTCGATCTGGTGGATCGTCCACAACGTCATCGAGAACCTACAGCGCCTGCACATCGCTTCAGGCTTCGGTTTCCTCAAGAGCAGGGCCGGCTTCGACATCTCCGACACGCCGATCGCCTACACGTCCGATTCGACCTATTTCCGCGCACTGGTCGTCGGTCTGCTCAACACGATCATCGTTGCCGTCGCCGGCATCGTGCTCGCCACGATCGTGGGCTTCACCATCGGCATCGGCCGCCTGTCGCAGAACTGGCTGATCCGCAAGATCTGCACGGTCTATGTCGAGATCTTCCGCAACATCCCGCCGCTGCTGGTCATCTTCTTCTGGTATTCGGGCGTGCTCGCCGTGCTGCCGCCGCCGCGCGAGAGCATCCATCTGCCCTTCGGCTCCTTTCTCAACCAGCGCGGTTTCTATTTGCCGCGCGCTGTTTGGGGTGACGGCTCCTGGTTGATCGGCGTCGCATTGCTGCTCGCCATTGCAATGGCCTGGTTCGTCGCCCACAGGGCGCGACAGCGGCAGAGGGCGACCGGCCAGCAATTCCCGGTTTTCTGGACGTCGGTCGCTCTCATCGTCGGCCTGCCGGTGCTCGCCTTCCTGCTCGGCGGCATGCCGCTGACCTTCGATTTCCCGAAACAGTCGACCTTCAACCTGACCGGCGGCTTCTGGGTCAAGCCGGAATTCCTGTCGCTCCTTCTGGCACTCTCGTTCTACACGGCCGCCTTCATCGCCGAGATCGTGCGCGCCGGCATCAGGGGCGTCAGCAAGGGCCAGACCGAGGCCGCGGCCGCACTTGGCCTTCGCTCCGGCCCGATCCTGCGACTCGTCGTGGTGCCTCAGGCGATGCGCATCGTCATCCCGCCGCTCACCAGCCAATATCTCAATCTGACAAAGAACTCCTCGCTCGCGATCGCCATCGGCTATCCCGATCTCACCGCCACCGCCGGCACGGTTCTCAACCAGACGGGACAGGCGGTCGAGGGCGTGTTCATCATGATGATTGCCTATCTGGTGCTGAGCCTCGTGACGTCCGCCGTCATGAACGTCGTCAACGCCCGAATGGCGCTGGTGGAAAGGTAGGGCCATGCAGGAGCACGACATGTCCTGGGTGCGCACCGAGATGGCGCTGGCACAGCCGGCTCCGGCCGCAGAACGCGGCGCCTATGCCTGGGTGCGCAAGAACCTGATCGGCTCGGTCGGCGACATTATCCTCACCGTCCTCGGCATCGCCATCGTGCTCTGGATCGTGCCGCAGGTCATCAACTGGGCTTTCATCAACGCTCAATGGACCGGGCCGGACCGCACGGTCTGCACCACCGCCGCGCAAGGCGGCATCCAGCCCGACGGCTGGACCGGCGCCTGCTGGGCCTTCGTCAACGCCAAGTTCGGCCAGTTCATGTTCGGCACCTATCCGGTCGAAGAACGCTGGCGGCCGATCGCGGTCGCCATCCTGTTCGTGGTGCTGCTGGTGCCGATGCTCATCCCGCGCGTGCCGCGCAAGGGGCTGAACGCCATCCTGCTCTTTGCGGCGCTGCCGATCGTCGCCTTCTTCCTGTTGGTCGGCGGAGTGTTCGGCCTGCCGCATGTCGAGACCCCGCGCTGGGGTGGGCTCCTCGTCACGCTCAGCCTCTCCTTCGTTGGCATCGCCGTATCATTGCCGCTCGGCGTGGTCCTGGCGCTCGGTCGGCGTTCGAAGATGCCGATTATCAAAATGCTAAGCATCGTCTTCATCGAGACGGTGCGCGGCATTCCATTGATCGTCGTGCTGTTTTTCGCCAGCGTCATGCTGCCGCTGTTCCTCCCCGAGGGTGTCAGTTTCGACAAATACCTGCGCGCTCTGATCGGTGTCTCGCTGTTTGCCGCCGCCTATATGGCGGAGGTGATCCGCGGTGGCCTGCAGGCCATCCCGAAGGGCCAGTATGAAGGCGCTGACTCGCTCGGCCTCGGCTATTGGCAGAAGATGGGCCTGATCGTGCTGCCGCAGGCGCTGAAGCTGGTCATTCCGGGCATCGTCAACACCTTCATCGGCATGTTCAAGGATACCAGCCTAGTGCTCATCATCTCGATGTTCGACCTGCTGGGCGTGGTGAAGCAGAACTTCGCCGATCCCAACTGGGCGACGCCGCAGACCCCGAAATCCGGGCTGATCTTCGCCGCCTTCGTATTCTGGCTGTTCTGCTTCGGCATGTCGCGCTATTCAATGTACACCGAACGCCGGCTCGACACCGGCTACAAACGCTGATGCATGTCGCCCAAAAGTGCGTAGCGGTTTTGGGATAACGACTGCATCAAATTCAACGATAAGGGGAACCTGCCATGGCCACCGAAAACGCCGTCAGCGCGGAAGAGATCAAGGTCAACGCCGCCAAGATGCACATCTCGACCACCGATGTCGCCATCGACATCGTCGGCATGCACAAATGGTATGGCGAGTTCCACGTATTGAAGGACATCAACCTCAAGGTGATGCGCGGCGAGCGCATCGTCATTTGCGGTCCGTCCGGCTCCGGCAAGTCGACCATGATCCGCTGCATCAACCGGCTTGAGGAGCACCAGAAGGGCAAGATCATCGTCGACGGCAAGGAGCTCACCAACGATCTGAAGAAGATCGACGAGGTGCGCCGCGAGGTCGGCATGGTGTTCCAGCACTTCAACCTGTTCCCGCATCTGACCATACTGGAGAACTGCACGCTGGCGCCGATCTGGGTGCGCAAGATGCCGAAGAAGCAGGCCGAGGAAATCGCCATGCATTTCCTCAAGCGCGTCAAGATCCCGGAGCAGGCCAACAAGTACCCCGGCCAGCTCTCCGGCGGTCAGCAGCAGCGCGTCGCGATCGCCCGTTCGCTGTGCATGAACCCGCGCATCATGCTGTTCGACGAGCCGACCTCGGCGCTCGATCCGGAGATGATCAAGGAAGTGCTGGAGACGATGGTGGGGCTGGCCGAGGAAGGCATGACGATGCTGTGCGTCACCCACGAGATGGGTTTTGCCCGCAAGGTCGCCAACCGCGTGATCTTCATGGATCAGGGCCAGATTGTCGAGCAGAACACGCCGGCCGAGTTCTTCGACCATCCGCGCCATGAGCGCACCAAGCTGTTCCTGTCGCAGATCCTGCACTGAGCCGGGGGAACAGTTTACTCGCAGGCGGCTTGAAAGCGCTCACGTGCTCGTCATCCTAGGGCGAAGCAAGGAGCGAAGCGACGCGCGCAGACCCTAGGATCCATGCCGTGACGTTAAGGCGTTGCAACGGTTATAGAATTCTGCGCCGCGGCATTCGACATCGAAGGTCACGGCATGGATCCTCGGGTCAAGCCCGAGGATGACGAGTCACGAGCGGCTTCCGCTAATCTCGAAGCAGCGATGAGCGCCGGATTTCATCTTTATCGCCCGACGCCTCAGGCGGAAACTTTGGCTGAAGTCTCAAACAAACCATTAGCTCGGCTGCAATGCCCGGAACCGGTGCGACCGATGAGAAGAACGCTAAGATATCTGGTCGCGCTTGTTGTCGCGCTGGTGCTTGCCGCCGCACTCGGCACGCTGGTGCCGCGCCCGCTCTGGCCTGCCGCCGCGAGAGGCGAGGGGATGCGGCATATCCTGGTGCTCAAGAACCCGATCCACACCGACATTGCGGTTCCCCTCGATGACGGCGTGCGCCGGCGCTTCGCCTTCCTGGCCGATGCCGCGCTGCCCATCGATGCGCCGGAGGCGCGCTACATCGTCTTCGGCTGGGGCGGCCGAGCCTTCTATCTGGAGACGCCGACCTGGTCGGAACTGAAAGCGGCGCCGGTGCTGAAGGCGCTGACGCTGGACGCCTCGGTGATGCACGTCGATGTCGCGGGCGCGATCAAGGAACCGCATCCGGATGTGGCAGGTTTCGACATCGACGAGGCGCATTTTGCGGCGCTGCTCGATTATATCGCGGCGAGTTTCCGGCAGGGCCCAGACGGCCCGATGGTGATCAAGAACGGCGGCTATTCCACCTTCGACCGCTTCTACGAGGCCAAGGGCCATTTCAACGCGCTGGTCGGCTGCAACACCTGGACCGCGGCTGGTTTGCGTGTTGCCGGCCTGCGCACTGGCTTGTGGAACCCTCTGCCGGTATCGCTGGGGTGGTCATTGAGGCTGTACAATTAGCTAGCCTTACGGTCCTGCTTGGCCACATATTCGCGCAATGCCTTGTTGATTGCACTTTGATAGCCACGACCTTCCGGCGTGTGTTCTTTGAACCAGGCAACGAGATCGGAATCAAGACGCAGGGTCAGCTGCTGCTTGATCGGTTTGAAATAAGGATTTCGAACAGCTTTTCGCCAAAACTCTTCCGTCAATTCCGGGATATCGCTGGTATCGATGTCGTCTTCTGGTCGCGCTTTTAGAGCTGCGATTTCAGCTTTCTGGGCTTCCGTCAGCGGTGGCGGATTTGTCGGATCGAATTTATATCGAACGGTTTTGCTCATAACGTTTTCTCTCCGCTTTCGTGGCCCGCCGCGCCGATATGATCCGGACTACTTCTATTCCGTCCTCTTCTCGGTCGGCGTGGGCAACCAACAATACGAGTGCACCATCAACCGCGCCTGTCGTCTGCCAGCGGTATTCGCCGTTCTCGACCCTGTCCTGCTCCATCAGCGCGAAAGGATCAGCGAAAACGCGAACGGCGATCTCGAACGTCACACCGTGTTTGCCAAGATTTGACCTAGCCTTTTCCGGATCCCATTCAAATCGCAATTCTTCCATATGGTGTAACCGCAAAAATGTAACTACAAATAGCCATTACGTCAAGGCGACTTGCCTTGATCTGCTACCGCCGCACCACCTTCGGCTCTTCCCACCCATAGAGCCAATCCAGGTCCGCCACGAGCTTCTCCGCCGGCCGAGCCGCCAACACCAGGTTGCGGGCGATCGCGACCGGTCCCCAGGCGTGCCAGGCCAGCCGGTTCACCGCGCCGCGTTTCAGCACCCTTTGGACGCGCGGTCGTCGAAGATTTTCCCAAATGGCAAGGCCCTGGGCCGGATCGCCGGGAAAGTCGGCGATCATGTTGGCAAGCATTGAGGCGTCCTCAATCCCCATGGCCGCGCCCTGGGCTGCGAACGGCGTCATGGCGTGCGCGGCGTCGCCGATCAGCGCGATGCCCTCCGGCATCGTCCAGCGGCGCTGCTCGACCGTGTGGATTGGGAAAGCCGTCCATGGACCGGCGAGCGCCACCAGCCTCGACAACGTTGCCGCCGTGCCGCGCATGGCGCCTGAAAGGATGGCCGGGTCGACATGGCCGGACCAGCCTTCGGCGATGCGCTCGCCCTTGGTGAAGGCCGCAAGGTTGAAGGCGCTGCCCTTGCTCACCGGATAGGTGACCATGTGGAAGCCGGCATGCAGGAAGGTGGTGACGCGGTCGGCGGCGGCGATTTGCTTGAAAACCTGGCCGGCCGCGCTGTCGGCCGCAATCGTCGCGCGCCAGGCCAGCTCGCCCGAGAAGCGGCTTGTCGCAAACCCGGCCGTCCGGGCAAGCTCGGCTCGAACCGAGGACCACACACCGTCCGCTCCGACCAGCAGGCCGCCTGCGACCTCCGCGGTCTTGCCATCGGTCTCGACCGTCACGGCAACACTTTGCGGGTCGACGGCGATGCCGGTGACCCGCGCGCCGGTGATAAGCTCGATATCGGGGCGTTGCGCCGCCGCGGCCATCAGTGCCGCCTGCAGGTCGGCGCGATGCGCGACCAGATAGGGTGCCCCCCAGCGAGTTTCACCAGCTATCCCAAGCGGCACGTGCGCGAGCTCGCGCAGGCTTCTCGCGTCCTTCAGCACCACCGCTTCCGGCCCGATCGCATTGGGCAGCAGGTGGTCCAGCGCGCCGAGCCGGCGCAGGATGCGGGTGGCGTTGGGTGAAAGCTGGAGGCCGGCGCCGGCCGCTTCGAGCTGTTTTGCCTGCTCGAACAGTTTTACCGGGTAGCCGCGCGCCGAAAACGCAAGCGCTGCCGTCAGCCCGGCGATGCCAGCCCCGGCGATGACGATTTGCCGGGACCGTTGTTCAGTCATGATCTAGCAGTCATTCATGATATGCGGGGTCAGGCGGCCTGATCGACATAGAGGCAGCCGGCCGGCTGCGTTTCCGTCGCCTTCAGCGACGGCGAATAACGGTAGAGCGTCGAGCAGTAGGGGCAGACCTTTTCATTGTCGTCGCCCATGTCGAGGAACACATGCGGATGGTCGAAAGGCGGGTTGGCGCCGGTGCACATGAATTCCCTGACGCCGATCTCGATGACCGGATGGCCCGCGTCGTTCTGGAAATGGGGGATGCTACCGCCTGCCATCGTCGTCTCCAATTGGGTTCGGCCAGTGGGTGTGACCAGTCTGCATCTGGAGCATAACAGGCCAGTTTGCAAGATCGATGAAATCAAACTGTCGCAAAAGGCTGGCAGAGGATAAGTTGAGCCGGTTAAGCGCAAGAGGCTGGGCACGGAGCGATTCCGTGACGATCATGCGTCACAAACAAATGCTAGAGCGTCGTTGAACGGTAATATGCGGCGCTCCCTACGAACGGTTGCGGCAAAAGCGGGAAACCATGAACGAACTGAGACCGGTGCAGAGCGAATTCATCACCGTCGAGGCGGCAAGCCCGGACGGCGGCAATCCCGACCGTTTCGTCAACCGCGAGTTCTCCTGGCTGCAATTCAACCGCCGCGTGCTGGAGGAATCGCTGAACGAGCATCATCCGCTGCTCGAACGCGTCCGCTTCCTGTCGATCTCGGCCGCCAATCTCGATGAATTCTTCATGGTCCGCGTCGCCGGCCTTGCCGGCCAGGTGCGCGAGGGCATCGCGCTGAAAAGCCCGGACGGTCGCACCCCCGAGCAGCAGCTCGAGCAATTGCTGCGCGAAGTCGAGCGCCTGCAGGAGGACCAGCAGAAGAGCCTGTCGGCGCTGATGGCGTTGCTCAACCGGGAAGGCATCGAGAGCATCACCCGCGACGCGCTCACCAAGGATGAGAAGACCTGGCTGGAAGACCATTTCCAGGAACAAGTTTTCCCGGTGCTGACCCCGCTGTCGATCGACCCGGCGCATCCGTTCCCGTTCATCCCCAATCTCGGCTTTTCGATCGCGCTGCAATTGCGCCATCGCAAGAATGGCGAGGAGATGAGCGCGCTGCTGCGTCTGCCGGTGGCGCTCAGACGCTTCATCCGCCTGCCCGACCGCAAGAACCATGTCCGCTTCATCCCGCTGGAGGAGGTGGTGGGCATCTATATCGGCAAGCTCTTTCCGGGCTACGAGGTCAAGGGCTCCGGCACGTTCCGCATCATCCGCGACAGCGATATCGAGGTGGAGGAAGAGTCGGAAGACCTGGTGCGCCTGTTCGAGACGGCGCTGAAGCGGCGCCGCCGCGGCTCGGTCATCCGCATCGAATTCGACACGCTGATGCCGGCTCAACTGCGCGACTTCGTTGCCGGCGAGCTCGGTGTCTCGTCGAGCCGCATCAGCGTGCTCACCGGCCCGCTGGCGCTCAACCAGATCTCCGAGATCGTCGCCATTCCGCGCGACGACCTGAAGTTCACGCCTTACAATCCGCGCTTCCCCGAGCGTATCCGCGAGCACGGCGGCGATTGCCTGGCCGCCATTCGCGAGAAGGACATCGTCGTCCATCACCCTTACGAATCCTTCGACGTGGTGGTGCAGTTCCTGCGCCAGGCGGCGGCCGATTCCGAAGTGGTGGCCATCAAGCAGACACTCTACCGCACCTCGAACGACAGCCCGATCGTGCGCGCGCTGATCGACGCGGCCGAGGCCGGCAAGTCGGTGACCGCGCTGGTCGAGCTCAAGGCGCGCTTCGACGAGGAAGCCAACATCCGCTGGGCGCGCGATCTCGAACGCGCCGGCGTGCAGGTGGTGTTCGGCTTCCTCGAGCTGAAGACCCACGCCAAGATGTCGCTGGTGGTGCGCCGCGAGGACGGCAAGCTGCGCAACTACGTGCATCTCGGCACCGGCAACTATCATCCGGTCACCGCGCGCATCTATACCGACCTGTCCTTCTTCACCACTGATCCGACGATCGCGCGCGATGTCGCGCAGCTTTTCAACTTCATCACCGGCTATGCCGAGCCGGCCGAGGAGATGCGCCTTGCCGTATCGCCGTTCACGCTGCGCAAGCGCATCCTGAAGCACATCGCCGAGGAGATCGTCCATGCCCGCGAGGGCCGGCCGGCCCGTATCTGGATGAAGATGAACGCGCTGGTCGACCCGATCATCATCGACGCGCTCTATGACGCCAGCCGCGTCGGCGTCGAGATCGACCTCGTCGTGCGCGGCATCTGCTGCCTGCGGCCACAGGTGCCCGGCCTGTCGGAAAACATCCGGGTGAAATCGATCGTCGGCCGATTCCTCGAGCACAGCCGCATCTTCTGCTTCGGCAACGGCCACGGCCTGCCGTCGGACGAGGCGATCATCTATATCTCGTCCGCCGACATGATGCCGCGCAATCTCGACCGCCGCGTCGAGACCCTGGTGCCGATCACCAATCCAACTGTGCATGAACAGGTGCTTGGCCAGATCATGCTGGGCAACATCATGGACAATCAGCAAAGTTTCGACGTATTGGCTGACGGCACCTCCCGGCGCGTTGTGCTGGAAGAGGGTGAGGAACCGTTCAACGCGCAGGAATATTTCATGACCAATCCGAGCCTGTCGGGACGGGGCGACGCGCTGAAATCGCATGCGCCCAGGCGCATCGCCCAGTTCAAGCGCCGCAAGAAGAACGGCGCCGCGTGATTTCAGTCTCCCAGGGCCGGCTTCAGGACCGGCGGCCGCTGTCGATCATCGACATCGGATCGAACTCGATCCGCCTTGTCGTCTATGAGGGCCTGGCGCGCTCGCCCACGCTTCTGTTCAACGAAAAGATGCTGGCCGGCCTCGGCCGCGGCATCGTTTCGACGGGCAAGCTCGACCCCGAAGCGGTGACGCGCTCGATGGAGGAATTCCGGCGGTTCCGTGCGCTGTCGGACCAGGCGGGCGCCGAGCACATGTATGTGCTGGCCACCGCCGCCGCGCGGGAGGCGGGCAACGGTCCCGATTTCATCCACCGCGCCGAGGACGTGCTGAAGACCGAGATCCGCGTGCTCACCGGCCGCCAGGAGGCTTATTATTCGGCGCTCGGCGTCATTTCCGGCTTCCATCCGGCCAACGGCATCGCCGGCGACCTTGGCGGCGGCAGCCTTGAGCTGGTCGACATCAGCCGCGAGTCGATCGGCGAAGGCATCACGCTGCCGCTCGGCGGCCTGCGCCTGCAGGACATGGCCAAGAACTCGCTTGTCCAGGCGCAGAAGATCGCGCGCCAGGAACTGGCGCGGGCAAAGCTGCTCAAGGGCGGGCAGGGCAGGGTCTTCTACGCCGTCGGCGGCACCTGGCGAAACCTTGCCAGGCTGCATATGGAGATGACCAACTACCCGCTCGGCGTCATGCATCACTACGAGATATCGGCCGACAGTGCGCAAGCCTTCCTGAAGCAGGTGGCCAGGGGCGAGGTCGAGAAGGTGAGGGGCATCGAGGGCGTCTCCAAGAACCGCCGCTCGCTGCTGCCCTACGGCGCCGTCGTGCTGCAGGAGATCATGTCGGCGATGCAGCCGTCGAAGATCGTCGTTTCGGCGCAGGGCGTGCGCGAAGGCTTTCTCTATTCGCTGCTCGACGCGGAGGAGCAGAAGGCCGACCCGCTGATCTCCGCGGCCGAGGAATTGGCGCTGCTGCGCTCGCGCTCGGTGCACCACGCGCATGACCTGGTCGAATGGACCGGCAAGGCCTTCAAGGCCTTCGGCATCGACGAGACGGAAGACGAGGCGCGCTACCGCCATGCCGCTTGTCTGCTTGCCGATATCGGCTGGCGCGCGCATCCGGAATATCGCGGCAGGCAATCGCTCAACATCATCGCGCATGCCTCCTTCATCGGCGTCGACCATCCGGGTCGCGCCTATCTGGCCCTGGCCAGCGCCTACCGCCATGACGGTATCTTCAACGATGGCATCGCGCCCGAGATCAAGGCGCTGGCGCCGCCGCGCCTTCTGGAACGCGCCCGCACGCTCGCGGCCATGATGCGCGTCGTCTATCTGCTCACTGCGGCAATGCCGGGCGTGATGCCACGCCTGAAATGGGAAAGCCGTGGCAACGGCGCGCTGGCGCTGGTGCTGCCGGCGTCGCTTTCCGACCTCTATGGCGAGCGCCCGGCCGGCCGGTTGGCGCAATTGGCAAGGATCACCAGCCGCCGCCTCGTGCTGGCGGTCGAAGGCGGGCCGAGCGTGTCGGTGAAGTAACGGATCAGGTAATCTCGGCGCCGATGCCGAAACCGTGCCCATCGGCCGACCAGGCGCCGGCACCGGCCATGGCGAGCGCCAGGAACCCACCGGCAATGGCGATGTCCTTCATCAGCATCTGCTGGTGCAGGAAGGCAAGCATGGCGTCGTCCGCGCCCTGGCCGTAATGGCCGATGAAACCGGCGGCGATCGAGAAGGCGGCAAGCAGCAGCGCCACGATCCGCGTCTGCAAGCCGATTAGGACCAGCAATCCGGCGATCAGCTCGAACAAGCCGGTGCCCCAGGCGGCCAAGGTCGGCAGCGGCAGGCCGAGGCCGGCGAAATAGCTGGTCGTGCCGGCGATGTTGGTGAGGGCCTGAAATCCCGAGGGCACGAACAGCGCGGCTAGCAGGAGCCGCGAGACAAGAAGCAGTGCGTTGCGGGCCATGGCCACCTCCCTTGCCGTCTGCCGATGCAGTCTACGCCTGCAACTGGAAAAACGAAAAAGCGGCGCGGAAAATTCCGCGCCGCTTCCGTTGGCAGTCTGGGAGGAACAGGCAATTCCAGGAAAAGTGTGAGGCGTTTAGGTTCGGCGACTCCGCCGTAACCTTTCGTCCGGAATTGCGTCGACAAAAACTTCAGCCGCGCTTGGCGTCGATCGAGTAGGCGCCGGCGCCGGAAGAGGCGAGCAGGATGAAGCCGCCGGTGATGGCGAGGTTCTTGAGGAACTGGATCATCTGCATCTGGTCGGCCCAGCCGGTGTGGGCGACGAGCCCGGTGGCGATCGTGAAGATGGCGAGCACCCAGGCGGCGATCCGCGTCTGGAAGCCGACGAGGATGGCAACGCCGCCGAGCAGTTCGATCAGGCCGACGACAACGGCGGTGACCGTCGGCAGCGGCAGGCCGAGGCCGCCGAAATATGCAGCGGTGCCGGAAATGGCGGTGAGCTTGCCGAAGCCGGAAAGCAGGAAGATGACGGCAAGCAGGATGCGGCCGAGCAGGATCGTGGTGGAGCTGTTGGACTGGGTGCCGTTGCCGGCGACGGAAGAGTTGATGGACATGGTGGTTCTCCGAACGGGGTTGAATGATCTGTCAGATAGACGATGGGGACTGTTCACCAAAAGTCACCTATGTGGCGACACATTGTTCACAGAATCTATGTTTCAGTGAAGGCGAGATCGGCGCGAAATTCGTATCGCCAGATCCGGCCGCGGGAGCAAATTCGCCCCCAGAAAAATGCGCTGGTTCCGAAACGCAGAACGACTGGGACTTGGAGATTGGCCGAAACGCCCGCGACTTCGTCATCCACGGGCGAAGCAAGGAGCGAAGCGACGCGGCGCAGACCCGAGGATCCATGCCGAGACGTCAAAGCAGCCGCAGCGGCGAAAGTTCTGCACCGCTGCGCCCTTCGGTTGAAGTAACGGCATGGATTCCAGGGTCTCGCGACGGAGCTTCGCTCCTGCTTCACCCTGGAATGACGAAGTCAGGTGACCCGCCGCACCCTGCAGCTATCGAACTAGCCCGGTTAAGCCGCACTTCACCCCGGATGCGTCATGTCCTCAGGGCGCACCAGCCGGTCGTAATCGGCTTCGCTGACAAGCCCGGTGGCCAAGGCCTCCTTACGCAAGGTCGTGCCGTTCTTGTGCGCGGTCTTGGCGATCTTGGCGGCGTTGTCGTAGCCGATGGTTGGCGCCAGCGCCGTCACCAGCATCAACGAGCGGTTCAATGCTTCACGTATGTTGTCTTCCCGCGCCTCGATGCCGACCACGCAATTGTCGGTGAAGGAAACGGAAGCGTCGGCGAGCAGCTGCACCGACTGCAGGAAATTATAGGCCATCAGCGGGTTGTAGACATTGAGCTCGAAATGGCCCTGGCTGCCGGCGAAAGACAGCGCGGCATTGTTGCCGAACACCTGCACGCAGACCTGCGTCAGCGCTTCGCACTGGGTCGGGTTGACCTTGCCCGGCATGATCGAGGAGCCCGGCTCGTTCTCCGGCAGAGACAGCTCGCCAAGGCCCGAGCGCGGGCCGGAGCCGAGGAAGCGGATGTCGTTGGCGATCTTGAAGAGTGCCGCCGCCGCCGCGTTGATCGCGCCATGCGAGAACACCATGGAATCGTGTGCCGCGAGCGCCTCGAACTTGTTCGGCGCGGTCACGAAGGCGATGCTGGTGATCGACGCGATGCGGTCCGCGACTTTCTCCGCGAAGCCGACCGGCGCGTTGAGGCCGGTGCCGACGGCGGTGCCGCCTTGCGCCAGCTCCTGCAGGCCCGGCAGCGTCTGCTCGATGCGCTTGATCGACGAGGCTACCTGCGCGGCATAACCGGAAAATTCCTGGCCGAGCGTCAGCGGCGTGGCGTCCTGCGTATGCGTGCGGCCGATCTTGATGATGTGGTTGAAGGCGCGCGCCTTGGCGTCGAGCGCCTTGTGCAGATGGTGCAGCGCCGGGATCAAATGGTGCGCGACCCGCTCGGCGCAGGCGATATGCATGGCCGTCGGGTAGGTGTCGTTCGACGACTGGCTCATATTGACGTGGTCGTTGGGATGCACCGGCTTCTTCGAGCCCATCACCCCGCCGAGCATCTCGATCGCCCGGTTGGAGATCACTTCATTGGCGTTCATGTTGGACTGCGTGCCCGAGCCTGTCTGCCACACCACCAGCGGAAAGTGCTCGTCGAGCTTGCCGTCGATGACTTCCTGCGCGGCGTTTACGATCGCCTCGCCGATGGCGGGATCGAGCCGCTTCATCTCCATGTTCACTTCGGCCGCGGCGCGCTTGACGATGCCGAGCGCGCGGACGATCGAAGCCGGCTGCTTCTCCCAACCGATCTTGAAATTGCCCAGCGAACGTTGCGCCTGCGCGCCCCAATAGCGGTCGGCGGCGACCTCGATGGGACCGAAAGTATCGGTTTCGGTTCTGGTCTTTTGAGCGCTCACTGGAAATCTCCGGTCTGTCGATTTGCGCAAGGGCGTATCGCGTCGCACAAAAGGCATCAAGCGGAGATTGCGGGTTGGCATGGTGCAAATCGGTTGAAGGATGGCTCTTTCCTTCTCCCCTTGTTGTGGGAGAAGGTGGATCGGCGCGCAGCGCCGAGACGGTTGAGGGGTGTTCCAGCAAAGTGAGACGTTGGCGTTCCGTGGAGTACCCTCATCCGACCTCGCTTCGCGAGGCCACCTTCTCACCGGGGCGCCGGCGCTCAGATGCTGCTGGGTAAGGAAGAGATCTCGGAGACCCGCTGACTTTCCGCCGATCGCGCTGTCCATTAAGACCCGGATGGTTTGATCCAACGCAAGGCTGCGGATGGCAGGAGGTGCAACCATGCAGCCACCGTTGGGCTGTTCGTTGGGCCCCTGAGCGGTCGATTGCCGGTGTCGGTTCCACTGGTGTCTGCCGAGAGGAATTTCGCTATGAAAACGATGGTAGGGAATGCGGCACTGGGGCTTGCCGCGGTTGTTACGATGGTCGGTGCCGCTCAGGCTGCGAGCACTGTTCAGGTTTCGTTGTGGGACAAAGGGGCGAATACGCCCATGACCACCGGTTTCGCCTATGGAACGCCAAATCTCGACATGTCGAAGGCAACCATGGGAATAACGGCTACGCCCGCGGCGGTGAAGGCCGGCAAGATCACCTTCAAGGTGAAGAACAGTTCCAAGGATACTATCCACGAAATGATCGTGATGTATCGCGCGGATCCCAAGGACCCGCTTCCCTATATTGATGCCGAGAACCGGGTCGATGAGGACAAGGCCGGCGACAAGGGAGAGGTTTCGGAGCTCGACCCGGGCGCTTCCGGCACGCTTGCCCTAGACCTGAAACCCGGCAGATACGTGCTCATCTGCAATGTCCCCGGTCACTTCGCGACGGGCATGTGGACGGAGTTCACCGTCAAGCCGTAGAGCCGAACCGGCGTCGAAGCGGCCGATATTCCGCATCTGCCGGGGGCTGCCTCCCGGCAGGATCACCGGCCGACCAGCGATCGCGATGTCGGCGAAAGCAAAAGTTCCTGGGTTCGCTTTGCCAGGCTTGGCTCCATGGCTTTCCGGAACGCCCGCCATGCCGGCGAAGCGGCGAGGGCAGCTTGGTATCGCGCGCGCGCCGCTTCGCCGTCGAAACCGATGGCGACGATAAAGGCGTTTTCATCCGCTCTTACCGGCAGGCGCGGGAATGTGTTTTCGGCATGCTCGCTGATGAAGGCGCCGAGCAGCCGCGCGCCTTCTGCCGCGATCTGCGGAACCGCCTCCGCCAGGAAGCGCTCGGCGAAGCCGCCCTCCGTGCCTGGTCGCAAATGATGAATCGAAATCTCAACTATACGGGCTAAATGACTATCTGAGCTTGGTTTTCCGGGTTCCAACGCACGCGGCCGTTGCAATCCCGACAGGTCGAAGCCGGCGTTTGGCCATGCCGGCTTCAGCAAAAGCACGTCGTCGGAATCGATCATCGTCGCATTCGCGGCGTCGCTATGCTTAGCCCAGACCGGCCCGCCATAGAAGGCGGCCAGCGCGTCCTTTCTCGTCTCCATGTCCTGGAAGCCGCGCAGCCAGACGAACATGTCGGGGCGGTGGAGATCGCGGAACTGGCCGATGACGGACATGCCTGTCGCTTCCTGCGTTTCGACGAATTCGCGGTCGAACAGCGCGATCAGCGTTTCGCGCTGCCCGGGCTTCAGCGTGTATTGCCGAAGCTCGAGGACCGTCGCAAGGCGATGGGTATTTCCGGCAGCGTTCATGGTCGGCTCCAAAAACAGGGTGATCATCCTGTTTTCATAAAACAGACCGGTTGTCCTGTTTTGTCAATCTGATATCTTCGTTTTCCCCTTCTCCCCTTGTGGGAGAAGGTGGATTGGCGCGCAGCGCCAAGACGGATGAGGGGTGCTGGACGGAGTGCCGTCCTTGTCAAGCTGGAGCGCCCCTCATTCGCCTTCACTTCGTTCAGGCACCTTCTCCCACAAGGGGAGAAGGAGGAGGTGGCGATGCCCAAAAAGCGCATCAACGACCCGGAAGGCATGCGCCGCCGCGTGCTCGACGTGGCGGAAGGCTCCTTCCAGGCGCGCGGCTACCACGCCTCGAGCCTCGGCGATCTGATGGCGGCGGCCGGCGTCACCGGCGGCGCGCTGCACCACCATTTCCCGACCAAGAAGGCGCTGGCGCTGGCGGTGATCGAGGAACGGGTGGCAGCCGCGGTCCAGGCGACCTGGATCGACCCGGTGCTGGCGGCGCCCTCGGCCCGCGAAGGCGTCCGGGCCGTGTTCGAGGCGGTGGCTGCGGAGCTCGAGCAGCAGGGCTATGTGCGCGGCTGCCCGCTCAACAACCTGGCGCATGAACTGTCGCTGGCCGACGACGAGTTCCGCGTGGCGCTGGCCCGGATCTTCGCCGGCTGGCGCCAGGCGATCGCCGACAAGATGCGGGCCGACCAGATGGACGGCGGCAGCACCGATCCCGACCGCTTCGCCGCGCTTGCCATCGCCGCTTATTCCGGCGCCATGTCGATGGCCAAGACATCGCAGGATGCGGGGGTGTTGCGGGAGTGCTTGAGGGGGCTGGAAGGCCTCCAGCCATCGCCACCGCCGGTCGGAACGATAGGGAAGCGACGCCGCAGGGTGTTGCGACGGCGGGAGGTCCGATAAGCCGCCGTTTGCAGGCCGGCCTCACCTGAACTTCAACAGACCCCTAGAACGCCTTCTTGACCTTGTCCTTCACGTCGCCATACGCCTTCTGCACCTTGCCGGCGATCTTGTCGGCAGCGCCTTCGACCTGGGTCCGCCGGTTGCCGGTGGCCTTGCCCGCCGCCTGCTTGACCGAACCCTTCACCTGCTTGGCAATACCGGCGACCTGATCCCTGTTCACCATCCGCGCATCTCCTGGGTCTCAATGGGAGCTGGATGCGGGAACGGCATCCAGGTCTCACAACGCACGGGAGTAGTCCGGGTTCCGGCCGCGGCAATGCCTTTGCGGGCGCGGTTGCATCGGGCAACGCAATCCGGGTAGGGTTCGCCGCGGCTGCCGGTGACGGCAGCGGGCAGGCGAAGCTGAACGAGATCCCGACCAGGTTGCGGTTGCCGGTCGACCAGGTCGACCTCACGATCGGGGCCGGCCGCAAGCCGCTCGAACTCCGACATAAAAGCGGCGGTCGCCGCTTTCCAGGCCCGCGCCGGCGTCAGGCCGGCGACGATCACGACAGCCGAAGCGCATTGACATTATCAGGAGACAGTCTTGGCAGAGTTCACCCTCCATATCGGCAACAAATGCTTTTCCTCATGGTCGCTGCGGCCGTGGGTGGCGATGCGCCATCTGGAAATCCCCTTCGAGGAGGGCTTCGTGCGCCTGCGCACGCCGGAGACTGCAGCAAACCTCGCCAAGGTCTCGCCGACCGGCGCGGTGCCGGTGTTGGATCATAATGGTAAGATCGTCTGGGAAACCCTTGCCATCCTTGAATATCTGGCCGACCTCTACCCGGAGAAAACGCTCTGGCCGGTGGATCTTGGCGCCCGCGCGCTGGCGCGCTCGGTGGCGACCGAGATGCATTCCGGCTTCCGGGAAGTCCGCTACGGCTGGCCGATGAATCTGCGCCGGCCGAAATCGCACAAGCCGCTCGATGCCGAGGGCGAGGCGCAGCGGGCGAGGATCGAAGCGATCTGGCGCCAGTGTCGCGAGCAACATGGTGAGGGCGGCCCGTTCCTGTTCGGCCATTTCACCGCGGCTGATGCCATGTATGCGCCGGTGGTCACGCGCTTCGACACATATGGCGGCGAGCTGGCGCCCGTCACCCGCGCCTATGTCGATGCGGTACTGGCGATGCCCGCGATGCGTGACTGGTATGCGGAAGCGGCCAAGGAGCCGTGGCCTGAGCCAGGGCCGGACGAATAGAGCAATTCAGGAAGAAGGTGTAGCGTCTTCCCGGAGTTTGCGCGGCAGTCGATCGACGGATCTGTCCCGGATCGGCTGGCGGCAATAAGCTTTCGGAGAACGGACCCATGGCCAGCAGCGAAGCACCATCTGAAGCCACGACGTCAAAAATCTTCCATTGCCGGCTGATCCCGCCCAGGCCGGATTTCGCCTTCACCATGACGGAGGAGGAAAGGGCGCTGATGGGCCGGCATGCCGACTATCTGCGCCAGAAGCAACGCGAAGGCATCATGATCATGGCCGGGCCGGTCGCCGATCCGGCCGGCCCCTGGGGGCTGCTGATCCTGCGTGCTGGCAGCGAAGCCGAGGCGAGGGCGGTCACCGATGACGACCCGGTGGCGCGCTCGGGCCGTGGCTTCCGCTATGAGATCCTGCCGATGATCAGCGTGATCATGTGACCGATGCGCTCAAACAGAAGAACGCCTCTCGCACCTTTTACCGCGCGGGAGGCGTTCTTTTTGTCAACCTTCCGAGATTGCTCTCTGAACTGCTGACCATATCCAAATGCACGGTTGCCGGAATGGTTCCCACCCGTTTGCAATTTTTTTGGAACCGGGCACTCTAGAACTCAGCCTTGCCGGTGGGCACGCATGTACCGGCGCCGATAGATGGCGAGACGAGGATCAGGCAGTTGCCTGATCTTTTTCGTTTCCGGCAGGTGAATTGTGCGCCGCAGGCCGATTGGGATGTGCTAAGCACCTCGGCCAGCAAATTGAATGCTCCGGAACAGGTGAATATTTTGCCCCTCACTTCGAAGACACAGGCCGACTTGAAGCCACAAGCCGCCTTGAAGCCACAAGACGGTCAGGCTGAATCGCTTTTCAGCAGGGCCCGGACGCAGTCGATGTCGCTTGACCGCATCATCTCCGAACGGGATGCGGTCAACCAGGCCCGCGAGGCCAAGACCGCGCGGCTTCGCGAACTGCGCCTGGAAAAGGAAGCCGAAGAGCGGGCGGCCGCCGCTGTTGCGCCCAAGCATACGGGCAAACGCTGATGGCCACCAAGCGCGTGCCGCCTACGCCGATCGCCGCCGATGCGACCATCGCCGATATGATCGAAACCCTGGACAAGCCGGTTGAATATGTCCGGCGCGTGCTGGAAAAGCTGGAACGCTGCAAGCGCGCCCATGGCGATGCCCAGGTGCGGGTCGGCGTACGAGGTCGGGCCGAAGCGCCGAATTATCTGATCGAATATGTGCGGGAAGATGCCAAGACCCGCGAGCGGACGACGCATCAGGATGCCGCCTACAGCGGCAGCACGCATCGTGAATTGGCGCCGCACCACATCGAGGCAGCCGCGAACTGGTCGCCTGAGGAGATGAACATCACGGCGGTTTCGGCGCTCATCGGTCGCCTGCGCAATCCGCGCGCGCCGTCATCGCGGGTTTCCAACGAGGACTGAAATGGCCATCAAGTTTTCCACCAAGGACCAGGCGCCGGCTTCGGCCGCCACCGCGAAGCCGGCCAAGCCGGCCGCCACGCCCAAAGCCGACAAACCGCTCGCGGTCGATCTGTTCGAGCAGCCTGCGCAAAAGCCGCCCGGCAAGACCAGGAAGAAATAAAATATTGCCCCGCGAGGCCGATCAGAGCCGCTTGCCTTGGCCGTCCGGCGCGGCGGTCGATCCGGACTGGCCGGCAGGCGATGGCACGGCCGTGTTCGACTGCCAGAGCTGCGGCGCGTGCTGTTCCTATTCGGCCGACTGGCCGCGCTTTTCGACCGAGGACGACGAACAGCTCGACCGCATCCCGGAGAAATTTGTGTCGGTCGATCTGTCCGGCATGCGTTGCGAAGGCGTTCGCTGCTCGGCGCTGTCGGGCGAGGTGGGCAAACATACGGCCTGCGGCATCTACGACCTGCGCCCCGATGTCTGCCGCGCCTGCATGCCCGGTGGCGACGACTGCCTGATGGCGAGGGCGGCGCACGGGCTGGCGGTGAGCTAGCTTCCTCGCCCCCGCCAAAGGCGGGGGAGAGGTGGCCGCGCAGCGGCCGGAGAGGGGCTGCGACGCTGGCGGGTTTCCTCTAATTGCTTTCAAGGGCGGCGCCATTTTCCCCTCTCCGTCTCGGCTTCGCCGAGCCACCTCTCCCCCATTTTCATGGGGGCGAGGAACAGCGCCCCGCTTGCCGACACCCGCACCTCCCGGTACCTTCCCGCCGGGCAGGGCAGCGGAGGAAACCCATGAGCATCGAATTTCTGCTGACGTCGCTGATTATCGTGGCTTCGCCAGGCACCGGCGTTCTCTACACGCTGAGCGCCGGACTCTCGCGCGGCGCGCGCGCCGCAATCGTGGCCGCCTTCGCCTGCACGCTGGGCATCATCCCGCATATGGCGGCCGCCATCACCGGCCTCGCCGCGGTGCTGCACACAAGCGCTGTCGCCTTCGAGACGCTGAAATATCTCGGCGTCGCCTATCTGCTCTACATGGCCTGGAACACGCTGAAGGAGAAGGGCGGCCTGAACATCGACGGGAATGTAGCGCCGCGCTCGACCGCCAGGACCATCACCTCAGGCGTCCTGATCAACATCCTCAATCCAAAGCTGTCGATCTTCTTCTTCGCCTTCCTGCCGCAATTCGTCAGCACCAACGAGCCGCATGCGCTCGCCAGGATGCTGGAGCTCTCCGGCGTCTTCATGCTGATGACCTTCGTCGTGTTCGCGATCTATGGCGTGTTCGCGGCTTCGGTGCGCAGCCACATCGTGTCGCGGCCGAAGGTGCTGACCTGGATGCGCCGCGCCTTCGCCGGCGCCTTCGTCATGCTCGGCGCGAAATTGGCGCTGGCGGATCGCTAGTGGTGAAAATCTAACGCTTGATACCCGACGACGTCGACCCCGATGGCCGAAAGCGGCCTTCCGCTGCTCCCTCATCTCAATATCGAATGCAGCGTTAGATAAATTCCATACGTGCTTGCGCCGAGACCCATGAGGGCAACGACAAGGCCGATGTGTTTTTCGCGCCTCGACGACGATGGCTCCTTCCACGCCAGCCACACCATCCAAGCTGACAAGACCGCAATAGCTGCGGCCATAACAAACATCGCGATATAGATGCTCTTCGGATAAATGGGCCGCAACAGAATGCCCGTCATGCCAATAGCGAAGTTGGCAGCAATGAGCGCTTTATAGCGCCATGGCCGCTGATGATCGGTCATATCGAGATCCGCGTATGGGGCACTTGCACGTGCCACAGCTAGCAAGCATTGATTGCATCAGAGTTAAGCGGATGGGTAAGCCCAGATGGCCGAAATGGGTCGTTTCCGGCCATTCCCTGTGGGTACCAAGCGTTAGGTTTTCATCACTGGTTCGGTGCGATGCCCGGGCTGCCTTCTTTTTCGGAAGCCTCATCGCTTCCGGAGCCGGGCGCGCCTCTAACGCCAAGACGCTAGGCCGAAGGCGGGACGCCGATCATCTTTTTGAAGGCACGGCTGAACGCCGCCTCGGACTCGTAGCCGATGTCCGCCGCGATAGTCGCGATGTTGCTGTTGCCGCAGAATGCGACAGAGGGGGCGCCGCGCGTGAAGCGCCGGCGCCTTCCGCGACGAAAGACGGCGTTGGCAATCTACGTGAGACGACCCCCTCTGCCCTGCCGGGCACGTCCCCCTCGAGAGAACCCTCAAGATCAGCCAATGCCAATGAAAAAGGGCGGCATCTCTGCCGCCCTTTCCGTATGCGTTAGCTGGATAGCTTGGATCAGAAATCCATGCCGCCCATGCCACCCATGCCGCCACCGGGCATACCGCCCGGCATGCCGCCAGCCGACTCCTTCTTGGGAGCCTCAGCGATCATGGCTTCGGTGGTGACCAGCAGGCCGGCGACCGAGGCCGCGTCCTGGAGAGCCGTGCGCACGACCTTGACCGGATCGACGATGCCCATGGCGATCATGTCGCCATACTCGCCGGTCTGGGCGTTGAAGCCGAAGGTAGCGCCCTTGTTCTCAAGGATCTTGCCTGCGACGATCGAGGCTTCGGCACCGGCGTTGGCCGCGATCTGGCGAGCCGGAGACTGCAGCGCGCGACGCACGATGTTGATGCCGGCAGCCTGGTCGGAGTTGACGCCGGTGGCCTTGACGTTGGCCGAAGCGCGCAGGAGCGCAACGCCACCGCCGGCGACGATGCCTTCTTCCACGGCCGCGCGGGTCGCGTTCAGAGCGTCGTCAACGCGGTCCTTCTTTTCCTTCACTTCCACTTCGGTCGCACCGCCGACGCGGATCACCGCAACGCCGCCGGCGAGCTTCGCCAGACGTTCCTGCAGCTTCTCCTTGTCGTAGTCCGAGGTGGTCTCCTCGATCTGCTGCTTGATCTGGGCGACGCGGCCCTGGATCTCGGCCTTCTTGCCGGCGCCGTCGACGATGGTGGTGTTCTCCTTCGAGATCGACACCTTCTTGGCGCGGCCGAGCATGTTGAGGCCGACATTCTCGAGCTTGATGCCGAGGTCTTCCGAGATGACCTGGCCACCGGTCAGGATGGCGATGTCTTCCAGCATGGCCTTGCGGCGGTCACCGAAGCCCGGAGCCTTGACAGCGGCGATCTTCAGGCCACCGCGCAGCTTGTTGACGACCAGCGTGGCCAGAGCCTCGCCTTCGACGTCTTCCGAGATGATGAGCAGCGGCTTCGAGGTCTGAACGACGGCTTCCAGGACCGGCAGCATGGCCTGCAGGTTGGAGAGCTTCTTCTCGTGCAGCAGGATGTAGGCGTCTTCCAGATCGGCGACCATCTTGTCGGCGTTGGTGACGAAGTAGGGCGAGAGGTAGCCGCGGTCGAACTGCATGCCTTCGACGACTTCCAGCTCGGTCTCGGCGGTCTTGGCTTCCTCGACGGTGATGACGCCTTCGTTGCCGACCTTCTGCATCGCTTCCGCGATCATCTTGCCGACCGACTCGTCGCCATTGGCCGAGATGGTGCCGACCTGGGCGACTTCCTCGGAGGTCTTGATCTTCTTGGCGGCCTTGCCGAGAGCGGCGACGACTTCGCTGACGGCGAGGTCGATGCCGCGCTTGAGGTCCATCGGGTTCATGCCGGCGGCAACAGCCTTGTTGCCTTCCTGCACGATCGCCTGCGCGAGAACTGTAGCAGTCGTGGTGCCGTCGCCGGCGATGTCGTTGGTCTTCGAAGCGACTTCGCGGACCATCTGCGCGCCCATGTTCTCGAACTTGTCTTCAAGCTCGATCTCCTTGGCGACGGTGACGCCGTCCTTGGTGATGCGCGGGGCGCCGAACGACTTGTCGATGACGACGTTGCGGCCCTTGGGGCCGAGGGTGACCTTCACCGCGTCGGCGAGGATGTTGACGCCGCGCAGCATGCGCTCACGGGCATCGCGGGAGAATTTTACGTCTTTTGCAGCCATTGTTAGCTCCTGACAGGGGCTCGGGAAGAGCCCGAAAATTCAGTTGATGGAGAGGCCGAAATTCAGCCGATGATGCCCATGATGTCGGATTCCTTCATGATCAGAAGGTCTTCGCCATTGAGCTTGACTTCAGTGCCCGACCACTTGCCGAACAGGATGCGGTCGCCGGCCTTGACGTCCAGCGGGACGAGCTTGCCGTTTTCGTCGCGAGCGCCGGAGCCGACGGCGATGATCTCGCCTTCCTGCGGCTTCTCCTTCGCCGTATCGGGGATGATGATCCCGCCGGCGGTCTTGGATTCGGATTCAACCCGGCGAACGACCACGCGGTCATGAAGCGGGCGGAACTTCGACTTTGCCATTTTTTCTTCCTCGAATGAGAACGGTGAGAACTGTTCCTCCATCCGGCGATGCCGGACATGGTTAGCACTCACCAATGGCGAGTGCTAACGTGGCGCTGAGATAGGCCGGTGACTTGCGAGAGTCAAGGCGCGCGGGAAGGGGCAATCGCGCGAAATTTTACTCGTGCGGGACGGCAGGCGGAAATACGCTGGCTGGCGCCAGGCACGGTCGAGCAATCTTGCCCGTTAGTCCCGGCGCCTCGGCGACCGCAGCGTCAGCAGAGGGCAGCGCTCGGCGAGCCCGTACATACCGGTCGAGACAATGCCGACATCGCCGAAATACGCTTCGGCCTCTTCGACGATAGCCGCCGCCGGCGCGAAGCTGTAGATGGCCGACGAGTTGCGGTAGACATCGATGGTGCCGATGACCGGCGTTTCCCATCCGGTACGTGCCGAAAGCTCATCGCGGTCGGGGAACAGCGCATCGAATTGCTCGAGGATTCCCGTTACCGGTATGATGTAGTCGGGCGCGCCGCCGGTTGCGGTCATGGCGACGCGCCATTTGAGCTCGTGGAAGGTCGAGACGCCGCCGCTCAATGCCAGGGCGCGGACATCCTTCGGGTCGTCGCGTGTTTCGGGAGAGGCGTAAAGCCTGATGCCGGCGCGGCCGTCGGCAGTGAGGACGCGCGCGATCGCCGAAAAAAGCGCTCGTCTTGCATCGGCTCCGCCGATGACCGAGAGACATCCATCGCCTATCAGCGCATCGACACTCGCGCCAGGAAACGGCAGGTCGAACCAGTCGCCCCGAACCGCCTTGCGCGTATCGGTGTCGCCCGGCCAGATGCCGGCAATCATGTCGGCGGACTCGTCTACCGCCGTCATCGTGGCGCCAAGCCCGGCGAGTTCCGGTGTCACGCCGAGCAGAACGACGCGCGATTGCGATAGGTCGAGCTCATTTTCGTAGGTCTCGACCACCTCCGCCGGCGGCCGCAGCGGCGAGCCGAGCAACTGCCAGTGCTTGCGAATTGCATTCCAGTGTTCCGTCATCCACAGCTCCGCCCGTACGAAATTGTATTCGAACGCATAATCGAGGACGCTTAAGAAACCAAGCGGGGGGCGGATGGCACGTATCGCGGTTATCACGCATGAGTTTGACGGGTTTGAACGCCGTCGCGGGCCGTTGCTGCGCCTCGACAGCCCCTACATGCTCTTCGATCTCCTGGAGGAGTTGAAACGCCGGGGACATTCCGTGCGCATTCTTGCGGGCACTTCGGCCAAGCCGGAGGCGGATGTCGCGGTACTGCATGTCGACGCGACCGTGACGCCCCCTGAATATGTCGAATACGCGCGCACCTATCCCTTCTGCCTCAACATCGGCGCCGCCGACATCTCGAAGCGACGCGTGAGCGGCGCGGTGATCGACAGGGACCACGGCTGGCAAGGCCCTGTCATCGTCAAGAGCAGCCTCAACAATCTGGGAACGCGAGAGCAGACGCTCAACCGGCGATCGCGGCGCGCCGGCAGGCCGGAGCCATTTCCCGATGCCAAGCTGCTCGATCGTTACCGCATCCATAGCTCGCTTGCGGATGTTCCCGCGGCGGTGTTCGACCGCAAGGATCTCGTGGTGGAAAAGTTCGTTCCCGAGCCCGAGCCGGATGGCTTTGGCGCCCGCTTCTGGCTGTTCTGTGGAGAACGCGAGCGTTGTACCCGGCATGTCTCGCCGCAAAACCTGGTCAAAGGCGAAGATACGATCCGCCGAGAGCCGGTTCCGGTTCCCGACGAGCTCCGAGCGCTGCGGCGCGAGCTTGGCTTCGACTACGGCAAATTTGATTTCGTCATGCATGAAGGCAGGGCCGTGTTGCTTGACGCCAACAAGACGCCCGGCCGCGTCCGCAACCTGTCTGCCTTCCTCGCCGCCGGCAACGCCAATCTTGCCGACGGCTTCGAAGGGCTGATCCGCCAGGTGACCTAAGCGGGATCACACCCGCTCAGATGTTCATGCCGCCCGACACTTCGATGCGCTGGGCGTTGACCCAGCGATTGTCGTCGGAGAGCAGCGAGGCGATCATCGGGCCGATATCGTCGGCGACGCCGGCGCGGCCGAGCGCGGTGACGCCGGCCACCATGCGGTTTATCTCGGCATCGTCGCGCACATGGCCGCCGTTGAAGTCGGTGGCGATGGCGCCCGGCGCCACGGTGTTGGCGGTGATGCCGCGCGCCCCGAGCTCCTTGGCGAGGTAGCGCGTGAACACTTCGATGCCGCCCTTCATCATCGCATAGGCCGACGATCCGGGCGCGGCAAAGCGGGCGAGGCCGCTCGAGATGTTGACGATGCGGCCGCCGTCGTTGATCAGCGGCAGCAGCGCCTGGGTGAGGAAGAACACGCCCTTGAGATGGGTGTTCATCAGCGTGTCGAATTCCTCTTCCGTCGTCTCGCCGATCATCTTGCGCAGGCCGGTGCCGGCATTGTTGACGAGATAGTCGAAGCGGTCGCGCTGCCAGGTCTCGTTGAGCGTCTTCTTCAGCGCCGCGACGAAGGCCGGGAAGGTGGCGACGGCGCCGGTGTCGAGTTCAAGTGCTGCGGCGCGGCCGCCGGCGGCCTCGATCTCGGCAATCGCCGACTTCGCTTCATCGGCGCGCGAACGATAGGTGACGATGACGTCGACACCCCGGCGGGCGAGGTGGAGCGCGGTGTTGCGACCGAGGCCGCGGCTGCCGCCGGTGATGAGGGCGATGGGACGGGTGGTCATGGCGAAATCTCCTTCTGTGTAGATGGAGATGCATATACTCGCCTGTGTGCGCGATATAATCGGCCACGGATTGCCAAGACTATTCAGCCTGTGCGAACAATAAATGATGGACCGATTTGACAGCATGCGGCTCTTCACCCGCGTCGTGGAACGACGCAGCTTCACCGCGGCCGCCGCCGATCTCGGTCTGCCGCGCTCCAGCGCCACCGCCGCGATCAAGCAACTGGAGGAGCGGCTCGGCGTGCAACTGCTTCGCCGCACCACGCGCCACGTCACCACGACGCTTGACGGCGAAGCCTATTACCAGCGCTGCATTGCCATTCTTGCCGACATCGAGGACGCCGAGGGCGGGTTCGGGGCGCATGAGGTGCGCGGTCGGCTGAGCATCGACATCAATGGCAACATGGCCCGCACCTTCGTCATCCCGGAACTGCCGGCGCTGCTCGCCCGCTATCCCGCGCTCAGCTTGCATATCGGCGAGGGCGACCGCTTCGTCGATCTGGTGCGCGAGGGCGTCGATTGCGTGGTGCGCGCCGGAACGCTCCCCGACAGCGATATGATCGCGCGCCGTATCGGCATGGCGCGCGAGGCGACGCTGGCAAGTTCGGATTATATCGAGCGCCATGGCCTGCCGCGCTCGCTGGACGAACTTGCCGGGCACATGATGATCGGCTTCGTCTCGTCGCGCACCGGGCAGGTGATGCCGCTGGAATTCACCGTCGACGGCAAGATCCGCGAGATCGTGCTTTCGTCGCGTGTCACGGTTTCCAATTCCGACACCGCCGCCACGCTGGTGCGCCAGGGTTTCGGCCTCTACCAGGCACCGCGCCGCCGCTTCGCCGTCGATATTGAAGCGGGCCGGCTGGTCGAGGTGCTTCCCGACAATCCGCCGACACCGACGCCGATCTCGGTGCTCTATCCGCCCAGCCGACAATTGTCGCCAAGGGTGAGGGTGTTCGTCGACTGGCTGGTGAAGATTCTGGGGCCGAAGCTGGATCTGTCCTAAGTTATCTTCGCTGGCGGGACAGCACCCCTCTCTGTCCTGCCGGGCATCTCCCCCGCAAGGGGGGAGATTGGCAGCTACGACTGCTAGCCAATTCTGCGGCGTAGGGATTAGCGAAAGCCGGCGCGACATCTGATCTCCCCCGTTGCGGGGGAGATGCCCGGCAGGGCAGAGGGGGGTGTGAAGGAACGCGACTTTCGCGGTCTAGGCGGCGTCACCGAAACCTACAAAAACAACCGCAACTGCGTGTGGATGATCGAGCGATAGTCCTCGATTGTGCGCCGGCCTTCTTCCTTGTCCTGCGTCAGCGCCAGCCGCACTACGCCGCCGGCAAGCTGGAAGATCAGGAACACGACGCGCCCGAACGCCTCGCGCTGCTCAAGCTTTAGCATCGGCGCGACGTGGTCGCATAACATCTTGGCCTGATGCCTCGTCTCGGCGATGTCGAGATGCTGCAGCGCCTTGTCGGCCTGGATGGCATTTTGCAGGTCCTGGATGGCCGGGTCCGCCGCGACGCGGGCATAATAGTCGTCGAGCAGGCGATCGGCGGCCGCGGTCACGTCGCCCAGCCCGTGAATCTCGGCGATGATCGCGCCGAAGCGCGTCCGGCTTTCCTCGGAAAACCGCTCGTAGAGCATCGCCAAAATCGCCGACTTGCTCGGGAAGTAATGATAGACGGTGGCGATCGGCCCGCCGGCCAGCGCGCCCACTTCCTTCATCGTCACCGCGTCGATGCCCTTTTCGCCGATCAGGCGCATGGTCGTGGCGAGGATCGCGTCGATGCGCTCGCGGCTGCGCTCCTGCTTCGGCCTGCGCCGCGGTTCCGTCGCCCTTCGCCTAGTCTGCGTCATGCGCCAAATCTCGTGGAGCTTACGAATTCGCGGTTGACAAGAAACATGATCAAGTATCAGTTTCGTGAAATGCTGACAACCTGTCAGTTTTTCGATCGAGCTGCAAGGGAGAGCACCTCGTGACTGCAACGCATGCCGCGCAAGCGGACAATGGCGATTGGCTTGTCGGCAATCCGACCGGCCTGCAACTGGCCTCGGCACTGTGGATCGGCTCGGTCGGACTGCTCATCCTCGGCTTGCAGCCTGTGCTGCTCGGCGCGCTCTACACGGAGGGCCATGTCACCGGCGACGAACTCGCGCTGGTCGCCACCGCCGAGATGATCGCCATTGCGATCGGCTCGGGCGTAGTGGCGATGCTGCTCCCTGCCAGGAAGATGCGCTGGAAAAGCACGGCGCTGCTCGTCCTGCTCGCGCTCGCCAATTTCTGGACCGCTTATGCCGGCACCGCCAACACGCTGATCGGCGCCCGCACACTGGCCGGCCTTGCTGAGGGCGGGCTGGTCGCCGTCGCCACCGAATTGATCGCCCGCTCGCGCCGGGCCGAGCGCATTGGCGGCTATTTCGTCACGCTGCAGACCTTGGCGCAATGCGCGCTGGCGCTGATCCTCGCGCTCTATGCGGTGCCTGCGGCCGGCTCGGCCGGCGGCTTCATCGCGCTCGGTATCGTCTGCCTGCTTTCGCTGGTCGTCGCCTGGACCGTGCCGGACGACTATGCCGACCTGCCCAAGGAAGAGCAGTTTGCCAATGTGGCGACCGTGCCGGCGATCACCGCGCTGCTGTCGATCTTCTGCTATTTCATGTTCTTCGGCGCCGTCTGGGCTTTTCTCGAGCCCATCGGGGCGCAGTTCGGCATTGACGGCCGCACGGTCGGCCTGATGGTTTCGGCAAGCCTTGCCGCGCAGGTGATCGGCGCCATGACCGCGACCGTCTTCGAGGCGCGCATCGACTATCGTTTTGCCATCACAATCATCGGCATCATCGCGGCGATCAGCTCGGTCCTGCTTGCCTCCGGCCCGGGTCTTTCGGTGTTCTGGGCAGTCGCGCTGGTGATGGGCTTCATCCTGCTCTTCATCGTGCCTTACCAGATCCGCCTCGCCATCACCGCCGACGAGACGCGCACGGCCGTATTGCTGGTGCCGGCCGCCCAACTCTTCGGCCTCGCAATCGGCCCGATTGCCGCATCGCTTTTGATCGACGGGGCGAACTTCCGGCCCGTGCCCGAATTTGCCGCCGCGACCGCCTTGGCCAGCGTGCTTTTGCTCGGCGTCTTCGTGCTGGTCGCCCGCCGCCGCGGCAAGGCCTGAGCGGGAGGATTAGGATGGCAAACGCCTGGAGCAACTGGTCGGGCTTCGTCACGGCTTCCCCGAAATTGATCGCGACACCCGCCGACGCCGGCGAACTGGCCGAATTGGTGCGCTCGGCGCCCGGTCCGCTTCGCGTCGCAGGTGCCGGCCATTCCTTCACGCCGCTGGTGCAGTCCGACGGCACCATCGTCTCGCTGGAAAAGATCGAGGGGCTGGTCTCGCATGACGCAGCGACTAACCGGGCGCGGGTGAGGGCAGGCACGCGGCTGGGCGCCCTCATGCACATCCTGCAGGACATCGGCCAGGGCCTGCCCAATATGGGCGACATCGACCGTCAGGCGATCGGCGGTGCGCTGGGCACCGCAACGCACGGCTCCGGCCCGACTCTCGGCGCCTATCACACGCAGCTCGAGGCGCTGCAGATCGTCGACGGGAGGGGAAAGCTGCGCGAGTTCAGCCGGGCGGGCGACCTGGACATGATCCATGCCACCGGTGTCGCGCTGGGCAGCTTCGGCATGCTCACCGAAGTGACGATGAACAACATCGCGACCTACCGGCTGCGCCGTCGCAAATGGGTGCTGCCAATCGCCGACATGCTGCAAAACTTCGAGACGATGATGGCCGCGCACCGCTCGGCCGAGTTCTATTACATCCCGTTCTCCGGCTACGCCCAGTTCATCGCCAGCGACTTCAGCGACGCGGCACCCACGCCGCGGCCTACGGATGACGACGAGGAGGGGCTGGCGACGCTGCGCAAGCTGCGCACTGTCTTGCGCTGGCTGCCGTCGTTGCGCCGCGCGCTGATCAGGGGCGCGGTGAAGAAGGTGCCGTCCGAGGATTATGTTCAGGACTGGCTCAATGTCTACGCCAGCGACCGTCGCACCAAATTCAACGAGATGGAATACCACCTGCCTTACGAGGAAGGTCCCAACGCCTTGGCCGAGATCATCGCGCTGACGGAAAAGCACTTTCCGGAAGTTTATTTCCCGATGGAGGTGCGCTCGGTGGCGCCTGACGAATTCTGGCTTTCGCCCTTCCACAAAAGGCTGACCTGCTCGATCGCCATCCACCACGATGCGGCGAATGATCCGCTGCCCTTCATGCGCGCCGCCGAGCCGATCTTCCGCAAATACGGCGGCCGGCCGCATTGGGGCAAGATGCACAGCCTGAAAGCGGCGGATTTCAAAAAGCTCTATCCGCGCTGGGACGACGCGATGGCGGTGCGCCGCGACATCGATCCGCAAAACCGTTTCGTGTCGCCCTACATGGCCGGCCTGTTCGGCATCGAACAATGAGCGCCTATTTCGCCGCGCTGTCGCAGGCGCTGAAAGCCGCCGACATTTTCCGGCCCTGCCTTGTGCTCGACCGCGACCGGCTGGACGGCAACATTACGCTGGTCAAGGACAGGCTCGCGCCGGGCCTCGCCGTGCGGCTGGTCGACAAGTCGCTGCCTTGCGTGCCGCTGCTTTCGCACATCGCCAAGGGGCTTGGCACCAGCCGCTTCATGACCTTCCACCCGCCGGTGACGCAGGCCGTGCTTGACGCTTTTCCCGAAGGCAACCTTCTCTACGGCAAACCGATGCCTGTTGGCGCAGCCAAGGCCGCGCTGACCAGGGGCGGCGCAGGCTGGTGGTCGCGCGTCTGCTGGCTGATCGACACGCCGGAACGGCTGGCCGAATATGGCGGGCTCGCTGCCGCGCTCGACACCGAATTGCGCTTCGCTTTCGAGGTCGATGTCGGCTTGCATCGCGGCGGTTTTTCCAGTCCTGGGGAGATCAAGGCGCTGACGATACCGGAGCGCCTGCACTGCGAAGGCATCATGGCCTATGAGGCGCATGCGCCGGAGATACCGGGCCTGTTCGGCGGCGCGGAAAAAGCACTGAAGCACGCCTCGGCCAAGGCCACGGAGTTTGTCGCTGCCCTCGACCCGGACCAGCGCCGCACCTTGAACATCGGCGGCTCGAAGACGGCGCTGCTGCATGGTGGCGGGGTGGCCAACGAAGTGTCGATCGGCTCGGCCTTCATGCTGCCCAAGGATTTCGAAACACCCGGCCTAAACGGCTTCCAGCCGGCGGCCTTCATCGCCACGCCGATCCTCAAGGCGCTCGATCCCGCGCTGCCCGGTCCATCGGCGGTTTCCCGCATGCTACAGGCGCTCGGCCTCTTCCCGCGCAAGGGCTGCTACCTCTATGGCGGCAAGTGGATGGCCGAGCCGGTGTTTCCCGAAGGCATGAAGCCGAACGGCCTGATCGGCCTGTCGTCCAACCAGCAATTCATGGGACTGCCGGCCGGGGCGGAAGTGGCGCCGGGAGACTACGCTTTCCTGCGGCCGACCCAGAGTGAGGCCGTGTTGCAGCATTTCGGCTCGATTGCGGTTTTTTCGGCCGGTCGCATCGCAGAATTCTGGCCGGCTCTGCCGATGGGGTGAGGCTACTCAGCCCCAATCGGATAATGCTTGGTTTCGTAGGCCTCGATCAGGGTGGCTAGAACGTCAAAGCGGTTGGCCTCAGAGCTGCCAGCAACTGGTTCATGATCGAAATAGCGGGCAATCTCAGCAATCGCCCAGTCGTACTCGGCGTCGCTATTAATGGGTCGAATGTTTTCCATCGCACGTCTCCACGGCTATCTTGCCATGCCCGGCGCAACTGTCGAGAGGCCGGCTCGCGAGATCGTGAGGGCATGCCCCGAACAGTTTATTGACTCAGTCAACTAAATAATTGATCCTGTCTAAGACAGGAGGACTTCCCATGACCATCCACGACCATCCCGGCAAGGAGCGCATCGACACGGTGCGTGCCTTCAACCGCTTCTACACCCGCCAGATCGGCGTGCTCGACGAAGGCTGGCTGAAAAGCACCTTTTCGCTGACCGAGGCGCGGGTGCTGTACGAGCTTGCCCATCGCGACGGGCTCGTCGCCAGCGATCTGGTGCGCGACCTCGGTCTCGACCCCGGCTATGTCAGCCGTCTCTTGAAGAAATTCGAGGAGCGCGGCCTTGTCGAGCGCGAAGCCACCGAGGCGGACGCGCGCCGCGCCTCGATCGCGCTCACGTCGGCGGGCAGGGAAGCCTTCGCACCGCTCAACCAGGATTCGCACGACCAGGTGCGCGCGCTGCTCGATCGTCTGGCGCCCGTCGATCAGGAGCGGTTGGTCAAGGCCATGCGCACCGTGCAGGACCTGCTCGGCGACAGGCCCGAGCCCAAGATGCCCTACATCCTGCGGCCGCTGCAGGTTGGCGACATCGGTTGGGTCACGCGCCGCCAGGGCATGCTCTATGCCCAGGACTATGGTTGGGACGAAACCTACGAGGCGCTGGTCGCCGAGATCCTCGGCGAGTTCGTCAAGAATTTCGTCCCGCAATGGGAGCGCAGCTGGATCGCCGAACGCGAAGGCGAGGTGGTCGGCTCGGTCTTCGTCGTGCGCAAGTCGCCCAAGGTGGCCAAGCTCAGGCTCCTCTATGTCGAGCCCTCGGCGCGTGGCCTGGGCATCGGCCGGCGGCTGGTCGACGAATGCATCACCTTCGCGCGTGCCAAGGGTTACCGAACGCTGACGCTTTGGACCAACGACATACTGGGCTCGGCCCGCCGCATCTACCAGGCCGCGGGCTTCAGGCTGGTCGACGAGGAACGCCATCATTCCTTCGGCAAGGACTTGGTCGGCCAGACCTGGAACCTGGAGCTTTAACTTTTTTCCTTCTCCCCCTGTGGGAGAAGGTGGATCGGCGCGCAGCGCCGAGACGGATGAGGGGTGTTCCAGCGGAGTGAGACGCCGGCGTTCCCTGGAACCCCCCTCATCCGTCGCCTTCGGCTCTTCCTTCTCCCACACGGGGACAGAAGGAAGAGCCGTCTCACCCCTTCACCGGCAGCCAGATCTCCAGCCCGCCATAGCCGGTACGCGCATCGAATTCGGGTCCGTAGCGCTCGAATTCCGGCGCGTCGGCGATCTCGTGGCCGGAAGTAGGCAGCCAGCTGTTCCAGATCGTGTTGATGGTGCGGCGGATGGTCGAGATATGATCGCGGTGCGAGAACACCGCATATTTCTGCGCCGGCACCCGCACCCGGTAGAAATCCCTGGGCAGGTCGGAGAAATCCGTCACCTCGACGCCGACGACATAGTCGAAATTGCCGGCATCGTCGCCATTGAGGCAGACGCCGTAAAACACGCCGGGCACCTCGCCGGGAATGTTGCCGATATAGGGGGCGAAGCGCTGCCACTGCATCGGGATGCCGGCGCTGGACTCGCAGCTATAGCGCTCGCCAAAACCGGCGATGAGGAAGGCCCGGCTGGTCTCGAAGCGCGGCGGCTCGAGCGTGGTGAGAAGTGAACTGTCCATCAGAATAGGCTCCACGAGATCGAGGGTCTGGGTCGAGCCCTGCGCGCGCACCAGCTCCGGCGTGGTGCCGAACTCATCGCGAAAAGCCCGCGTGAAAGCCTCATGCGAGCCATAGCCGGCATCGAGCGCGACCGCGAGAATGTCGCGTGCGCCGCCGGCCAGCTTGCGCGCTGCCTCGCTCAAGCGGCGCGCCCGCATATAGCCCATGACCGAACGCCCCGTGGCCGCACCGAAGGCACGCGTCACATGGAAGCGTGAGACGCCGCTGCTTGCCGCGACATCGTCGAGGCTGATGGCGTCCGGCAGATGGCTTTCGACAAACCACAGCGCTTTCTCGGTCGGGTTCATGGCTCCTCGCATTTGGCGGGGCGACACTAGCCACCGCACCGACAGCCAGTTTGATCGAAATTGCGCATCGGGTACAAATCCCCGTTCGACACGGCCGCGTCTTCACCGGCTGCTAACCATGAATGCATCGGATTGCCTGATATGTCGATTTGCCGGCTTCTGGCGCCAAGCATCCACTTGAATAATAAGCACGCTTATTATATGTATCGCTCATGGTTTCGGATGGCACCGACAGATTGGGATTTTTGATCCACGACGTGCAGCGCCTGATGCGCAAGCGCTTCGAGGCGCGCGCTAGTGGATTGGGTCTTTCCTCGGCGCAATGGCGGCTGCTCGTCCGCGTCGCCAAGGAAGCCGGCGTCGCGCAGGCGCGGCTTGCCGAACTCCTCGAAATCGAGCCGATCAGCGTTTCGCGCCTTGTCGACCGCATGGAGGAGGGCGGCTGGATCGAACGCCGTCCGGACGCGACCGACCGGCGGGTGCGCATGATCTTCCCGACCGAGAAGGCAAACGCGGCCTATGCCGAGGTCAAGAGCCTGGCTGGCGAGGTCTATGAGGAATCGCTGGCCGGCGTGTCGGCGGAAGAACGCCGCGTCCTGATCCGGGTGCTCGACACCATCGTGCAGAATCTGACGGACGGCGAGACGTCGTCGATGGAAAAGATCAAGAATACAGAAGGGGCAGCAGCATGAGCGCGGCAGCCAAGCGAGAAGACGACAACGTCACCAAGCTGAATGCGTCGGCGCAGCCGGTCGCCGAAGCTCCGGCCCAGCCGGCGGCCGCTCCGGTTGCGGTGGCGCCCGAGCCGCGGCCCGCTCCGGCCGCGCCGAAGAAGAAGCGCCGCCTCGGCCGCTTCCTGTTGATGGTCGCGCTGCCGCTGGCCCTGCTTGCCGGCGGCTCCTATGTCTGGGTGACCGGTGGCCGCTATCAGGAAACCGAGAATGCCAACCTGCAGCAGGCCAGGATTTCGGTCGCCTCCGATAGTGCCGGCCGTATCGTCCAGGTCGGCATCGCCGACAACCAGCTGGTCAAGCAGGGCGACCTTCTCTTCGTCATAGATCCCGAGCCTTACAAGATCGCGCTCGCCCAGGCCGATGCGGCGGTCGCCGCGGCGCGCCTCAATGTCGAGCAGCTGCGCGCCGCCTACAGCCAGGCGACGGCGCAGGAAAAGTCCGCCGGCAGCGAAGTCGATTATGCGCAGTCGCAATATGGCCGCGCCGCCGATCTCGCGCAGAAAGGCATCAACGCCAAGTCATCGCTCGATCAAGCCCGCAACGACCTCGACAAGGCCAAGCAGCAGCTTGCGGTCGCCGAGCAGGGCATCGTCAGCGCCAAGGCAGCGCTCGGCGGCAACCCGGACATCGAGACCGATAGGCATCCGACCGTGATGTCGGCGCTCGCCGCGCGCGACAAGGCTGCCTACGATCTGGCGCAGGCAACGGTCAAGGCGCCGGCTGACGGCGTCATCTACCAGGCCGCCTCCTTCAAGGTCGGCCAGTACGTCTCCGTCGGCACGCCGCTGTTCGCGCTGGTCGAGAGCGGCGACACCTGGATCGACGCCAATTTCAAGGAGACCCAGCTCACCAACATGAAGCCGGGCCAGAAGGCCGAGATCGTCGTCGACACCTATCCGGGCCGCACATTCGAGGCGACCGTCAAGGCTATCGGCGCCGGCACGGGCGCGGAGTTCTCGCTGCTGCCCGCGCAAAACGCCACCGGCAACTGGGTCAAGGTCACGCAGCGCATTCCCGTGCGCCTCGAGCTGACCGATCCCGACGCCAAGATGGCGCTGCGCGCCGGCATGAGCGCCACTGTCACCGTCGACACCGGCGTAGCCCGCGGCCTGCCGTCGATCTTCGGCCACGCCACGGCGGGGGAGCACACGCAGTAACGATTGGTCTGATGGGAGGAGTGCGAGGATCAGCAAAGACAGGTCGCATGGCGGCTTGTTCGAAAGCTGAAACCTTGGCGCGGACCCTTCGGTCCTCAGATTTCCGGGCGGCAGGCATCCGCTCCAACAGAGACTTTCGGCCGATGTAACCCCCACATCGACAGTCGCGTCCCACCGCGATGAAGGTCTCTCAACGGAAGGGCTTGCCGCCCGGAAACCTAGAGCCGGATGATGTCAGGTCTGGTCGACCGGAAATCTGAATCCGCCTCTAGATCAAAGAGATAGAGCATGATGTCGTCCGAAAACCGCGTCACACTCTTCGGCATCATGCTCTAGTCTGCACGTTTTTGTTACCTGCTGGAAGTTCAGCATCATGAGCACGCCCGAACCCTTCAAGGAAGTGCCGCATCGCGGACTGATCACGGTCGCGCTAATGCTGGCGACGATCATGCAGGCGCTCGACACCACGATCGCCAATGTCGCGCTGCCGACCATGACCGGCGACCTGGGCGCTTCGCCCGACAACATCAACTGGGTGCTGACGTCGTATATCGTTGCCGCGGCGATCATGACGCCGGTCACCGGCTGGCTCGCCGACCGGCTCGGCCGCAAGGAACTGTTCCTCGCCTCGGTCGTGGGTTTCACCATCTTCTCCATGCTCTGCGGCCTCGCCTGGAGCCTCGAGACGATAGTGCTGTTCCGCCTGCTGCAGGGGGTGTTCGGCGCGGCCATCGTGCCGCTGTCGCAGACCTTCCTGCTCGACATCAACCCGAGGGAGCGCCACGGCCAGGCAATGGCGATCTGGGGCGCCGGCATCATGCTCGGGCCGATCCTGGGGCCGACGCTCGGCGGCTGGCTGACGGAAAACTTCAACTGGCGCTGGGTGTTCTTCATCAACCTGCCGGTCGGCATCCTCGCCTTCCTCGGCATGGCCGCCTATCTGCCGGTCATCGCCAAGCGCGTGCGCGGCTTCGACTTCTTCGGCTTCGCCATGCTCTCACTCGGCGTCGGCGCGCTGCAGCTTCTGCTCGACCGCGGCGGCGAGGTGGACTGGTTCAACTCGGCCGAGATCTGGATCGAGCTCGCTTTGTCGATCACCGGCTTTTGGGTGTTCATCATCCACACGGTGACGGCCGAGCATCCCTTCATCGATCCAAAGATATTCCTCGACCGCAATTTCGTGACAGGCCTGGGTTTCATCTTCGTCATGGGCGTGCTGATCCTGGCCTCGATGTCGCTCTTGCCGCCGATGCTGGCCAACATCTTCGGCTATCCGACCGTCACCATCGGCGTCGTGCTGGGGCCGCGCGGCATCGGCACGATGATCTCGATGCTGGTGGTCGGTCGCATCATGCACAAGATCGATGCGCGGATCCTCGTCGCCATCGGCTTCCTGCTCACCGCGCAGTCGCTCTACACAATGGCGAGCTTCACGCCGCAGATGGACAATTGGCTGATCATCTCCTCGGGTGTCGTCCAGGGCCTCGGCATGGGCATGGTGTTCGTGCCGCTGTCGACGGTCGCCTTCGCCACGCTCGACGCGCGCTACCGCACCGACGCCACCTCGCTGTTCAGCCTGGTGCGCAATCTCGGCTCATCGATCGGCGTGTCGGTGGTTGCGGCGCTGATGGTGCGCAACACCCAGATCAATCACACCGAGCTGTCGGCCTTCATCAACCCGTACAACCCGAATCTGTGGGCCGCGTCTCGGGCGGCCGCTGGCGGAAACCCCGCGGCGCTGTCGCAGGTCGACCGCGCAGTGAACGTCCAGTCGATGATGATCTCCTACATCAACGACTTCAAAATCCTGATGGTGATGACGCTGGTCGCGATCCCGTTCGTGATCCTGCTGCGCAAACCGAAGGCCGCGCCGGCGGGCGGCGCGCCGGCGGCTCATATGGATTGATGAAGCGGCCGGTCGGTCATGATGAAAGTCGTGATTACCTGCCGAGCACCAGCGCCCAGTAGCGCAAGGCAGGATCGCGGCCGTCGCGCATATAGGCCAGCCCGAAGCGGCTGAAATCCGGATCGAGCATGTTGCGGCGGTGGCCGGCCGAATGCATCCAGATGTCGAACAGTTTCTCGAGGTCGAAGCGGCCCTCGGCGATGTTTTCGGCGGCAGCGCCGCGCACGCCATTGTCCTTCATGCGCGAGGCGAAATCCTTGCCCCAGCCGGTAGTGTGGCTCATGCGCTCGCGCGACGCCATATAGCCGGCCTGCTGCAGCGCCGCCTGTTCGAGCTGCGTGTCGGGAGCCAGCGCCTGCAGCCCGGCCGAGGCGCGAATGCCGCCAAGCGTCGCCGTCGCGGATGAAGAAGCGCCGGCGCCTTCTCCGGCCGGCACCGTAACGGTGCTGCAAGCGGCGATGCCGGCAAGCGCTGCAAGGCCGGCGGCCTTGAGCAGCGTGCGACGGTTCAGGTCGGGGAGGGCTGTGATGTGGATACTCATCCGGCCCCCTGATACCGGCGATCATGGCTTTTGCCGGGCAGCCGATGAAAATCGCGTGATGCGGCGACTTTTCCCGGAAGATCGGTTATGATGCGCTCGTTCTTGAAGTGGAAGCCACGGGCGGCCATCCACAGGCGGTGACCGACCAGTTTTGATCTGGCGCATGATTGCTTTGCGAGAACCGTTCGGTTTTCGGGCTCATGCACTGGCAAACGGAGGACGGTTATGGCCGGTTTTCATGTCATGACGGACGCGCACGGGATGCATACACAGCCCACGGTGCGCCGTATCTCCACCTCGGATCTTTGGGATGCGCTGAAGCTCGGCGCCGAGGATTTCTGGGCCAAGCCCTCGCATTATGTGTTCCTGTGCCTGGTCTACCCGATCGTCGGCCTGATCCTGACGCGGTGGACCTCGGGTTCGAACGCCATACAGCTCGTCTATCCGCTGATGTCCGGTTTCGCGCTCATCGGTCCGTTCGCTGCCATCGGCCTCTATGAGATCAGCCGCCGGCGCGAGCTCGGCATGAACACCGACTGGCGGCATGCGCTGGATGTTCGCCATTCGCCGGCGCTGCCGTCGATCGCGGTCATCGGCATCCTGCTCTTCGCGTTGTTCCTGCTCTGGCTGTTCACCGCGCAGTCGCTCTACACCAGCCTGTTCGGCGTCGAGCCGCCCGCTTCGGTCGGCGCCTTTGTGCGCGACGTGCTGACGACCGGCAAAGGCTGGACGCTGATCCTCGTCGGCAACGCCGTCGGCTTCGTTTTCGCCGTTGTCGTTTTGGCCACCACGGTCGTCGCCTTCCCGCTTCTGCTCGACCGCGATGTCGGCGCCGTCTCGGCGATCGAAACCTCGGCCCGCGCGGTAATGGCCAACCCTTTGACGATGGCGCTCTGGGGCCTGACCGTCGCGGTATTGCTGGTGGTCGGCTCGATCCCGCTGTTTGCCGGGCTTGCCGTCGTCATGCCGATCCTCGGCCACGCGACCTGGCATCTTTATCGCAAGGTGGTCGAACCTGAGCAGGTCCGGCCCGTACGCCGTCCGATGTAAGTAAAACTGTGAAGGGCTCGCCTCCAGGGTGCGTTGAGATTCAGGTCAGGCCGGCCTGACCTGAACATCAATTCATCCTAGCGCTGCGCTTCGGTCGCCATCTTCAGCGCCAGCGCCGTCAGCACAGTGCCCATCATCCAGCGCTGGACAACCAGCCAGAACGGCCGTCCGGCGAGGAAGGTGGCGATCGAGCCGGCGGTCACCGCGATGATGGCGTTGACGGTGAGGCTGATCGAGATCTGCGTCACGCCGAGCACCAGAAGCTGCGACAGAACATGGCCCTTGGCCGGATTGATGAACTGCGGCAGCAGCGAGAGATAGAGCACGGCTACCTTCGGATTGAGCAGGTTGGTCATCAGCCCCATCACGAAAAGCTTGCGCGGCCTGTCCCGTGGCAACGCGCGCACCTGGAACGGCGAGCGTCCGCCGGGCTTGAGCGCCTGCCAGGCCAGCCACAAGAGATAGATCGCGCCGGCGAAGCGCAGTGCATCGTAGGCATAAGGCACGGCGAAGATGAGCGCCGTGATGCCGAAGGCTGCCGACACCACATAGAACAGGAAGCCCAGCGCCACGCCGCCCAACGAGATCAGCCCGGCCCTCGGCCCTTGCGACAGCGAGCGCGAGATCAGGTAGATCATGTTCGGCCCGGGTGTAAGCACCATGCCAAGGCAGATCAGCGCGAAGGTCAGATGGTTGGCGGCGTCGGGCACGGCTTGATCTCCAGCGCCTGCGGCACGGACGGTCCGATGCCGGCGAGCATCCGACTTGTGCCTTGTGCCGCGAACGCGCGCAAGGGCTTGCCGGCGCCGGCCTTTGCGCCAGAGCGGGCGGATGTCCGCAGGTGGTGGGGCGGTCTCGGCCTGCTTCCTTGGCCACGTCCATAGGGACGTCGCTGCGCTGCGCAACTGCAAACGGAGGATGTCGTCTCCAGGCGTAGCCTTCTATTCACCGACAACCGAGGCCGCCGGACGAGGCGAGACGATAGGATCGGCATGACGAAGGACGATCTTCCAGGCGCCGTCTTCCCGCCGAAATATAGTCGTGGTTCGAAGTGCTATCGGCACCAGTTTGTCGCTGCCGCCGACCTTGGATCGGACCCGCTCGATCTCAATGATGTAACCCAAATCCATGGTTGCGTACTCGGAAATGCGCTCAAAGCCGATAACCTCGCCGTCCCGGTAATTGGTAGCGGCACGGTCCATCGTTTCGGCAGCTTTCCGCCATCCTTTGGCCGGTGGGCCGAATGGATTGGCGATGACGACGTCATCGCGTTGTGAATAGAGACTTTTCAAAGGCTCGGGATCGCCCTTGACGAAGGCATCAACGGCTAAATGATCCTGCTCGATCAGTTTCGCGAGGTCGGCCAACATCTCAGCATCCTCACACGATAGGGAAGAGAGGATACTATCTGAAAACCACCCCCTAGTCCTGCCTTTTCACTTCTTGTTGCGCCAGCATCCGTCTATGTGCCTACCCCACCACCCGCAGGTTCGACAGCTCGTTGGCGATTTTCCTTGAAATTGTCCGAAAGCGTCACTTCCAGCGTGTTCTTCAGCCGCACCTGCGAGCACAACTCGATCTGGATTGGCTAGTGCGCATCGCTATCTGATGCCGTCACGAGGGCATAGTTGCCGCGGCGGTCACGGCAGAATTGATGCCGGAATCTGCGCATCTCAGGTAAGCGGCTCCTCTTTCGGATCAACTGACGATGCGCAGATTCGACAGTTCGTTGCCGATCTCTTGGAAGTCTTTAGATAGCGAGTCGCCGGTCGAGTTCCAGAACAGTTTCTTGGGCTTGCTGGGGTCGGTCGGATCCTTGCGGAAACGCGAGTCCGACGAGCAGGTCTTCAAGGCTGCCATCTGCGCTGCCTCGGCGGTGTTGCTGGAATCGAGGTCGAGCGCGATGGTCATGACGATGACGTTGGCGGCCTTGGCATTGTTGCACAGCGTGGCGAAGTGCTCGTTCATCGCCTTGGTGTAGTTGGCGTTCGAATAGTCCGTCTTGCTGACATTGCTGCTGGTGCCGAGGAACGGGCGGCCATAGCTGTATGGGCTGTTGAACGGCATCTTCTGAGTGTCATAGGCCAGATAGCCCAGAGAAGAATAGGTCGCCTTGTTGCCGGCAAAGTCATTGGCCCCGGCCTTATAATTGGTGCTGGAATAAGGCTGGGCCCAGACCCGCTCGGGTGTATAGTAAGTATTGGCGCCGTCGGTCAGCACGATCAGCACCTTGTCGTTGCCTTTTTGCGTTTCCGGGCGTCCCTCGGTGAAGGGCGCGGTGCTGGAAAGCGTGCGCCAGCCCCAGGCCATGGCTTCCGGTACATTGGTGGCGCCGACGGCGACCATCGCGTCGATCGCCGTTTTCACCGCCGTCGCGCCGGCCGTGGTCGAAACATCGGTCAGCGGCGTGATCGCGGTCGTGCTGCAGCTTGTGTTTGGCCCCTCATTCATGCCGTAGGCCGGCGTCACCTTAGTGCCGACGCCGGCATTGAAATACTTCGGCATATATTTCTGACGCTCCGGGTTGCTGGCGCCGTTTGGCGTCATGTCGGCGTGCCAGTTGTTGTTTGACGAGTGGGAATAGCTGTCGATATTGTCGGTTTCGTCAGGCGCGAACATCGGCACGAACAGCGTCGCCGGCGTCGACGTCGAGGCCGCCGTATCCTGTATGTTGTACGGATAGGGGCGCGATTCGACGCAGCCTCCCCAACGCGCGATCGGGCCGTAGACTATGTTGGACGTACAAACGTCATTCGAATCCTTGGTGCACGACGCAATGCGCTTCATCCACTTATAGATCGAGAAGCGCGTAAGCCCGTTATTCAACTGAGCCGGATCCCACGCCGAGCCTCTCGCGTAATAGTTGTTGCCGGATTTCACGGCATATTGGTTAGGGGAGTTGACCGAGTTGAGCGTCGACCAGTCGAGGTTCTCCTGGTCGAGGGGCGAGACGCCTGTCGTGTCCATCCAGCTTGCACCGGCGTTGGACGGGCCGACATTGACCGAGGCGGCGAAGGGCACGAGGCTGAACTGGACCGGCTCGGAAATCTGTTTCATCAGCTGCGCCTGGCCGGACAACTGGTCGACAAGCTGCTTGGCGGCGCTCTTCAGAAGGTCGAATCTCACCTTGCTTGTGTTTTTGCCGAGCTGTGTCATCGAGCCCGAATTATCGAGCACCAGCGACACTTCCAACGTGTTCTTGAGGCGGACTTCAGATCTGGCCGAGAAGCCGATGTTCGTCTGGCCCGGGGTTCCGCCAAGCAGCGCGACCGCGGCCGGCAGGAAATAGGGCCGGTACGTCACAGCGGCCTCGAGAACCAGCGCGCCGCCACCCGCATTGTTGTTCGGCAAGGTGACGGTCAGCGTCGTGTTCGCAGGCAGAACGTGCCTGAGATTGGCCTCGAAGAATGTCTTGGCATAGGCTTTGGCATCGGTATCGTTGGCGCCGGCGACGATTTGCTGCGCCGTCGCGATGCCGGCGGCATCCAGTGCGTTCAGCGTCTGCTGCCGCTCCCGCACCAGCTCGGTATAGTCGACCGCCAGCGCCACGGCGCCCATCAACGGTATCATCGTGATGACCGTCATCAAGGCGTAGTTTCCCCGCCTATCGTGAAAAAAATCGCGGATCATTGCACTTACCCCCGCCAAGGACCCATGTTGATATACGACGATGGTCGTAGTCACCTGCTACGATGGTCGTAAATCGTTAAATTTCAGCTTGCGCGAAACAATCAAGAACGCACCGCGTTTTTGACGGCGCATTAACCCTGTGCTTCCGGGTGGGCGATATCACGGCTCGGTGCGGGGATCGGGAAAGCTCGTGACAGGATGAAAGGCTTCGGTTATGCGGGACCGGCCGTTGCGGACCCGCTGCCGCGGCCTTGCCAGAGATCAAAATCAGGGACACGGCATGGCGGATTCGCCTGACATCATCGCTTCGCTCGACGATCTTGCGGGGCGCTACGCCGCCATCCTGTGCGACGTATGGGGCGTCGTGCACAATGGCGAATGGCATTTTCCGGCCGCCGCCGCCGCTCTCGCCCGGGCGCGCGCGTCCGATGTGCCTGTCGTGCTGATCACCAATTCGCCGCGTCGCAGCGCCGACGTCGTTGCCCAGATGAAGGTCATCGGCGTTCCCGCCGATGCCTGTGACCGGGTCGTTACCTCCGGCGACGTGACACGCGACCTGATCGCCGATGGCCCGAGGAAGATCTTCCATATCGGCCCCGACCGCGATTTCACACTCTATGACGGGCTCGACGTCGATCTCGTCGAGGAATTCGAGGCCGCTGGCATCGTCTGCACGGGGCTCTATGACGACGAGGTGGAGAAGCCCGCCTACTATGCCGAGCTGCTGCGGCGGCTGCGTGCGCGCAACCTGCCGTTCATCTGTGCCAATCCGGATATCCTGGTCGAGCGCGGCGAGCGCATCATCTGGTGCGCCGGCGCGCTCGCGCGAGATTACGCACAACTGGGCGGCCGCACGCTGATTGCCGGCAAGCCTTTCGCGCCGATCTATGATGTCGCCATGAAGGAGGTCGCCGGATTGCTCGGTCGCGCCGTCGAGCGCTCAGAGGTTCTCGCCATCGGCGACGGCATGATGACCGATGTCAAGGGCGCGGCCGACAACGGCTTTGACGTGCTCTATGTCTCGGGCGGCATCCACGCGCGTGAGCATGGCGACGATCCCGCGCGGCTGGCGGGCTTTCTCGAAAAGCACGGCTACCGGCCGGTCGCCGTCATCCCGCGTCTGCAATAGGTTGGTAGTCTGACCATGACGGGCGCCTCGACATGACGCAAGCCTTCGAACGTCTTTCCGCGGTCGCGCCGCTGCCCGCGCATCTGCGCGGCGGCGTCGTGGCGATCGGCAATTTTGACGGCGTCCATCGCGGCCACCAGTCCGTGCTGGAGCGCGCGCTGGCTGAAGCCCGGCGCGACGGCGTGCCCGCCTTGGTGCTCACTTTCGAACCGCACCCGCGCAAGGTGTTCCGCCCGGAGGTGCCGCTCTTCGTGCTGACGCCGCCGCCGATGAAGGCGCGGCTGCTCGCCGGGCTTGGCTTTGCCGCTCTGGTCGAACAACCGTTCACGCGCGATTTCGCCTCGCTCTCCGCCGAGGCTTTCGTGACCGATGTGCTGGAGAAGAATCTCGGTATCCACCACACCGTCACCGGTTTCGACTTTCATTTCGGCAAGGACCGTCAAGGCGGTCCGGCTTTTCTGATGGCGGCGGGTGAACGGCACGGCTTCGGCGTGACGCTGGTCGACGCCTTCCGAGATGAAGGCGCCGAGGTGGTCTCGTCGAGCCGCATCCGGGGACTGCTGGCCGAGGGCAAGGTGCAGGAGGCCGCCGGCCTGCTCGGCTACCGCTTCACCATCGAGGCCGAAGTGATCGGCGGCCAGCAGCTTGGGCGCACGCTCGGTTTCCCCACCGCCAATATGCGGCTTTCGCCGGAAGCAGCCTTGAAGGAAGGGATCTATGCCGTCCGCTTCCGCCGCGCCGACGGCACGTTTCACGATGGCGTCGCCAGCTTCGGCCGCCGCCCGACCGTCGACGCCAATGGCGCGCCGCTGCTCGAGACTTACGTTTTCGATTTTTCCGGCGATCTCTATGGCGAGACCTGCGAGGTGTCGTTCTTCGGCTTCCTGCGCCCGGAGCTCAAATTCGACGGCCTCGACGCCCTGGTGGCGCAGATGAAAAAGGACGAGACCGAGGCGAGGGCGCTGCTCAAGCGCGTGCGCCCGCTCTCGCAGCTGGACGCCGAAATCGCGTTCTAATGCATGTCGCCCAGAAGTGTGCAGCGGTTCTGGGACAACGACATGCATCAAAACAAAGACTTAAAGCGCGTCGCCTGAGTCCGGTTCAGCGCGACGCGCTTTAGATCGTCCTGTTGCTTCTACCGCTTCAACGCCAGCCCGATGGCGATGAAGCTCCAGCCTTGGAACACCAGGTCGATCGCCAGAAACATGCCCAGCACCCAAAGGCTGTTCACCGGCCAGCCCATCGCGATCATCAGGCCGAGCAAAATGGTGATGATGCCGGCCGCGAGCAGCCATCCCCAGCCTTGATGCGGCCGGTGATGGAAGGCCACCCAGGACCGCAGAAGCCCTGAAGCGACGAGCGCGACGGCCAATAGCAGCGTCAGCACCGCCGAGGCCAGCAACGGGTTGTCGAAGGCGAAAAAGCCGGCGACGGCGTAGAGCAGGCCGCTCAGCAGCCAGTAGAAGAACCGTCCCCAGGTCTTGACCCCGAAGGCATGGATGATCTCGATGATGCCTGCCATCAGCATCAGCCAGCCGACGACATAGACCGAAGCGACGGTGGCGATGAACAGATTGCCGAAAGCGATGCCGCCGAAGATCAGCAGCAACACGCCGAGCGCCACGAACCAACCCCATTTGTCCCGCGTCTGGCCAATCGCGTCCTTGAGAGCGTCGCTTGGCAAAGTCATGGTTTCATCTCCCTCGAAATTCACCACCGGTTGCGCGGCGAAAGGAAGCTAAACTGAATGGCATTGTCCGTCCAGCAACAGGGTCGAACCCTGGGGGCTGGCGTCCACGACCTTCCACCGCGATCGTCACTGTGGTAGCGGTCCATGACCCGGTGCCTGCCGGGCGAGCAATCGTCGCGAAGACCATGAGAATCCTCGAAGTCGGGCGTACCCCATATCTGAGCGGCTATTTCTCCGGCGTCGGAGTGGACAGGTTCGATACCGGTCCATATCAAAACAGCACGGCGCCTGAATTCGCCGGATTGCTGGCGTTGCTCAGGGCTATCGGAAATGAAAAATACGATCTGATCGTTTGCGAGCCTAACGTCCGGCGGCGCTTCGATGCGCTCTCACGCCTTCTCTTTTCGCGACGGATCTTCTCCGAGAGACCGTCCATCTCCTCGATCTTCGCCCAGCAATTGTTTCGCCGTCGCCTCGATGTGCCTATCGCCGTTGTCGATATGGAGGATCATTCGCGCATCGCCGCGGCCGATCGCTATCTGCTTGCAAGGTGCACTCTGTACTTCAAGCGCGAGCTGCCGTCGGACGAGTGGAAGCTTCTGAATGGCGGCGACGGCTTTGCCGGTCGAAGCCTACGCTCGAACAAGCCCCTGCGCGCGATGATGGAGAAGATCCTGCCGATCTCGCTCGGCATGTCGCCAGACGGGGAGGCATTCGCGCAAAGCATGGCGAGGCCCGAGAAGACGAGCGATGTGTTCTTCGCAGGCAACGTCCACGGCATGCCCGAACGCGAAAGGGGACTTGCCGAACTGCGCGAACTCGCGGTTGCCGGCGTCAAGGTCGATATTCCCGAGCAACGCATTGACCGTCAGGAGTTTTTCCGGCGTTGCGCCGCGGCCTATCTGGTCTGGTCGCCGGAGGGCTACGGATGGGACTGTTTCCGTCACCACGAAGCCGCGGCAATGGCCTCCGTGCCGGTCATCAACGCGCCTTCCATCCGGCCCTACAGGCCGATGCGGCATGGCAGCGAGTGCCTCTACTACGTACCTGAAAAAGGCGCGCTGGCTCGGACGGTCCTGGCCGCGCTCGAGAATCGCGACGACTTGATAGCCATCGGGCGGGCGGCGCGAGAGCAAGCGCTTTCCTTCAAGCGTCGGAGTGAGATCGGGCGCTATGTCGTCAACGAAACCTTGAGCCGGATCCGGAATACCGGGTAGGCAAGCCGCTTGTCCCGGCAACTGTGAAGGCGGTCATTCTCCCGACGGCTGGACTTCGCCGGCGAATGGCGCAAGCGCCGCCTCCAGCGTCTCCCGGCCAGCCTGCTCCCAGCTTCGCGCCACGAATTCGCCGGCCTTCGCCTCATATGACGCGCGGGCCTCGGGCGAGGCGATCCACCGTCGCATGGCGTCTACCCATCCTTCGACGTCGAGTGGATCAAGGCAGAGTCCGAACGGACCGACCACTTCGGCGATGGCTCCGCCGGTCGAGGCGATCAGGGCCTTTCCATATGCCAGCGCCTCGACGGGCGGCAGCCCATATCCCTCATAGAGCGACGGGTACGCGCAGAACGCGCTGTTCCGGTAGAGGAGGGACAACGTCCCATCGTCGACATTGTCGAGATGGATAAGGCTCTTGCCGTAGTCGGGATGGCTGTGAAGCTTCGCCAGCACGTTGTCGACCATCCAGCCGCTGCGTCCGACGAAAACCAGCTTCATGCCGCCATACGCGACCGTTCCGTCCAGGACGAGGCGCCGCCAGACGTCCATAAGCAGCGAATGGTTCTTGCGCGGTTCGATGGTGGAAACGAACAGGATATAGCGACCCGTCTCAAGTCCGTCCGGCAGACGGCCGTCCGCCTTCGATTTGCGGGCACTGTCGCAGCCGAGCGGGACATGTTTCAACTCCGGCAGGTGGATGCCGAGCCTGGCGGCATACTCCTCGACATCAGCGGTGACACGCTTCGACGTCAGGATGAAGCGGTCCGCCAGTCTGATCGCCAAATTCACATAGTCCGTGAATCTCCTGACGTCATGCGGCTTGTACCAATCGGGAAACTGGATCGGGATGATGTCGTTCAGCAGCACGATCAGTTTTGCGCCGGCCGAGCGGCACTCGCGCGAAATGACCTCGATATCGGTGTGCGCCCAGTCATTGTTCATCAAAAGCAGATGGTCGCCGGGCGCCAGGTCGTATTTGTTGCCGGCCACCGTCCGCAGCGGCACGATCCGAACGCGTGAACCGTCGTCGCGAGCGACCAGCCGTCGCTCGTTTGGCTTCATCAGCCGGTTTTCGATCCGCTCAAGCAAGGGAACAATACTGCTGCCGGGATTGCGCCGGGCGAACGCGCCGATTTCCGTTATCAGGATCCGGCGCGCTTTTATGACCGCCATCAGCGACTGCCGCGTCCAGTTCGGCCCGCGATCGTAAAACCGCATCTTGATGCGTGCCGGGTCCGGATAAAAACTCATGTCGCACGAAATGTCGCCGGCGATGAATTCCGCCGCCATTTGCGGTGAAACCTGCCGGAGGATCCGCTCGGTCGGGTCGAACACCGTGAACGCCACCTCGGAGGCCTTGAGTGCGGCCGCCGCCGCGCCGTAATGCCGCTGGACGCGGACCAGGCCGACCGGAGGGCCGAGCCAGCGCGCCATGCTCGTGAGATCGACGACAAGCCGCCGCATCAGTTCGGCCGCATTTTTGCAGGGCGCGCGATCATCCTGCGCCAGGCCAGTCGGGGTCCGAGCGCCAGCGCCTTGAAGGAGGGGCCGCCGACAGCCGCGAGCAACAGCAGCTTGCAGGTGATGGCCAAGGGTATGCCCGCGGTCCGCAACAGCAATTCGATGTCGCGTCTTTCCAGGCCGGAGACAGCGACCCCGGTGGCGGCGCGCCATGCCAGAAAGGCTCCGATGGCCTGCGCGGGTTGGCCGTTTGCGTCGAACGGCTCGGCGCAGGAGCGACGCAACAGCGCCGACTGTCTGGCCAGTGCCGCGGCCGCCTTTTGCTGATCCTCCTTCATGCGCGATACCTGCCCAGGGTGCGAGCGCAATTTGACCAGTCGCGCATCCATGTTGGCCAGTTTTCCTGTCTCGGAAAGCCGCAGCCACAGATCATAGTCCTCGGCATAGGTGAATGCGCGACGGTAGCCTCCCACGCGCCGGACGGCCTCGGTCCGGAACATCACTGTCGGATGAAGCATGGGATTGTATCTGGCAAGCGCATCTCGCAACTGTTCGTTGCCGATGGGAACGTCCATCGGCCTCAACGGCTTTCCGGCCCGGTCGATCTGCAATCCCGCCGTACCGAGCAACTGCAAGTCGGCATCCGCGTCGAAACACGCCACCTGCAGGCGCAATCTGTCGGGCAGCGAGACATCGTCGCAATCCATGCGCGCCACGAGGGGGGCCCGCGCGAGGGAAATCCCCAAGTTGAGCGCGTCGACGATCCCCTTGCCGCGATTGGCGACAATTTTGACGCGGCCATCGCGGTCGCCGAGCGACGTCGCGATCGCGGCGCTATCGTCCGAAGAGCCATCGTCGACGACGATGACTTCGATATCGGCCAGATCCTGGTCCAGGATGCTTTGCAGGGCTTCGCCGATATACTGCGCGCCGTCTCTCACCGGAATGATCACACTTACTGTCGGCAATAGAACTTCCTTGCGATAATCGGGCGTGACCGAACGACCGTTGAATCCGATTTGGGCACGGGGCGGTTGCGGCCTGGATCCAAAGTTCCATCCCAGAGTTCGATCATTGTGTCGACTGTCAATCTCATTGTCGCACCGACTTGAGGGAGGCCTGAAGGGCGGGCTCGAGCAAGCGTAGAACCGCCTCGCGCTTTTTCGCCTTCAACGAGAGGTCGCCATCGAGGCCGACCTCATGAAGCCAGCTTCCCCGCCATTCGCAATAGGCCTGCCTGAGTCCAATTCCGGGCAAGGCCGCGAATGCGGTAATCGGCCGTTGCGGCACCGCGTTCGGGTCCATATCCCGATACAGCACCTCCCAGTTGGCTCCCCCGGTATCGAGGCCGGCGAACCAGTCGAGCCCGAAATCGAGAGGCTTGCGGCCGACGGCGTCGAATCGAAAGAAACAATAGCCCGCCCACAAATACCAGCGCGCACCCGCCCGGCGGAGGTCGCCGTAAAACGCCACGTCTTCAAGAGGTTCGAAGGGATCGCATGGCTGCGTCGGAAAGAGATCCTGGTCCAGAAATCCGAACGCGGCCGGCGCGGCGGGCTTCAGAACATTGTGCCACATCCAGTTGAGCGCCGCGCCGTGGGACCGGCTCGGGTTTTTTACGGTCCAGGGATTGGCCGGCAGCCTGACATAGGCGGCGCCTCGGGCCGCGCATGCCTGCCTGTTCTCGCGTGCGGAAGCTTCGCCGACGCTGTTGTCGGCCACGATGTGGAGATCGTGGCGAACAAGGCCTCCGGTCAGCCGCAACTGCAGATCCAGGCACTGGGCATCGCCGAACGCAACGGTAAGCAGGACATCGCGACCCCGGGCGGCATCGCGGATATCCGGGATGTCGCCATCCCTGACCGGCTGGCCCAGGAACCTCCGGTCGATCTTGCGGTAACGGGCAGTCTTGATGGCATGAATCGGCGGCTGCAGCCTCAGCCATTGCCGCCAGTCGTATTCGCGCAGGGCCTTTGGCACGGGTAGGGCGGCTTTCAGTCCAGCCCGGCTCGGCAGCCGCCATCGACCCGTGGAATTTTCATCAGAGCGCTCCGGCTGGCCTTTTTCGAAGAACTCGAATGCAACAGCATTCAAGTCTCTTGATAACCGGCTATATACAGCATATTCGTTTTTTTCAACACGACCAACATTTGAGCGCCCGGCTGTGTTTGTTTGGATTGGGAAGTCTGGGGCGCACCCGGAACTCTCTCCGTCCGACCTGACTTGGGGGGTAAGGCGGCGCTCCGGAAAATGCGATGAGAATCTGCTGCGCGATCTCTGCCCTCTTTATGAACGGAGGTCTGCAAAGGGATTGTCTCAATATCAGCGACCGACTGGTCAGGCGCGGCCATTCCGTCACAATCCTGACGACACGCCAGGTCGGTCATGTCGAGAGCTCGGCGACAATAAAAGTCCAACCGGCGCGCGTTATCTCCAATCCGGGCACCGAATATGCGCTGGGAAAGACCCTGCTGACGGCCAGGCGAGACTTCGACTGCGTGGTAGGTTTCAACAAGATGGCGGGCCTGGATATCTATTATGCCGGCGACCCGCCTTATTTTGCCTCGAAGCTTGGATGGTGGCGGCCGTTTTCGCCCCGCTTCATTCGCCAGCAAAAGCTGGAATCGATGATCTTTGCTCCTGGCCACGCCGTGCAGATCATCGCGCTCAGCGAACACCAGGCGGCGCTTTACCGCGATTTCTGGCGAACGGAAGAATCGCGCATCCATGTTGTCGGACCGACGCTCGATCCGAAACGCCGCAGACCGGAGCTGCTGGCCGGCGATCGCAATGAAATCCGCGATCGTTTCGGGCTTCCCCGCGAAGCCGTCATTGCCTTGACCATCGCCAACAGAATGAAGGTGAAGGGTCTCGACCGGGCGGTAAAGGCTCTTCAGCCATTCTCGAACATCCATTGGCTGGTGGCCGGTCTTCGAAAGAACAGCGAGGAGGAAACCCGACTTCGCGCCCTGATTGCCAAGTCCGGCATGTCGGAACGGGTCATCCTCCTGGGTATCCAGGAGGACATCCCGGCGATTGTGGTTGCGAGCGATTTCATGCTGCATCCGGCTCGCCTGGAAAATACGGGCACGGTGATCCTGGAGGCCCTCGCAAATGGCCTGCCGGTCATTGCGTCGGCCGCTTGCGGATATGCAAAATATGTCGAAGCCAGCGGGGCGGGACTGGTTGTGGCCAGTCGCGACGATCCCGAAATCTGGCGGCAGGCAGTCCTGAAAGCCGGCAACCCGGCGATCCGCGCCGAATGGCATCAGGCGGCCCTGGCCTATGGCTCGTCAACGCCGCTGACCGGTGGACTGGAAACTGCCTGCGATCTGATCGAGAGGTCGCGCCGCAATCGGCGCGTCGGTTAGTTCGCCTGTCGGTTCCGATGTTACGACTTTAAGTCAAATTTTACCGAACGCGCGGCATGGCTTGGGTGGCGGCAGATGGAGTTGCCGGCGTGTTTCGCGTAAGGGGTGACGATGCGTATTGTCGGGAAGATTCCGCTGGCCGTCGCCGTAGGTCTGTGCACCGCGCCTGTCGCCCAGGCGGGCGAAGGCAGCTGGATATCCGGCGACTGGTACCTGACGCTCGGCGCCACCGGCCTCGTCGCGCCGAATTTCGAGGGCGGCAAGAAATACATGTTCAGCGCCCAGCCGATCATCTCGCTCGGCAAGGTCGGCCCCGAGGCGCGCTTCACCTCGCGCAACGACAACATCTCGCTGGCGCTGATCGATGACGGTTCCGTGCGCGCCGGCCTCACCGGCAAGTTCCTGTTCCATCGTGAAAGCAAGGATGAGCTGAAGGGCCTCGACCCGGTGCGCTTCGGCGGCGAGGCGGGCGGCTTCTTCGAATTCTATCCGCTGGATTGGCTCAGGGCGCGCGCCGAGCTCAGGCACGGCATCCGCTCCCATAACGGTTTCGTCGCCGACATCGCCGCGGACGCCTTCTATGACATCACGCCCACGGTGCGCATTTCCGGTGGCCCGCGCGTGTCCTTCGCCTCGTCCGACTATTTCGACGCCTATTACGGCGTCAATGCCAAGGAAGCGGCGGCTTCGGGCTTGAGCGAGTACCATCCGGGCGGCGGTGTGAAGTCGACGGGCCTCGGCGGCGCGATCACCTGGAAGGTGACCGAGCCGATGACGGCAAGCGTCTTCACCGAATATTCGCGCCTGATGGGGCCGGCTGCCGATTCCAGCCTGGTCAAGGAACGCGGCGATCGCGACCAGTGGATGTTCGGTGTGTCGACCACATACCGCTTCAATTTCACGATGTAGGCCGCGAAAGCGGCCCCACGCCTTGAAATCCGTGCTTTATTCCTGCCGCGCCATCCGCTAAAAGCCACGCCATGACGAGCTTTTCGCGCCTTTTTTCGATCGCGATACGAATTACGGGCCCGGTGTTCCGGGCGGCCTGAGCGCCGCCGGAGCCGCCGGGAGTTTTCGCGCGCGCCCCTCGCGCCTGTTCCAGAACATCAACGCATATTGCCCAAAGTGGCACCGGTTTCGGGAAAACGATATGCGTGAAAGCAAAGACTTCAACGCCCGGGCTTTTCGCCGTCGGGCACCCTGAGATGGCAGATCAATGACCGATACAGCTACGTCCGAGACGATCGACTATTCCAAAACGCTTTATTTGCCCCAGACGGATTTCCCGATGCGCGCCGGCCTGCCCGAGAAGGAGCCGGGCCTGGTCAAGCGCTGGCAGGACATGGACCTCTACAGGAAGCTGCGCGAGGAGGCCGCCGGCCGCGAGAAATTCGTGCTGCATGACGGCCCGCCCTATGCCAACGGCAACATCCATATCGGCCATGCGCTGAACAAGATCCTCAAGGACGTCATCAACCGCTCCTTTCAGATGCGCGGCTACGACGCCAATTACGTGCCGGGCTGGGACTGCCACGGCCTGCCGATCGAATGGAAGATCGAGGAGCAGTACCGCGCCAAGGGCAAGAACAAGGACGAGGTGCCGGTCAACGAGTTCCGCAAGGAATGCCGCGACTTCGCGGCCCACTGGATCAAGGTTCAGGGCGACGAGTTCCAGCGCCTCGGCGTCATCGGCGATTTCGACAATCCCTACACGACCATGGCATACCACGCCGAGTCGCGCATCGCCGGCGAGCTGTTGAAATTCGCCATGTCAGGCCAGCTCTATCGCGGCTCGAAGCCGGTGATGTGGAGCGTGGTCGAGCGCACCGCGCTCGCCGAGGCCGAGGTCGAATACCAGGACTATGAGAGCGATACGATCTGGGTGAAGTTTCCGGTCGCGAGCCTCGCCCAGCCGGTCGCCGACGCCGCGCCGGCGCTGGATGGGACAGCGCTCGACCTGGTCGAGGCGCATGTCGTCATCTGGACCACCACGCCCTGGACCATCCCCGGCAACCGCGCCGTCAGCTATTCGCCGCGCGTCGTCTATGGCCTCTATGAGGTGACGGCGGCCGAGAATGCTTTCGGCCCGCAGCCCGGCGAGAAGCTGATCTTTGCCGATGCGCTGGCGGAAGAGTCCGCGGCCAAGGCCAAGGTCACGTTGAACAGGCTTCACAGCGTCTCGGCCGAACAGCTTGCAAGCCTTACGCTTTCGCATCCTTTCAAGGGTCTCGCGGGCGGCTATGAGTTCCCGGTGCCGATGGTCGCCGGCGAGCATGTCACCGACGATGCCGGCACCGGCTTCGTCCACACAGCGCCCAGCCACGGCCGCGAGGACTTCGACGCCTGGACGGACGCGGTTGCCGAGCTGCTCAAGCGTGGCGTCGACACCGCAATCCCTTTCCCGGTCGACGATGCCGGCTTCTTCACCAAGGACGCGCCGGGTTTTGGTCCGGACCGCGAGGGTGGGCCGGCGCGCGTCATCGACGACAACGGCAAGAAGGGCAATGCCAACCAGGCGGTGATCGAGGAATTGATCAAGCGCAACGCGCTCTTCGCGCGCGGCCGGCTGAAGCACAGCTATCCGCACTCCTGGCGCTCGAAGAAGCCGATCATCTTCCGCAACACGCCGCAGTGGTTCGTCTATATGGACAAGGACCTCGGCGACGGCACGACCTTGCGCAGCCGCGCGCTGAAGGCGATCGACGACACCCGCTTCGTGCCTGCTGCCGGCCAGAACCGCATCCGCGCCATGATCGAGGAGCGCCCCGACTGGGTGTTGTCGCGCCAGCGCGCCTGGGGCGTGCCGATCGCCGTCTTCGCCGACGAGGACGGCAATGTGCTGCAGGACGAGGCGGTCAACCAGCGCATCATGGATGCCTTCGAGAAGGAGGGCGCCGATGCCTGGTTCGCCCCCGGCGCCAAGGAGCGCTTCCTCGGCAATCACGATGCTTCGAAATGGCACCAGGTGATGGATATCCTGGACGTCTGGTTCGATTCCGGCTCCACGCATGTCTTCACGCTTGAAGACCGTCCGGACCTCAAATGGCCAGCCGACGTCTATCTCGAGGGCTCGGACCAGCATCGCGGCTGGTTCCATTCCTCGCTGCTCGAAAGTTGCGGCACCAGGGGCAGGGCGCCTTACGAGGCGGTCATCACCCATGGCTTCACCATGGACGAAGAAGGCCGCAAGATGTCGAAGTCGCTCGGCAACACCGTCGTGCCGCAGGACGTCATCAAGCAGTCCGGCGCCGATATCCTGCGGCTCTGGGTGGTGACGACTGATTATTGGGAAGACCAGCGGCTCGGCAAGAACGTGCTGCAGACCAATATCGACGCCTATCGCAAGCTCAGGAACACCATCCGCTGGATGCTGGGCACGCTCGCGCATGACGATGGCAAGGATGTGCCGGTGGAGACGATGCCGGAGCTGGAGCGGCTGATGCTGCACCGGCTGTCCGAGCTCGACGAAGTCGTGCGCCAGGGCTACGACGCGTTCGAGTTCAAGCGCATCACCCGCGCGCTGCTGGATTTCATGGTGGTCGAGCTCTCGGCCTTCTATTTCGACATCCGCAAGGACGCGCTTTACTGCGACGGTCCGTCGAGCCTGCGCCGCAGGGCGGCCGTGCAGGTGGTGCGCCATCTCTTCGAATGCCTGGTGAAATGGCTGGCGCCGATGCTGCCCTTCACCACCGAGGAAGCCTGGCTCGACCGCCATCCGGAAGCCGTGTCGGTGCATCTCGATCAGTTCCCGGCAATCCCGCAAAACTGGCGCAACGAGGCGCTGGCCGAGAAATGGCGCAAGGTGAGGCAGGTGCGCCGCGTCGTCACCGGCGCGCTGGAGATCGCGCGCGCCGAGAAGCTGATCGGCTCTTCGCTGGAAGCCGTTCCGGTGGTCACCATCGACGACGCGGCGCTGGAGGCGGCGATCGCCGATATCGACATGGCCGAGATGGCGATCACCAGCGACCTCGTCATCGCGCATGGCAAAGCGCCGGAAGGCGCCTTCACGCTCGACGACGTCAAGGGCGTGGCGGTGGTTGTGGAAAAGGCCGAGGATCGCGGTCTGGTCAAATGCGCGCGCTCCTGGCGCTACACCGCCGATGTCGGCCAGGATCCGGAGTTCCCGGATGTCTCGGCCCGCGATGCGGCGGTGCTGCATGAGCTGAAAGCACTTGGGCGTTTCTAGGCGCATGTTGCCCAAAAGTGCGCAGCGGTTTGGGCTAACGACATGCACCGCTCAAATAACTGCATGTCGCCCAAAAGTGCGCAGCGGTTTTGGGCTAACGACATGCACCGGTCAAATAAGTGCATGTCTCCCGAAAGTGGGAACCGGTTTCGGGATAAAGACATGCACCCATCAAATAAGTGCAGAAATGCCACGCCGGGCGGCCCATATCCGCCCGTGCGTTGCCCTTAATAAGTGGTTGAGGTAAACACGCGACACTCCGGCAGACAAATTGTCGCCGGATTTCCATCGCAAATGCGGGGAAGAAGGGGACCGTGCCCTTGGCCGGTGGCGACCGAAAGGCTGTTAGAGTGGGACTTATTGGCATGACCGACAGAATGTTTGCGCGTGCCGCGCTGCTGGCACCGCTTGTGGTATCGGCCATGGCTTTGTCCGGCTGCATGAGTTCGCCCACCTACGGAACCGACAAGACCGCCGCCGCGCAGCTGTTCGACGACGTTTCCGGCGCCGCCGCCATCACGCCGAAGCGCCGCGATCCAATCGACTATAAGCCGCGCCCCGATCTGGTGAAGCCTGCGCCGGGCCAGAAGGAAAACCTGCCGCCGCCACAGCAGAGCATCCAGACGGCGAGCACCGATTGGCCCGAATCGCCCGAGGCGCGCCGCGCCCGCATCCGCGCCGACGCCACTACGCACCAGAACGATCCGAATTATCAGCCGGAGGCGGTCGAGGACGTGCAGACCGACCCCGCGTCCGTGAAGAAAGCGATGGCCGATTCGGGTTCCAGCCACCCGCCGCGCTGGTCGCCGGATGATTCCAACACTACCCGCAAAGCCGAGATTCAGCGCCGGCTTGCCGAACAGAAGCAGGGCGATCCGACAGTTCGCAAATATCTGAGCGAGCCGCCGCTTGCCTACCGCCAGGCCTCCGCCGCCGCGCCGCAGAACGAACTCGGCGAGGACGAGTTCAAGAAGGAGCGCCGCCTCAAGGCGCAGGCGGAAGGCAAGAAGGGCGGCTGGTTCGACTGGCTCGGCCTGTAGGCCGGAACTGGCCGCGCAGGCCTACGGTTCCCGTCTCTCGCGAAAGAAATCCTTGAGGATGAGGGCGGCGTCGCTCTCGCCGATCCCCGGATAGATGTCGGGCGCGTGGTGACAGGTGGGCGAAGCGAAGAAGCGCGCGCCGTTGACCACCGCGCCGCCTTTCTCGTCGGCTGCGCCGAAATAGAGCCGGCGCAGCCTGGCGAAGGAGATCGCGCCGGCACACATCGCGCAGGGCTCCAACGTGACATAGAGGTCGTGGCCGGTCAGCCGCTCGCTGGCGAGTTCCCGGCAGGCCTCGCGGATTGCCAGCATCTCGGCATGCGCCGTCGGATCGGCAAGCTCGCGGGTGCGATTGCCGGCTTTCGCGATCACCGTGTTGCCATTGGCGATCACCGCGCCGACCGGCACTTCGCCGCGGCTGGCGGCCGCCTCGGCCTCTTGCAGCGCCAAGGCCATGAAATCCGGTCGTTTCAAGCGGTTTCCATTCCGATTACTCCTCGCCACCCGAGAGTGATCCTGTTATCTAGCGCGAGACCCTGAAAACCGGAATCGGTTTTTGCCGCGCCGCTGGATGCGCAAAATCAAGATGACACTGCCTGCGCTAGGCGTCCGAAAGGGCGCGCGGCGCTGTAGCAGGTGAAGACGAGCAAAGTAATGGACGACGACAAGAAATCTTCACGCGGACCGCGCAAGGGCGGCTCGAAACCGGCGGGCCAGCGTGACCGCAAGCCAGCCTACGGCGCCAAGAAGCCGTTCGCCAAGCGTGAGCGACCGAAGGCGGCCGAAGGCGAGCGCCGCGATGTCGACGGCGGACGCCGCGATGTCGACGGCGGACGCCGCGACTTCAAGCGCAGCTACAAGCCACGCGAGGCGGGCGAGGGTGCGGCGCGCGCCGAAAAGCCGTTCCGTAAAGGTCCGCGCCCAGCCGGCAAGCCCTCCGAGAAGCGTGAAGGTCGCAAGCCTTACGCACCGCGCGGAGACCGGCCGGTGGCCGCCGAAGGCGAGCGCCCGGCCCGCGATGTCGACGGCAAGGGCGGCGACTTCAAGCGTGGCTACAAGCCGCGTGAAATGGGTGAAGGCGGGGAGCGTGGTGACAGGCCGTTCCGCAAAGGTCCGCCGCGCGACGGCAAGCCCTTCGAAAAGCGTGAGGGCCGCAAGCCTTACACACCGCGTGGCGACCGGCCGGCGGCCGCCGAAGAGCGGGGCGAACGACGGTTCGACCGCCCCAAGCGCGAGTTCGGCGACCGCCCGGCACGCGACTTCGCCGACCGGCCGAAGCGTGATTTCAGCGATCGACCGCCGCGCGACAGCGCCCCAAGAAAGCCGGAGGGCGGCTTCAAGCCCCGTCCGCGTCCCGGCGAAGCAGAACCAGAGAGCGGCGAGCGCATAGCCAAGCGGCTGGCGCGCGCCGGCATCGCCTCACGCCGCGATGCCGAGGAACTGATCGCGGCCGGCCGCGTCAAGGTCAACGGCAAGGTGCTGGACTCGCCGGCCTTCAACGTCAGCGCCTCCGACGTCATCCATCTCGACGGCACCGAGATCCCGCCGATCGAGCGCACGCGTCTCTTCCTGTTCCACAAGCCGGCGGGCGTCGTCACCACCAACCGCGATCCGGAAGGCCGCAAGACCGTCTTCGACGTGCTGCCGTCCGATCTGCCGCGTTTGATGACGATCGGCCGGCTCGACATCAACACGGAAGGCCTGCTTCTGCTGACCAATGACGGCGGGCTGTCGCGCGTGCTCGAGCTGCCGGCCACCGGCTGGCTGCGGCGCTACCGCGTGCGCGTCCACGGCAAGGTCGAGGAGAGCGCGCTTGCCGGCCTGCGGGACGGCATTGCCGTCGACGGCGTCTTCTACGGTTCGGTCGAAGCCTCGCTGGACCGCGAGCAGGGCACCAATGCGTGGCTGACCATCGGGCTGCGCGAAGGCAAGAACCGCGAGGTCAAGAACATCCTGGGCGCGCTTGGCCTCGATGTGACCCGGCTGATCCGCATCTCTTATGGGCCGTTCCAGCTCGAGGATCTCCCCGAGGGCCATGTGCTGGAGATCAAGGGCCGCGTGTTGCGCGAACAGCTCGGCGAACGGCTGATCGAGGAATCCGGTGCCAACTTCGATGCCGAGATTCAAAAGCCGTTTTCCAACAAGCCGGTGCGCGGCAGCGGTCCGCGCCGCGAAGAAGAGGCCGACAGGCCGAAATTCACGCGCGACGGCGACCGCCGGCCGATCGGCGAGGGTGGGCTGATCAAGGCGCGCAAGCGCCGCGAAGGCAGTCGCGACGAGGCGCTGAGCAAGCTTTCGACAAAGCCGGACAGGGCATTTGGGCCGGACAGGGCATTTGGGCCGGACAGGGCGTCTGGGCCGGACAGGGCGTTTGGCGAGCGCGGCCCGAAATCCGATCGCGGCGGTTTCGGCGACAAGCCGCGCGGTGGGTTTGGCGACAAGCCCCGGTTCGGCGGCAAGAAATCCGAGCGCGAGCAGCGGCCGATTGAGCCGCCGGGCCAGCGCAAGGCCAATGTCTGGATGGCGCCGGGCGCGCGGCCGATCGGCAAGGGCAGGGCGGAAGCCGACGCCGCCAAGGCCGCCGAGGCGAAGGCGCGCAAGGCATCCTACAAGCCGGGCGGCAAGGGCAAGCCGGGCGCAAAGCCTTTCGGCAAGCCCCGCGGCGAGCGCCCCGAAGGCGATGGCGGCAACAGGCCGCGCGGTCCGAAGAGGGGCGGCGATGCGGATCGTCGGCGGTGAGTTCCGCGGGCGTCCGCTGGCGACGCCGAAAAGCAATGCCATCCGCCCGACCACAGACCGCACCCGTGAGGCGGTGTTCAACGTCCTGGCGCATCGCTATGCCGAAAAGCTCGAGGGCGGCCGCGTGCTCGACCTCTTCGCCGGCACAGGCGCGCTCGGGCTGGAGGCGCTGTCGCGCGGCGCCTCCTACTGCGTCTTCATCGAGGAATCGACGGAAGGGCGCGGCCTGATCCGCGAGAATGTCGAAGCCTACGGGCTCACCGGCCGCACCAAGATCTTCCGCCGCGATGCCACGCATCTCGGTGAAGCCGGCACGATCTCGCCGTTTGATCTGATCTTTGCCGATCCGCCCTATGGCAAAGGGCTCGGCGAGCGCGCGCTGCGCTCGGCCAAAACCGGCGGCTGGCTTGTGCCTGGCGCGCTCTGCGTCGTCGAGGAGGCGGCCTCGGCGCCATTCGAACCGGGCGCCGGCTTTTCCGTAAGGGACGAACGCAATTACGGCGAAACGGTCATCCGTTTCATCGAGGCCGACTAGATTGCTCTAGCCACGCCTCGAAAATGACGAACAATTCGCTTTGCCTCGCCAGCAAAGCTTTCCTATCGTCGTGCACCCGGGACCGGAGAATTCGATGACACCAACGAGGATTGGGCTGCGCACGGCGCTTCTTGTCGGCGCGCTGGCGCTCGCGGCGGCTCCGGTCCGTGCGGCCGACGATGGCGAGGTCAAGGATTTCCTGCTCGACAACGGCATGGAGGTGGTCGTCATCCCGGACCACCGCGCGCCGATCGTCACCCACATGGTCTGGTACAAGATCGGCAGCGCCGACGAGCCGCCCGGCAAATCCGGTATTGCGCATTTCTTCGAGCATCTGATGTTCAAGGCCACGGCCAACCATGCCGCCGGTGAGTTCGACCGCGCCGTGTCCGAGATCGGCGGCTCGAACAACGCCTTCACCTCCTACGACTACACCGCCTTCCACGAGACGGTGCCGCCTTCGGCGCTCGAGCAGATGATGGGTTTCGAGGCCGATCGCATGCGCAACCTGATCCTGACCGACGATGTCATCCAGACCGAGCGCGACGTGATCCTGGAGGAGCGCCGCTCGCGCATCGACAGCGATCCGCAGGCGGTGCTGGATGAGGAGGTCGATGCGACGCTCTGGCAGAACCAGCCCTACCGCATTCCGGTGATCGGCTGGATGCAGGAAATGGAGCAACTGAACCGTCCGGATGCGAAAGCCTTCTACGACAATTACTACCGGCCGAACAACGCGGTGCTGGTGGTCGCGGGCGATGTCGACCCGGATACCGTCAAGGCGATGGCCGAGCGTACCTACGGCAAGGTCGCGCGCGGCCCTGACCTGCGGCCGCGCATCCGCCCGGTCGAACCGGAGCAGAACACCAAGCGGACAGTGACGCTCACCGACGGGCGCGTTTCGGTGCCGAGTTTTTCGACGCAATGGGTCGTGCCGTCCTATCACACGGCCAAGCCCGGCGAGGCGGAGGCGCTCGACCTACTGGCCGAGATCCTTGGCGGCGGCAACCGCAGCCGGCTGTACCAGGAGCTCGTCGTGAAGCAGGGGATCGCCTCCGACGCGGCAGCCTACTTCCAGGGCACCATGCTCGACGACACCAACTTCACCGTCTATGGCGCGCCGCGCGGCGACGCCAAGCTCGCCGATGTCGAGGCGGCGGTCGACGCCGAGATCGCCCGCATCGTCAAGGACGGCGTGAGCGATGATGAGCTGGAGCGGGCCAAGACCCGCTATGTGCGCTCCATGATCTTTGCCCGCGACAAGCAGGACGACATGGCCAATATGTTTGGCTCCACGCTTGCCACCGGCGGCAATGTCAAGGATGTCGAGGAATGGCCGGACCGGATCCGCAAGGTCACCGCCGATGAGGTCAAGGCGGTTGCTGCCCGCTACCTGGTGCTCGATCGTTCGACCACCGGCTATCTCTTGCCGCAACAACAGGCGGGGAATTGATCGATGAGCTTGGTACTTGTGCGCCTACGCCGCTCGTTCTTGCCTTCTCCCCTTGTGGGGGAAGGTGGGCGCCTCTACCGCGCCTTCGCCACCTTGTGTTTTGCCCTGTTCTTCCTGCTGCTGCCGGCGCTCGCCGCCCGCGCCGAGATGAACATCCAGGAGGTGAAGTCGAAGGAGGGCGTCACCGCCTGGCTGGTGGAGGACCATTCTATCCCGCTGATTGCCATCCGCTTCGTCTTCGATGGCGGCAGCGCGCAGGATCCGGCCGGCAAGGAGGGGCTTGTCAACCTGATGACCGGCCTGTTCGACGAAGGCGCCGGCAATCTCGACAGCGACGCCTTCCAGCAGAAGCTCGACGATGCCGGCGCCGAGATGAGTTTCCAGGCAGCGCGCGACGGCACCTATGGCACGATGCGCATGCTGTCACAGGAGAAGAACGAGGCTTTCGACCTGCTGAAACTTGCAGTCGACCAGCCGCGCTTCGACCAGGCGCCGATCGACCGTATCCGGGCCCAGGTGCTGTCCGGCATCCTCGCCAACGAGCGCGATCCGAACACGGTGGCGCAGCAGCGCTGGCTGCGCGCCATCTATGGCGAGCATCCTTATTCGCGCTCCGACCAGGGAACGAAGGATAGCCTGACTACCATTACCGCCGATGACATCAAGGCCTTCCACAAGGCCAATTTCGCCCGCAACGGCCTGCGTGTGGCGGTGGTCGGCGACATCGATGCCGCGACGCTGAGCAACAAGCTGGACGAGGTATTCGGAGGCTTGCCTGAAAAGCAGGCATTGGCCCCGGTCGCGGATGTCACGCCCAAGCTCGGGCAACAGCTCGAAGTGAACTACGATTTGCCGCAGACCTCGCTGCAGCTCGCCTGGCCGGGCGTGAAACGCAGCGATCCGGATTTCTTTGCCACGGTGTTGATGAACGAGATCCTTGGCGGCTCGACCTTCACCTCCCGGCTCTTCTCGGAGGTGCGTGAGAAACGCGGCCTCGCCTATGGCGTCAGTTCCGACCTCGTCGACAACGAGCATTCCCACTCGCTGCTCGTAACGACGGCGACGCGTTCCGACCGCGCTGCCGAAACGCTTTCGATCGTGCGCCAGGTGGTGAAGGACATGGCTGAGAACGGCCCCACCGAGGAGGAGCTTGCGGCGATCAAGAAATACTTGATCGGCGCCTACGCCATCAACAATCTGGATTCCTCCAGCTCCATTGCCGCGACGCTGGTCGAGCTGCAGGTCGACAATCTCGGCATCGACTATATGAAGCGGCGCGCCGCGCTCATCAACGCGGTGACGCTCGCCGACGTCAAGGCGGCGGCGAAGAAGCTTCTATCGGCCGATCCCGCCGTGATGGTCATCGGCCCGCCGCTGGCGGGAGGCGGCAAGGGATGAGCCCGACCTTCGGCGTGGCCTTCGGCGGCGGCGGCGCACGTGGTCTCGCTCATATCCATATCATCGAGGCTCTCGACGAACTTGGCATCGAGCCGGTGGCGATCGCCGGCTCGTCGATCGGTGCCATAATGGGCGCCGGCATGGCCTCGGGCATGCGAGGGGCCGAGATCCACGGCTATGCCCGCTCGATCCTCGGCAGCCGCGCCGAGGTGGCCGCGCGCATGTGGCGTTCGCGGCCGGGCACGATCGCGGAGGCCATGCAGGGCGGCATCCGCGTCGGCCAGTTCAATGTCGAACGCATCCTGAGAGCCTTCCTGCCTGACGCCATCCCCGCGACCTTCGAAGAGCTGAAGGTCCCGCTCAAGGTGACGGCGACCGACTATTTCGGCCACAAGCTGGCAGTGTTCGAAGAGGGCGACCTGCAATCGGCGCTGGCAGCCTCGGCCGCCATTCCGGCGGTGTTCCGCCCGGTGACGCGCGATGGCCGCGTGCTGATTGACGGCGGCATCTACAACCCGGTGCCCTTCGACCTCATCGAGAAGGACGCCGACATCATCATCGCCATCGATGTGGTGGGCGCGCCGAGCGAGGCCGAGCGCAGGCATCCGACCACCGTCGATCTGATGTATGGCGCCACGCAGTTGATGATGCAGTCGATCATCGCCAACAAGCTCAGGCAGCACCGGCCGGACATTCTGATTCGCCCCGCGGTCTCGAAATACCGCGTGCTCGATTTCCTGAAGGTCGAAACGTTGATGGCCGATACGGTCGAGATCAAGGACGAGCTGAAGCGCGCCGTCGAGAAGGCCGTGGAAGCGCATGGCGGCAAGCGGGGGAAGAAGAAGGTGTGAGGGGGTGCCTGAGGAAGGAAGCCACTTATCCTGAATTGCCGGAACAGCGCGCGAACCAGCTAATCGAATCCCAGATTAAAATGCCCTAAGGTTGTACCATTCTGGTGCAATTGCGGCTGAGGTCTGACGACTTAGGTCTGATTGAGGATGCGCAAGTGTCTGCGCAAATCATGAAAAACAATATCATCGGTGCAGTCTGGTCGCAGCCACGATCAGTCTGCGTTTTGTCATTAACTCTTCATCAAATTGCCAGTTGACGCACGCTCCGGTAGAGTTAATAATCCCCTAATATAAGAGTGGCGTGAAGAGTCTCTCGACCGGCAACAACGAGTCGCGACGCTACTGGGGCAGGGGATACGCAGCGCGGCATCTATAGCCGCTTTAACCGTTACCATCGAGCAGCCAGCCGTCGTGAGCCGCCTTTGCGTTTGCTGCTCGCCGGTCGGGGCCGTCGGTTGCGGCTTGTCGGACGCTACGCCGAACCTCCTCCCTCACGGAATTCAGCGCTGATCTCGGCGCTTTGGCTTGGGGTAGTCAGCCGCCTGGGGCGGCCAACAGCGGGCGTGCCTGCGGAGGATTGGACATGAGTCTCGACATAGGTTTCGGCGTTCTTCTCGATGCAACCACCATTGGCTCGGGCACGGGCAACTATGATTCCTTCCTGCGCTTGCAGGCGACAGGTGTCGAGGAAGGATTCAACACAGATGAAAACGGGAATGTCCTCGACGACAAGTCGTCGTTCACGCACAGTCTGCAGTATAGCGACATCCAGTCAATCAAAGTCGGCGGCGTCGATTACATCGAGTTCCGACTCGACCTTAACGAAAGCAACAACGCCACCAACGGCGAGATCACGCTGACAGATTTGAAAATCTACATCTCCGGCGCGGACGCAACCCTCGCGGACTATAATGCCGGGTTTGCCGGTTTCACGTCCATCTTCGATCTCTCCTCCTCGCAATTGCTGATTGACTCCAATCATGGATCGGGAACGGATGACTACCGGGTTCTGGTCCCAGTCAGCCTTTTTACCGCTGCCGGTGCAGCGCCCGGCTCCTTCGTGACGCTATACTCGAGCTTTTCGGGATCGAATGGCGGCTTCGAGGAATGGCGGACCATCACGACGACCGGTGGCACCGAGGATCACCCCGCGATCGCCATAGACAAGGTGACTGTGGATGGCTCCGCATCAGGCGATGGCCTGACCGTATTGGCAACTGATGATATTTCCTGGCAATACACAGTCACCAATACCGGCAATGTCGCTTTGTCGAACGTCGTCGTCACCGACGATAAGGGCGTAGTGGTTTCCGACGTGCTCGGTGCTGACGCCAGTCACAACATCGGCGACGTCAATAATAACGGACTGCTCGATGTCGGCGAGATCTGGAAGTTTACTGGTTCCGGCCAGGCGATCATCGGTGACTATGCCAATGTCGGCAGTGTGTCCGCTTCGGCCAATGGCACCACGGTGACCGACACCGATGGTTCCAGCTATTTCGGCGCCGATCCCGAGATCGCCATCGACAAGGTGACGGTGGACGACACCAGTGAGGGCGACGGCCACACCATCCTGACAGGCGAGACGATCTCGTGGAAGTACACCGTCACCAACGCGGGCAACGTCGCCCTGTCGGGCGTGACGGTCGGCGACAGCGATGCCGGCGTTACCCCGGTCGCGGTGCTTGCCGATGCCACCCACAATATCGGCGACACCAATCTGGATGGCTTGTTGGAGAAGGGCGAGACCTGGATCTACACGGCCAGCGGCGTCGCAGGCAAGGACGCCTACACCAACACCGGCACGGCTAACGGCTCCTTCACCGACGATGCCGGGCATGTTGGCCTCGCCACCGATTCGGACGACTCCAGCTACTTCGGCGCCGATCCGCATATCACCCTCGACAAGAAGACCAACGGCGTTGATCACGGCCTGAACATCTTCCAGGGCCAGCCGGTCACCTGGACCTACGATGTCACCAATGACGGCAATGTCGCGCTCACCAACGTGGTCGTGAAGGACGACAATGGCACTCCCGGCACGCTTGGCGACGACTTCAACGCGATGGCGATTACCAGCGGCGGACTCAACACCGGCGACAGCAATTCGAACGGCATCCTCGACATCGGCGAAACCTGGCACTACCAGGCGACCGGCACGGCGCAACTCGGCAGCTACGTGAACAACGCCACGGCCACGACCGCCGCCTACAGCGATACAGCCGGACATCCGGTTACCCCGACCGCCACGGACAGCAGCGACTATGAGGGCTTCTCCAACAAGGCCCTGACGCAAGGTTTCTGGGGAAGTCACGCCGATGCCTGGGACAACGTCGCTAACAACGAAGGCAATCCGACCAAGAGCGCCGTAGCCAGTGGTGTCCTGTCCAGCGTGGACGTCAATCCGCGCACCGATGGCTATCTGCTCTTGGGCGACAGCAACCACAACGGCATCGCGGATGATGACCATGATCTCCTGATCTCGATCAGCTTGGCAAAATCCATTGAATCCGCCTCGACCGGCGGCGATGCCCGCCTGATCATGCTGCAGCAGGCAATCGCCGCGCAGCTCAACATCGACAACGGCGTCGCCCAGCCCAATAACCTCATCGACGAGGCGGTGATGTGGTTGAAGGGGCAGGGCGCTTGGGCCGGCCTTGGTATCAATCTCGATGCCACCGGCGGTCCCGGCGGCACTCCCGACGGCTTCATCGACACCAATGCCGCCGGCACGGCACTGGCCGGCAGCGCGGTGAAGACCAGCTCGATCGCCTGGACCAAATATGTCGACGTGACCGACGCGAGCACAGGCATCACCGATTGGAACGGGGGCAAGGAGGCCGACGGCGAAGGTCTGAAGAACGCCCTGATGTGGTTCAACCAGGGCCAACTGGTGACCTCCGGCCCTAGTGGCCATGTCGCCTGGTTCAACGGCACCAGCATCATCGACGAGCATCCGAACACGCTCGACCAGTTCTGGGTGACGCTGCACGAGGTTGGAGGACTGACAGGCATCAGCTGAGCGGTCTGCTGCAATCAGGCCTGGCGAAACCGGCATGGCAACCACCGGCATGGCACAAATAACAGGACTGGCACGGTTCGGCACCGGGCAGGCGAGGACGAGGCTGCTCGGCCTCGTCCTTCTTGCCGTTAGCGTGGCGTTTCTTGCCAGCAGGTCGCTTTCAGGGGGCGCGGTGTTTGGCGCTACGGCGATCGCCGGCTTCGGTGGCCTGGCTTTGTTTCGCGCACGTCCGGCCGATGTCGGTGGTCTTGAAACGGCCGCCAAAGTTGCCGCGTCCGCCCCGTCGGCCGCAAAACCCGCCAAGCGCCTGCAAGGCTCGGAACTTGCCGAAGCGCTTCGCGCCTGCCGCTCCGCCTTCGTCGCGGTCGGGCTGTTCAGTGGCGTGCTCAACGTTCTGATGCTCGCCGGCTCGCTCTACATGCTCGAGGTCTATGATCGCGTGCTGCCGAGCCGGAGCCTGCCGACGCTTGCCGGCCTCTCGATTCTGCTCCTCATCCTCTATTCCGGGCAGGGCGTGCTTGAATTCGTGCGCGGACGCGTGCTGGTCCGCATCGGCGGCGCGCTCGACGAAGCGCTCGGCGGCCGCGTCTATCAATCGATTCTGCGCCTTCCGCTCAAGACCGGGCGCGACAGTGACAGTTTGCAGCCGATGCGCGATCTCGACAGCGTTCGCGTCTTCCTGTCGGGCAGCGGGCCAACGGCGCTTTTCGACCTGCCCTGGTTGCCGCTCTATCTGTTCATCATCTTCATGTTCCACTGGCTGCTCGGCGTGGCGGCGTTGGTCGGCGCGATCGTGCTGGTCGCGCTGACGATTATGGCCGAACGGCTGACGCGAAAGCCGGTGTTGTCCGGAACGTCGAGCGGCATCCGCCGCAACGGGCTGGTCAGCGCCGCCAACCGCAATGCGGAAGTGGTTGCCGCGATGGGCATGGCCGGCGGTCTTACCGCGCGGTGGGAAGATGCCAACCTCGATTACATCGCCGAGCAGCGCAAGGTAAGCGACGTCGCCGGCGGTTTCGGTGCAGTGTCGAGGGTGCTGCGCATGCTGCTGCAGTCGTCTATGCTCGGCCTCGGCGCCTGGCTGGTCATCGAGGGGCAGGCGACGGCGGGGATCATCATCACCGCCTCGATCCTCAGCGGCCGCGCGCTGGCCCCGGTGGATCTTGCGATTGCCAATTGGAAAGGCTTTGTCACCGCGCGCCAGGGTTGGCAGCGGCTGAACAGGGTGCTGATGGCCCTGCCGGCCGAAAGCGCGCCGATGTTGCTGCCGCCGCCCAGTGCGAACGTCGGCATGCAAAACGTCTCGGTCGGCGCCCCGGGCACGCAGAGGCTGCTGGTCCACGACGCAAGCTTCGCCCTGGAGGCAGGCCACGGCGTCGGCATCATCGGACCGAGCGGGTCGGGGAAGTCCACGCTGGTTCGCGCGCTTGTCGGAGCCTGGCTTCCAGCCATCGGCAGGATAAAGCTGGACGGCGCCGATCTCGATCAGTGGTCTCAGGCCGAGCGCGGCCGCCATATCGGATACCTGCCGCAGGATGTCGAGCTCTTCGCCGGCACCGTGGCCGAGAACATCGCCCGCTTCGAGCCCGACGCAGACGCCGGCGCCATCATCGCCGCGGCGAAGGCGGCAGGCGCGCACGAGCTGATCGTCGGCTTTCGCGAAGGCTACGAGACCGAGATCGGCGAGCATGGCGAAGCGCTCTCGGCCGGTCAGCGCCAGCGCATCGCGCTGGCGCGCGCGCTCTATCGCGATCCGTTCCTCGTGGTGCTCGACGAGCCGAATTCCAACCTCGACATGGATGGCGAGCAGGCACTGATCAAGGCGATGTTGGGTGTCCGCGAACGGGGCGGGGTCGTCGTCATCGTCGCCCACCGCCCGAACGTGCTGGCGGCCGTCGATTTCGTCCTGGCCGTGAACCAGGGACGCATTCAGGCCTTCGGTCCGAAGGACGAGGTGTTCGCCAAGATGTTCCCGATGCTGCGGCCAGTGCCAGCGAGCAATCCGCAGCTTCGGGTGGCGGCCGAGAACGCCCCGCGGGCCGTCGCCGACGGGACCGAGGGAGGGCGCTAGCATGGCCGCTTCGGGCTCGTCCCATGCGTCAATTCGTTTCTACACGCGCCTTGGCGTGGGTATGGTGATCCTGCTTGCGGGAGGTGTCGGCGGCTGGGCTTCGGTCACCGAGATCGCCGGCGCGGTCATCGCGCCCGGCACTCTTGTCGTCGATTCCCACGTCAAGGAAGTCCAGCATTCCACCGGCGGCATCGTTGCTGAGATCGACGCCCGCGATGGCGACCGCGTGAAGGCCGGCGACCTGCTGCTGCGGCTCGATCGCACCGTGCCGGCCGCCAATCTTGGTGTAGTGAGCAAGGCGCTCGATCAGCTCGCCGCGCGCAAAGCTCGTCTCGATTCCGAGCGCCGGGGGAGCGACGCCATCATCTTTCCGAACGATCTTTTGAACCGCATCGCCGATCCCGACGTCGCCGAGGCGGTGGCCGGCGAAAAGCAACACTTTGAGACCCGGCGCACCTCCCGCGCCGGCCAGAAGAGCCAGCTGGAGGAGCGCATCGCTCAGCTTGAGAAGGAGATCGTCGGCGATACCGCGCAGGCGCAAGCCAAAGCCAAGGAGATCGAGCTTGTGCAAAAGGAACTCGCGTCCGTACGAACCCTCTGGGCCAAGAAGCTCATTTCGATCGACCGGCTGACGCAGACCGAGCGCGAGGCCACGCGCCTGGACGGCGAACGCGGCCAGCTCGTTGCCGCGCAGGCGCAGGCGCAAGGGCGGATTGCCGAGATCAAGCTTCAGATCATCCAGATCGACCTCGATCTCAGCACCGAAGTGAACAAGGATCTGCGCGATATCGACGGCAAAGTGGGCGAACTCCTGGAGCGCAAGGTCGCTGCCGAGGACCAGCTGAAGCGGGTCGACATCCGCGCGCCGCAGGATGGTGTCGTGCAGCAGTCGATCGCCTATACGATCGGGGGCGTGGTGACGCCGGGTCAAACGATCATGCAGGTCGTGCCCGACAATGACAGTCTGGCGGTGGAAGCCAAGATCGCGCCGAGCGACATCGACCAGCTATGGATCGGTCAACCCGCTTCGCTGCGTTTTTCGGCCTTCAACCAGCGCACCACGCCGCAGATCGACGGCGTGGTCGAACGGACTTCGCCCGACATCACCACCGACCAGCGCACGGGCGTCAGCTATTACACGGTGCGCATCAAGACGACCGCCGCCGAGGTCGCGCGCCTCGGCGAGGTCAGGCTGGTGCCTGGCATGCCGGTGGAATCCTTCATCAGGACCGAGGACCGTTCGGTGATGTCTTATCTGGTCAAGCCGTTGCAGGACCAGATTAGCCGGGCATTTAGGCAGTAGAGCCCTGAGCTTCCGCGATAAGCCGCTCACACACCCCAAGTCATTGCTGAACAAAGAAAAAGGCGGCCACTGGTGAACTGACCGCCTTCGGGGGTCAGTTCACCATGTCGCGGCTTTGTGTCCTGTCCGCTAACAGATCAGAACTTGTAGTTCAGACCGACGCGAACGGTGTGGAAGGGGACTTTGACGTCAATGCTGCCGCCCCCAACATCGAACGTCGCTTTACCCAGGTCGGTGTAAAGATATTCAGACTTGATCGTCCAATTTGTGTTGATGGCGTATTCAGCGCCCGCTCCAACGGTCCAGCCGGCCTTGGTCTTGGAAAGGCTGGTGGGGCCGCTGGTGGTCTTTTCGTGACCATAGGCCAAGCCGCCAGTGCCATAGACCATGAAGCGATCGACGGGCGTAAAGCCAAGGCGAGCACGCAGCGTGCCAAACCAGTCAACCTTTGTTTCGATCTCGCCGGGACCGAAAAGGCCTGAAAAGGAGGCTTTAACATCCGAACCCTGGAAGTCGGCTTCCACGCCGTAGACCATCTGGCCCGACTGCCAGTTGTAACCAGCCTGGATGCCTCCCAGGAATCCACCGGAACTGAGACTGAGACCGGTACCAACATTGGGATTGGGCGTTAACTTGAACGTGCCGAAGCCGCCGCCAGCGTTCACGCCGATATACGCGCCGGTCCAGTCAAAGGAGGCTGCAACCGGAGCTTCCTGAAGGACGTCGGCTGCGTAGGCGGTGCCGGTGGCAAGGACGAGAACGGATGCAAGAAGAAGCTGTTTCACGGGATGACCCTTTCGTTTCAAAGACTAAATAGCCGGAAAGGACTGACCGCCGTATTTCATTGCGGTACGCCCATCACAAACCTTTCGGTCTGCTTCCATGCCTAGGTCGGATGATGCCCCCCAGAAGGGCCTATGCGAGTAGCCTTGTCGCCGAACTCGGCCGGCTGTCAATCTTGCCAATTCGAAGACGCGAGTATTTTTTCAGGAGATGCGGGAAAGCCACACACGCTGGGAGCGGGCTGGTCCGCAAGCGGCCGCGTTGAAGCGGTCGTTGGCGGCAGCCAGAAAAGTGTGCCGCGAGGTGTCGAGGTTGAGCGCCGTCCGAAGCGCCCAAACGAGCACCTGCGCCACTTCGATCGCGACGCGGAGTGCGGCTCCGCCACGCGCGGGTTTGCAGTTGTTAAATGGTTAAGGTTAGTGGTCTCGCCAACTGCACTCGTTGTCGGCGACCAAGCTCGCCTGTATCGTCCAATTCCCCTTGCCAATCCCGCCACCTTCCCCTAATCTCTCTGAGAAAACCTTTTCCCAAATCGCTTCGCGCCCGCTGACCTCGCCCGTCATCTTTGCGCAGGGCGATAAGAGAAAACCTTTTCCCAACTTAGGGATGCGCCTCGAAATATGTCCGCCGACGCCGAGTCAGCGCCTGTCTTTGCCAAGCCCGTGACCCTGCGCGAGGTGGCTGCGGCCGCAGGCGTCAGCGTCGCGACGGCGTCGAAGGCGCTGAACGGGCAGGGGCGCATGACCGCCGAGACGCGCGAGCGCATCCGCAACACGGCGCGGCTGCTCGGTTTCAGGCCGAACAGCCTGGCGCAGAGCCTGCTTCGCCGCCGCAGCTTCACCGTCGGGCTGCTGACCAACGATACATACGGCCGCTTTTCGCTGCCGCTGATGGCGGGCGTGTCCGACGCCCTGGTCGACAATGGCGTGTCGGTGTTCCTGTGCAATGTCGAGGACGACACTCGCCTCGGCCAGCTGCATGTCGAGGCCATGCTCGACAAGCGCGTCGACGGCATCATCGCGACCGGAAAACGCATCGACCGGCATCTGCCGGTCGATCTCTCCCATCTGCGCGTGCCCGTGGTCTACGCCTTCACCCAGCCGGACTCCGGCGCGGTCGGCCTCGTCTCCGACGACGCCGGCGGCGCGCGGCTGGCGGTCGAGCATTTCTGCCGACTCGGGCGTCGCCGCATCGCCCATGTCAGCGGTCCGCCGAGCTTCGCGGTGGTGCATGAGCGCGCCGAAGCCTATCGCGCCGTGCTTGAGGAGAACAACCTGGCCGTAACCGAGCCGCTGCTCGGCGCCTGGTCGGAAGCCTGGGGCCACGAGGCGGTCGCAAAACTGTTCGGGGGCAAGGGGAAGCGGCCCGATGCCGTCTTCTGCGGCAATGACCAGATCGCCCGCGGCGTCATCGATGCGCTGCGCGAGCGCGGCATCGCCGTGCCCGACGATGTCGGCGTCATCGGCTTCGACAATTGGGAGATCGTGGCCGAAGCGACACGTCCGCCGCTGACATCCGTCGACATGAACCTGGCAAGCCTCGGCCGCGAGGCCGGGCTTGCGCTGCTTTCGCTCGTTGACGGCCAGCCGGCCGCGCCGGGCATCAGGAAACTGCCGTGCCGGCTGGTGGTGCGTCAGTCATGCGGCCGTCCGCCGGGCGGTTGACAGGTGAGGGAAGAAAACGGCCGTCGCGTCCGACCCCCGCGGGCAGCACGGCCAAACTGGGAGGAGAACCATGAGGAGGAATACCGTGAAGACCATGATTGCCGGGCTTGCGCTTGCCGCGAGCGTCCTAGCCTTGCCTGCTGCGGCATTGGCCGAGACCGCCAACATCTGGGTGCGCGCCGACGGCTCGAACTTCATGCCGCGCATCGTCGATGCCTTCAACAAGGCGCATAAGGACCAGATCAAGCTCGACATCATTCCCAATGCCGAGATCATCCCGAAATATGGCGCGGCGGCCGCCGGCGGCACCGCGCCCGACGCGCTGTCGCTCGACCTGATCTACACGCCGTCCTTCGCCGCCGCCGGGCAGCTCGAGGACATCACCGACTGGGCGAAATCCTTGCCCTATTTCGCCAGCCTGTCGCCGGCGCATGTGAAGACCGGCACCTATAAGGACCACATCTACGGCCTGCCGTTCTCGGCCGACGCCTCGGTGCTGATCTGGAACAAGAAGCTGTTCAAGCAGGCAGGCCTCGACCCCGAGAAGGGGCCGGCCAACTGGGCCGAGATCGAGGCCGACGCCGAAAAGGTCAACGCGCTCGGCGGCGATATCAAGGGCTTTTATTTCTCCGGCAATTGCGGCGGCTGCAACATCTTCACCTTCACGCCGCTGATCTGGGCCTCGGGCGGCGACATCCTGTCCGAGGACGGCTCTAAGGCGACGCTCGACAGCCCGCAGCTGCGCGGCGCGATCGACCTCTACCGTTCGATGGTCAAGAAGGGGCTGGTGCCCGAGGGCGCGCAGACCGATACCGGCGCCAACTTCTTCGCCGCCTTTGCCGGCGGCAAGATCGGTATTTCGCCGTCCGGCGCCTTCGCCATCGGCGCGCTCAACACGCAATATCCGGATATCGACTACGGCATCACCTTCCTGCCGGGCAAGGATGGCGGCTGGTCGTCCTTTGCCGGCGGCGACAACTTCGTCGTCACTAAGGGCACCAAGAAGATCGCCGTAGTGAAGCAGTTCCTCGACTTCGCCTATTCGCTGGAAGGCCAGACGATCCTCGCCAAATATGGCAGCCTGCCGGTGCGCAACGACATCGCCAAGGACGCGCTCAAAGATCTCGACCCGCGTTACCAGGTGGCGGCCGAGGCGATGGCCAAGGGCAGGACGCCCTATTCGGTGGTGTTCAACGACCTGATCAACTCCGCCAACGGGCCGTGGACGCAGATGATCAACGAGGTGTTCTTCGGCGACGATGTCGACGGCGCCATCAAGAACGCGCAGGACACCATGCAGTCGATCATCGACCAGGCGCCGAATAAGTAACACCAGGGCCTACAGGCGGCCAGCAACGCGCAACGCTCGCCGCCCTCAAGCTCTGACCGGCCGCCCGCCCCGTCTCCCTGGCCGGGCGGCCGGTTGTTGTATCGTTGAAGATAGGGACTGACGCGTTGAGAAAGCTTACTCACCAATTCGAGGGGCCGCGAGGTTCGCTCCCCCTTCTCCCCTTGTGGGAGAAGGTGTCGCCGAAGGCGACGGATGAGGGGTGTTCCAGCGGAGTGAGACGCTGGCGTTCCCTGGAACACCCCTCGTCCGTCTTGCCGCTTCGCGGCAATCCACCTTCTCCCACAAGGGGAGAAGGGGGAGCCAAACCATGACCGCCATCGCCGCCGCCGCTCCCGCTCGCGCCAGACGCATCGGCGTCAGCCGCCGGCAATGGGTGGGCCTGCTCTATGTCTTGCCGGCCGTGGCGCTGGTCACCGTCTTCTTCGTCATCCCGCTCGGCATGACGGCATGGATGTCGCTCAACAACTGGCCGCTGATGGGCGAACATTCCTTCATCGGCCTCGACAACTACGTCGCGATCCTGCGCGACACGCGCTTCTGGAATGCACTGAGGTTCACTGCCTACTACACGGTGATCGTCACCATCGCGATCTTCGCCGTCGCCTTTCCGCTGGCGATCTTCATCGAGCGGCCGCGGCCGCTCACCAACCTCTACCGCACCGCCTTCTTCATGCCGGCGGTGGTCGGCTTTGCTTCGGCGAGCCTGCTCTGGTCGTGGCTGCTCAATGTCGATTCCGGCTTGTTCAGCCCCGCCGCGTTCGACCTCGGCCTGACCGGGAAGAAGGTCAATCTTTTGGCCACTTTTCAGCCGGCCTTCTGGTCGATCATCGCCATGGTGGTCTGGAAGGTCGCCGGCTTCACCATGATCATCCTGATGACCGGCCTGCAATCGATCCCGCAGGATTTGCAGGAGGCGGCCGTCATCGACGGGGCAGGGCCGTTCGCCAGGTTCAGCGCTATCACACTGCCGCTGATGCGCCGAACGCTGGCGCTGGCGCTGATCCTGTCGGTCGCGGGCTCCATCCTCGCCTTCGACCAGTTCTACATCATCCTGCGCGGCGGCCCGCGCAACCAGACGCTGACGGCGGTCTACTGGATCTTCAACCAGTCCTTCGTGTCGTTCAAGCTCGGCTATGGCGCGGCACTCTCCATGGTGCTGCTGGTTATCCTGGTGGCACTCAGCCTCATCCAGCTCTGGCTGCTGCGCAAGCCCGAAGGGCTCGACTGATGGCCGGGGCGATGTCGCGGAACCGGAAAGTCGGCTTCAGCCTGGCCAGGCATTCCACCGGCATTATCGCCTCGGTGCTGTTCCTGGCGCCGATCGTGTGGACCGTGCTGTCGACCTTCAAGCCGGCGCAGGAGGCGCGCCAGCCGCCGCTGCCGCCATGGCCGACCACCGGCTTTTCGGTCGAGAATTACGAGACGCTGAACTCCTTCGGCGACGGGCTGTGGGCCTCGGCGCAAAACAGCATCTATGTCTCGGTGATGACGGTGCTCTTGTCGGTGCTGGTCAGCGTGCTTGCCGGCTACGGCTTCTCGCGCTTCCGCTTTCCGTTCAGGGATCTCTTCTTCGTCCTCATCCTGTCGACGATCATGATCCCGTTCCAGTCGATCCTGACGCCGATCTTCCTGGTGCTGACGAAACTTGGCCTGCACAACACGCTAACCGGCCTGGTCTGCGTCTACGTCACGCTTCAGCTGCCATTCTCGATCTTCATGATGCGCAACGCCTTCGACGCGGTGCCGCGCGAGATCGAGGAGGCCGCGCGCATGGACGGCGCCAACAATGTCACCATGCTTTTGAAGGTGATGCTGCCGCTGGTCTGGCCGGGCGTCGTCACCATCGCGCTGTTTGCCTTCCTCGGCGCCTGGAACGAGTTCCTGGCGGCGCTCGTGCTGATGACCGACCAGTCCAAATTCACCCTGCCGGTGATGATGACGGCGCTTCAGTCCGGCCGCTTCGGCGCCATCGACTGGGGCGCGGTGCAGGCCGGCGTCACGGTGATGATGGTGCCCTGCCTGATCCTGTTCCTGGCGCTGCAGCGCTTCTACATCCGCGGCCTCATGGCCGGGGCCGTCAAGTAATTCGCATTCGAATGGAGTGACGTTCATGACCGCATCGCAACCCGTCGCCTCCGCCGAGGCCAGCAAACCGAGACTCGCCTTCCGCCCGTTGCCCGTGCCGCAGGTCGATGTCCGCGGTTTCTGGGGCGACCGTGTCGACGCGGTCGCGGCCAAGACCGCGGGCATCCTCTACGACCGCTGCGTCGAGGCGCGCATGCTGGAGCAGATCGATCCGGACTGGCCGTCGCCGGGCGTTGTGATTCCTTTCCATTCGCCATCGCCCGACGAGGCGGATGCTCAGGGCGCCGAATTCACTGGATCGACGGTGACGACCCAGATGTTCTGGGATTCCGACTGGGGCAAGACCATCGAGACCGCGGCCTATTCGCTCTACCGCCGCCGCAATCCTGAGCTGGAAAAGAAGATCGACGCCGTCATCGACATGTACGGCAAGCTGCAGCAGCCCGACGGCTATCTCTCCAGCTGGTATCAGCGCATCCAGCCCGGCCTGCGCTGGACCAATCTGCGCGACTGCCACGAGCTCTACTGCGCCGGGCACTTGATCGAGGGCGCGGTCGCCTACTTTCAGGCCACCGGTAAGCGCAAGCTGCTCGACATCATGTGCCGCTATGCCGACCACATCGCTTCGATGTTCGGTCCGGAGCCCGGCAAGAAAAAAGGCTATTGCGGCCATGAGGAAATCGAGCTGGCGCTCGTCAAGCTGGCGCGGGCGACGGGCGAGAAGAAATACATGGAGTTGGCCAAATATTTCATCGACCAGCGCGGGCAGCAGCCGCATTATTTCGACGAGGAGGCCCGCGCCCGCGGCGCGGACCCAAAGGCCTATCATTTCAAAACCTATGAATACAATCAGTCGCACAAGCCGGTGCGCGAGCAGGACAAGGTCGTCGGCCATGCGGTCAGGGCGATGTATCTCTATTCCGGCATGGCCGATATCGCGACCGAGTACGGCGACGACAGCTTGCGCGTCGCGCTCGATCGGCTGTGGGACGATCTCACCACCAAGAGCCTTTACGTCACCGGCGGTCTCGGGCCGTCGGCGCACAATGAGGGCTTCACCAGCGATTACGACCTGCCGAACGAGAGCGCCTATGCCGAGACCTGCGCCTCGGTCGGCCTTGTGTTCTGGGCGAGCCGCATGCTCGGCATGGGTCCGAACGCCCGCTACGCCGACATGATGGAGCGGGCGCTTTACAATGGCTCGATCTCGGGCCTCTCGCTCGACGGCTCGCTGTTCTTTTACGAGAACCCGCTGGAGAGCCGGGGCGGCCATCATCGCTGGAAGTGGCACCGCTGCCCGTGCTGCCCGCCCAATATCGGCCGCATGGTGACCTCCATCGGCAGCTATTTCTACGGCCTCGCCGACGATGCGCTGGCTGTCCACCTCTACGGCGACTCGACCGCCCGCTTCGAGATCGCCGGCCGGCCGGCCAGCCTCGTCCAGACGAGCAACTATCCCTGGGACGGCGCGGTCGCGATCGCGGTCGAGACCGAGACGCCGGTTGCGTTCACGCTCTACCTCCGAATACCCGCTTGGTGCCGCAAGGCAGCCTTGCGGGTGAACGGCAAGATGGTCGATCTCGATGCGGCGACGGGCGACGGCTACGCCGCGATCCGGCGCGAATGGCGCAAGGGCGACAAGGTCGAGCTCGACCTCGAAATGTCGATGGCGCGCCTCTTCGCCAACCCGCAGGTGCGCCAGGATATAGGCCGCGTCGCGCTAGCGCGCGGCCCGCTGATCTATTGCGTCGAGGAAACCGACAATGGCGGCGGGCTGCACCGCATCGCCTTGCCGCGCACGGCCAGGCTCGAGGCGCATGAGGAGCCGAACCTCCTCGGCGGCATCGTCACGCTTTCGGCCATCGGCAGCCGGGCCGAGGTTGAGAACTGGGGCGGCGATCTCTATCGCCCTGAACCGCCGGCGACGGAAGAGACGAAGCTCAAGGCCGTTCCCTATTTCGCCTGGGACAACCGCGATCCCGGCGAGATGCTGGTCTGGCTGAGGGAAGGGTAGGGCGATTGCCGGAGACGAAACGGCCAGCTTGGCAGACTCAGTCCTGATTTTGCTTGCCGGGCTTTGAGCTGCGAGCTTCCCGCTCGTCATCCAGCGCGGCCCGCACGAGCGCGTTGGCGGCCCACACCGACAGGCCTTCACCCTCCGTCGGGCTGAGGCCGCAGACGTCACGCTGGACGATCAGCGCCTCCCAGCCGATCACCATGGCCAGCGCGCGCACGAGCTGGGTCCAGCGCTCCGGATCCAGCCGTTCGCGCAACGGCGATAGCGCCTTTTCGATCCATTCGATCCGGCGATAGCCGCGACGCGGCACGCCTTCCTCGGTCGATGCGCCGTTGCCGTCGACGGTCAGGCGGATCAGCGAGCGGCCAAGTCGCTCGACTTCGGGACTGACGTGGTGCAACGCGCGGACCAGGTGCTCGATGCGCGCCTCGCCGTCATCGCTCGCCTGCTCGATGGCGCGATCGACCGAGGCCTGGCTGAGCGCGCCGATGGTCGCGTCGAGCAGCAGCTGATCGAAGCTCGGAAAGTAGAGATAGACGGTTCGTCGCGAGACGTCGGCCGCGGCAGCAACATCGTTGACGGTCGGGGTCTCTCCGCGGGCGAGCAGCGCGATCGCGGCATCGACGATTGCCTTGCGGGTGCGACGCTTCTGTGCGGTTCGGAGGCGTGGATTGACATTCATGCGAGCTAAGTATACCGGAGTGCATTAATTGCACAAGAGTGTAATTAATGCATCAGCCACGTTGAAAGGAGGCTTTCATGACAATCTCCAGCCATACCGCTAATGACGCTCGTTTCCTGGGGCCGGGTGAGGGGGAGGCGATCTGGTTTTTGACAAACCGCATGACGGTGAAAGCCACCGAGGCCAGCACCGGGGGCGGCTTTGGCCTGCTGGAGTCGCTGATCGCGCCGGGCTTCTCGCCGCCGCTGCACGTCCATCACCGCGAGGACGAGTCCTTCTACGTTCTGGAAGGGGAATTGACGATGAAATGCGGCGATCGCATCTTCCGGGCTTCCGCAGGTTCATTTGTGTTCCTGCCGAGAAACGTTCCCCACACTTTTGTGGTCGAAGGCGACAGGCCGGCACGGATGCTGACGCTGCTGACGCCGGGTGGCGGCGAAGGGGTTTTCATCGACGGCGGCCGTCCGGCGCAGGCGGAAGGATTGCCCCCGGCAACGCCGCCGGACATCGAGGCTCTCAAGCGTGTGAGCGCTCGCTATGAGGCCGAAATCATCGGGCCGCCAATGGCGCCGAGCCATGCTGCGGCCGTCGCTTAGAGCAATTCCAGGAAAAGTGTGAAGCGGTTTTCCGTCCGGAATTGCGTCAAGACAAATTAGAGCAATTCCAGGAAAAGTGTGAAGCGGTTTTCCGTCCGGAATTGCGTCAAGACAAATTAGAGCAATTCCAGGAAAAGTGTGAGGCGATTTTCCGTCCGGAATTGCGCCAACACAAAAGAGATACGGCGGTTTTGCGTTTCCGTGAGACGGTGAACCGCATCTAAAGATGCACGAAAGCCGTCAGCGGCAGGTGGTCGGAGGCGACGCGCGACAGCGGCGTGTCATGCGCCTCCACCGCTGAAACCAGGTCGTGCCGGTTGCCCATGATGCGGTCAAGCGCCAGCACCGGCAGGCCCGATGGAAAGGTGGGCACCGCCGGCGGCGTCGGGCCGAAGGTGGTGTGCAGCGTGTTCAGCGCCGAGCGGTTGCCGAGCCGCCATTCGTTGAGGTCGCCGAGCAGCAGCGTTGGCCTTTCGTCCGCGCTGGCCATGATGTCGAGCACGACGCGGGCCTGTTCGGAGCGCGAGCGGCGCAGCAGACCGAGATGGGCGGCAATGACGCGCAGGGTCCGTTTCTCGTCGAGATCGATCTCGGCGACCAGCGCGCCGCGCGGCTCCAGTCCCGGCAGCTTGATCTGGTGGACATCGCGCACCGTGCCGCGCTTGAACAGAAGCACATTGCCGCGCCAGCCATGCCCCTTGCCGTTTCCGCTGACCGGCACCGGCACCAGCCCGGTCTCCAGTTCCAGGCGGGCAAGGTCGAGCAGCCCGGCCCTGTCGCCGAAGCGGTTGTCGGCCTCCTGCAGCGCGATCACGTCGGGGCAGATTTCGCGGATGACACGCGCCGTCCGTTCGGGATCGAACCTTCGGTCGGTGCCGATGCACTTGTGGACGTTGTAGGAGGCAACGACGACTTCGGCGCCGTTGACACGCTTGCGCGGTGTCGCCTTCGCCTTGCGCGCGTTCCTGGCGCGGATCGACAGGAGCACGGTCTCCGGCAGGCTGCGTCCTTTTATGTCGTTTGTCTCCATGGTCCCGATGCTCGTTTTTCAGTTCTAAAGATAGGGTGATCCCAGCCACAGCAAACGGTCGAAGACGCGGATTATGAATGGCCTTGCCTTCAGCGTCTGCAGCGTCACCGGCTCGGCGGTGGCGATGGCGGCCCCAATGCGGGCGTCGATCTCGGCGGCGAAGTTTTGATCCAGCACTTCCATGTCGATCTCGAAATTCAGCCTCAGCGAGCGGGCGTCCAGATTGGAAGAGCCGACATAGGCCCACACGCCGTCGACCGCCATCAGCTTGGAATGGTCGAACGGGCCGTCATGGCGCCAGACCCGGCAATAGTGCTTCAGCACCTGGTCGAACTGCGCCGTCATCGCATGATCGACGAGGAAGAGGTTGTTCACCGCCGGCACCACGATGTCGATTTCGACGCCGCGGCGGCCGGCCGTGGTCAACGCGCTGATGAATTCCCGGTCCGGCAGGAAATATGGCGACATGATGCGGATCGATTTGCGCGCCACCGAGAATGCGCCCATCAGCAGTTTGAGGTTGGTTTCGTTGGAAGCGTCCGGTCCGGTCGCGACCGCGCGCACCAGCACCGGCTGCCCGGGCGGCGGCGCGACGCGCTCGACCTGCCAGGGCCCGTCCTTCAAGGCCTCGTTGCCGGCAAAACGCCAGTCCTCGGCGGCAACCGAGAACAGGTCGGCCACCACCGGCCCGGTGACCTCGAAATGCGTGTCCCGCGAGCTTTCGGAACCGGCGAACTCGGCGGAGAATCCCTTGCGGATGTTCATGCCCCCCGTGAACGCCACCGCGCCGTCGACGATCAGGATCTTCCTGTGGGTCCTCAGGTTGGCATAGGGAAGTCTCAGGCCCATGACGATGTTGCCGTTGAAGAGGTCGACAGTGACGTCGGCTTCCCTGAGCTGCTTCAGGATGCTCGGCACCGAATAGCGCACGCCGACGGCATCGATCAGCACTCGCACGGTGACGCCGCGCTTGACGGCGTTGCCGAGCGACTGGACGAAAAGCGCCCCGACCGCGTCATTGTCGAAAATATAGGTTTCCAGAAGCACGCTTCTTTGCGCCGCGTCGATCGCCCGGCACATCGCCGTATAGGCTTCATCGCCGGTCTTGAGCACGGCGATGGTGTTTCCCGAGGTGAGCGGACGCCGCGCCACCCTGTCGCCAAGCGTCTTCAGCCCGGTGAAGCGCTGGCCGTATTCGGCATTGATCAAGGCTTCCAGGGCGACGTCGCGGTCGTGCCTGGCGGCGTCCGCCTCGCTGGAGACGGGACGCATGGCGCTGATCGTTGCGCGGCGGATGCGGTTGATGCCGGCAATGGCGTAGATGATCGCGCCGAGGAAGGGCGACAAAAGCATCACGCCCACCCAGCCGGTAGCGGCGCGCACATCCTCCTTGGTCATGATGGCGTGGACGATGCCGACCGCCGCCATCACCAGCGAGAGGATCAGGACAAGCGTGGACCAGTGACTCGCAATCGCCTCGAACATCGGCCCGACTATTGTGCGAGCCGACGCGGAAGGCAATGCGGCGCGTCACGCCCGCGCTCATTCGGGCGCCTGAAACCGGGCAGCAAGAACCGCGGTCATCCGCTCGGCCAGGTCCGCGACCGGCCCGGTCTTTTCCCAGGCATAGAGAGAGACCACCATCGAAGGCTCGGCGCCGAGCCGCGCGCTGAAGGCGAGAGAGGAAACTGAGATCCGGGATGTGCTCGAGCACGTCGAACATGGCGACGAGGTCCCATGTGCGTGTTCAAGTCAATTGCACGCAGCCGCGGCCTTGAGCGCTTCGGCACGGGAAGGAGCGGGCAAATTCCCGATCCGTCGAACAGAGGCGTAGAACCTCGGATAGTCGCCGGCGCACAGGTCGAACAGGCGAAGAAACGCCGGGACCTGTTCGCCGTAGACAGCGGTCGCGGCGAGCTTTGCGTTGTTGATCGGGCTATCGAACCAGGCGTCGTATCCGCGGTATCCGGCCCATCGCTTGTCGCGCATTTGCCGGTAGCGCATCCTCAGTCGGTCGATGGTGGCGGCTTTGGCGGCTGCCATCTGCTCCGGGCTACGCGGGCTTCCATAGACCTGCCTCAGCTCGTCCCGGGTTTTCGATATCAGTCCCAGAAAATCCGCCTTGCGCTGGCGATCGGCTTCGTAACTGCGCAATCCGGCGCGATTGCCGGTGGCGCGGAGCCATTTCCTCGTGCCGGTGGTTTCGACGGCAACCGCGAAAGCCTCGTTGAACGCGGAGTCGCCGTTCACATAGACTTTCTGATGTGCCAGCTCATGGAAGACAAGGCTGGCGAGGTAGGTGTCGTTCTGACGCAGCATGGTGCTGAGCAACGGGTCGCTGAACCAGCCCAAAGTGGAATATGCGGTGACGCCTGATACATAGACGTCCAGCCCCTGCCGCTGCAGTTCGGCGGCAGTTTCGAGCGCGTCTTTCCGCGAAAAATAACCCTTGTAGGGAACGCAGCCGAAGACCGGAAAGCACCATGTAATCGGCGCGAGAGAGAATTGCGGCGCGGCGAAAACGGCCAAGGTCACATCGTTTCGACCGAGGTCGACATAGCTGCGGTAGCTATTGTTATCGGGCAGTGCCAGTTCTTCCGTGGCAAAGCGACGTATGGCGCTGGCCGACGTCAGCTTGGCGCGCAGTGCCTCTGGCGTCGAGGGATCGCGGATCAGCTTCGCAACATTCTTGCGCGCCGCCATGATCTCAACATGGCCCTCCAACGACTGCGCGTAGTAGGAAATGCTTGTGCACCCGGTCACGCCGGACGCCATGATCACGGCGGCAAGCAACCGAAAAACGCGCTTCACAGCTTGCCCACCGCTTGCTCATCTCCCCGCGGAGCAAATGCCCCTATTTGCTCCCGTGTCTCAAACAGGCGCATCTGTTTTCGTCAAGACCTGGAGGGGTAGCGGGTCGGACTTTCGATTTCTCAGCGGCCGTCAAGCCATAGGGCGCTCAACGAAGATCTCACGCCCGCCTCGCCACCAGCCGCAGCCAGGGCGCGAGGTGAAAGCCGGCCATCAGGAGATACATCGGCACCATGCCGCCGAGCACCGAGGCGCCCGACATGCACATCATGTCGTGGTCGCCATAGGCAGCCGTCAGCAGCGCCATCGTGGCGAAGGTCGGCGCGGCGGCGAGGCCAAGCCAGTCGGCGAGGCCGAAGCCGCTCAGGCCGGTTGGGTGAGGGGAGTCGATGCTCATGATATCCACCTTCTGAAGCGGTCAGGTTTTCAAGCCCATGGGAACAAGGGCGAAGCGATCGGCTCCGGCGGCGCACGGTTTGCGTCGCCGGTTCCGCTTCAGGCTCAGGCGTCCTTGTTGCGGAACGCCGCTTCGCCGGCATCCGACACCTCGACCCATCTCTGGTCGGGGGCGGCGCCTGCTTCGTAATTGTCGTGCCAGTTCCACCACTTGTAGGTCTGGGTCTGCGGATAGCCCTCGGGCGAATCCTCCCACACCTCCTGGCGGCCGAGCGGCGTGACGTCGAGATAGCTCCACACGGTGCCAAAGGATTCATCGCCGCGGTTGTTGACGAAGTAGGTGCGGAAGATGCGATTGCCGTCATGGATGAAGACGTTATGGCCGTGCCATTCGTCGACGCCGAAATCCTTATCCCAGCTGTCGGTGATGGTGTACCAGGGCATCTTCCAGTCCATCCGCTGCTTCAGCCGCTGGATGTCGGCCTGCGGCGCGCGCGAGGCATAGGCAAGCGTTGTGTCGCGGGCGTTGAGATGGGCGAGGTTGCCGACCTGGTCGGCGCCGAGCGAGCAGCCGCGGCAGGCGTGTTCCGGCCAGCCAAAGACGCCGGGCTCGAAGAAGGCGCGGTAGACGACGAGCTGGCGGCGGCCTTCGAAGAGGTCGAGCAGGCTCACCTTGCCGTTAGGGCCTTCAAAGACATAGTCCTTCTTCACTTCCATCCACGGCATGCGGCGACGTTCGGCGGCTAAAGCGTCGCGGGCGCGGGTCAGGGTCTTTTCCTTAACCAGCATCTCTTCATAGGCGCCTTCCCACGCTTCCTGCGAAACGACCGGCGGTGTCTTCATATGTTGGGTCATTGCTCTTGTCCCGTTCTTGGGTTTGGTTGGGGGTGACGAGGAAAGACATAGGGCCACACGCTGCGATGGTGAGAGTTACAAGTGTGACGCGATTTGCTGCGGCGGGCCCTGAGGCGGGCTTTTCATGGACTCGCTGATCAATGCCGCCGGCCGCGCGCTCGCCGCTGGCGATCCGCTCGGCGCCTTGAAGCGTGTCGCGCTCCGCGACGACGCGCCGGCGCTGGCGCTGCGCGGCATCGCGATGGCGCAGCTCGGCGACTTCGCCAAGGCCAAGGCGCTGCTGAAGGACGCCGCGCGCGCCTTCAGTCCGAGGGAAGCGGTGGCGCGTGCCCGCTGCGTCGTCGCCGAGGCCGAGATCGCGCTGGTCTCGCGCGACCTCGGCTGGCCTGAGAAGGCGCTGCGATCGGCCCGCGCGACGCTTGCCGCGCATGGAGACCGGCTGAACGCCGCCTATGCCGGCAGCCTCGAGGCGCGCCGGCTCATCCTGATCGGCCGTCTCGACGAGGCCGAGCGCCTGCTTTCGGATTTCGATCCGGCGCCGCTGCCGCCAGTCGCGCGCGTCGCGCATGAGCTCGCCGCCGCCGGCATCGCGGTCCGGCGCCTCCGAACCAAGGCGGCGCGCTCGGCGTTCGGCCGGGCATCGCTTGCCGCTTATGAAGCCAACATCCCGGCGTTGCGGGCCGAAGTCGAAGCGGCGTCGCTGGTTCTGAACACGCCGGTCGGCAGGCTGATCGCGCGAGGCGTGCAGAAAGAGCTGCTGCTCGACGAGGTCGAGGCGCTGCTGAGTTCGGGCGCGCTGGTCATCGATGCCTGCCGCAACGTCGTGCGCGAAGCCGATGCGGCCGTTTCGCTGGCGACCCGGCCCGTGCTGTTCGCGCTGGCGCGCACGCTCGCCGAGGCATGGCCGGCCGATGCATCGCGCGAGGTGCTGCTGAGGCGCGCCTTCCGGGCAAGGCACGCCGATGAATCGCACCGCGCGCGGCTCAGGGTCGAGATGGGGCGGCTGCGCGCCGAGCTCGGTGCGCTGGCTGAGATCAATGCGACGGCCGCCGGTTTTGCGCTGACACCGCTGAAGGCCGCCGAGGTCGTCGTGCTGGCGCCGCCCGTCGAAGACGAGCACGGCGCGGTGCTCGCCTTCCTGACCGATGGCGAGGCCTGGTCGAGCTCGGCGTTGGCGATCGCGCTCGGCGCCAGCGCCCGCACCGTCCAGCGCGCGCTGGAGCAGCTTTCGGCGCAGGACAAGGTGCAGGCCGTCGGCCGCGGCCGCGCGCGCCGCTGGATGATGCCGCCGGTGACCGGATTCCCGACTGTCTTGTTACTCCCGGGCCCGCTGCCGAGCGATTAGTCTGCCTACAAGGTTCAGGTTGATGGAGATTGGAAAATGAAAAGAGCCGCCGCCGAGATCCTGCGTGAATACGGACCATTTCCGGGTGCCGAGCGCGTCAATGGCGTCACCTATGACGGCAAGAGTGTCTGGTTCGCCGATGGCGACAAGGTGAACGCCCTTGATCCCGAAAGCGGCGCGATCATGAAGTCGATCGATGTCGCTTCGCATGCCGGCACAGCCTTCGACGGCAAGCATCTCTACCAGATCGCCGAGGACCGCATCCACAAGATCGATCCGGGCACCGGCAAGATCGTCGCCACCATCCCGGCGCCGGGCAAGGGCGGCGATTCCGGTCTTGCCTGGGCCGAGGGCTCGCTCTGGGTCGGCCAGCACCGGGCCCGCAGGATCCATCAGATCGATCCCGAGACCGGCAAGATCATCCGCACCATCGAATCCAACCGTGTCGTCACCGGCGTCACCTGGGTCGACGGCGAGCTCTGGCATGGCACCTGGGAAGGCGAGGAGAGCGACATACGCCGCATCGATCCGAACACCGGCGAGGTGCTGCAGACGCTGGAGATGCCGGCCGGAACGGGCGTGTCGGGGCTGGAATCCGACGGCGCCGGCTGCTTCTTCTGCGGTGGCGGCGGCAGCGGCAAAGTCCGCGCCGTGCGCCGTCCAGGCTACGATGCCGGCAAGTGACCTATAGCCTGAAGAGGCGGCCTGGTCAGGCCGCTTCGCGCGCCGGCCGCGTCATCGGCTCGTTGGAAGCCTTCTTGGCGTTCGGCCCGTCGATATGCGCCCAGGCCGGCCGTTCGAACAGGAAGGTGCCGAAGCCGATGAGCTTGACGATGAAGTAGAGGACGACAGGGCTGATGACCGAGACGAGCAGCACCGCGAGGCTGAGCCAGCCGGTGTCGGTCAGAATGCCGCTTGCAAGCGCTGCGCCACGGAAGATCGACATCGGGATGGTGAAGGCGACATAGACGACCAGCGAATGCTCGCCGAGCCAGCGCAGCCATTCCATCGAGGCGAATTTCGACAGGAAGCCGCCGGCGACGCAAAGCGCCACCGCCCCCGCGACGGCAAGCAGGAGATGCAGTGGCGGCCATGCCGCCAGCCCCATCTGCATGCCGACCGGCTGCATGGCGTAGCCCGGCGAAAAGACGAGCAGGCCGTTGACGATCGCCCAGACGACCAGGCCCGCAACGGCGATCACTGGGCGAGCTTGTGTCCACGCGACCAGCCGGAATATTAGCGGCGCCAGGACGAAGCCAAGATAGAAGAACACGAAATAGGCCGCGACCTGCTCGAGCGCGTAGCTGTCCGGACGCGGTGCCCACATCTGCAGTGCCGCCGCGAGCGGGATGACGATCCAGTGCGGCACGCGAAGCTCCCGCAACACGCGTATGACGATGCCGAACACCGCCAGCATGTAGATGAACCACAGGACACCGTAGGGCTGGACGACAGCCATGGCGAGGTCGTGCAGCATTCCGGCGGGATCGCGGCTGAAGATGCCGATCTTCAGCCCGATCGAGATGATCGCCCACAGCACGTAGAAATAGAGATAGTGGACGACGCGCCGATCGATATAGCGCAGCCACGGCCGGTCGATCACCTGCGACAGGAACAGGCCCGAGATCAGGAAGAATTCCGGCATGCGGAACGGCGTCGCGAAGCCGATGGCATAATGCAGGAAGCCGATGCCACCGGTGTACTCGCCGGTGTTGTAGGCCGAATACATCATCACCACCAGGATGATGGAAAGGCCTTTTGCCGTGTCCACCCACGGCATGCGTGTCGAGCTGCTCATGAACGATCTCGAGGAAAATTCACCTGCGCCATAGTACCGGACAGGCTCACCTCTAGCAGCATGAAGCTTCGGATATCGTAAACGCGGCGACGACGCAGGCCCGTGCAGCAGTTGCGGAAGAGATTTATCGATTCAGGGTAGCGGGATCGGCTTGTCGCTGAGTGTGCGCAAGTAGGCGATCAGGTTGACCCGTTCGGTCTCGTCCGGGACACCAGGAATCTCCATGTAGACGCCCGGCCTGGTGAGCATGGGCCCGAAGAGATATCTGTTCAGGTCCTCGTACGACCATACGCCTTCCCAGCCCAGCAACGCGTCGGAGTAACGCATATTAGCCATAGATGCCTTGTCGCGGCCGACGACGCCCCACAAGTTCGGTCCCGTTTTGTTTCCTCCCTGGGGCTCGGCATTGTGGCAACCGTGACACACACGGGTGAAGTAGGTTCGGCCTTTTTCGACATCGGCAGAAGCCAACTTCATCGAGATTGGGGCTGGTGTTGGCAAGACGACGCCGTGCGACATCAGATAGTCAGCGATTTCGCGTAGCCCCTTGAATTTTGCCAGGTGGAGCGGTGTCTTGCCGTCCGTTGTCTTCGCATTCACGTCCGCGCCGGCCTCGACCAGTGCCTTCACGCAATCGAGGCAACCGAGATTGACCGCGATGTGGATAGCGTATTCGCGGCTGCGCTTCGAATTTGGATTTGCACCCCCGTCCAGCAACAGATTGATCAAGTCGATCCTGCGTTTTGCCAACGCCGGCATGAGGGCAGGACCCAAGGCTGGGGTCGGGGCGGCGTTGACGTCGGCACCCCGCTCTATGAGCAGTTTTGCTGCCGCAAAATGCCCACTCCTGACCGCAAGATAGAGAGGTGTCCCTTTCCCATCGCTCTCATCCACACCGGCGCCTGCATCGAGCGCTGCCGTGATCGCCGCGACATCGCCTTCTTTCGCGGCGTCGTGAATGGCGGCGGCGCGCAATTCAATCGGGAAATGTACAAGCAGTAGCGCGATGAAAAGCAGGAGCCTGCGCATTGGCACCTCTCTAAGGCAAACCGAAGGACGCAGCATGCTTTTAAGCAAATAAGCATATCCCAAATGCCCCGTGAGAACGAGAGTTTTCACGAAGACTGGCCACGGCCTTGCTGGCCGTCTGTGAGGTTCTCATCCGGGTCAATGGCTGAAAGGGTCGTCTCCCGCCCTGCTTCGCGGATACCAAGCGTAAGGCTTTTGCCACTAGCGATCGCTTCGTGCCGGCGTTAACGCTGTTGTCTCTCGCATCGCCACCGCCACGATTACACCCGACAGGAAGGTCAGCGCCGCGATTGATCCGATCGCCGCGACGAAGCCGAAGAAATCGGCGATCAGGCCGGCGGACAACGCCCCGATCGCATAGCCGAGGTCGCGCCAGAAGCGGTAGACGCTGAGCGAGCGCGCCCTCCAGGTGGGGTGCGATGCGTCGGATACGGCGGCAATCAGGCTCGGATAGACCATCGCCGTACCGAAGCCGATGATGACGCTCGCCAGTAGCCACCAGCCGAAATCGCGCGTCATGGCGGTGGTGAGAAGCCCTGCCGCCTGCACCCACATGCCGGCGACGATCAGGCCCTTGCGGCCCCATCGGTCGCTCAGCGGCCCGGTCGCGACCTGGAAGACGCCCCAGACCGCCGGATAGACCGCCTTGAGGACGCCGATTCGTTCCACGCCAAGCCCATGGGCGGCGAAGAACAGCGGAAACAGGCCCCAGCTCATGCCGTCATTGAGATTGTTGACCAGGCCGGCCTGCGAGGCGGCGAACAGGTTGCGGTCACCAAGCGAGGTCAGCATGAAGATCTCGCGGAAGCTGAGCGGCGAAGCCTGTTTTGGATGGTTCGCCAGCTCCAGCCTCACATGCTCGCGCGTGTCGCGCACAAGCAGGATCGACAGCGCCGCCCCCAGGATCGCATAGCCGATGCCGAGATAGATCGGCACCGGGCGCAGCCCGTAGCGGCTCGCGAGATAGCCGGTCAGGAAAGCGGTGACGCCGACGGCGAGGTAGCCGGCGAACTCGTTGAGACCGACGGCAAGCCCGCGCGACTTCGGTCCGACCAGGTCGACCTTCATGATCACGGTCATCGACCAGGCGAACCCCTGGTTGATGCCGAGCAGCGCATTGGCGGCGACGATCCAGCCCCAGCTCGGCGCCCAGATGATGATGAACGGCACCGGCAGGCCGAACAGCCAGCCGAGGATCAGCACGCGCTTGCGGCCCCATATGTCGGCAAGCTGGCCTGAGACGAGGTTGGCGCAGGCCTTGACCACGCCGAAGCTGACGATGAAGGACACGATGAGCGTGGTGGAAGCGACGCCGAATTCCTCCGCGCCGATCAACGGCACGACGGTCCGCTCGATGCCGACCATGCCGCCGACGAAAGCGTTGATCAGCACCAAAAGCGCGAACTGCTTCCAGTTTGCTTTCAGGCCGAGCGCGACGGCGGGCGCCGCTGTGCTCAAGATTTCGCCCCGGCGTTGATGGCTCGTGTCCGGCCGGCCTCCGGCGGCGGGGGAGGGATGTCGGCGGTCATGGCGGCGACGAACTCACCCTCGTCCTCGATGCGAAAAGCCTTATTGAAGCGCCGCTCGAAGCCGATCGTCGAGGTCGGCTTGCCACTCAGCGAGCGCCCGCAGACCGAACCGGAATAGGCGCCGGGCAGCACCTCGATATGGTCAGGTAATTCCTTCAGCCGGCGCACGCTGGAGAACAGTGCACGCGCCCCGTCCTCGGCGCTCGAGGCAAGCTCGGTGCGGCCGAGATCGCCCACCATCAGCGTGTGCCCGGTGAGCACGAACCATGGTTCGGCCGACCGTGTCCGGTCGGTTACGAGCAGGCTCAGATGCTCCGGCGTATGGCCTGGCGTATGCATCACCGTCGCCGTGACATTGCCGAGCTCGAGCACCTCGCCGTCCTTCACGCGCCGGAACGGGAAGCCTGCTTCGGCACCCTCGAAGAGCACGTAGTCGGCGCCGGTCGCCTCGGCCAGCGCGCGGCCGGCCGAGATATGGTCGGCATGGATATGCGTGTCGACAACATAAAGGATGCGCATGCCGGTCGCGCGTGCCGCCTCGACATAGGGCGCGATGTCGCCGACCGGATCGACGACCGCCGCGGAAGCCTTGCCGCCGCAGCCGAACAGATAGGAGGCGGCAACCGGATCGGTATGCAGGAACTGCCTTAGAATCATCGCCCTTCCTCCGAACGGACAAACTGCGCCGGGCAGCCGCCCGGCTTGACAGCAAGTCGAAATCGTCATTCAATTATTCTATTGAATGACGATGCGTCGCAGAAAGGCCGATGTCAATCCGCAATCCGAAACAGGCGCTCTACGAACAGTTCGCGATCGTCGCCAAGGCGCTCGGCCACCCGCTGCGCCTGGAGATGATCGAGCATCTGGCGCAAGGCGCGCGCAGCGTCGAAGCGTTGGCGGCCAAGCTCGGCCAACCGATAGCCAACATCTCCCAGCACCTGCAGGCGCTTCGCCGTGCCGGTATCGTCTCGGCGGAGCGCGACGGCAAGTTCGTGCATTATTCGCTTGCGGATGAGAGCGTGCTTTCCGCCTTCGCCTCGGTGCGCGCGGTTGCCGAGCGGCGCCTTGCCGAAGTCGACCGCATCGTGCGCGGCTATTTCGACGCACGCGACGACATGCGGCCCGTCGGGCGCGAGGAACTCCAGGCGCTGATGGGCGATGGGCTGGTGACGCTGATCGACGTCCGTCCGGCGGACGAATTCGCGCTCGGCCATGTGCCCGGCGCGATCAATGTCCCCTTGGGCCAAATCAAGGCCTGGTCCAGGGGAGCCGCATCCGACAGGGAAGTCATCGCCTACTGCCGCGGTCCGTGGTGCGTCATGTCCTTCGAGGCTGTCGCGGCGTTGCGCTCGAAGGGGCTCGCTGCGCGCCGCCTCGAGGACGGCATGCCGGAGTGGAAAGCTGCCGGCCTTCCGGTGGAAATGGCCGGCTGATATCGTGGCTAATTAGATGGCGCGGAATGTTCGCGAGCCGAAAGGCCGCTAAGGGGCCGACAGCAGACCGGCTGCTTCGAGGCAAGGATTTCGATAAGCCGACTTTCAGGCCTCGCGAGCATCGACCTGATCTGACCCCGTGCAGACGCAGGCTAGTTGTGTGAAAGCGCCGACTGAAAGTCCTTGGTGTCTGCGCATAGTTGGGGTTGACCGCTCCCGGGCGCATGTTCGCCTGTGGTAGCCGGGACATTGGCGCCCTGCTGCAATTTGCGATATCCGGCGGATGATTGATGCTGATGCTGTGCTAAATAAAACGGGCGTCATGAGCGCGGCAAAAAAAGGTCCGTTAAGCGCCAATTGAAGACGTTCAGGTAGTCAATCCATGGTCCCGAAAGCAGCCAAAGCGCGCTCCCGAAACCGTCGCGATAAAGGCTCGCAGGTCGGCCAGCATCAGTTCCGGCTCTTCCAGCGCGGCGAAATGCCCGCCCCGCGGCATGTCGGTCCAATGCACGATGTTGTAGGTTTTCTCCGCGAACGAGCGCGGCGGCGGCAAGAACACCGGATCAGGAAAGGCCGCAACGCCGGTCGGCACCTGGATGCGGGTGCCGGCCGGAAGCATCAGCGACCCCTCAATCCGACTGCCGTAGTAGATCCAGGTTGCAGTCACGAACGATGCCGGCGCGATGTAGAGCATGATGTTGGTGAGGAGTTCCTCCTCGGAAAACTTGCTCCATATGTCCGGGGCGCCATCGGCGGTTGTCGGAAGATCGGCCCACTTGCCGAACTTTTCGAGTATCCAGCCCGCCGCTCCGACCGGGCTGTCGGCCATCGCGACGCCAAGCGTCTGCGGACGGGTTTCCTGCTCGTGAAAGTAGGCCCTCTCCCAATCGGCAATCGCGGCCCGCTTGGCGGCGAAGGACTTCTCCTCGTCGGTCGTCGGAGCGGCATCCTCCGCACGCACGGTCATCATGTTAATATGGATGCCGAGCAGAGCGTCCGGTCGATCATGCGCTGCCCAGGCCGCGATGCCGTGGCCCCAATCACCCCCTTGAACGAAATACCGCGCGTCGCCGAAGAGTTGGATCATCAGCCCATGCACGAGCGCAGCAGCCCGCCGCGGGCCGATCGGGCGCGTGATCGGGTTGGAGAACGCGAAGCCAGGAAGCGAGGGGACGACAACATCGTGCCCGTCCGCTGACCAACAGCCGCTCGAACTCGAGATACGAGCCCGGCCAGCCGTGGAGAAGCAGGACGGGCGGCTTGGAGCCGTCGCCTTTCACATGAACGAAGTGGAGGTGCTCGCCTTCCACGTCGGCCGTGAAGTTGGGCAGCGCGTTGAGGCGGCGTTCGACCGCACGCCAGTCGTAGCTGTCCCGCCAATAACCGGCGAGTCGCTTGAGGTCATCAACCCCGACCCCCGCCGACCAGCCTCCCGCATCCGGCAGCTGGCTCCAGTCATAAGCCTCGACCTTGGCTCTGATCGTGGCGAGCCGTTCGTCAGGGATGTTTATTGTGTAGGGTGAAATCATGATTTTCTCCACTTAAGCTGGGATGCGGTTCGAGGAAGAGGGTGTCCACGACCGGACCACCAACCATCCGACAAAACGCTGGCTGCGTGAACGGCTGACCGATCACCAGCGTTGGCCATAACCGCGGTATCGAGCTGGTCCTTTCGTATCGCTGCCACATCCCTCGGCCGGACTCTCGCCTATGGGCGTCAGTTCCACCGCCGTTCGCTGTATCAAGCCTTCGTGTCGATGGCGCTATCACCGGCAGATCAAGCAGGCTTGCGCCAATCGCCATATTTAGAGAGTGACATCAATGGAACAGATACCAAGGCATGGTCGCCAATGGATTTCCGACGGTAGGCGAAGTCCAAGTGCGACATGAATAACGGCATCTCAAGCCGACCGCGTCGGCAGGGCTGCCCCAGACCCGCCTTTATCATGGTCCCCAACCAGACTTCCGATCAGGTTTCGGACCCAGCGGTGGCCCGCATGCCTATGACATCTCTCGTGCCAAATCAGGCTGACATTGAATTGCTCACCTAGCCAGGGCAGATCAACCATCATGAGTTTTTCTGATTGCCTAAGAAATAGGCGCCTTGGCACGAGTGCAACCAAATCACTATCTAAGACGATCTCCGGCAGGAGCAAAAAGGAGGCCGCTGACACGACGACGTTGCGTCGGTAACCAAGTGTAGCCAAAGCACTGTCCACTGGCGTTTCGAAGTCGCCGCCCCGCGGTGACACCACGACGTGTTCCAATTCGACATATTCGTCTATTGTCATACCCGATTTCAGCCGAGGATGACCGTGCCTTCCTATGAGGACATAACTTTCGTCGAATAAGTGACACGTCCGCAGGTGCGGGGCCGACCGCTCGGGAGTAGCGATAATAAGATCGACTTCTTTATTCCCCAATTGCTGCTCCACCAGCTCGGGCACCAGATGCCGTACGGCCACCCGTACTCCCGGCGCCGTCTGCCGGAGAGCCAAGACGAACGGCATCACCACTGCTGCCTGGATATAGTCAGAACAGCCGATCGATACGGTCAGCTCTGCCTTGCCGGGATCAAAGTCCTGATGAGAATGTAGCGCGTTGCGCACGTGATCCAGCGCGTCTCTCAGTTGCGGTGCAAGTTCGATTGCCTTGGCGGTCGGGATCATGCCTCGACGAGTCGGGAGCAGAAGCGGGTCGTCAAACAAATCCCGAAGTCGTGCCAGTTGCGCGCTTACAGCCGGCTGACTGAGGTGCAGTTGATCTGCCGCTTTCGTTACGTTTTGTTCGGCAAGCAGCACTTCGAGCGTCGCCAAGAGATTGAGGTCGATGCGACTGTCATTCACTGCATCTATTCCTGGCCGCCGTTTAATCAATTCTATATATGATGATCGTGGCGCTGCCCGTCAACGGCTTGGCCGCCTAATGGGAAGCTGTCTGTGTTGGCGTCGGACCGCTGGCGCGAAGCGATCGCTGCTGTTCTCACGATTGGTAGCAAGCCGCCAAACTGCAGCGTGCGGAGCCGTGCCGCGCCGACGGGCCAATCGAACGCCACCGTGCAAGTGCTGCCAACGTGGCGATCAACAGCTAGGTATCCGCTATTTGGATATCACGGGTTAAGATAATCGATTTCACAAATCTCAATCAGATGCTCATGTTGAGGCTAGCCGGGCTTCCAATCCCGAGCCGGAGGCATCGAGTGATCTTAGTCATCATCCCATACCCGACTAGCTTAGCGCGCGCTTTGGCGCGAACTGCTGCAACAAAACAAGCATTCTGCTGGTGATCGAGGAGCCTCAACGCGCCATCAACAGCGTAAGTATCGAAATCGATGTCGGCATCATCGAGCCGAGCGCGCCCGCGCGGGCACGCAAATTCCTCGAAAACGTCTGTGTCACCAACGCGCAAGCCCTGGCGCGCAATTGATACCGATCGGGAACATCAATCAAGCGGACACAGCTCTCAACAACTACGGAGACCATCTCGTGAGAAGAAACATTCTCATCGTTTACGCGCACCCTGAGCCCACTTCGCTGACACGGCAGCTGGTCGATGTGACCGCTGAGACGTTGTCGGCGGCGGGGCACACCGTGGTCCATTCGGACCTCTACGGCATGAAGTGGAAGGCGGTGTACGACGCCGATGACTTTCCGATGCGCAACAACCCTGAACGGCTGTCATTCATCATGGAGTCAGGCCATGCTTACGCAAGCGGGCATCAGACGCCCGATGTGATCGCCGAGCAGCAGAAGCTGCTCGAGGCCGATGCTGTGGTCCTGCAATTCCCGCTGTGGTGGTATGGCGTGCCCGCGATCCTGAAGGGCTGGATAGAGCGGGTCTATGCCTTCGGTTTTGCCTACGGCTATCAGAATGGCTCCAACGAGTTTCGCTTTGGCGACGGCATCCTCAAGGGAAAGCGAGCGCTGGTCAACGTGCAGGCAGGCGGCCCAGTGGCCGATTATGGCCCGCGGGGTATCAACGGGCCGATAGAGCAACTGTTGTTCCCGCTGACCCATGGCGCGCTGTTCTACCCCGGCATGGACGTGCTCCCGACACACGCGGTCTATGGCGCGGGTCACGTTTCCACGGCGGAGGAAGTGGAGGCGATCAAGGCAGCATGGCGTGTGCGTCTTGCCGGGCTATTCACCGACAAGCCGATTCCCTTCCGTTCGCAAAACGGCGGCGACTTCCCCGATCGCCACGCCATGGCCGAACACGCTGCACCGGGCCAAAGCGGCCTCGCCGCGCACTTTGCCGATCTGGTCGACGCATAAAGAGCAACACCGATGTCGCCTGCATTGATCGCGCTTGCCGTCGCGGCCTTCGCCATCGGCACGACGGAATTCGTCATGATCGGGCTTGTTCCGGATGTCGCGCGCGATCTTACGGTAACGATACCCCAAGCCGGTCTGCTTGTGACTGGCTATGCCCTGGCCGTGACAGTTGGTGCGCCGACGGTCACGGCCCTTACCGGTAGGCTTCCCCGCCGGGGCCTTGCGGTTGGGCTGATGGGCCTATTCACGCTCGGTAATCTGCTTAGCGGCGCCGCGCCGACTTATGAAGTGCTGCTGGCCGGGCGGATCGTGACCGGAGTGGCGCACGGCGTGTTCTTCGCAGTCGGCGCGCCTATTGCGATGAGCCTGGCGGATCGTGAGCGCGGCGCGCGGGCGGTGGCGACGATGTTCGCAGGGCTCACCCTTGCAATGGTCATCGGTGTCCCATTCGGCACAATCGTCGGACAGAGCCTTGGGTGGCGTGCACCGCTGCTGGCGGTGGCTGTGCTCGGATGCCTCGCGACAGCGCTATTGCGACTTTTGTTGCCGCGGGAAATCCCCCACGCTCCGCCCGTCGGTTTAGAGTCGCAGTTCGCCGTACTGGCGAAGCCCCGCCTCCTGGCGCTCTATTTCGTCGCCATGACCGGGTTCGGCGGATCATTCGTGGTTTTCACCTTTCTCGCGCCGCTGCTGACGGAGGTAACCCACGTGTCTCCGGCCGCAGTCAGCTTGGCGCTCATGGCATTCGGCGCAGCTGCGGTGGTCGGGAATTTTTTGGGGGGCCGGCTTAGCGACGCACTCGGCACGCGGCGCAGCCTCGTAGCAGCGCTGGTCGGTCTAGTCCTGGCGCTTGCGACGCTGCGCTTTTCGGCACCGCACGTCCTGACAATGTTCGCCAACCTGCTCCTCTGGTCTGCCTGCTGCTTCTGTCTTGGCCCCATCGTTCAGTCTGGCGTGGTCGCGGCCGCGGAAGAGGTCGCGCCCGACGCGGTCGCGACTGCTTCGGGCTTCAACATCGCCGCGTTCAACCTCGGCATTGCAACATTCTCCGCAATCGGCGGTCTGCTCGTGGCCGGCCCCGGCATCTTGACGACGCCCTGGGGAGGCGCAGCTGCTGGTTGCGCTGCGCTTGTCGCCAGTTTGTTTGTCCGCTCACGGCAGCCGGGCGCATGCCGATTTCCGGCGAAAGGTCCGGTCCTGCAGTCCGATCAACACTTACCGAAAGGACTGTCTTATGAAGACCTTTGTCGTGCGCACCCCTGGCGGTTTAGATCGTCTTGAAATCGTCGAGCGGGATGATCCGGGCGCGCCCGGACCCGGCGAAGTACGCGTGGCAATCCACGCGACCTCGATCAATTTCCATGACCTGCTCGTCGCTAACGGCGGTATCCCTACGGGAGATGGCCGTGTCCTCATGGCCGATGGCGCTGGCGTTGTCGAGGCAGTGGGCGCAGGCGTTGCCGAATTCGCCCCGGGCCAGGCCAACAGCTATCAGGATCGCTCAGCGGCAGAGCTCGCAAGATTTTGTGACCGCTCGTTCAGCCAAATCCGGACCTTCAGGATGACGCGAGGAAACAGCAACTCATGGCGCAACCTCGACCGTAGGCGCCGCACGGGTGACGTCTGCTTCTGGACGATGGCAACGACGCCTTCAATGACCGACATTGGGCGCAAAGCTGCCGTTCCTTCCGCGCGCGAAACTAACCGATACAGGTCAAAGGCCATCTTAACCGGTAAGGATTTATGAGATGAGCCGCGGGCATTGGGCTGCCGTAAACCTCAGTCCTTGGCGCGTTCCACATACGAGCCGTCGGCGGTCATCACCACCACGCGGGTGCCGGCGGAGATATGCGGCGGCACGGCGGTGCGCACGCCGTTGGAGAGCATCGCCGGCTTGTATGACGATGACGCCGTCTGGCCCTTGGTGACCGGCTCGGTGTCGACCACCTCGAACGTGGCGCGCTGCGGCAGCACCAGCGAGATCGGCACGCCGTTGAACTGAGCGAGCTGCACGGCCATGCCTTCCTGCAGATAGGGGGCCATGTCGCCGACCACGCCTTCGGAGGCCACGACCTGGTCGTAGCTTTCCGGGTTCATGAAGTGAAAACCTTCGCCGTCGGAATAGAGGAAAGTATGCTCGCGTTCCTCGACATAGGCGCGCTCGACCATTTCGGTCGTGCGGTAACGCTCCGACACCTTCACCCCGTCGCCGATGCGGCGCATGTCGAGCTGGGTCACCGGCGTGCCCTTGCCAGGGTGGATGTTTTCGGCAAAGAGGATGACATAGAGCTTGCCGTCCTTATCGACGACGTTGCCTTTGCGTAAGGAACTGGCGATGACCTTGACCACGGTATTCGATCCCATTCGAGTTTTTCGGCCTGCAAGCGTCGATTTCCGCGAAGCGGCGACGGCGGCCATCGCGTGCGCCCTAGCGCATCTTGCGCCGAACCGCCAGCCTTGCGCGCGATTTTCCTGCCCATGACCGCCGCTTCGCCCTGGTGGTTGCCGCATATCCATGCCGACCGCCGGCCACGGCTGATGGCGCGCAACGCCATCGCCGCCGCCCTGCGCGGCTGGTTCGCCGAACGCGATTTCGTCGAGGTGACGACCTCGGCGCTGCAGGTCTCGCCGGGCAACGAGGCGCATCTCGCCGCCTTCGCCACCGAGGCGATCGGGCCGGATGCATCGCGCCAGCCGCTCTATCTCCACACCTCCCCGGAATTCGCCTGCAAGAAGCTGCTCGCCGCCGGCGAGGAACGCATCTTCAGCCTCGGCGCGGTCTGGCGCAATCGCGAGCGCGGGCCGTTGCACCACCCCGAGTTCACCATGCTCGAATGGTATCGCGTCGGCGATACGGTTGAGCGCCTGATGACCGACTGCGCCGAATTCCTGGCGCTTGCCGCGGACAAGGCCGGCGCCAAAAGCTTCCGTTTCCGCGGCCGCGAGGCCGACCCCGTCGCCGGGCCGGAGCGGCTGAGCGTGGCGGAAGCTTTCCTGCGCCATGCCGGCATCGATCTTTTGAGAACCGTCGCCGTCGACGGCAGCACCGATCGCGACGGACTTCATGCGGCGTTGGTGCAAGCCGGCCTGCGCACCGCGCCCGACGACAGCTGGGCCGACCTGTTCAGCCGGGTGATGGTGGAGAAAATCGAACCGGCGCTGGGGCAGGGGCGTGCCACCATCCTTTACGGCTATCCGATTTCGGAGGCCGCACTTGCCCGGCCGAGCGCGCAGGACCCGCGCGTCGCAGAGCGCTTCGAGCTCTATTGCTGCGGCATCGAGCTCGCCAACGCCTTTGGCGAGCTCACCGATGCGGCCGAACAGCGCCGCCGCTTTACCGCCGAGATGGACGAGAAAGAGCGCGTCTATGGCGAGCGCTACCCGCTGGACGAGGATTTCCTCGCGGCTTTGGCCATCATGCCGCAGGCAAGCGGCTCGGCCCTCGGCTTCGACCGGCTGGTGATGCTGGCGACAGGAGCCGCCAGGATCGACGACGTGATCTGGGCGCCCGTGGCCGACTGACGCTCCCTCGTGCCGCTGCGGCAAAAGCGTCCGGCACGAACCGGGCGATTGCCTTGAGATTGCCGCATCCGCCATTGCACAAGCGTCAGTGGAACAATAGATGGTGCCGGTGGCATCCATGATGGTGCTTCGGCATCCATAGATGGTGCGCAGCATCCATGATGGTGCGGCAAGGGCCGACCCTGGCGCACCAGCTTAACGGACTGCTTGAACAAACAGGAACAACCGCATGACCGACAAGCTCGACGCAGCGAAATTGACCGATCGCGTCGCGGCGCTCGTCGAGGCCGCCAAGCGTGCCGGCGCAGATGCGGCCGATGCGGTGGCGGTGCGCGGCCGCTCTGCCGGCGTGTCGGTGCGGCTGGGCAAGGTCGAAGGCACCGAATCGTCGGAGAGCGAGGATGTGTCGCTGCGCGTCTTCGTCGGCCAGCGTGTGGCGAGCGTCTCGGCCACCGCCGCTTCCGACCCGAAATCGCTTGCCGAGCGCGCCGTGGCCATGGCCAAGGTCTCGCCCGAAGATCCGTTCCAGGGCCTCGCCGATCCCGCGCTGCTCGCCCGCAATTTGCGCGATCTCGACCTCTTCGACCCGACCGAGGTGTCGGCCGACCAGTTGAAGGAAGCCGCGCTTGCCGCCGAGGCGGCCGCATTGGCCGTCAAGGGTGTCACCAATTCCTCGGGCAGCAGCGCCGGCGCCGGCCTGGGCGGCTTGGTGCTTGCCACCTCGCACGGCTTCGTCGGCCAGTATGTCGCTTCGCGTTTCTCGCGCTCGACCAGCGTCATTGCCGGCGAGGGCACGGCGATGGAGCGCGACTACGAATTCTCCTCGCGCCAGCATTTCGCCGATCTCGACGCGCCTGAGGACATCGGCCGCAAGGCGGGCGAACGCGCGGTGCGCCGCCTCGGCGCCCGCAAGGCGGCCACCGGCCCGGTCGACGTGGTGTTCGATCCGCGCGTCGCGCGCGGCATAGCCGGCCATCTCGCCGGCGCCATCAACGGCGCGTCGGTCGCACGCAAGACCAGCTTCCTGCGCGACATGATGGGCAAGCAAGTGGCCTCGGCCGGGATCACCGTCACCGACGAGCCTTTGCGCCGGCGCGGCCAGGCCTCGCGCCCCTTCGACGGCGAGGGCGTCGAGGGCGAGAAGCTGCTGATGGTCGAGAAGGGCGTGTTGAACCACTGGTTCTTGTCGACCTCGGCCGCGCGCGAGCTCGGCCTCACCACCAATGGACGCGGCTCGCGCAGCGGCTCGTCGGTATCGCCGTCCTCGACCAACCTTGCCATCGAGCCCGGGGAGCGTTCGCCGGAAGATCTGATCGCGTCGTTGAAGCGCGGCTTCTATGTCACCGAGGTGTTCGGCCAGGGCGTCGACATGGTGACCGGCGAATACAGCCGCGGCGCTTCCGGCTACTGGATCGAGAACGGCGCGTTGGCCTATCCGGTGGCCGAGGTGACGATCGCCTCCAACCTGAAGACCATGTTTCTCAACATGGTGCCGGCGAACGACCTCGACCGCAATTTCGGCACGGCGGCGCCGACGCTCCTGATTGAGGGGATGACCCTTGCCGGCGCTTGACCGACTGACATCGAACGAGGCCCGTGACGACCTCGCTCTGCTGCGGGATGCCGCCCGCGAGGCCGGTGTCATCGCCATGGGCTATTTCGGCAACAACCCGCAGGTCTGGATGAAGGGCGGCACCTCGCCGGTGAGCGAGGCCGATCATGCGGCGGACGCCTATCTGCGCGAGACCTTGCTAAGGGCGCGCCCGGATTATGGCTGGCTGTCGGAGGAGACCGCCGACGATCATGCCAGGCTCTCGGCCCGCCGCACCTTCGTCGTCGACCCGATCGACGGCACGCGCGGCTTTCTCGATGGCCTGCATTCCTGGTGTGTCAGCGTTGCCGTGGTCGAGGACGGCCGCTCGCTCGCCGGCGTGCTCGAATGTCCGGCCAAACACGAGACCTATTGGGCGCTGCCGGACGAGGGCGCCTATCTCAACGACAAGCGCATCCATGTGCGTGCGCTTGGGCAGAACGTCGATATCGGCGGACCCAAGCCGCTTGTCGACTTGATGCCGGAGGCCTGGCAAGACAGGCTGCGGCGGACGGCCTACATTCCTTCACTTGCCTATCGGCTGGCGATGATTGCCGCCGGCAAGCTCGATGCGACCTTCGTCAAGCCGAGCGCGCATGACTGGGACATCGCCGCCGCCGATCTGATCCTCACCGAGGCTGGCGGCGCGTTGCTCGACCGTACCGGCAAGCCGCCGCGCTATGCCGGCGAGGTGATCAACCACGGCGCGCTCGCCGCCGGCAGCGGCGAACTGCTCGGCGTGCTTGCCGGCGTCATTGCCGGGCTTGACGAAGGGTGAGGCAGTCGGCGGTTCCAAAACCGGCCGCTTTGGTCTAGACCTGTCACAATTCTTGAATATGCGAAGGATCGGCATGGCCGTGGAAGACGGAAAGAAGCAGCTTTTGCACCTGGTGTTCGGCGGCGAGCTGAAAAAGCTGGGCGGAACCGAGTTCCGCGATCTCGACACGCTCGACATTGTCGGCATCTACCCCGACTATCAATCCGCGCTTGGCGCCTGGAAGTCCAAGGCGCAGGCCAGTGTCGACAATGCTCATATGCGCTATTTCGTTGTTCATCTGCACCGCTTGCTCGATCCAGAAGCGAAGGTCGGCGGTTGACGTCGATGGAGCATGAAGCGGTGAAAGGGGCGACAAGGCGGCGCGCCGCCAGACGCGGCGGAACGCGCACGCTGTGGCGGCGCATCCGCGAGCCGTTGGCGCAGTCGAGTTTCGTCAAGAACTTCATCGCCAGCCTGTTCGCCTGGTTCCTGCGGCTGATTCGCATCACCAGCCCGCTGGTCGAAGGCTCGACCCAGGTCGCCGGCGGCGCTTGTGCGCATCTCGAACCCGGTATCATCGCGCTCTGGCACGGCCAGCATCTTCTGACCCCGGCCTATTACCCCAAGGGCCGGCCCCTGGTCGCCATGGTTTCGCGCAGCGCCGACGCCGAGCTCCAGGCGCTGATGATCGAGAAATTCGGCATCGAGGCGGTGCGCGGCTCCGGCGGCCGCAACAGTTCGAGGCATCTCGACAAAGGCGGCGCCAAGGCATTGATCGCGCTCAAGAAATCGCTGATCACCGGCAAGAATGTAGCCATGATCGCCGACATTCCGAACGGCACGCCGCGCGACGCCGGGCTGGGCATCGTTCTTCTGGCAAGGCTTTCCGGCCGGCCGATCCTGCCCTCGGCCATTGCCACCAGCCGCCGCAAGGTGCTCGAGAAGAGCTGGGACAAGACCACCATCAACCTGCCTTTCGGCCGCTCCGCGGTCATCGTCGGCCCGCCGGTCTTCGTGCCGGCCGATGCCGACGACGCCGAGATGGAGCGCAAGCGCCAGGAGGTCACCGCCTCCCTCAACGCCGCGACGGCCGAGGCCTATCGCCTCGTGGATGGCGGCAAATGAGCGAGCGCTGGGCGCGCACGGCCTTGACGGCCTACCGTTATGCGGGGGCAGTCGCCTATCCGCTGATCGGACCCTATGTCGCCTGGCGCGCCTCGCGCGGCAAGGAGGATCGCGCCCGCCGCCGCGAGCGCTATGGCGTCGCCGGTCGTCCCCGGCCGGAGGGGCCGGTGATCTGGATCCATGCCGCAAGCGTCGGCGAGACGATCGCGGTGGTGCCGCTGGTCGAGAGCATCCTCGACTATGGCGTCAACATCGTCTTGACCACCGGCACCGTGACCTCGGCCAAGGTCGCCGACGAGCGCCTCGGCAACCGCATCATCCACCAATATGTGCCGCTCGATCTCAAGCCGGCGGTAAGCCGCTTCCTCGATCACTGGCGGCCGGAACTGGCGATCATCGCCGAATCGGAAATCTGGCCGATGACCATCCTGGAACTCGGCGCCCGCAACGTGCCGCAGGTTCTGGTCAACGGCCGGCTGTCGGACCGCTCCTTCACCTCGTGGAAGAAGCGCGCCGGCGTTGCCGAGGCGCTGTTCGAGAACCTCGCCCATGTCATCGCCCAGTCGGATGTCGACGGCGAACGGTTTCGCGCGCTCGGCGCCCGTCCGGTCACCGTCTCCGGCAACCTCAAGGTCGACACCAACCCGCCGCCGGTCGACGAGCGGGCTTTAGCCACCCTGCAGCGCCAGATCGGCGATCGCCCGACCTGGGCGGCGATTTCGACCCATGACGGCGAGGAGGTCGTCGCCGCGGAGGTCCATGCCAGCCTGCACAGGCGCCATCATGGGCTTTTGACCATCATCGTGCCGCGCCACCCCGATCGCGCCGATGCGCTTGCCGCGCAGATTTCCGGCATGGGGCTGAGGGTGGCAAGGCGCAGCAAGGGTGACCGCATCTCGCCCGACACCGATATCCTGCTCGGCGACACGATCGGCGAAATGGGCCTTTACCTGAGGTTGACCGAGATCGCATTCGTCGGCCGCTCGCTGACCTCGGAAGGCGGCCAGAATCCGCTCGAGCCGGCGATGCTCGAAACCGCCGTGCTTGCCGGCCGCAACGTGCAGAATTTCCGCGAGGCCTATCAGCGCCTGCTCAACAGCGGCGGCGCCAAGCTGGTGCGCGACCGCGACATGCTGACCGGCGCCGTCAATTTCCTTTTGACCAACGAGGCTGCGCGCCACGAAATGATGGCGGCGGGTGCGGCCACCGTCGACGAGATGCGCGGCGCGCTTGCCCGAACGCTGAAATCGCTGGAACCCTATATCCAGCCGCTGGTCGTCAAGGCGCGCCTGAAAGGCGCCAACGGGCGCTAGAGCCGGATGATTTCAGGTCTGTTCGACCTTAAATCTGAATCCGGCTCCAAATCGAGGAGATAGAGCATGATGTCGACCGAAAACCGCTTCACACTTTTCGGCATCATGCTCTAGGCATGACGCCAAAAATCGGAACCGGTTTTTGGAAAAGTTCATGCGCAAAGACAAGCCGCGCGGGACAGCCGCGATGACCAGCGAAGCGCCGCCCTTCTGGTGGGAAAAGCCCGACTGGCGCGTGCTCGCTTTGTCGCCGGCCTCTGCGGCCTACGGGCTCGTCGCCGGCCGCCGCATGCGCCACGCCCCGCGCGAGAAGGTCGCGGCACCTGTGCTGTGCGTCGGCAACCTTACCGTTGGCGGCAGCGGCAAGACGCCGGTCGCCATTGCCTTGGCCAAACAGGCCAGGCGCATGCAGCTAACCCCCGGCTTCCTGTCGCGCGGCCATGGCGGCTCGTTCGCCAAGCCGCATGTCGTCGATGCGCATCACGACGCCGCCAAGCATGTCGGCGACGAGCCGCTGCTTCTGGCCGAACATGCGCCCGTCGCGGTGACGGCGAACCGCGCCGCCGGCGCGAAGCTGCTCATCGAGGAACATGGCTGCGACTTCCTGATCATGGACGACGGTTTCCAGTCGGCGCGCATCCATATCGACTATGCGCTGGTCGTGGTCGACGCGCGCTTCGGCATCGGCAACGGCCGCGTCATTCCGGGCGGACCGCTCCGCGCCAAGGTCGTCGACCAATTGGTCTTCACCAGCGGCTTGCTGAAGATGGGCGAGGGGGCCGCCGCCGACGGCGTCGTGCGCCAGGCGGCGCGCGCCGGCCGGCCGATCTTCCTGGCGCATGTCGCGCCGGCGGACCCGTCGCGCTTCGCCGGCGGCCGCTTCCTTGCCTTCGCCGGCATCGGTCATCCGGAGAAATTCTTCGATACGGTCCGCGCGGCGGGCGGCGAAGTCGCGCTTTCGCGCGCCTTTCCGGATCATCATTTCTACGCCCAGGACGAACTTGCCGACCTCCTGGTGCTCGCCCGGCAGGAGGTGCTGCGCCTCGTCACCACGGCGAAGGACGCCGCGCGACTGCGCCACGGCGAGACGCCCGCCGGTTTCCTCGATCAATTGGACGTGCTCGATATCGAGGCCGTGTTCGAGCTCGACCACGTGCCCGAACGCATCATCGACGAGACGCTCGACGCCTGGCGCCAGCGCAAGATGCGCGGCTGAGTTTCGAGGCGCCGGGTCGCCCCGCTGCCTGCCGTCAATTGCCGTTGATAAGCCGGCAGAAGGAGCGAGCCGTCTCGCCAAGCCCATCTTCGAGGGCGACACGAGGGGACCAGTCCGGCGTCGATCGCGCCAGATCTATGACGGACGAAGAACCATTGGCGGGAGGGGAAGAGGTGGCTAACGGCTATCCTGCGTGCCGCATTGCCTTCAGGATCACGTCGTCGCGCTCGACATTGAGCTTGCTTTCGAAGTCGAAATGCCAATCCCTGTCGCGCAGCGCCGAAGTCGAGGCGTCGCCGCGCCGGATTTTCTGGTCGAGGTCGGCGAGCGATCGCGACCAATAGTGATTGATCCTCAAAATATCGAGTTTGGGAGCCATTCCGGGCACGATGGTCCGTCGGTGGGTGTCCACCCCTTCACCGGACAGGAATTTCGACTGATGGACACCCGGCTTGTAGACCATGCGGGGGTTGAGGATTGTCTTGACCGTCGTGATGTCCGGCCCGGCTCGCATCATAAAGGCCTCGACCACCGGACTTTCCGGTCGCTCGACATGGCCGGAGGAGCCATAGAACGCTTGCCAGACGCAAACGCCCGGAAGGTCGCGATAGTCCCTGAGAACCGAGGGCACGTCACGTCCGTCGGGGGCGAAAAGAAACTCGTCGATGTCGAAGAATCCGATCCACAACGCTTCACGCCAGCGCCTGCGGATGCAGTCCCTGTAAGCCGACAGCTGCCCTACCGGCCGCGGCCAATCGACCAGCGTAACCAGCCCTTCCTGGATGAACGGGTCCAATACGGCTTTGAAGTCGTCGGTCGAGAAGTTGTTGTAGAGATAGAAATGCTCAAACCCCACACTCTGGTGGAACCTGATCCATTCGGCGAGGAACGGCGCTTCTTCGCGGAAGATGGCGCAGGCCGTCAGGTTGAACCGTGGGGCTTTCGATACAGCCCGATCGCGTAATCTCGCACGCATGACAAGCGGCATGCGAACGAGGGTCTTGAGGGATTTCGTGAAGTTTTTCATGCAGCCCCTAAGCGATCGAGTCTGACTGTCACGGCGCCTTGGGCACGCTTGACCTATCCCCGTTTGCGCAATTCCGGGTGCATCTCGATTTCGCGGGCAAGCGAGACCGCCGCGTTCACATAGGGCTCCTGCCTGGCGACGCTCCAATATTTGAGCTCGTCGAGCGGAATGTTCTCGCCCGTCACCGCACAGCGCACGAACGAGCCGGGACTGGTGACCTGGAAGTCGCCGTCGAGGTAACGGATCCGGGCTTCCCTGCCGCCCGGGCCTTCGAAACGGTTCATCATGAAAGGACGCTTGAGTTCATCGGGTTTCAATCGCCACAAATCGCAAGCAACGTCAAGCTTGACGCAATGCTCGTGCAGTATGGCTGAGCGACAGAATGGTTTCTGGAAACCGACATGGACATCACCTCGACCCGCTTGAACACGCTGATCGGTGAAGCGCTCACTCCGCAGACGGTGCCGTCGCCCAAGGCCCATCCGGCGACCGCCGCGCTGGTCAAGGCGCTCGTCCAGCCGCCGGCGCCGTCGACCGCGCAGGCGGCGCAAATCGCGGCGCAGGCGCTGCAAAGCGCGCTGCCGCGCCCGGCCGCTCAATCGTCGCAACGGCTATCGTCTTCCGAGATCGAGAACGCCTACCGGGCCGTCATGGAGCCCGATACCGCCACGGACGAGGCGCCGGCGCGACCCTCGACGGGCAGGGCGGCGATCGATATCGATAGTGCTCAGCGCGGCTTCGTCCCGCCGCAGGCAGCGGTCACCGACAGCACGTCCATGCCGGCGGTTGCGCCGGCGCCGTCAACATTTTCGCCGGCCGTCGCTTCCGCCGCGCTGCTGGTCGCGGCCAATGCCAACGCGCCGCAGCCTCGCGGTGCCGCAGTCCGTCCGGCTGGCCATGCACCGCGATCCGATTCCGTCCCGGTATCGCTCTGGACGATATCGGTCGTCACGGCCGTCGTCTCGGCTGTGACCGCCACCATCATGGTTCTGCTGCTTCGTTAATCCCGCCCGCTCAGACGTCATCCTGCAGGAAAGCTTCGAGCTTTTCCGGAGCAAGCCCCGCCTGTTCGGCAATGCGCCTGGCAAGGTCCGCGGCCGCCGCGCGCGGACGGCCGACCGGGCGATCCATCCAATAGGACACCGGATTGAGCGCGGCGCGCTCGTCGACGGTGACGATGCGTCCCGATCTCAGCTGGTCCTTGGTGAGCGGCGGCCGCGCCAGCGCGATGCCGAGGCCATGCGCCGCCGCGTCGAGCACCAGATTATAGTCCTCGAAACGCCGGTCCTGCGGGCGCGGGCGGTAGTCCATGTCCTGCGCCGCGAACCAGGCGCGCCAGGCGGAAGCGTCGGAATCGTTGATCAGCGGGAATTTCAGCAGCCGGGCAGGGTCGCCTCGTCCGATCTCCTTCGCCAGCTCCGGCGAGGCGATCGGGAAAATATGCTCCTCGAAAAGCTGCACCGAGACACGGCCCGGAATGCGCCCGCGCCCGCAGCGCACCGAAAGGTCGATGCCTTCGTCGGCGAGATCGGCCTGGCGGTTGTCGACATCGAGCACTATGCGCAGCCGCGTCGGTTCGTTTTCCAACGCGGCCATGCGCGGCATCAGCCACAGCCCGCTCACCGAAGGGATCGAGGCCAGCCGCACGACGGCGGTGCCGCGCGGCTCGACCCAGCGGTCGGAATTGACCGAGATCAGCGCGAAGGCCTCGGCGGTCCTCAAATGCAGGCGGTTGCCCTCGATCGTCAGCGTGACGCCGCGCGCATTGCGCTCGAATACTTTCAAGCCAAGCCAGTCCTCCAGCTTGGCGATCTGGCGGCTCACCGCGCCATGGGTGAGGTTGAGTTTTTCGGCCGCGGCCGTGAAGCTTCCCGTGCGTGCCGCCGCGTCGAAGGCGCGCAAGGTTTCCAGGGGCAGTATCTGTTCCGAGCTGTGATCCATGCTCACAGCTGACCCTCGAATTGCTCGTTTGTCAATTGGCCGGCGATGGCGTTTTCTGCGTCCATGACACAGAAAGACGAGGCTACGGCAATGAGCGCTTACACCGGCACGTTGAATGAGACACAGCGCATGGACAGCACCGCCGCGATCGCGGTGACGCTGACGGTCATCGGCTGGGCCTCGGCTTTCCCGGCGATTCGCGCCGGCCTCGCCGCCTTCCAGCCGCTGGAACTGGGCGCGCTGCGCTTTGCCATCGCGGCCGTCCCGGCTGCCGTCTTCCTTGCAGTGAAGCGCCCGGCGCTGCCCAGGATCGACGAGCTGTGGCGCTTCGGCTTCGGCGGCGCGATCTTCGTCGCGCTCTACACCGCCATGCTCAATTTCGGCGAGCTCACCGTCTCGGCGGGCGCGGCCGGCTTCATCATCAATGTCAGCCCGATCTTCACCGCCATCATGGCGATGGCGCTGCTTGGCGAACGCTTCTCGGGGCTCGCCTGGTTCGGCACGGTCATCTCCTTCACCGGCATCGGCATCATTGCGGTGGCCGACGGCCACGGCCTGCATTTCAATGCCGGCGCGCTGCTGGTGCTGGGCTCGGCGCTCTGCTCCGCCGTCAACACCATCGTCCAGAAGCCGCTCTTTGCCCGCCACCATCCGCTGACGATCGCCGCCTCCAACATGGTGCTCGGCGCGCTCTGCCTGTCGCCGTTCCTGCCGGAAGCGTTTTCGCAGGCGGCGGTCGCCAATACCGCAGGCCTCGGCGCCGTCATCTATCTCGGCGTCGTGCCCTCGTTGATCGCTTATGCCGCCTGGGCGACCGCGCTCTCCCGCCTGCCTGCCGCGCGCGCCTCGAACTTCCTTTATCTCGTCTCGCCGACCTCCGCTTTGATCGGCTTCTTCTGGCTGGGCGAAGTGCCGAGCCTGCTCGGCATCCTCGGCGGCGCGCTGGCGCTGGGTGGCGTCGTCGTGGTGAATTTGAAGCGGTAAATCAAGAGCTTGCCGCATTTCCAGACTCGAATTGACAAGTCGAGTTGGCAGCCGACGGCCCCTGTGACGCAAGCGCAAGGCAAGCTATCCTGATCCGCCTTGATGGAGGGGGATCGGGATGGGAAGAGAGTTCATAGCGGCGGTTTTCTGCTTGCTGCTGCTCTGCGAAGAAGCCGTCGCGGGCTGGTATCAGGTCGAAAACTACGAAGGCTCCATCGGACCGAACCTGGTCCATCTTTCCCTGCAGCGCTATGCCAGCTTCGGCAGCGGCATCACCGTCGAGGGAAGCTATTTGTACGACGCAAGGCAAAGCCCCATCGCGATCTACGGCAAGGCTGACGGCTCAAGGGTCTCGCTGTGCGAGATCGCGGACGACAAGGAATTTCGACGCGTTCTGGTCATGGGGTCGAAGACTCCCGTCAATACTGCCGGATGTCCTTTCTCTCTCGAGATCAGTGAAAGCGGCGCAACGGGAAGCTGGAGCAAAGGCGCGGACAAATTTCCCGTTACCCTCAAGAAGGTCGCAAGCCTCGACGATACCGGCGGCTTGAAGATCGACGGGACCTTCGAAATTCCCTTTTGGGCTGAGACGACCCGCGACAGATTTGCGGGGATTTACACGAAGTCCGACGCCGGCATCTGCATGACAAAGATGCTGGTGATCGACAAGAAGAAAAAGCAGGTCGTTCAGGAGATCGCGTTCGACGATGAGGACTGCAACGCCGGCATGTCGACGACACCCATCTATATGAACGTGCAAGAATGGGTGGAGGGAGGCAAGGACATCATTTCCGTAGATTTTGGAGGTGGCAAATTCGCGGGCGCGAACGACTATCTCCTCAACCCGAAGACAAGAAAATACCATCTAAAGAAATGATGCTCAGGCGTATCTCGCCAACCTTGGTGTTGCGGGGGATCACCGCCGCCCGAACAGCCTTTCGATGTCGGCGAGCTTGAGCTCGATATAGGTCGGGCGGCCGTGGTTGCAGGTGCCGGATCCGGGCGTCGCCTCCATCTGGCGCAGCAGCGCGTTCATCTCCTCGGCCTTGAGCAGGCGCCCTGAGCGTACCGAGCCGTGGCAGGCCATGGTGGCGGCTATTCTGTCCAGCCGCTCCTTCAGCGTCTCGACGGTATCGTTGTCCGCGATCTCGTCGGCAAGGTCGCGCACCAGCTGCTGCACATTGGTCTCGCCAAGCATCGACGGTGTCTCGCGCACCGCCACCGCGCCTGGACCGAGGCGCTCGAGGCCGAGGCCGAATTTGGCGAGCGTGTCGGAATGCATGGCCAGCCTTTCGGCGTCATCTTCCGGCAGGTCGACGATCTCGGGCAGCAGAAGCATCTGCGACGGCACTGCGCGCGAATGCAGTGCGTTCTTCAGCGCCTCATAGACCAGCCGTTCATGCGCGGCATGCTGGTCGACGATGACGAGCGAATCCTGGGTCTGGGCGACGATGTAGTTCTCATGCACCTGCGCCCGCGCCGCGCCCAGCACCGTGCCGAGCAGCGCTTCGGCCGGCTCGGCCATGCCGGCGCGAACATCGGCGCTGGCGAGCGGTCCGGTGTCGAAGGCCGTCTGGTCGTTTTCGCCAAAGCCACCTTGGCGCGGCCGCGCTTGCCCCATGTCGAGCGGCCGCTGCGCCGAGCGCAGCGGATCGAAACCGCCGGAGCCGGAGGCGTGGTAAGCGGCTTCGTAGCTGCGGTGTCCGTTGGCCGGCCCGGGATGCGAATAAGGCGCAACGCCCGGCCGGAACGCCGCCATCATGCCGGCGGCACCCGTGGTCGCCGCGCGGATGCCCGCCCCGGCCAGCGCTTCGCGGATGGCGCCGACGATCAGTCCGCGCACCAGGCCCGGATCGCGGAAGCGCACATCGGCCTTGGCCGGATGCACATTGACGTCGACGGTCGAAGGATCGAGCGACAGGAAGAGCACGGTCACCGCATGCCGGTCGCGCGGCAAAACATCGGCGAAGGCGCCGCGGATCGCGCCGGCGATCAGCTTGTCGCGCACCGGCCGTCCATTGACATAGGCATATTGCTGCAGCGCGTTGGCGCGCGTGTAGGACGGGATCGAGACATGCCCGGCAAGATGCACACCATCGCGCATGGCATCGATGGCGATGGCGTTGTCAGGGAAATCCTTGCCCATCACTTGTGCGACGCGGGCAAGCCGGCCTTCCGGCGTGTCGTCCGTCGCTGGAAGCTCCAGCGTCGAACGGTCGGGTCCGGCAAGCGTGAAGCGCACGGCGGGGAAGGCGATCGCGATGCGTTTCACCACGTCGCTCGTGGCCGAGCTTTCGGCGCGCTCGCTCTTCATGAATTTGAGCCTTGCCGGCGTGGCGAAGAAGAGATCGCGCACCTCGACCGTCGTGCCGCGGTTGGCCGCCGCCGGCTTGACGGGCAGGATCCGGCCGCCCTCGATGCCGATTTCGGCCGCGCTGTCGCCGCTTGCTGTCCGCGACCGGATCGACAGCCGTGCGACGGAACCGATCGAGGGCAGGGCCTCGCCGCGGAAACCCAGCGAGCGGATGTCGTGGATGTCGTCGGAAAGCTTCGACGTGCAATGGCGCGCGATCGCCAGCGCCAGCTCCGGCTCGGCTATGCCCGAGCCATCGTCGGTGACGCGGATCAGGTTCAGCCCACCGCCCGCCGTCACGACCTCGACGCGCGACGCTCCGGCGTCGAGCGCGTTCTCGACCAGCTCCTTCACCACGCTCGCCGGACGCTCGATAACCTCGCCGGCGGCGATCTGGTTGATCATCGTTTCGGAGAGTTGGCGAATGGGCATGGAGGATTATAGGCGGATTCGATTGGCGTGGGGGAGAGCGGAATTGCGATAATGGATCAGTTTGCAGCACGGATTTCGCGCACGCCCTTGCGCAGCCGCCGCCGCAGCAGATTGCGCAATGTCACACCGTCGCCATAGCCGACCTTGGCGGCGATCTCATCGACAGTATCGGATGTGGTCTTCAACAAATGCACAGCCTGCTCAACACGCAAATCCTGGAAATAAGATAGCGGCGTCTTGCCAAGCACATCGTTGACGCGCCGCGAAAGCGTCCGTTTGCTGGCGCCCAGCGCCGCGGCTGCTTCGTCGAGATTGAAGCCGGCGGCGAGATTTCCACGCGCCCAGCGCTCGAAACGTTCTACCAGCGGGTTTGAATGGGTGAGGTGGTCGGAGATTGCATAGGCCGATTGCAGCGGCCGGCTGTCGACGACCAGATATTTCGCCGTCAGCGCCGCAAGCTCCGGGCTTGTCTGGCGGATGACCATCAGCGCGAGATCGATGTGGCCAAGTGCTGCTCCGGCGGTCGCGAACTGCCCATCATTGATCAGCATGCGCGCGGCGTCGAGCCGCACTTGCGGGTAAAGTTGCCGGAACATTGGCGCCAGCCACCAGGTTGTGGTTGACGGCCGCCGGTCGAGCAGGCCGGTTTCAGCCAGGATGAAAGTGCCGACGCAGGCGGCCCCGATGCGGGTGCCGGTATCGGCAGTAGCGCGCAACGCGCTGGTCGCCCTGGCGATGTCATCTCGCTTCAACGCATCGGCAAGCGGGCCCGGCATCTTCTGACCGATCGCCGGTATCGCCAGCCAATCGGGGGTCGGCTCGGCGCCCATCGAGACGACCGGCACCTGAAGGCCTTGACCGGTGTGGACCGTGTCGCTCACCCCGACAATTGTCGTGGCGAAACGGCCGGGCGGCGACGCCAGCATCCCGGCCAGTTCGTTGGCTGTGGCGAAAACGTCGAGCATGGTGGCCAGTCCGGTGTCGAAGACGCCATCAAGTGCGAGGACGGAAATGTTCATGGCAACAATGGTATCAAAGATGTCATTTTTGCCAATACGCTTTCCGGTCCGATGCTGCGATTGTGCTCTTGGCGGCCCCCTGGCCGTACACGACGAGGAGAAGACAAAATGATCAAACTCGCATTGTTCGCGCGCTTCGAAGCCAAGCCCGGCAAGGAGAAGGACGTCGCCGCGTTCCTCGCCACAGGGCTGCAACTCGCTAATCAGGAATCCACGACGCCGATCTGGTTCGCCTTGCAGCTTTCGCCAAGCGTCTTCGGCGTATTCGACGCCTTCCATGACGAGGCTGGGCGGCAGGCGCATCTCGCCGGGGAGATCGCCAAGGCACTGATGGCCAATGCCGAAACGCTGTTCGTTGGCCCACCGACCATCGACAAAATTGACGTGCTCGGCCTCAAGAACGACGGTTCCGCCTGACCTTTTCGGCCCGCCAAGGCAATCCGGTGCGCACTGGATTGCGTCGGCGACTCAGGCCTGAGCCACCAGCCAGTCCCTTACCTTGCGCGCATTGTCGCTGAGGTCGCGGTTCTTTGGCCAGATGACATGGAACCCGACGCCGGTCCTCATCACATGATCGGTCACCGGCACCAGCAGCCCTGATGCCACCAGCCGCTCGACCAGATGCCGCCAGCCAAGCGAGATGCCTTGCCCCTCCATCACCGCCTGGATCACCAGCGCGTAGTCGTTGATGCGCAGGCCGCGCTCGGCATTGCGCAGGCTGGTTCCGGCTGATGCGAACCACTCGTCCCAGTTCGGCGCCTCGCGATAGGGCTCCTCGAGATGGATGAGCCGGTGCGTGGCCAGTTCCTCGACCGTCTTCGGCTTGCCGAATTTGGCGAGGTAGCTCGGTCCCGCGACCGGGAAGATCTCTTCGTCGGAGAGCGACAGCGAGTGATAGTCCGGCCAGTCGCGTGGCACGCCGCCGCGCACGCCGAGCGGAATCCCCTCGGCGATGATGTCGAGGTCGCGGTCGGCCGTCTGGATGCGCAGGTCGATGCCCGGCAATTCGTCGCGGAACTGCTGCAGGCGCGGCATCATCCAGAACGAGCCGAAGGCGGTCGAGGCGGCTAAAGTCACATGCCCGCCCGTCGCCTGCAGGCGAAGGTCCTCCGCCGACTTGCGGATATGCGACAGGCCGAGCGACACGTCGGCATGGAAGCGCTCGCCGGCCTCCGTCAAAATCACCTGGCGGTGGCGGCGCTGGAATAGCTTCGCGCCGAGCTGCTCCTCCAGACCGCGCACCGCGTAGGAGACGGCCGCCTGGGTCATGCCAAGCTCGCGCCCGGCCGCGGTGAAGCTCGACAGCCGGCCCGCGGCTTCGAAGACGATCAGGCTGCCGGCCGAGGGCAGGAGGTGGCGTAGGCTTCGCATAAGCGCAGCTTATACAAGCGATCAGGATTTTCTAGCGTCACAGCCCTATTTTACACCGCTAACTTGGTCAGACGGGAAGAAGGAGGCTCCATGAACGCACCGGCCGTTGAATTGACCGAACAGACCCACCGCCGCGGCGGCGGCCGCCTGGGGCGCAAGGCGCTCAGAAGCGCGCCGATAGCGTCCTTCCCGACCTTGGTCCGGCAGATCCCCGCATACGAGATAGTGCCCAGCGAGGCGGTGGAGCTGATCCACGAGGAATCGCTCAAGATCCTCGAGGAGGTGGGTTGCGAATTCCGCGACGACGGGGCGATCGAGCTCTGGAAAGCGGCCGGCGCCGATGTCAGGGAGACGCGCGTCCGCATCGACCGGGCGCTGCTGATGGAGCTCGTCTCGAAGGTCCCGGCGGAGTTCACGCTCAACGCGCGCAACCCTGAACGCACGGTGCGCGTCGGCGGCAAGAATTCGATCTTCGTGCCGATGTACGGCGCGCCCTACATCCGCGACCTCGACAATAAGCGGCGCTACGGCACGCTCGCCGACCTCAGCAATTTCCACAAGATGGCCTACATGGCGCCGGCGCTGCATTCCTCCAGCTCTGTCATCTGCGAGCCGATGGAAATCGCGGTGCCGAAGCGGCATCTGCACATCATCCACTCGGCGCTGAAGCATTCCGACAAGCCGTTCATGGGCATCGTGACGTCGAAGGAGCGCGCCGAGGACACGATGGCGATGGCTGGCATCGTCTTCGGCGAGGACTTCGTGCGCGACAACCCGGTGCTGGTAGCGATCACCAACTGCAACTCGCCGCTGGTGTGGGACGCCACCATGATCGACGCCATGCGGGTCTATGCGAGCCACAATCAGCCGCTGATCCTGGCGCCTTTCGCGCTGTGCGGCGCATCGACGTCGGCTTCCGCCGTCGGCGCGGTGGCGCAGGTCAACGCCGAGGCGCTTGCAGGCGTGGCCCTGACCCAGCTCATCCGTCCCGGCTCGCCGCAGATCTACGGCCAGTTCATGGTGACGGTCGACATGAAGACCGGCGCGCCGATGGGCGGCACGCCGGAGGCAGCCCAGATGATGTATCTGATGGGCGCGCTGGCCAGGAAATACAAACTGCCCTGGCGCACCTCCGGCTTCCATGTCGGCTCCAAGCTCAACGATGCCCAGGCCGGCTACGAGGCGAACATGCTGATGCATGCCGCGATCCTGTCCGGCGCCAATTACATCTGGCATTCCGCCGGCTGGCTGGAGGCGGGCCTCACCTGCGGCTATTCGAAATTCGCCACCGACTGCGAGCAGCTGGTCGGCTGGTACAAATATGCCGGCGGCGTGCCCTTCGACGATTTCAAGGAGGCGATGGCGGCGATCCGCGAGGTTGGTCCGCAAGGGCATTTCCTCGGCACGCAGCACACGCTCGAGCATTTCGAAAGCGCCTTCTTCATGCCGAATATCATGGACTTCAATTCCTTTGAGCAATGGAACGCCGAAGGCGCGAAGGACCATGACACGCGCGGCCGCGAAAAGGCGCGCAGCATGCTCGCCGACTACCAGGAGCCGAAGCTCGACGAGGGCGTTGCCGAGGGGCTCGCGGATTTGATCGCGCGGCGTGAGGAAAAGCTGCCGGATAGCGTTAGTTGAAAACAAACGGGCGAAGACCCGAATCAAGGGGAGAACGAGAATGACACTTTTCAAAAGCAATGGTGACCGGGTTCCGGCCGCTATCGAAGCGATGGCCGAGGAGGCGCGCGCCGGCCGTGTCGATCGGCGCGAATTCCTGGCGCTGGCCAGCGCCTTCGGCGCATCGACGGCTTTCGCCTATGGCATGCTCGGCCTTGCTGCGCCGACCAGGGCGCTCGCCGACGAGCCGAAGAAGGGCGGAACGCTGCATGTCGCCATGTCGGTCAAGGCGCAGAAAGATCCGCGCACCTATGACTGGACCGAAATGGCAAACGTTACCCGCACCTGGCTGGAGCCGCTGGTGCGCTACACACACCAGTTCACCTTCGAGCCGGTCCTGCTCGAAAGCTGGGACGTCAACGACGACGCCACCGAATACACGCTGCATCTGCGCAAGGGCGTCACCTGGAACAACGGCGATGCCTTCAACGCCGATGACGTGGTCGCCAATCTGAACCGCTGGTGCGAGAAGGGGGCTTCCGGCAATTCCATGGCCGCCCGCGTCGGCGCGCTGATCGACGCCAAGACCGGCAAGGCGAAGGACGGCGCGATCACCAAGGTCGATGATCATACGGTCAAGCTGAAGCTCAACGAAGCCGATATCGCCATCATCCCGGGCCTCACCGACTATCCGGCGCTGGTCGTGCACCGCGACTTCGACAAGGATGGCGCCGATCCGATCAAGAAGCCGATCGGTACGGGAGCCTTCGAGCTGGTCTCCTATTCGGTGGGTCAGAAGGCGGTCGTCAAGCGCCGCGAGAACGGCAAGTGGTGGGGTGGCGAAGCACCGCTCGACGGGGTGGAGTTCATCGACTACGGCACCGACTTCAACGCCACGCTCAATGCCTTCGATTCCGGCGAGATCGACCTCGATTTCGAAACGCCGGCCGACTTCATCGAGCCACTCGACAAGATGGATCTGGTGAAATCGGAGGTCGCGACGGCGACCACCCTCGTTGCCCGCACCAACGTCACCCATAAGCCCTATGACGACAAGCGGGTGCGCAACGCGCTGCAGATGGCGGTCGACAACAACCAGGTCATGCAACTCGGCTACAATGGCCGCGGCACGGTCGGCGAGAACCATCACGTCAGTCCGATCCATCCCGAATACTATCCGCTGCCCAAGAAGGAGCGCGACGCCGCCGGCGCCAAGAAGCTGATGGCGGAGGCAGGCCAAGCCGACTTCGAGCATGAGCTGATCACCGTCGAGGACGAGTGGCAGAAGAACACCGGCGATGCCATCGCCGGCCAGTTGCGCGATGCCGGCATCAAGGTGAAACGCACCGTGCTGCCGGGCTCGACCTTCTGGAACGACTGGACGAAATATCCTTATTCCATGACCATCTGGTACATGCGTCCGCTCGGCGTGCAGGTGCTGGCGCTCGGCTACCGCACCGGCGAGGCCTGGAACGAGACGGCCTATTCCAACCCGGATTTCGACGCCAAGCTCAAGGACGCGCTGTCGCAGATCGACGTCGCCAAGCGCAAGGAGGTGATGAAGGATGTCGAGCAGATCCTGCAGGACTCCGGCGTCATCATCCAGCCGTTCTGGCAGAAGCTCTACTGCCACATGAACAAGAAGGTGAAAAACTACTCGATGCACCAGACCTACGAAATGGACTTCCAGAACGTCTGGCTGGATGCCTGAGCGCGCCTGGACTTCATGAGCCGCAAAAAAGCGGATATGCAGGATGCATGGCGGTGATCGTGCCACCACGCCGCCGAACGTCCGGAGATCCTGCATGAAGCCGATAGTGCTTGCCGCTGCGATGTCGATTGCCTTGCCCGGCGCCACGCTCGCCGGGCCGGCTTCCAACGCCGTGAAGTTCTTCTACGTGCCTGAAGTGAAGTTCGAGGCGGACGCGAAATACCGCGACCGCTTCACCGACCCGGTCACCAGGCTGTTCGAAGCCAACGACAAGGCGCAGAAGGAGAAGCCCGACGAGGTGTCCTGCATCGACTTCGACCCCGGCCTCGACGCACAGGATTTCGATCAGAAGACCCTGTCGAAGACGCTGAAGCTCACCGAGGCCGTCAATGGCGACACGGCCGAGGTGACGGCAAACTTCAATCTTTTCCCGGAAGGCGATGACTCCAAACGCGAAATGGTGTGGTCGCTGAAGAAAGTGGACGGCAAGTGGAAGATCGCCGACATAACCTCCAAGACCAGCGACTGGAAGCTCAGCGCGCTGGAGTGCGGCTCCTCGACGGAGTGATGCCGTGCTTCGCCGTCTCGTCTTCGCGTTGTCGAGCTTGTCGATGCTGGCCGCGGGGCTGAGCGGCGGCGCCTGCGCGCAGGGGCTCTTCGGCTCGCCGCCGCCGAACGCGCCGGCGGACGACAAGTCGCCGCCAGCGGACGACAAGTCGCCGCCGGCCGCAACGCCGGAAGGCAAGCCGACCGAACCGGCGCCTGCCGCGCCTGTCCTGCCGGGATCGCCCACAGCGGTGGTGAAGCCCTTCTATGAGCATCTCGGGCTCGAGCTCGATCCGGCTCAGCGCAAGAACTTCATCGACCCGGCGAAAACCGTGCTCGACAAGAGCGATGCGCTGCGCGCCTCGGGGCAGGGCGAGTGCCTCGACCCCAACATGGCGCTCGACAATTCGGATTACGACAAGCTCGCCATCGACAAGAGCCTGCGCACCATAGAAGCCGTCAATGGCGACCAGGCCAAGGTTGTCGTCGCCTTCGTCGTCGAAGGCCACCAGCACCGGCTGGAATGGAAGCTGAATAAGGTCGGCGGCGACTGGAAGATATCCGACCTCCTGTCTGTGACCGGCGAATGGGCGCTCAGCCAATACCAGTGCGAATGATGGCGATCCGCTCAGCCCCGCCCGCGATAGGGCGCAACGCCGGTATCCGGCAGCCAGGCGTCCTTGGGCGGCGCGCCGGTCTGCCAGAAGACATCGATCGGGATGCCGCCGCGCGGGAACCAATAGCCGCCGACACGCAGCCAGAGCGGCTTGGTCGCCTCCACGATGCGGCGGCCGATCATCACCGTGCACTCTTCATGGAAGGCGCCGTGGTTGCGGAACGAGGTCATGAACAGCTTCAGCGACTTCGATTCCACCAGCGTCTGGTCGGGCGCATAGTCGATGACGATGTGCGCGAAGTCGGGCTGGCCGGTGACGGGGCAGAGCGAGGTGAATTCAGGGCAGGTGAAGCGCACGATCGCGGGCGGGCCGTCGCCGCGCTGGAACGGCACGGTCTCCAGGACCGCCTGTTCGGGGCTCTGTGGCGTCTCGACGTGCTTGCCGAGCTGGGTGAGGTTCTTGGCATCGGTCATGGGGGACTCCTTGCTGCCGCCCCAAGGTCCGAGCGACAGGCAAAACAAAAGCGAAATTGCTGCGCAATCTTTCAGGCGCGGCGGGTTTGGGCCGCTCATTAGCACAATTTGAAACGACAGGAAGACGATGACCAGCAACGACCCGCTTCTCCAACCTTACCAGCTCAAGCACCTCACGTTGAAGAACCGGGTGATGTCGACCAGTCATGAGCCGGCCTATTCCGAGGACGGCATGCCGAAGGAGCGTTATCGGCTCTACCATGCCGAGAAGGCCAAGGGCGGCATGGCGCTGACCATGACGGCGGGCTCGGCGATCGTCTCGCGCGATAGCCCGGCCGCCTTCGGCAATCTGCATGTCTACGACGACAGGATCGTGCCGTGGCTCGCGGAGCTGGCGGACGCCTGTCATGAACACGACTGCAAGGTGATGATCCAGATCACCCATCTCGGCCGCCGCACGGGCTGGAACAAGGCCGATTGGCTGCCGGTGCTGTCGGCCTCGCCGGTGCGCGAGCCGGCGCATCGCGCCTTCCCCAAGACCATCGAGGCGTGGGACATCGAGCGCATCGTCGCCGACTATGCTTCGGCCGCGCAGCGCTGCCAGGCGGCCGGCCTCGACGGCATCGAATTCGAATCCTATGGGCATCTGATGGACGGCTTCTGGTCGCCGGCGACCAACCACCGCGACGACGAGTTCGGTGGCTCACTCGACAACCGCCTGCGCTTCACCGACATGGTGTTGGATGCGGTGCGCACCGCCGTCGGCGAAAAATTCGTGGTCGGCATCCGCATGGTCGCCGACGAGGATTTCGAAAAAGGCTTGTCGAAGGAGGAAGGCGTCGAGATCGCCAGGCGGCTGGCCAGTTCCGGCAAGGTCGATTTCCTCAACATCATTCGCGGCTCGATCGAGACCGATGCGGCGCTGACCAAGGTCATCCCGGTGACCGGCATGCGTTCCTCGCCGCATCTCGATTTCGCCGGCGAGGTGAGGGCGGCGACGAAGTTTCCGACCTTCCATGCGGCGCGCATTTCGGATGTCGCCACCGCGCGCCATGCGATTGCCACCGGCAAGCTCGACATGGTCGGCATGACCCGCGCCCATATTGCCGATCCCTATATCGTCAAGAAGGTGATGGAAGGCCGCGAGCACGAGATCAGGCCCTGCGTCGGCGCCACCTATTGCCTCGATCGCATCTATGAAGGGGGCGAGGCGCTCTGCGTCCATAACGCCGCGACCGGCCGCGAAGCGACTATTCCGCATGTCATCGCGAAGAGCGAAGGACCGAAGAAGAAAGTCGTGGTGGTGGGCGCCGGCGCCGGCGGCCTTGAAGCGGCGCGCGTCGCGGCCGAGCGCGGCCATGAGGTGACTGTGCTCGAAGCCTCCAGCCAGGCCGGCGGCCAGGTCCGGCTCGCCACGCAGAACCCGCGCCGCAAGGAATTGATCGGCATCATTGACTGGCGGCTGGCCGAGCTCGATCGCCTTGGCGTCGAAATCCGCTACGACACCTGGGCTGAGAAGAACGATGTGCTGGCGCTGGCGCCGGATGTCGTGATCGTGGCGACCGGCGGCCTGCCGCAGAACCCGCCGCTGACGGCCGGCGACAATCTCGTCACGTCGAGCTGGGACATCATGGCCGGCAGCGTCAAGCCGGCCGAGAATGTCCTGCTTTACGACGACAATGGCGGCCATCAGGGCATGGGCGCCGCTGAACTGATCGCCAATAGCGGCTCCAAGCTCGAGCTGGTTTCGCCCGAGCGCTTCTTCGCGCCGGAAATGGGCGGCCTGAACCATGTGCCTTACATGCGCGCCTTCCACGAGAAAGGCGTCACCGTCACCATCAACACCCGCCTGCGCTCGGTGCGTCGCGAGGGCAACCAGCTCATCGCCGAGCTGGCGTCGGACTTCGCCGATGGCTGGCGCGGCGAGCGGCGCGTCGACCAGGTGGTGGTCGAGCATGGCACAGCACCCCTCGACGACCTCTATCTATCGCTGAAGCCACTGTCCAAGAATGGCGGCGCGGTCGACTACGAGCGGCTGGTGAACGGCGGCGACATCTTCCCGCAGCGCAATGCCGAAGGCGGCTTCGTCGTGTTCCGCATCGGCGACGCGGTCGCTTCGCGCAACATCCACGCCGCGATCTATGACGGCATCCGGTTCGGGATCAGAATCTAAAAGATTGGTGGCGCGCAATCGACCTCTGCAAGGAGAGCCACCTGCCGCTTCGGTCGGTTGCGCGCCGCGCATGGTCGGCTTACACCGGCCGTGCGATCTCAAAACATCTTGGCGGTCGCCATGCAAAGCACGGTGATGACCAGCAGCCCGCCGGCGATGCGTTCGCCTCTGGTCATTTTCGCGCGCAGCTCTGTTTGGGTCGCAGCATCGGCGCCGGCAAGCTGCCTGCTGGCCGAGCCCACAAGCGCGCCCTGCACGCCGGCGGCGATCAGCGCCGTCAAAATACCCAGCGCCAATACCTTCTCCATCGAGCCGAAAGCACCCTCATGGAAGAAATACCAGAGCAGCAAACCGGTCAGGAAAGCCAAACCGGCCGCGCCCATTTGCGGCCGGAAGAACCGTTCCGCCTTGATCTCCGGATCGCGGGCAACCGCAACGGTGGTGCCGGCCCAGAAGACGCCGGCCACGACGTGCAGGCCGATGACGACGATATAGACATATTGCATGACCGCATTCCTCTCTGCTGCCCGCCGCGCGTCGCAGCCATGTCGCGACGCCATCAATAAGACAAAGTTAGATATCTAATGATTAGATGTCAATGCATGAAGCCGAGTTTCACGTCCCCGCTGCTTGCTCTACTGTCAGGTCATGACACCGTTTGACCGCCCGCCCGTTGGCATGAACCTCGCCCGCACCTCGAAGGTGGTAGCGCAGGCTTTCGATGCCGCGCTGGTCGAGGCCGGCGGCACGCTGCCGGTCTGGCTGACCTTGCTGTCGGTCAAGTCGAAGGAACTCGCCAACCAGCGCGAGCTCGCCGGCATGATCGGCATCCAGGGCGCGACGCTGACGCATCACCTCAACGCCATGGAGGCGCAAGGGTTGCTGACGCGCCGCCGTGATCCGGAGAACCGCAGGGTCCACCAGGTGGCCCTGACCGAGGCCGGCGAAGCGCTGTTCGAGAAACTGCGGATGGCCGCGATCGCCTTCGACAAGCAGCTGCGCATGGGCATCGCCGATGAGAGGCTGGCCGAATTCGCCGAAGTGCTGGCTGCGCTAAGGGCGAACGTCGAAGCGCCGAGCTTCGGGCATCTGCTGGCGTCTTTCCCCGGTGACGAGAACGACATCCCGCCTCGCCCCGGCAACCCGGCTCGCGCAGTCAAATCATAAGCTCTTAGCGATCATAACCCGCTATCGCGCCGAAGGCGTAATGGCGCAGCCTGAGCGCTGCGATCAACGCCGTCAGATTTGCCTTGCCGTCAAAGGCGTCCTGGAACATCTCGTCATGCATGAGCAGGATAAGCTTGCGCGGCTTGGCGAAATGGCCATAGCCGAACAGATGGTCGATCTCGCTGACCAGGTGGTCGACGCTCTGCACCGGCTTGCCGCTGTCCTCATGCACCCATTCGTGGTCCCAGCCGTAAAGCCAGAAGCCCGACGCCGCGACGAATTCGTAATCCGGATCCTCGCGTCCCGCCTGTGCGAGACCCAGCGAATTGTCGTTACCCGAGTAATTAGGCAGCCTGAACACGTCGCGTCCGGGCAGCCGCGCATGCACGGCCGGCCTGAGACCCAGAACGGCATTCGCCCTGAGCATGTCGGCGACCACGCCTTCGGTATCCCCGTAGAAATGGCGGTAGTGATTATAGGCATGGCTGTAGCTGTGGTTGCCGATCGTCACCAGCGGCATCGATTTCGCTCGCTGCAGCAAGGCCCGGTTGGCGGCATTGGCCTCGGCATGCATGCCGACCATGAACAGCGTTGCCGGCACCTGCTCGACCTGCAGCACGTCTAGGATGTTGCTTGTGCCGTTCAGCGGGCCGTCGTCGAAGGTGAGATAGATGGTGCGGTCAGCGGCCAAAGCCGGCGATGCGACAAGCAGCAGCGTCGCCATAAGAAGTTGAAGCGAAATTTGCGAGAACCGCTTGCGATCATGGCAAGACACTAAGGTAGCGCGGGTCTTGTCAAGCATGGCTAGGTGCCAGATGCGTTGAGATTCGGGTCAGGCCGAGTCGAAAATGGCGGGTTCCGAGAACCGGAGCGGAGCGTACTTAAAGTACGTGAGCACCGGAAGCGCAGGAAGCCGCCATTTGCAGACCGGCCTCACCTGAATGTCAGTGCATCTCAAGCGAGGCTGCCCTGCAGCACCTTCAGCCTCGACTTCTTCGGGCTGCGTGCCGTCAGCCATTCGCGCGCCTTGTCCTGCGGCATCGGGAAGGCGATCGAATAGCCCTGTACCTGGTCGCAGCCGATTGCCATCAGCGAGTCGAGCTCAGCCTCGGTTTCGGCACCCTCGGCGACGATCGAGATGCCGAGCCCCCGGGCAAGCTCGGTGATGGCGCGCACGATCTTGGTGTTGTCGCCGTTCTCGTTGATGTTCTGGACGAAGCGGCGGTCGATCTTCAGCCGGTCGATCTCATTCGGGTTGACGTGGCTGAGCGAGGCATAGCCGGTGCCGAAATCGTCAAGCTCGAGATGCACGCCGGTGGCGCGGATGTGGCGGAGCTTGGCGGCGATCCCGGTCTTTTCGTCGTCGAGGATGACGGATTCGACGATCTCCAGCGCCAGCTTCTGCGGCGCCAGGCCTACGCGCTCCAGCGTGCCGAACAGGAAGGCGTCGAAATCGGGCTCGCGCAGCTCCGTGCCCGAGACATTGACGGCGATGCGCCCGAAATCGATGCCGGCGCGGTCCCATTCGGCGGCTTCCTCGATCGCCTTGGCGATGACGATGCGGCCGATATCCGGCATGAAGCCGCATTTTTCGGCGACGGGAATGAACTCGCCGGGCGAGATCATGCCGCGTGTCGCGTGCTTCCAGCGCACCAGCGCCTCGATGCCGCTGATCTTGCCGCTGGTCAGCGACACCTGCGGCTGGAAATAGACCTCGAAGCTCTTGTTGGCGATCGCCGTGCGGATGTCCTGTTCGAGCTGCTTGCGGTAGTCGAGCTCGCGCCGCAACTCCTCGGAGAAGAAGGAGAAGTTGCCGCCGCCGAGCTTCTTGGCGGAATAGAGCGCGAGATCGGCATGGACGAGTAGGTCCTGCGCATTGTCGGCATCCACCGGATAGACCGCGATGCCGGCGCTGGCGCCGGGCAGGATGGTTGTGCCCTGGAACGTGATCGGCTCGTTGATCTCGCCAATGATGCGCTTGGCCAGCGCATGGATGTCCTCGGTGCTGCCGGCGCCGTTGAGGATCATGACGAACTCGTCGCCGCCGAGCCGCGCGCAGAGATCAGACGCCCGGCAGGAATCGCGCATGCGCTGCGCGGTCACCACCAGCACATAGTCGCCGGCGGCGTGGCCAAGCGTATCGTTGATCTGCTTGAAGCGGTCGAGATCGAGCTGGATCACCGCCAGACGCTCGCGGCGGCGATGCGCACCCTTGATCAGCGTGTCGAAATGGTCGGTGAGGAAGGTGCGGTTGTGCAGGCCGGTCAGGCCGTCATGCACGGCGATGAAGGCCATCGAGTTGCGCGCGTCGACCAGCTCGCGCGTCTTGCGCAGGATGGCGTTGGACATCGGCCGGAAGATGAACAGCGCTACCAGCACGATGACGCCGAGTGTGGCGAAGAACAACTTGCGGTGCAAGTCGAGGATGTTGCTGGCCTTTTCATTGGCGAAAGCGCTGATGCGCTGGCCGAGCGCGGCATAGCCGGACATGGTCGCATTGGCGACGGAAGCGTCGAGGCCGACGCGTTCGCCGCCGCCCTTGTAGCCGTCGCTCTGCATGCCGAGCTGCGACTCGAAGGACGAGACCAGCCTGTCGCCATTGGCGACGAGGCCGACCGAGAAATAATCGAGGTGGAACGGCTTGCTGAACAGCACGTATTCGATCGATTTCGGATCGTTGCGCGCCGGTGACAGCGGATCGGCGCCGGTCTCCGTGAGCAGCAGGTCGTAGCTGGTCTCGAACTCGCCGGTCGCCTGCTTGAGCGCGGTGACCAGCGCCGGCTGCTTGTCGCGCGAGGCGGCACCGGTGGCGCTGGCCAGGAAGACGATGCGCTGCGACAGCGCTTTCTGCGTCGAGACGATGTCGAGCAGCGCATCATTGTGCTGTTGCTGCGCCATCAACTGCTGCAGAAGAATGAACGAGGCCACCACCATGGCGGCAATGATCGTGAGCGCCAGCCAGTAGCCGGTCTTGATCAGCAGGATCAGCTTGCGCGAAACGCTATGCACTGGCTGCTGCGACATAACTGGGTGACCCTCCGGTCGACGGATTCCTGCCAAGCATTCGTGGCGGGAAACGCTTGCCGTGAAAGGGTTAACAGGTCTGCAAGGGAGGCCGACGGCGATCGCGGCGGCGCGACAAAGCTCGCAAGATGGTTATCACGTCCTTTCCCGCACACCGCGTTTTTGAGCGCATCGTGGTCACGACATCGCGAAGGATTGCGATCGAGCTTTCGCGACGCCACCGAACCGGTCGCTTTTGCGATGGATTTTTCTTGGCCCAGGCGCGACAGTCCGGCTCGAACCGAACAGGGCCGGACCATGAGCAAAGCATTCCTTTCCCATATCGACAGCGAGCTGCAGGGCCTGAAATCGGCCGGACTCTACAAGTCCGAGCGGGTGATTTCCTCGATGCAGTCCGCCGAGATCGAGGTCGGCGGCGAAAAGGTGCTGAATTTCTGCGCCAACAACTATCTCGGCCTCGCCGACAGCCGGGATCTGCGCGACGCGGCAAAGCATGCGCTCGACCGCTATGGCTACGGCATGGCCTCGGTGCGCTTCATCTGCGGCACGCAGGAGGAGCACAAGCAGCTCGAGGCGACGATCTCATCCTTCCTCGGCATGGACGACACCATCCTCTACTCTTCCTGCTTCGATGCCAATGGCGGCTTGTTCGAGACGCTGCTCGGCGAGGAGGACGCGATCATTTCCGACGCGCTGAACCACGCTTCGATCATCGACGGGGTGCGGCTCTCCAAGGCCAAGCGCTTCCGCTACGCCAACAACGACATGGCCGATCTGGAAGCCCGGCTGAAGGAGGCGAAGGATTGCCGCTTCCGGCTGATCGCCACCGATGGCGTGTTCTCGATGGACGGCATCATCGCCAATTTGCGGGGTGTCTGCGACCTTGCCGAGAAATACGATGCGATGGTCATGGTCGACGACAGCCATGCGGTCGGCTTCGTCGGCAGACAAGGCCGCGGCTCGGCCGAGTATTGCGGCGTCGAGGGCAGGGTGGACATCATCACCGGGACGCTCGGCAAGGCGTTGGGCGGCGCATCCGGCGGCTACACCTCGGGCAAGAGAGAGGTCGTCGACTGGCTGCGCCAGCGCTCGCGACCCTATCTCTTTTCCAACACGCTGATGCCTGCGATTGCCGGCGCCTCGATCAAGGTGTTCGAGTTGATCCGTCATGGCGACGCACTGCGCGAGCGCCTATATGCCAATGCGGATCGTTTCCGGTCTCAGATGGGTAAGCTCGGCTTTACGCTTGCGGGCGCGGATCACCCGATCATACCGGTGATGCTGGGCGACGCGGCTTTGGCGCAGGAGATGGCGCAGCGCATGCTGAAGCGCGGCATCTATGTCATCGGCTTCTCCTTCCCGGTGGTGCCGAAGGGCCAGGCGCGCATCCGCACGCAGATGTCGGCCGCTCATTCCGCCGGCGATATCGATCGCGCGGTCGAGGCGTTCGGGGCGATCGGCAAGGATCTGGGCGTGATTTCCTGAACGGCTGGCGCTGAAAAACGATTCCGGATCAAGCGATTCAAGGAACAAAAGAATGTCCAACATGATGAAGGCGCTGGTGAAGGCCAAGGCCGAGCCGGGCATCTGGATGGAAGAGGTGCCGGTGCCGGAGATCGGCCCCAACGACGTGCTGATCAAGGTCAAGAAGACCGCGATCTGCGGCACTGACGTCCACATCTACAACTGGGACCAGTGGGCGCAGAAGACGGTACCGGTGCCGATGGTGACCGGCCATGAATTCGTCGGCACGGTCGCCGACTACGGCGCGGCGGTCACCGAATACAAGGTTGGCCAGCGCGTCTCGGGCGAAGGCCATATCGTCTGCGGCCATTGCCGCAACTGCCGCGCCGGCAGAGGGCATCTCTGCCGCAACACGCTTGGCGTCGGCGTCAACCGTCCAGGTGCCTTCGGCGAATACATGGTGATCCCGCAGCACAATGTCGTGCCGATTCCCGACGACGTGCCGGACGAGATCGCGGCCATCTTCGATCCACTCGGCAACGCCGTGCATACGGCATTGTCCTTCGATCTCGTCGGCGAGGATGTGCTGGTCACCGGCGCCGGGCCGATCGGCATCATGGGCGCGCTGGTCGCGCAATGCGTCGGCGCGCGCAAGGTCGTCATCACCGACATCAACCCGGTCCGGCTGGATCTGGCGCGCAAGCTCGGCGTTCAGCACGTCGTCGACGCCTCGAAGGAAAAGCTGCGCGATGTGATGCCTTCGATCGGCATGAGCGAAGGTTTCGATGTCGGGCTGGAGATGTCGGGCGCGGCCCCCGCTTTCCGTGACATGATCGACACCATGAACAATGGCGGCAAGATCGCCATCCTCGGCATCGCGCCGACCGGCTTCGAGATCGACTGGAACAAGGTCATCTTCAAGATGCTGCACCTGAAAGGCATCTATGGCCGCGAGATGTTCGAGACCTGGTACAAGATGATCGCCCTCGTGCAAGGGCCGCTCGATGTTTCCGGGCTGATCACGCACCGCATTGGGATCGACGATTTCCAGGTCGGCTTCGATGCGATGCGGAGCGGCAGTTCGGGCAAGGTGGTGATGGATTGGTAGCTGATTAGAAACGCTGGCGGGACAGCACCCCCCTCTGGCCTGCCGGCCATCTCCCCCGCAAGGGGGGAGATTAGATGTCGTTCTCGCCCTCGCCAATCACCAACGTTGGCGAGTGAGCGGGGCGCCGAAGCTGCTAATCTCCCCCCTTGCGGGGGAGATGTCCGGCAGGACAGAGGGGGGTGCGAAGGATCGCTACGCAGCCGATAAGGCTTCCTCCAGCGCCGCGACCCCCGTCACAATCGCCGCCCGCTCCCCCGCACTCAACCTCCCCAGCAACTCCCTCTCGAACGCTTTCGCCAGCGGCACCATCTCGCGATAGGCGGCTAACCCCGCCTTGGTCAGCGCCAGGTGCTCGACGCGCCGGTCGTTCTCGTCGGGCGTGCGCGTCAGCCAACGCCGCTGTTCCAGTTCGGCCACCGCGCGCGACACCTTGGTCTTGTGCATGGCCGACTGTTCGCCGAGCTCCGTCGCGGTCATCGTGCCGCGCTCGCCAAGCCCGGAGAGCGTGCGCCATTCCGGCCGCGTCAGGCCCTGGCGCTCCTTGTAGATGCGCGAGAATTCGCGGCTGACGGTGTCGGCAAGCCGATAGAGCCGATAGGGCAGGAAACTCTCCAGTTCGAGGATATCCGGTTCCATGGGCGCCCCTCGCATGCAGCGTGGCCGTTGATAGTTACATTTTCGATGGTTACAAATGAAACCAGTTTGGTCAACATCGCCGGCAGACCAGGTTTATCAGCTTGCAAGCCGGGATCAGGGAGGATCGGATGGGCTTTTCCTACATGCCGGGCTTCGGCAATGATTTCGAGACCGAGACGCTGCCTGGATCGCTGCCGCAGGGCCGCAACTCGCCGCAGCGGCCGGCCTACGGGCTCTATGCCGAGCAGCTTTCCGGCTCGCCCTTCACAGCGCCGCGCGGCACCAATGAGCGCTCCTGGCTCTACCGCATCCGTCCGAGCGTAAAACACACCGGCCGCTTCCAGGGCGCGAGCTATCCTTTGTGGAAGACCGGGCCCAATATCGGCGATCACGAGCTGGCGCTCGGCCAATATAGATGGAATCCGACGCCGATGCCTTCCGAGCCGACGGACTTCATTTCGGGCATGCGCACCTTCACCACGGCCGGCGACGCGGTCGGCCAGTCCGGCATGGCCGCGCATGTCTATGTCGCCAACCGCTCGATGACCGACGACCATTTCTTCAACGCCGACGGCGAACTGCTGGTCGTGCCGCAGGTTGGCGCGCTGCGCTTCGTCACCGAGATGGGCGTGATCGAGCTTCGCCCCGGCGAGATCGCGGTGCTGCCGCGCGGCCTCGTCTTCAAGGTCGAGCTCGCGGACAAGGAGGCGCGCGGCTATGTCTGTGAGAACTATGGCGCCAAATTCACCATGCCGGACCGCGGCCCGATCGGCGCCAATTGCCTGGCCAACCCGCGCGACTTCAAGACGCCCTGTGCCTGGTTCGAGGAGAAGGAGACGCCCTGCCGGCTGATCGTCAAATGGTGCGGCACCTTCCATGTCACCGAGCTTGGCCATTCGCCGCTCGACGTCGTCGCCTGGCACGGCAACTACGCGCCCTACAAATATGATCTTGCAACCTTTTCCCCGGTTGGCGCCATCCTTTTCGATCACCCTGATCCGTCGATCTTCACGGTGCTGACGGCACCGAGCGGCGAGGAGGGCACCGCCAATGTCGACTTCGTCATCTTCCCGCCGCGTTGGCTGGTGGCGGAAAACACGTTTCGGCCGCCCTGGTACCACCGCAACATCATGAGCGAGTTCATGGGCCTGATCCACGGCCAGTATGACGCAAAGGAAGAGGGTTTCGTTCCCGGCGGCATCAGCCTGCATAACCAAATGCTGGCGCATGGGCCGGACGCCACCGGTTTCGACAAGGCGACACGCGCCGAGCTGAAGCCCGTCAAGCTCGACAACACCATGGCCTTCATGTTCGAGACGCGCTTCCCGCAGATGCTGACCCGCTACGCCGCCGAGCTCGGCACCTTGCAGGAGAACTATATCGACTGCTGGGCCGACCTGAAGAAGCGCTTCAACGGTACGCCCGAGGGCGACTGGTCCTGATCGGCAGATGATTGTCAGGAAAACGTGCCGAGGCGACTTGACGATCGCTCGCGGGCGCTTTGTTGTGTGACAAAGCGGTGAAAAGGCCGCACAAGAGAGGAAACCGCATGAAGCTTGCCACTTTGAAGAACGAGACGCGCGACGGGAAGCTGGTCGTGGTCTCGCGCGATCTGACGCGGTTCACCGACGCTTCCTTCCTGGTGCCGACGCTGCAGGCCGCGCTCGACGACTGGCGCCGCATTGCGCCGCATCTGGCGGCGATGGCGGAATCGCTGGAGACCAACGCGGTGCCTTCGGCGCGCTTCCACGAGCATGACGCGCATTCGCCGCTGCCGCGCGCCTATCAATGGGCGGACGGCTCGGCCTATGTGAACCATGTCGAGCTGGTGCGGAAGGCGCGCGGCGTCGAGATGCCGGCGAGCTTCTGGACAGATCCGCTGATCTACCAGGGCGGCTCGGATAGCTTCATTGCGCCGCGCGACTCGATCCGCGTGGCCGACGAGGCCTTCGGCATCGACATGGAGGCGGAAGTCGCCGTCATCGTCGACGATGTGCCGATGGGCGCCGGGGCGGGCGAGGCGAAAGATGCGATCCGGCTGGTGATGCTGGTCAACGACGTGACGTTGCGCGCCATCACCGGGTCGGAACTGGCGAAAGGCTTTGGCTTCTTCCAGTCGAAACCGTCATCCGCTTTCTCGCCGGTCGCGGTCACGCCGGATGAGCTGGGCGACGCCTGGGACGGCGGCAAGGTCAACCTTGCGCTGCTCGCCGACCTTAACGGCAAGCCGTTCGGCCGCGCCAACGCCGGCATCGACATGACCTTCGATTTCCCGGCGCTGATCGTCCATGCGGCAAAGACCCGGCCGCTCGCCGCCGGCACCATCATCGGCTCCGGCACCGTCTCCAACAAGCTCGATGGCGGACCGGGCAAGCCGGTGGCGGCCGGCGGTGCCGGCTATTCCTGCATCGCCGAGCTGCGCATGATCGAGACTATCGAGAGCGGCGAGCCGAAGACGCCCTTCCTGCGTTTCGGCGACACGGTGCGTATCGAGATGAAGGACAAAGCGGGACACTCGATCTTCGGCGCCATCGAGCAGAAGGTCGAGAAATACGAGGGGTGAGAGAGTTTTGAGCCGGTGACCCTGCTCGAGCATCTGCGCCGCATGGCGCGCAACAATCTGTGGTCAAACGACCGGCTCTACGGCGCCGTGCTTGCGCTCAAGCCCGGCGAGTTCGAGGCCGGGCGCACGAGCTTCTTTCCCTCGATCAGGGAGACGCTCAACCACATCCTGGCAGTCGACCGTCTTTATCTCGATTTCCTGACGGACGGCGGCCGGGGCGCCGCGGCCTACGACGACTTCATACCATTCGAGGATGCGGCAAGCCTGGCGGCGGCGCAGGCCGATTTCGACCGCAGGCTGATCGCCTTCTGCGACGGCCTGTCGGAAGCCGATCTCGATCGCCGTATTATCACAGACCGGCGCGAAGACGGCATGATCCCTGAGCGCATCGGCGACATCCTCGCCCATGTCTTCCTGCACGACATCCATCATCGCGGCCAGGTGCATGCCATGCTTTCCGGCACCTCGGTCGCGCCGCCGCAATTGGACGAGTTTCTGCTCGACTACGACATCAAGCTCAGGAAGACGGAGGTTGAGCGACTGGGGCTCTTATTGTCACTTTAGGTAAGTGTCCCACTCGGGGCCAAGTTCATCGAAATCGTTCGATACCTTGATTTGACCTTTGAGGGCACCGAAAAGTCCCTTGCTCCCGCCACCTCCGGCCGGAGCGCTTAAAGTCGCGACAAGCCTTCCACGGCGTGTCATATGAATCTCTTCGCCGGCTTTCGCGCGCCTCACGAGTTCCGATAGTTTAGCCTTGGCTTGGGTTATGGAGACGATCACGGCGCGACCTCTTAGGGTCGGAACTTAAATCAAAGCCGATCGAGCCGCAAACGAGCCGCCTTGCCGTCCAGCTTGATCACGCCGCGCTTGATCTGGTCTTGCTCGATCGATTCGAACAGCGCCCGGAAATTGCCCTCGCCAAAACCTTCGTCGCCCTTGCGCTGGATGAACTCGAAGAAGATCGGGCCGATCACCGTCTTGGAGAAGATCTGCAGCAGGATCTTGGTCGTGCCGCCGTCGACGACGCCTTCGCCGTCGATCAGGATGCCGTGCTTCTTCATGCGCTCGATCGGCTCGTCATGGCCGTGCACGCGCTCATGCGACATCTCGTAATAGGTGTCGGGCGGGCCGGGCATGAATTTCAGCCCGTTGGCGGCGAGCTTGTCGGTGGCCTCGTAGATCGCGTCGGTGCCGACGGCGATGTGCTGGATGCCCTCGCCATTGTACTTCTTGAGGTATTCGGCGATCTGGCTGGTCTCGTCCTTGGATTCGTTGAGCGGAATCCGGATCTTGCCGCAGGGCGAGGTGATGGCGCGGCTGACAAGCCCGGTGATCTTGCCGTCGATATCGAAGAAATGGATCTGCTTGAAGCCGAACAGGTCGCGATAGAAATCCCACCACTTGTCCATGTTGCCGCGGTAGACATTGTGGGTGAGGTGGTCGAGGAAGTAGAAGCCGACGCCTTCCGGGTTCGGGTCGCGCTGGCCCAGCCATTCGAACTCGGCGTCGTAGGCCGAGCCCTTCTCGCCATAGGCCTCGATGAAATAGAGCAGCGAGCCGCCGATGCCGACGATCGCCGGCACGTCGAGCGCCTTGTCGGTGCCCTCATAGGGCGTCGCACCCTTGGACACGGCATGATCGAAAGCGTGCTTGGCATCGACCACGCGCCACGCCATCGAGGCGGCGCAGGGGCCGTGCTTGTCGACGAAGTTCATCGCATGCGAGCCGGGCTCGGCATTGACGACATAGTTGATGTCGCCCTGCCGCCAGACGGTGATGTTCTTGGTGCGGTGCTTGGCAACCGCGACATAGCCCATGCGGGTGAAGAGCTCGGCAAGCTTTTCCGGCTCCGAATGCGCGAACTCGACAAACTCAAAGCCATCGGTGCCGGCGGGGTTTTGCTTGCTGATCCTGACGGGTGGGGCGTCGTGCGGGAAGGGGCCCATGGCAGTCCTCCAAAACTGTTGCGGCCAAGCTTGGCCAACGTTTCGGATGATAGCGCGGGACGGCCGCACGGTGCTTGCATTCAACCGCTTGAAATGCTCATGATGTGCGCAACTTGTGCATGATTGGAGAGAAATCCATGGACAATGCGCGCCTTGATCAGTTTGACCGCAAGATAATGGCGCTTCTGCAGGACGATGCGCGGTACACCAACAACGACCTTTCGGAGCGCGTGAATCTCTCGCCCTCGCAATGCTCGCGCCGCCGCCAGCGGCTGGAGGACGATGGTTATATCAAGGGCTACCGCGCCGTTCTCGACCGCGATCGTCTGGGCTTTTCGCTGGTCAACGTCATCTCGGTGACCCTGGCTACCCACAACCGCGACAACGCACGCCGCTTCGGCGAGCTGGTCGCACGCCTGCCCGAAGTGCAGGAGGCGCATGCGCTGACCGGCGAGATGGATTACATCCTGAAGGTGGTGACGCCCGATCTCAAATCATTGTCGGAGTTCGTCAACGGCGTATTGCTGCCGCACGAATCCGTGCAGCATGTGAAGACGGCGATCGTGCTGGAGACACTGAAGGAGACCGGCGCGCTGCCGATCTAGTTTCTGGGATTTGGAGAAGCTGGAGGGACAGCACCCCCCTCTGGCCTGCCGGCCATCTCCCCCGCAAGGGGGGAGATCAGACAATCACGCCGGCCTCCGCCAATGGCTGACGTTGCAGGAATAGCGCCGTCGGCGAAGCTGCTAATCTCCCCCCTTGCGGGGGAGATGGCCGGCAGGCCAGAGGGGGGGTGTGACGGATCGCTAGCCTGCGAGATGTCGGTCGGACAGCTTCACCCCCGGCGCTGCTGGATCAGCCCATAAAGATTGGTGCAGCGTGCCCCGGACCGGCAATAGGCGAAGACGGGACCTTCGAGCTCATCGAGCGCGGCGGCCTGGTCCTCGACATTGTCCATGGTGATCTGGCCACTGATGACCGGGATGTAGCGGAAGCCGAGCCCGGCTGCCTCGGCCGCCGCCTGAACGTTCTCGGCCGAGGGCTGGCCCAGCTGCTCGTCGTTCGGCCGGTTGCAGATCACGCTTTTGAAGCCGGCGTCCTTGATGGCGGCGATGTCCTCCGGCTGGATCTGGCCGGAGACCGAATAATCGTCGCTGATCTGGCGGTATTCCATGGTGTCGTCCTCGCGATCTCTTTGGCGGCAGTCTTGCCACTCCGGGAGGGGGGCGGCAATCCGCATTGAAGGAATTCTCTGCCAAATAGACATTGCGCGCAGGAAATTCCAACCGGGCCAATTCGGCCCGGTTGGATGCTCGACCGATCAGCTTCCCAGGATCGCGCCCTTGATCTGCGTGATGTTGTTGTGCATCAGGTCGATATAGGTCGAGGCCGGGCCGTCGGGCCCAGACAGCGCGTCCGAATAGAGCGTGCCGCCGACCTTGATGCCGGATTCGCTCGAGATCTGCTCGATCAGCCGCGGATTGGTGATGTTCTCGATGAAGATAGCGGTAGCCTTGTCCTGCTTGACCTGTTTGACGAGCTTTGCGACGTCCGCGGCCGAAGGCTCGGAGTCGGTCGAGACGCCTTGCGGTGCCAGGAAGGTCAGGCCGTATTCGTGCTCGAAATAGCCGAAGGCGTCATGCGAAGTTATGACGACCCGCTTTTCCTCAGGGATCGACTGGATCGCCGCCTTCACTTGGCTCTCCAGCGCATCCAGCTTGGTGGTGTAGGCGGCGGCGTTCGCTTTGTAGCTGTCGCAGCCTTCGCTGTCGGCCGTGCAGAAGGCCTCGGCGATATTCTTCACATAGATCTTGGCATTGGCGATTGACTGGAAGGCGTGCGGATCGGTGACGGTCTTGCCGCCGCTGGTATCGGCACCTTCGGCTGCGTCGGCATCGGCGAATTCCGGCTTGAAGTCGATCGGCGTCACGCCCTTGGTCAGCGTCACGATCGCAGCCTTGGTGGCGCTGGCGTCGACCAGGCGCTGCAGGAAACCTTCGAAATGCAGGCCGTTGACCAGCACCACGTCGGCTTTAGCCATCGCCACTGCGTCGGCCGGGCTCGGCTCATAGACATGCGCGTCGCCGTCCGGGCCTACGATGGTGGTGATGTTCACCCGGTCGCCGCCGACATTTTTCGCAAAGTCCGCAATCACGGTGAAACTCGCCACGACCTTGAGCGGCTCGGCGAACGCCGATGACGTCGCGAAGGCGCTTAATGTTATAACGCTCAACGCCAGGGCGGCACGGAAAGATTTCAGCATTGGAGACTCCTTGCTTGGGGATGGGTCAGGCTGTCCGGTGGCGGTGATGCACGATGCGGGCGCGCAGCACACCCCGCGTGCCGAACACGATGGAGCAGAAATAGACGACGCCGGACGAAAGGATGATCGCCGGTCCCGAGGGCAGCGAGGCGTGGTAGGACAAAAGCAGCCCGGCGATGCAGGAGGCAAAGCCGATCAGCACCGCCAGCACGCACATCGGTTCCACGCGCGCCGTCCAGAAACGGGCGGCCGCCGCCGGCAGCATCATCAGCCCGACCGAGAGCAACGTGCCAAGCGCCTGGAAGCCGCCGACGAGGTTGAGCACGACAAGGCCGAGGAAGATGAAATGCACCGGGCTGCCCATGCGGCTCACCGAGCGCAGGAACAGCGGATCGAGGCATTCGGCCACAAGCGCGCGCCAGAAGACGGCGAGGCAGGCGAGCGTCACCACCACGATGCCGCCGATCAGGATGAGCGCCTCATTGTTGAGCGCCAGCACCGTGCCGAACAACACATGCATCAGGTCGACGCTGGAGCCGCGGATCGACACCATCAGCACGCCGACGGCTAGCGAGATGAGATAGAAAGCCGCCATCGAAGCGTCCTCGCGCTGGATGGTGAAGCGCGAGACCGCGCCCGCGCCAAGCGCGACGATGATGCCGGCGATCAATCCGCCGACCGTCATCGGCAGGATTTCCAGCCCATAGAGCAGGAAGCCGGCGGCAGCACCGGGCAGGATGGCATGCGCCATGGCATCGCCCGACAGGCTCATGCGCCGCAGCATCAGGAAGACGCCGACCGGGCAGGCGCCGAGCGACAGCATCAGCGAGCCGAACAGCGCCCGCTGCATGAAGGCGAAATCGGCGAAAGGCGCGATGAACAGGCCGTAGAGGAAATCCATCACGCCGCCCTCGGTCCGGAGCCGTGCTGATGGTCGTGATCATGCGCGTGATCGTGGTGGCCGTGCGCGTGATCATGGCCATGGTCGTGATCATCCGGCTCGCACCACGGCGCGTTTTCTTCCCACGCCTCGTGGAAGCGCCTTGCTTTGAGCAGGTTTTCCGGCCGCAGCGTTTCTTTTGTGTCGCCCCAGGCGACGGGCTGGCGCGCCAGCAGCAGCGTCTCCGGGAAATTCTGCCGCACGAGATCGAGGTCGTGCACCACGACCATGATCGTGCGTTCCTCGCCATGCCAGCGTTTGATCAGCTGGATGAGGTCGCCGACCGTCTTGGCGTCGACCGCATTGAACGGCTCGTCGAGCAGGATAAGGTCGGCGTCCTGCAAAAGCACGCGGGCAAACAGCGTGCGCTGCAGCTGGCCGCCGGACAGCGTGTCGATCGGCCGCTTCTCGAAGCCGCCGAGCCCGACCGCCATCAGCGCCTTGCTGACGGATTCGCGGTCTTCCTTGGTGTAGCGGCCAAGCATGCCGCGCTTTGGCCACAGCCCAAGCGAGACCAGGTCGACGACCCGTGCCGGAAAGGAGCGATCGAGCTCCGACTGCTGCGGCAGGTAGGCTGCGCGCACGCCGGGCATACGGACCACAGCGCCTTCCATCGGCTTGAGCACGCCGACGATGCCCTTCATCAGCGTCGACTTGCCCGAACCGTTGGCGCCGACCACAGCCGTCAGCGAGCCCTTTCTGACGATGCCGTTGAGGTGATGGATCGCCGGATGGCTGTTGTAGCCGAGCGTCAGGTCGCGGAAGGTCAGGCAGGCATTGGTCATCAGGCGGCGGTCCGCGAAAATCGAGTGCGTTGTCGATATGTGATGTTATTACATTAGTCAACATGCCGGCCCGGCGCAATTGTGTCATCGCCGCTCAACTCGCCGTGTACGCAATCGCGTCGAGACCGGACAATTGGCTCAATTGGTTTCGCGTCCGCCGGCCTTGCCCCGAGCCGGTTCGGACTCTAAACAGGCGCCGACCTCTAAAAACGAAGGAACCTCTCGAATGAGCATTCGTCGCATCGATGTCGGCCCGCGCATGAGCCAGATCGTCATCCACGGCAACACCGTTTATCTGGCCGGCCAGGTCGGCGAGCCCGGCGGCAACGTCGCCTCGCAGACCCGCGACATCCTGAAGACCATTGACGAATTGTTGGCCAAGGCCGGCACCGACAAGACCAAGATCGTGCAGACGATCATCTGGCTGGCCGACATGGGCACGTTCGCCGAGATGAATTCAGAATGGGACAAATGGGTGCCGCAGGGCCACACGCCCGCTCGCGCCACCGGCGAAGCCAAGCTCGCCGGCCCGGAATACCTGGTCGAGATCATTGTGACGGCGGCGATTTAGCGCCAGCCTTCTACCTCCCCCTTGTGGGGCGGTCGGGCCGAAGGCCCGGGTGGGGGGCTGCGCCGACCCCCGCCCCGCCGCTTCGCGGCGACCCTCCCCACAAGGGGGAGGGTAAAGACAGCGCTACCCCTGCGAAGGCGTGAACCTTGCCACCAGCGTATGGCTCTCCGCCGGATAGATGAAACGCACATGCGTGACCGGGTGCTCGGCGCTCCAGGTGCGACGCTCGACCACCAGGCAGGGCGCTCCGGGATCGATGTCGAGCACATCGGCGACAGTGTCGTCGGCGGCCGTGGCGCGGATGCGGTGCTCGGCCTCGCTCCACGGCACGCGGCCGATCAGCCAGGGGCCGGGCGCGATGTCGACAAATTCCTCCTCGCCAGCCTCGGCCACCGCAGAAAGGTTGATCAGCCGCTGCTCGAGCGCGAACGGCCGTTCGCCGGCAAAATGCAAGCCTTCCAGCGCAAGCACCGGACCTGATGCGGAAAGCCCCAGCAGGGCGCGGTCCTCGGCGCTGCTGCGCCGCCTCAGGCGTTCCAGCCGCTCATAGCGATAGGGCAGGCCGAGCGCCTCGACCTCGATCCTGATGTCGTGCAGTTCAAGCACCGCCGCCTGCGACTGCGGCTGGCGCACGAAACTGCCGGACCGGCGGCGGCGCTCGATCAGTCCGGCCTTGGCGAGTTGCGACAGCGCCTTGTTCACGGTCATGCGCGAGCAATTATAGTGGGCCGTCAGTTCGTGCTCGAAAGGGATGCGGTGGCCGGGCGCCCAGGCGCCCGAGAGGATCTTTTCTCGGATGTCGGACAGGATTCGCTGATGCAGCGAGATACTCTCTGCGCCCTCGACATCATCTGTTTCGACAAGACTCATCGGATGGTCCTGTTCAGCCTTGCGACAATGCGGTCATGACTTTGCGAAACCGCTCGGCGACCGCCTCGCGCTTCGCATGCCTGCCGCCGCTGACCTGCTTCTTGCCATGCACCCAGACGCAATCGACCTTGCTGCCATTGGCAAAAATCCAGGCGTCGAGGATCGTGTCGCCCGCCTTGCCGGCAAGCGAAGGATGGCCGGCGTCGAGCGAGACGAAATCGGCGGGGCCGCCGGCGGCGATTTGCGACGGTCCGGCGCCGAGCGCCTGGCTGCCGCCGTCGAGCGAAGCGTCAAACAGTGCGCGCCCCGTGGAACCGCCGGCGCGGGCCAGCACGTTGCGGGCGCGGTGGGCGAGGCGCTGCGAATATTCGAGCTGCCGAAGCTCGTCCGGCAGGCCGATCAGCACATTGGAATCGGAGCCGACGCCGAAGCGTCCGCCATGCTCGACGAACAGCGGGGCCGCGAACGTGCCATCGCCGAGATTGGCCTCGGTGATCGGGCAGAGCCCGGCGATCGCACCGCTTTTCGCCATGGCGATGGTCTCTGCCTCGGTCATATGCGTGGCGTGGATCAGGCACCAGCGTTTGTCGACCTTGGCGTTGGCGAGCAGGAGCTCGACCGGACGCTTGCCCGACCAGGCGACGCAGTGCTCGACTTCCTTCACCTGTTCGGCGACATGGATATGGATCGGCCCGTTCGGCGCCATCGCCGCGACGGCGTTGAGCTCGTCCGGCGTGGCGGCGCGCAGACTGTGCGGCGCGACGCCGACGACAGCCTGCTCCAGCGGACGAACAGCCTCGCGGCCTTTCTCAAGCAGCCGCCCGAAGCGCTCTACATCATTGATGAATCGCCGTTGGCCTTCATTTGGCGCGGCGCCGCCGAAGGATGAGTGGGCGTAAAACACCGGCAGCAGCGTCAGGCCGACGCCGGTATCGGCTGCGGCAGCGGCGATGCGTTCCGCCATCTCGGCGATATTGGCGTAAGGCTGTCCGTCGCGGTCGTGATGCAGATAGTGGAACTCGCCGACGCGCGAGAAGCCGGCCTCCAGCATCTCGACATAAAGCTGCGCCGCGACCGCCTCGACCTGGTCGGGTGTCATCGACAGCGCGAAACGGTACATCACCTCGCGCCAGCTCCAGAAACTGTCGGCCGAAGGCCCGCGCAGCTCGGCAAGGCCCGCCATGCCGCGCTGGAAGGCGTGGCTGTGCAGATTGGGCATGCCAGGCACGACAATGGCGTGGCGCTCGTCGCCGGCTTGTGCGGAAGCGCCGGCCTCGACCGTGGAGATGCGGCCGCCATCGAAAGCAATCCTTACTTTGCCCTGCCAACCGCCGGGCAAAAGCGCCTGTTCCGCAAAGATCGCTGTCACGTTTGTCTCCAAATCTCGATGCTTGAGCGACGATACCACTTGCGTCGTGTCTCAATATGTATATACATAATCGCTATCCAATCAAATGGAAAAGATGATGGGTGGAGCAAACGGGAAGAGCGGCCTTCGGGTCTGGCGCAATGCGCGGCTGGCGACCATGGCCGATGGCGCAGCCGGTCTCGGCATCGTCGAGAAAGGCGCGATCGCGTCGCGTGACGGTCTCATCGTCTATGCCGGTCCTGAGGCCGACATGCCGGCTGCGGCCGGGCAGGGCGCCGAGACCGTCGATTGCGCGGGACGCTGGATCACGCCCGGCCTGATCGACTGCCATACGCATCTGGTCTATGCCGGCAACCGCGCCAACGAGTTCGAAATGCGGCTGGCCGGCGCCACTTATGAAGAAGTGGCCCGCGCTGGGGGCGGCATCGTCTCCTCGGTCAAGTCGCTGCGCGCCGCGAGCGAGGACGAACTGGTCGGCCAGACCCTGCCGCGCCTCGATGCGCTGATGGCCGAAGGGGTCACCACCGTCGAGGTCAAGTCCGGCTACGGCCTCGATGCCGACAATGAGAAGAAGTCGCTGCGCGCTGCTCGCCGTCTGGCCAATGAGCGCCCGGTCACGGTCCGCACCACCTGTCTGGCTGCCCATGCGCTGCCGCCCGAGGCCAAGGGCGACAAGGATGCGTTCATCGATCTCGTCGCCGGCACCATTCTGCCGCAAGTCGCCGCCGAAAAGCTCGCCGATGCTGTCGATGGCTTCTGCGAGGGCATTGCATTCTCGCCCGAGCAGATGGCACTTGTCTTCGACAAGGCCAAAGCGCTCGGCCTGCCTGTAAAACTCCACGCCGACCAGCTTTCCAACCTGCATGGCGCAGCACTTGCCGCCCGCTATGGCGCGTTGTCGGCCGACCACCTCGAATATGCGGACGAGGAAGGCGCCGAGGCGATGGCCAAGGCCGGCACCGTGGCGACGATCCTGCCCGGCGCCTATTATTTCATCCGCGAGACGAAGAAGCCGCCGGTCGACCTGTTCCGCCGCCACGGCGTCAAGATGGCAGTCGCTACCGACTCTAATCCCGGCACCTCGCCGCTCACCTCGCTGCTGCTCACCATGAACATGGCCGCGACGCTGTTCGGCATGACTGTCGATGAATGCCTTGCCGGCGTCACCCGCGAAGCCTCGCGGGCACTTGGCCTGCTCGATAGCACAGGCACGTTGGAAGCCGGCAAATCGGCCGACCTTGCCATCTGGGATATCGAGCGCCCAGCCGAACTCGTTTACCGCATGGGCTTCAACCCGCTCCATGCCCGTATCTGGAGAGGACAATGACGGAACTTACCCTGACGCCCGGAAACGCGACGCTTGCCGACTGGCGCGCCATCTATCGCGGCGCCGTGCCGCAGCTTGACGCCGCCTGCCGGCCGAAGATCAAGGCCAGCGCCGAGGCGGTCGCCCGCATCGTCGCCAAGGGCGAGCCGGTCTATGGCATCAACACCGGCTTCGGCAAGCTGGCCAGCGTCCGTATCCCGGCCAACGATCTCGAAACGCTCCAGCGCAACATCGTGCTGTCGCATGCCGCAGGGGTCGGCGAGCCGATGCCGGTCGCGGTGGTGCGGCTGATGATGGCGCTGAAGCTCGCCAGCCTTGCCCAGGGCGCCTCCGGCGTGCGGCCTCAGACCATCGAATTGCTGGAAGCCATGCTCGCCAACGACGTCATCCCGGTGGTGCCGGCGCAAGGCTCGGTCGGTGCTTCCGGTGACCTCGCGCCGCTTTCGCACATGACGGCCGTCATGATCGGCGTCGGCGAATGTTTTACCCCGCATGGCCGGTTCCCGGCCAAGGTGGCCTTCGTCTCGCACGGGCTTGAGCCGGTGACGCTCGGCGCCAAGGAGGGTCTGGCACTGCTCAACGGCACGCAGTTCTCGACGGCTTTCGCCCTCGCCGGCCTGTTCGAGGCCGAGACGCTCTACCAGTCGGCGCTGGTCGCCGGCGCGCTGTCGACCGATGCCGCCAAGGGCTCCGATGCGCCCTTCGATCCGCGCATCCATCTCTTGCGCAAGCATCGCGGCCAGATCGAAACGGCGGATGCCCTGCGCAATCTGATGGCCGGCAGCGCCATTCGTGAATCGCACCGCATCGGCGACGAGCGCGTGCAGGACCCATATTGCCTGCGCTGCCAGCCGCAGGTGATGGGTGCTGCCCTCGACGTGCTGCGCAAGGCCGCCGACACGCTTGAGACCGAGGCCAATGGCGTCACCGACAATCCGCTGATCTTCGCCGAGGACGACACCGCGCTTTCGGGCGGCAATTTCCACGCCGAGCCGGTGGCCTTCGCCGCCGACATGATCGCGCTGGCCGTCTGCGAGATCGGCTCGCTGTCGGAGCGGCGCATCGCCATGCTGGTCGATCCGGCATTGTCCGGCATGCCGGCCTTCCTGACGCCGAAGCCGGGTCTGAACTCCGGCTTCATGATCCCGCAGGTGACAGCGGCCGCCCTTGTTTCGGAAAACAAGCAGAAGGCCTATCCGGCGAGCGTGGATTCCATCCCGACCTCGGCCAACCAGGAAGACCATGTCTCGATGGCGGCGCATGGCGCGCGGCGGCTGCTCGGCATGATCGAGAATGCGACCGCCGTGATCGGCATTGAACTGCTGGCCGCGGCGCAAGGCTGCGATTTCCACCAGCCTCTCACCTCCAGCGCCGCGCTCGAAGCCGTGCGCAAGCTGGTCCGGGCCGAAGTCCCGCATCTCGACAACGACCGCCATTTCCATCCCGACATGGAAAAGGCGATCGCCATGGTCCGCAGCGGCGCCACGGTGAAGGCGGCAAGCGCCATCGCGCTGCCGTCGATTGCGGGAGCGGCATGATGGCAACGCCATCCTGGCTCACCGTCACCCAGGGCACAGCACCCCTGCTGGTCTCGATCCCGCATACGGGCATCGACCTTGCCGGCCTCGACAGCCGGCTGGTCTCGACCTGGCTGGGGCGGCGCGACTGCGACTGGTGGATCGACAAGCTCTATGACTTCGCTGCTGATCTCGGCGCGACTGTCGTGCACACCGCTATTTCGCGCACGGTCATCGACGTCAACCGCGATCCGTCGGGCGTCTCGCTCTATCCCGGGCAGGCCACGACGACGCTCTGCCCGACCGAGACCTTCGACGGCGATCCGCTCTATAAAATGGGCGACGAACCGACCCCGTCCGAGATCGACCAGCGCCGCGAGACCTATTTCGTACCGTATCATGCCGCCTTGCAGGCCGAAATCGACCGGCTGCGCGGCATGCACGAGAATATCGTGCTCTATGACTGCCATTCGATCCGATCGGTGCTGCCGCGCCTGTTCGAAGGCACTTTGCCGGTCTTCAATCTCGGCACCAATGACGGCAGGAGCACCGATCCGTCGCTGCAGGACAAGGTCGCCGAAATCCTCGCCGCGACCGGCGAGGCCTGGGTGGTCAACGGCCGCTTCAAGGGCGGCTGGATCACCCGCAGCTTCGGCCAGCCGCAGGACGGAGTGCACGCGCTGCAGATGGAGCTCTCCAACCGCGGCTACATGCGCGAGCCGGCCGGGAAGGGCTCGCCCGAGAACTGGCCGGTACCTTACGACGCGACCTATGCCGCGCCGATCCGCGCCACGCTGAAAACCATCCTCGAAACCGCCATTGAATGGGCCGGGCGCTGACGCGCCGCCTTACTCGAAAGGGACAATGATGAACGATCCCCGCCACAATATCCGCGAAGTGCGCAGCCCCCGCGGCGACAAGCTCAACGCCCGCTACTGGACGACAGAGGCGCCGCTGCGCATGTTGATGAACAATCTCGACCCGGAGGTCGCCGAGAACCCGAACGAGCTCGTCGTCTATGGCGGCATCGGCAGGGCGGCGCGTACCTGGAACGATTTCGACCGCATCGTCGCTTCGCTGAAGACGTTGGGCGAGGACGAGACGCTCCTGGTGCAGTCCGGCAAGCCGGTCGGCGTTTTCAAGACCCACGCCAACGCCCCGCGCGTGCTCATCGCCAACTCCAACATCGTGCCGCACTGGGCAACCTGGGAGAAGTTCAACGAACTCGATCGGAAGGGCCTGATGATGTACGGCCAGATGACGGCCGGCTCCTGGATCTATATCGGCACGCAAGGCATCGTGCAGGGCACGTATGAAACTTTTGTGGAAGCGGGCCGCCAGCACTACAACGGCAACCTCAAGGGCAAATGGATCCTGACCGGCGGTCTCGGCGGCATGGGCGGCGCCCAGCCTCTGGCCGCCGTCATGGCCGGCGCTTGCTGCCTGGCGATCGAATGCAATCCCGACTCGATAGATTTCCGCTTGCGCACCCGCTATGTCGACGAAAAGGCCGAGACGCTCGACGAGGCGATGGAAATGATCGAGCGCTGGACCAAGGCCGGCGAGGCGAAGTCGGTCGGCCTGCTCGGCAACGCGGCCGAGATCGTGCCGGAAATGTTCAGGCGCGGCATCCGTCCCGACATGGTCACCGACCAGACCTCGGCGCATGACCCGATCAACGGCTATCTGCCCAAGGGCTGGACCATGGCCGAATGGCGCGAGAAGCGCATGTCGGATCCAAAGGCCGTCGAAAAGGCCGCCCGCGCGTCGATGCGCGAGCATGTCGAGGCGATGGTGGCGTTCTGGAACGCCGGCGTGCCGACGCTCGACTACGGCAACAACATCCGCCAGGTCGCCAAGGACGAGGGTTTCGAGAACGCCTTCGCCTTCCCGGGCTTCGTGCCGGCCTATATCCGGCCGCTGTTTTGCCGCGGCATCGGTCCGTTCCGCTGGGCGGCGCTCTCGGGCGATCCGGAAGACATCTACAAGACCGACGCCAAGGTGCGCGAGCTCACCCCCGGTAACACCCATCTGCACAATTGGCTCGACATGGCGCGCGAGCGCATCTCGTTCCAGGGCCTGCCGGCGCGCATCTGCTGGGTCGGCCTCGGCGACCGCCACCGGCTCGGCCTGGCCTTCAACGAGATGGTGGCCAAGGGCGAGCTCAAGGCGCCTGTCGTCATCGGCCGCGACCATCTCGATTCCGGCTCGGTCGCCTCGCCGAACCGCGAGACCGAAGCGATGAAGGACGGCTCCGACGCCATCTCCGACTGGCCGCTGCTCAACGCGCTGCTCAATACCGCGTCCGGCGCCACCTGGGTGTCGCTGCACCATGGTGGCGGCGTCGGCATGGGCTTCTCGCAGCATTCCGGCATGGTCATCGTCGCCGACGGCACGGCCGACGCGGCAAAGCGCCTGGAGCGCGTGCTCTGGAACGACCCGGCGACCGGCGTCATGCGCCATGCCGATGCCGGCTACGACATCGCCATCCAATGCGCCAAAGAACACCAGCTCAACCTGCCGGGCATCTTGGGTTAAGGCGATGCGCATCCTTCGTGCCGCCGGCTACCGCGTCATGCCGTGGAAGAATGGCGGCGGCACGACCACCGAAATCGCCGTCTCGCCGAACGGTGCCGGGCTCGACGATTTCGACTGGCGCGTCTCGATGGCCCGCGTCGAAACCAGCGGGCCGTTCTCCAGCTTTGCCGGCATCGACCGCACGCTGTCGGTGCTGGAAGGCGATGGCGTCGTGCTCGACATTGCCGGCCAACCGCCGGTGCGCCTGGCCGCGGCTTCGGCGCCGCTCGCCTTTCCGGGCGACGTGCCGACCAGTGCGGCGTTGATCAACGGTCCGATCACCGACCTCAACGTCATGACCCGCCGCGGCCGCATGACGCATAAGGTCGCGCGGCGGCCGCTCTCCGGCGAGATTCGCCTTAGGCCGGACGCCGACACGACGCTCATTCTTGCCGTTGACGCCGGCGTCACGCTCTTCACGCACGATGGGTCGGACCTCGGACCGCTCGATGCGCTGATTCTCGACCGTGACAGCCTGGAACTGCGGCTTCAGCCCAAGGGGCAGGGTCTGCTTTTCGTGATCGAGCTCCATCGGGTCGCCGCCAACCATTAACGGCTGTTGCCAAACATGATCGCGGCTCGGGTGAATTATCGTCCGGCCCCTTGCATGTATCACGAAAAAGCCTGAATCCTTGCCCTGATCCAACCGGGGCGGAGAGCGAAGGGCGTTCGCCCACGAACTGTCGGAAGGGCACGCCCCTGTCGTGGTGCGCAACACAAACTTTCGGCCAACCAGTCATGCAACCAATTGCAATTGATCCGGTTTTAGGGGCATTGCCGTGGCGGTGACGCCGCATTGCGCCCCGCCTTACGGAATTTTCAATGAACATTCAGACGAATCCGAACAAGATTGAACAGACAAGCGCCGGCTTCCCGGTGGTGACGGAAGCGCCGATACGCTCCAACTTCCTGCCTGAGGACCGGCTGCGCGCCTTGGGCGTTGCGCTCGCCAATGGCGAGGTCAAGGAACTGTTCGGCCTCGCCCCGTTCGAGTTCCAGGCCCGCATCCGCGACAGCGCCAAGAAGATCCTCGAAGTCTATCGCTCGACCAATGCCGCCCAAGCCAAGGGCGAGACCATCACACCGGCCGCGCAATGGCTGCTCGACAACAACTACCTGGTCGAGGAGACCATTTTCCAGGTCAAGCGCGACTTGCCGCGCCGCTTCTATCGGCAGTTGCCGACGCTCACGCTCGGCGACGGCATCGTATTGCCGCGCGCCTTCATCGTTGCCTGGAGCTATGTCGAGCATTCCGACAGCTCCGTCTCGGCCAGCATGTTCAAGGCGATCGTCGAGGGCTTCCAGTCGGTCGAGCCGCTGAAGATCGGCGAGATCTGGGCGCTGCCGTCGCTGCTGCGCTTCGTGCTGATCGAGAACCTGCGCCGCATCGCCGTGCGCGTCGATCGCACCAGGCAGATGCGCCACATCGCCAACGAGGTCGCCGACCGCGTTCTGGCGACCGACGACAATGCCGACCGCACCAGGATCCTGTCGACCTACAGCGCGCATGCGCAGGACACCACTTTCGCCACCCAGCTGCTCTATCGCCTGCGCGACGGGTCGCAGAACGCCGGCAGGGCGCTGGAATGGCTGGAAGGGGAGCTCGAAAAGACCGGCTCCGACGCTGAGGAGATCATCATCTCCGAGCATCAGACGCTGTCGAGCGGCAACGTCACCACCGGCAACATCATCCGCGGCCTGCGCCTTATCAACGACGTCGACTGGACGGTCTGGTTCGAAGGCGTCAGCCGCATCGACACGCTGCTGCGCGAGAAGACCGATTTCGCCGCGCTCGACTTCTTCTCGCGCGACCAGTACCGCACCGCGATCGAGCAGCTGGCCCGCCGCTCCGAGCTGTCCGAATACCGGGTGGCCGAAAAGGCGATCGAGCTTGCCGGCCACACGCCCGGTGTCACCGATGCGTCCGGCGTGCCCGAAACCGCCGACCCCGCCGTGCATACCGATGTCGGCTTCTTCCTGGTCGGCCCGCGCCGGCAGGAACTGGAAAACGCGATCGGCTACCGGCCGCCTTTCCATGTGACCCTCAAGCGCGCCTTTGCCAGCGCTGGCTGGCTGGGCATCGTCGTGCCGGTTTTCCTTTTGACGGCGCTGCTCTTGGTGCTGTCGGGGAGGGCGCTCGCCAATCTCGGCCTGTCGGTGGAATCGATCACGCTGATGCTGGCGTTGTTCGCTGTGCCGGCCAGCGAAGGCGCGTTGGCCTTCTTCAACACCGTGGTGGCGCTGTTCCTGAAGCCGACCCGGCTTGTCGGCTATGATTACAACAAGCACGGCATCCCGGCCGAGGCGCGCACCCTGGTCGTGGTGCCCTCGCTGATCGGCTCGCGCGACGATGTCGAGGAAAACATCCGCAACATCGAGGTGCATCACCTCGCCAACACGGCGGAAGAGATCCATTTCGCTCTGTTGTCCGACTGGCCGGATTCCAAGACCGAGATCGACGCCGCCGATATCGAGATCCTGCAATATGCCCGCGACGAGATCGCCAGGCTCAATGCCCGCTATCCGTCGGAGGGCTCGCCGCGCTTCTATCTCTTGCATCGCCGCCGGCTCTACAACCAGGCGCAGGGCTGCTGGATGGGCTGGGAGCGCAAGCGCGGCAAGCTGCATGAGCTGAACCTTCTGGTGCGCGGCGACAGCGACACCACCTTCCTGCCGCTCGACGTGCCGTTGCCGGAGAAGGTCGTCTATGTGATGACGCTCGACGCCGACACGCGCACCACGCGCGACGCGGTTTCGAGCCTGGTCGGCAAGCTCGCCCATCCGCTGAACCGCCCGCATTTCGATCCGGTCAAGCGCGTCGTCAGCGCCGGCTACACCATCCTGCAGCCGCGTATCACGGCTTCACTGACCAGCGGCGACGATGCCTCTTTCTTCCAGCGCGTCTTCTCGGCCAACCGCGGCCTCGACCCGTATGTGTTCGCCGTCTCCGACGTCTATCAGGACGTCTTCGGCGACGGTTCCTTCACCGGCAAGGGCCTCTACCATGTCGATGCCTTCGAGGCGGCGCTGAAGGACCGCATCGACGAAAACACCATCCTCAGCCACGATCTGCTCGAAGGCGCGCTGGCGCGCGCGGCGTTGGTCACCGACGTCGAGCTGGTCGAGGATTATCCGACCCGCTACTCGGTCGACGCCTCGCGCCACCATCGCTGGGCGCGCGGCGACTGGCAGCTGCTCGGCTTCATCTTCAACCCGCGCGCCGGGGTGCCTGCGCTGTCGCGCTGGAAAATGGTCGACAACCTGCGCCGCTCGGTCACCCCGATCTTCTGGGTCATGGCCTGCGTCGCCGGCTGGACGCTGCTGCCCTTCACCCAGGCCGCGCAGTGGCAGGCCCTTTTGATCCTCAGCCTGTTCATGGCGCCGACTTTCGATATCGTGAACGGCATCCTGCCGAAGAGCGGCGACCAGACGCCGCGCGGCCATTTCTCCGCTCTGGCCCGCGACACCGTGTTCGGCACCGCCCTGGTGGCGCTCAAGGTGCTCTTGATGGCGCATCTCGCCTGGATGATGGGCGATGCCATCATCCGCACCATCTACCGGCTCTTTATCAGCCGGCAGAACCTGCTCGAATGGCGCACCGCATCGCAGGCGGCCAAAAGCGGCACCGATCTCGGCGCCTATTACGGCATGATGTACGGCGCGGTGATCATCGGCGTCGTCGGCCTCGCCGTTCCGGTGCTGGCCGATTCCACCGGCGCCTTCGTCGCCTTCTTCTTCGCCATCTTCTGGATCGCTTCGCCCGCCGTCGCCTGCTGGATCAGCCGCTCGGCCGAAACCGAGGACAGGCTGCGCATCTCGACCGCCGACATCCACGTGCTGCGCACATTCGCGCGCCGCACCTGGCACTATTTCGAGACCTTCGTCACGCCCGAGCAACATCATCTGCCGCCGGACAATTTCCAGGAAAGCCCGGCGCCGGTTGTGGCGCCGCGCACCTCGCCGACCAATATCGGCGTCTATCTGCTCTCGGTGGTGTCGGCGCGCGATTTCGGCTGGATCAGCCTGTCGGATGCCATCACCCGCATCGACGCCACGATGACGACCATCGAGAACATGCCGCGCGATCGCGGCCATCTCTACAACTGGTATGACACGACGACGCTGAAGCCGCTCTATCCGCTCTACATCTCGGCGGTCGACAGCGGCAATCTCGCCGGTCATCTGGTCGCCGTTGCCGCATCCTGCGCCGAATGGGCCGAAGCGCCTTCGGTGCATCTGCAGGGCGATTTCGAAGGCATCATCGACACCGTCACAATTCTCGATGAGAGCCTGGACGAGTTGCCTGACGACCGCCGGCAACTGCGGCCCCTGCGCCAGCGGCTGGCGGACCGTCTGGACGGCATGCGCCGCGCCGTTGCGACCATCAAGGCGCAGCCCGAGATGGCTTCGATTCGCACAATCAACCTTGCCGTGCTGGCGGGCGAGATCCGCAAGCTCGCCACCGCCATCCACACCGAGGCGACGTCGCCGAAGAGCGATGTCATCGCCGACTGGGCGGAGCGGCTGGAAGCGACCTGCGAGGCGCATGTGCATGACTCGCACAATGACGACAGCGCGGTCGCCGCCTTGCGCGCCAAGCTGCTGGCTTTGCGCGAACGCTGCCGCCGCTATGCCTTCGAGATGGATTTCTCCTTCCTGATGCGCCAGGAGCGCAAGCTTCTGTCGATCGGCTACCGGGTCGAGGACCGCCAGCTCGACGAGAGCTGCTACGACCTGCTCGCCTCCGAGGCGCGGCTCACCAGCCTGTTCGCCATCGCCAAGGGCGACCTGCCGACCGAGCATTGGTTCCGTCTCGGTCGGCCGATCGTCGAGATCGGCTTCCAGGGCGCGCTGATGTCCTGGTCGGGCTCGATGTTCGAGTATCTGATGCCGCCACTGGTCATGAAGGAGCCGCAGGGCTCGATTCTCAACCAGACCAGCAAGCTCATCATCAAGCGCCAGATCCAGTATGCGCGTTCGAAGAACGTGCCCTGGGGCATTTCGGAAGCGGCCTACAACGCCCGCGACCGCGAGCTCACCTATCAGTACACCAATTTCGGCGTGCCCGGCCTCGGCCTGAAGCGCGGCCTTGGCCAGAACACCGTGATCGCGCCCTATGCGACGATCCTGGCGGCGCAGTTCAGCCCGCGCGAGGCGGTGCAGAACCTGCAGCGGCTGCGCTCGATCGGCGCGCTTGGCCGCCACGGCTTCTACGACGCGGTCGATTTCACGCCACAGCGCGTGCCGGAAGGCACCGACCATGCCGTGGTGCAGAACTACATGGCGCACCATTCCGGCATGTCGATCGCCGCTGTCGCCGACGCCATTTTCGAGGGCCGGCTGCGCGAGCGCTTCCACAGCGACCCGGTGATCGAATCGGCCGAGCTTCTCTTGCAGGAGAAGGCGCCGCGCGACATTCCGACCGCCACGGTCAGGACGGAAGCCGACGAGCGTTCCAAGGACGAAACCGAGACCGAGAGCCCGGACACACGCATCATCCTCGACCCGATCAAGGCGCTGCGGGCGACCAACGTCATGTCCAACGGCCGCTATTCGGTCATGGTCACCGCTACCGGCTCCGGCTACAGCCGCTTCGGCGAGCTTGCGATCACCCGCTGGCAGCCGGATCCGAGCGAGGACCGTCTCGGCTCCTACATCTTCCTGCGCGACACCGCGACCGGCGACTGGTGGTCGGCAACCGCCGAGCCGAAGCGCGCCGAAGGGGAACGCGTCCAAACGCTGTTCGGCGACGACAAGGCAAGCTTCACCAAGACGGTCGGCTCGCTACGTTCGGAAGTCGAATGCATCGTCATTTCCGAAGGCAACGGAGAAGGCCGCCGCATCACGCTTTATAATGACGGCGCGACCGACCGGTATATCGAGGTAACCTCCTTCGCCGAGCTGGTGCTCGGCAACGAAGCCTCGGACAACGCCCATCCGGCGTTCTCCAAGATGTTCATCGAGACCGAGATCGCGCCGGGCAACGGCGCGATCTTTGCCACAAGGCGCAAGCGCGACAAGAACGACCCCGACCTCACCATGGTGCATTTCGTCACCGACCCGGCGGGTCCGTCGCGCGATGCCGAGGCCGAGACCGACCGGCGCGCCTTCATCGGCCGTGGCCGCACCATCGCCGATGCAGTCGCCTTCGATCCCGGCGTCAGGCTTTCCGGTGGCCAGGGCTTCACGCTCGACCCGGTGGCGGCATTGCGCCGCCAGGTGCGCGTGCCGGCCAACAAGAAGATATCGCTGACCTTCTGGACCGCCGTCGGCGCCGATCGCGGCGAGCTCGACGAGGCGATCGCCCGCCTCGACCACCAGGAGAGCTTCGCCCGCCAGGCCATGCTTGCCTGGACGCGCAGCCAGGTGCAGACGCGTCATCTGGGCCTGAGCCTCACCGACGCCGCCAATGTGCAGAAGCTGGCGCGCTATCTGATCTATCCCGATCCGTTCCTGCGCCTGCCTGCGGAATCCATCGCCTCCGGCCTCGGCCGCCAGTCGAGCCTGTGGCCGACCAGCATCTCCGGCGATTTCCCGATCTTCCTCGTGCGCATCGGCGACGTCGCCGATCTCGAGATCGTCGCCCAGGCGCTCCGCTTCCAGGAATATATGCGCGCCCGCGGCATGATGATCGACTTCGTCGTCGTCAACGAGCAAGCCTCGTCCTATGTGCAGGACCTGCAGCGTGCGGTGGAGACGCTGTGCGAGAACAGCCGCCTGCGCGGCCGCGAGCTTGGGCCCCGCCAGCACATCTTCGCGGTGCGCCGCGACCTGATGGACGAGCCGACCTACAAGACCTTGCTGTCGGTGGCGCGCGTCGTTCTGCATACCCGCAACGGCACGATCTTCGATCAGCTCGAACGCGCCGAGACAGCCGCCCTCCAGGCCCGCGATGCCCTGCTGCAGGCGGAAGGTGGCAGTCCGCGCGAGCCAATTCCGCCGCTGCCTTTGCCGGTGCCGGCAAGCCGGGGAGGAGCCGACATTGCCGCCGACGGCAGCGGCCTCAACCTGTGGAACGGCTTTGGCGGCTTCGATGGCGACGGCCGCCACTATGTGACGCGGCTGACCGGCCGGCGCTCGACGCCGCAGCCCTGGATCAACGTGATCTCCAACGCCTCCTTCGGCTTCCACGTCTCGGCCGAAGGCGCCGGCTTCACCTGGAGCCGCAACAGCCGCGACTACCAGCTGACGCCCTGGTCGAACGACCCGGTGTCGAACCGGCCCGGCGAGGGCTTCTATGTTTTCGACCACGCCACCGGCAAGGCGTTCTCGCCGATGGCAGCGACGGTTCGCGATCCGTCGATGACCTATGAGACCTGGCATGGCCAGGGCTTCTCGACCTTCCGCTCACGGCGGGGTTCGCTGTCCATGGACCTGACGCAGGTGGTCGACCCGACCGATCCCGTGAAGATCACCCGGTTGCGCATCCAGAATTCCGGCTCCGCGCCGGCACGACTGCGCGTCTATGCCTATGCCGAATGGGTGCTGGGCGGCCATCGCTCGCGCACCGCGGCTACCATCGTGCCGACGCGGGATGCGGCAACGGGCGCGCTGTTGGCGCAGAACCCCTATGGCCTCGACTTCGGCGAGCGGGTCGCTTTCCTGGCGGCCGGCCATACCGTCCATTCGGTGACCGCCGACCGTAGCGAGTTCATCGGCAGGCATGGCACGACCGAGTATCCGCAAGCCGTGCTTGGCGGGCTTGCGCTCTCGGGCCGGATCGAGGCGGGCGACGATCCCTGCGCGGTTGTCGCCAGCGACATCGACATTTCGGCCGGCGGCGACGTCACGCTGCTCTGGCTGCTCGGCGACGCGTCCACGACCGCCGAGGCAAGCGCGCTGGTGCAGACCCATCGCGGCAAGGATTTCGACCAGCGCCTGGCCGACAACGAGCGCGCCTGGCGCGGCTTCCTCGACACCATCCAGGTCGAGACGCCCGACGAGGCGATGAACGCCATGGTCAACCACTGGCTGCCTTACCAGAGCCTGGCCTGCCGCATCCGCGCCCGCTCGGCATTCTACCAGGCAAGCGGCGCTTTCGGCTTCCGCGATCAGCTGCAGGACACGCTATCGCTTCTGGCGCATGACCCGAAGCTGGCGCGCGACCAGATCCTCAATGCCGCGCGCCGGCAGTTCCCGGAGGGCGACGTGCAGCACTGGTGGCTGCCGCGCACCGATGCCGGGGTGCGCACCTTGATCTCGGACGACGTTGTCTGGCTGGCGCATGCGACGGCCCGCTACATCGAGGTGACCGGCGATGCTGGTATCCTCAAGGAGCAACTGCCTTTCATCGACGGGCAGCAGCTCGGCGAGGGCGAGCATGACGCCTTCTTCACGCCGGAGATCACCAAGAGCACCGCACCGCTCTATGATCATTGCGCGCGGGCGCTCGATCTCGCGATCAAGCGCAGCAGCCCTGCCGGCCTGCCGCTTATCCTCGGCGGCGACTGGAACGACGGCATGAACCGCGTCGGCGAGGGCGGCAAGGGCGAGAGCGTGTGGCTGGGCTGGTTCCTGTTGAAGACGCTCATCGACTTCGCACCGGTCGCCAAGGGGCAGGGCGACACCAAGCGGGCGCAGGCCTGGACCAAGCATGCGGATGCGCTGAAGCGGGCGCTGGAAAGCACCGCCTGGGACGGCCAGTGGTACCGGCGCGGCAGCTTCGACGACGGCACGCCGCTCGGTTCGCACAACTCCGACGAGTGCAAGATCGACTCCATCGCCCAGTCCTGGAGCGTGCTGTCGGGCGAGGGCGATCCGGCCCGCTCCACGACGGCAATGGGGCAGGCGACCAACATGCTGGTCGATGACGAACTCAATATCGTCAAGCTGTTCACGCCGCCCTTCTCCAGGAGCGAGAAGGATCCCGGCTACATCAAGAGCTACCCGCCGGGCGTGCGCGAGAACGGCGGCCAGTATACCCATGCCGCGACCTGGTTCGTGATCGCGCTGGCCGAAATGGGCCGCACCGACGAGGCCTATCGCTGCTTCTCGATGCTGAACCCGGTCAATCACGCTTCGGATGAGGCGGCGGCCGAACACTACCGCGTCGAGCCCTATGTCGTGGCCGCGGACATCTATTCCGGCGAAGGCAAGGGCGGCCGCGGCGGCTGGACCTGGTACACGGGGTCGGCCGGCTGGCTCTACCGCGCCGCGGTGGAAGGCATCCTCGGTATTGAGCGGCGGGGCAAGGAGATCACGTTTAGGCCGAAGCTGCCCGGACACTGGGATGGCTACGCCGCGACGCTCAAGATGTTCGATGGCGAGATCAAGGTTCGCGTCATCCGCGACAAAAAGACCAAGTCGATCTCGCTTGAAGTCGACGGTTCGAAGAAAAAATCGACCTCTTTTGAGCCTAAAGCCGGTGGCAAGACCGAGGTCGTCGTCAAGATACCTGCGTAAAATCAAAGGCTTGGCTTGTTGGCTGCGCACCCTCCGGGGCGCGTGGCCAATCGCTTTTTTACTTGGCGTGGGGCGCCGCGCCCGACCGCGCGCCTTCCTTTAGGGCAGGCTGAGCAAGCAGCCGGTGATTAAAAATGTGGCAGCGCGAGGCAAGTGCCATTATTTTGCCGCAAGGCTGACATTTCACCTTTTATCTCAAACCGTTAGGCGATCACGTCAGATTTCGTACCGTCGTCATCTTTTGTTCGCTAAATGGGAACGGAAGGGATAGACGACGCATTGTTTCGCGACACATTTACCGGTACGTGTCAAAAAATGGTGCGGTGCACAATAGCGGCATTGAGCACGGACAAGAGTTTGGCGGAGTAGCTGAAGTGTCACTTCTGCAGATCTACTTTAGAGCGCTGGGTTATCTGGCGGCCGACAAGAAACGCGTTGCGCTGATTTGCGGCGCCAACGTCGCGCTCGCAGCGATCGCAATCCTCGAGCCGATCCTGTTGGGCCGGGTGATCGGTGCCATCTCCGAAAAAGGCCAGGTGTTTTCGACGCTCGCCGTCTGGGCAGCTCTCGGTGTCTTCAATGTCATAGCCTTCGTGCTGGTGGCGCGCGGCGCCGACCGCTTCGCCCATGCGCGTCGTTCGGAAGTGCTGTGCGAGTCCTTCGAGCGCGTCATCACCATGCCGCTCGCCTGGCATCACCAGCGCGGCACTTCCAATTCGCTGCACACGCTGCTGCGCGCCGTCGAGACCCTGTTCAGCCTGTGGCTCGAATTCATGCGCGTGCACCTGTCGACGGCAATCGCGCTGGTGCTGCTGGTGCCCACCGCGCTTGCCATGGATATCCGCATGTCCATTGTGTTGCTTGGCCTGGGCGTGCTTTACGTTGGCATCGGCCGTATCGTCATGCGCCGCACCAAGTCAGGGCAGACAGCCGTCGAGCGCCACTACCACACCGTGTTTGCCCATGTGACCGATAGCGTCAGCAATGTCGCCGTGCTGCAGAGCTACAACCGCATCGGCCATGAGACCGCGACGCTGAAGCGTTACGTCAAGAACCTGCTCGACGCGCAGAACCCTGTGCTCGACTGGTGGGCGATCGCCAATGCGCTGAACCGCCTGTCGTCGACCATCTCGATGATGATCGTGCTCTCGATCGGCGCTTATCTCGTCACCCGTGGCCAGCTCCGCGTCGGCGATGTCGTCGCCTTCACCGGCTTTGCCGGAATGCTGATTGCCCGTCTCGACCAGATGTCGGCCTTCACCACCCAGATTTCCGAGGCGCGCGCCAAGCTCGAGGACTTCTATCGCCTTGAAGACTCGGCCGCCGACACCGCTGAGCCGGACGGTTTGCGCGAGCTCACCAATGTCACCGGCCACGTGCGCTTCGAGGACGTCAGCTTCGAGTTCGCCAATTCCGGCCATGGCATCGACGACGTCTCCTTCGAGGTCCAGGCTGGCCAGACGGTTGCCATCGTCGGCCCGACCGGCGCCGGCAAGACGACGCTCATTAATTTGCTGCAGCGCGTCTTCACGCCGTCAAGCGGCCGCATCCTGATCGACGGTATCGACACCCGCACGGTGACCCGCAAGTCGCTGCGCCATTCGATCGCCACCGTCTTCCAGGACGCCGGCCTGCTCAACCGCTCGATCGAGGACAACATCCGTGTCGGCCGCGCCGATGCGAGCAATGACGAGGTCCACGCCGCGGCCAACGCCGCCGCAGCGCAGGATTTCATCCTCTCCAAGAGCGGCGGCTACGATACCATCGTCGGCGAGCGCGGCGGCCAGCTCTCGGGCGGCGAGCGCCAGCGTATCGCCATTGCCCGCGCCGTGCTGAAGGATGCGCCGATCCTGGTGCTCGACGAGGCGACCAGCGCGCTCGACGTCGAGACCGAGGACCGCGTCAAGGAGGCGATCGACGAGCTGCGCCGCGACCGCACGACCTTCATTATCGCCCACCGCCTGACCACCGTCCGCGACGCCGACCTCGTCGTCTTCATGGACAAGGGCAAGGTGGTCGAGTTCGGCGGCTTTACCGAACTGTCGCTGCGCAACGGCCGCTTCGCCGCCCTGCTGCGCGCCGGCGGCCTGCTCAACGACGAAGAGGTCCGCCGCCTCAGCCGTCCGGTGACGGAAGCGGCTTAAAGCACGACCTTACCTTCTCCCCTTGCGGGAGAAGGGAAAGTGCGACACTCCCCCGATTGCCCCTGACGCATCGCCGGTCTATTTAGGTCGGCATGAGTGACACCACCTCACGCCCTGCCGGCTGGACCGATCTCGCCAACCCGACGCGCTTCGTCGGGCTGGCCGACAAGGTCGTCCCTTGGCTGGCGGCGCTAGCGGCGATCCTGCTCGTGGCAGGCTTGTATATGAGCTTCACCGCGCCGGAGGATTTCCAACAGGGCATCACGGTGCGCATCATGTATATCCACGTGCCTTTCGCCTGGCTCGCCATGATGTGCTACACGATCATGGCGATCTCGGCGCTGGGCACGCTGGTATGGCGCCATCCGCTGGCCGATGTGGCGCTGAAATCGGCGGCCCCGATCGGCGCCACCTTTACCGCACTGGCGCTGATCACCGGCTCGATCTGGGGCAAGCCGATGTGGGGCACCTGGTGGGTATGGGATGCGCGGCTGACCTCGGTCTTCGTGCTCTTCCTGATGTATCTCGGCATCATCGCGCTGACCCGTGCGCTGGATGATGCCAGCCGCGCCGCCTGGGCCGCCGCCATCATCACGCTCGTCGGCTTCATCAACATCCCGATCATCAAATTCTCGGTCGATTGGTGGAACACGCTGCACCAGCCCGCGTCGGTCTTCCGGCTCGGCGGTCCGACCATCGACCCCTCGATGCTGTGGCCGCTCGGCGTGATGGCGCTCGGCTTCACTGTGCTGTTCTTCGCGCTGCATCTGATGGCGATGCGCACGGAGATTTTCCGACGCCGGGTTACCGCGATGCGCAGGGTTGCGGCAAGGCAGGCCGAGCGGGCTTAACCTTCTCCCACAAGGGGTGAAGGGAAAGGCGCACAATCACCCCATCCGTCCACGTGCCGCCACCGGCAGCGTCTCCAACACCTTGTCACCGTCGATCAGATGCACTTGGTCGAACAGGTTCGTCACCACGCAGCAATGGTCCGGCACGACGCGCACGCGCTCGCCGATGCGTAGACTTGCGCCGTCGGAGAGCGTGACGTTGCCGTGCTCTTCGCTCAAACCGGTGATGAGGGCGCCGGGTACGCCGAGCAGTTCGCCGAAATCCGGCAGGCCGAGCGTATCGGATGACAGCGCCTTGCTGCCGGAATCGAGGATGGCGCGGGTCGCCGTCGGGTGGCTGACCACGGTGGCGAGCACCGTCAGCGCGCAGTCGTCCAGCGTGCCGACGCCTTTGGCGACCTGGTAGCGGTCGAGATAGATGTAGGTGCCGGGCCGGTATTCGGTGACGACGCTGTTTTCGCCGGAGCGCCACATATCGGGCGTGCCGCCGCTGGAGATGCGTTCGCATTCGAGCCCTGCCGCGGCAAGCGCGTCGCGTGCAGTCTTCAGCCAGGCTTCCGCCTCGGCGGCGCGCCCGGCGGCCGGATAGGTCATCAGCCCGCCAAAGGCGAGGCCCTTTGCCTGATCGATCACCTTCGCCAGCGCCAGCGCATCGTCGGTGCTCTGTACGCCGCAGCGGCCCATGCCGGTGTCGCATTCAACCAGCACTTGCAGCGGATGGCTGGCATCGGTGAAGGTGGCGGCAAGCCCTTCCAGTGTCTCGTGGCTGTCCGCCGTCACCGACAGCATCACGCGACCATGCAACGCCTTCAGGCGCTCCAGCTTGGGGCGGCCAAGGATGTTGTAGGGCAGGAAAATATCCTCAAGCCCGGCATCGGCCATCACCTCGGCTTCGCCGATCTTCTGGCAGGTGATGCCGACCGCGCCGGCCGCGACCTGCTTCTTCGCCCAGTAAGGCAGCTTGTGCGTCTTGATGTGCGGCCTGAGCTTCAACCCGTGGCGGTCGGCATGCGCCTGCGCCTTCTTTATATTGGCTTCGGCGCGGGCCGCGTGGATCAGGATCGCCGGCGTGTCGAGGTCGTCTATGCTAGCCATGAAAATCACCGTCCAATGCATGTATCTTGAAAGCGGGAACCGGTTTCGGGACAAAGACGTGGGTAAAATCGAAAAGTCCGGTTGGGTTTATGGTCCCGATCCGGCCGGATGTCACGGGGCCAGAGCCGTCAGTTTGCGTCGACAGCGGACCGGCATTGGGCTATTCGGATGGGCAGATTTCAGCAGGCAGCGGCCGGAGGAAGGCAACCCATGAAGCGCTCCAAGATCAACGACATCATCCGCGAAGCCGACGCCTTCATCCGCTCCTTCGGCTATATCATGCCGCCCTTCGCCTATTGGTCGCCGGAAGAGATGAAGGCGCATAAGGGCGACTCGTCGGCCATCTTCACCTCGCGCCTCGGCTGGGACATCACCGACTACGGCCAGGAGAAGTTCGACGAGCTCGGTCTGTTCCTGTTCACCGTCCGCAACGGCCGCTACGAGGACATGAAGCTCGGCATGGGCATGCTCTATGCCGAGAAGATCATGATCTCGCGCAAGGACCAGTTGTCGCCGATGCACCGCCACAACATCAAGGCCGAGGACATCATCAACCGCGGCGGCGGCAAGCTGGTGCTGGAATTGTTCATGCACGACCGCGACGGCGGCATCGACCCGAATGCCGAAGTGTCGGTGCCGGTCGACGGCACAATCCATCGGTTGCCGGCAGGCGGGCTGTTGAAGCTCGATCCGGGCCAGAGCGTCACGCTGCTGCCCGGCGTCTGGCACGCCTTCTGGGCCGAGGGCAAGGACGTGCTGATCGGCGAGGTCTCGACCGTCAATGACGACCTCACCGACAACGTCTTCCGCGACCCGATCGGCCGCTTCTCCAACATCGACGAGGACGTCGCGCCGGTTCATCTACTGGTGTCGGATTATGAGAAGTGGGTGGGGTAGGCGGAAGCGGCTACCTACCGCGCGTATTTATCCGCCTTGCGGTTCCCGAGCAGCAGCTTGCGTTCCAGATGCGCGCGAAGCTCGCCGTAATAGACGGTGAGGAAAGCCTTTGAATCGATCGGCTCGACCCTGGCGCCGATCTTGCGGGCGATGGTCTCCGCCACCGCCTTGAGCGCCGAATAATCGTCGCGGCGCAGCACTTCCTCAAGCTTCTGCAACTCGGCGATGCCATAGGCATCGAGCTGCGCGGCGCTGAACTGGAAGCGTGCGGCAATCGGGTCCTTGCGCAGCGAAAGATCTTCGACCAGCGCCACTTTCGGCGCCTCGACCACCCAGGTGCCTGCGAGCAGGTCGCCGATCCTCAACCGGTCGCGGTTGAAGAGCGGAAACAGCGAGAACAGCAGCGCCCAAACCAGGCCGAAGATGGTCGTCAGCGTGTCGGCCACATCGGCGCTGGCGCGCGCGGCGAGGATCGACAGCGGCAGGAACACTTCGATCTCCCGCATCAGATTGCGCGCGATGACCTGGTCGAGCGTGAGGCCGGCGCCGCTGCGCGACGCGACCCTGACGCCGACCATGCGCTTGCCCGGCGTCGCGGCGCGCCGTCCGGCCTCGAAGGCAATGAAATAGATGTTGCGCAGGAAGAAAATGAAGATGACCCAGACGATGAACAGCGGCTGCGCATCCTGGAAGCCGAGGCCGGCAAGGCCAAAGATTATCACCAGGGAGAAGACCACGCCCGCGGTGACGATGATCACCACATCGAGCAGGAATCCCGAAGCGCGAGTGCCGGCATCGGCCAGCTTGACCCGCAGGTCCACGCCTTCCGGCGTGACCAGCGGGCGTATCAGCGCGGCCGGGCTCTTGGTCTTGCCCACAGTTCTAGCGGTCGCCATGCCGCACCATACGCAACAGGTAGAAATAACAGATCCACAAAGCCAGCATGCCGCCGCCGATCGAATAGCGGACGACGTCGCTGGTGATCGTCTGCCGGCCGATGCCTTCGAGCAGCCCGGCAAAAAGCAGCATCACCGTGACGCCGACCATGGCGGTCGCCGCGACGCGCCCGGCCTGGGCGGCGGCTGCCATGCGCGTCAGTTCGCCGGGAAAGGCGATGCTGGTGCCGATGCGCATGCCGGCCGCACCGGCGATGGCGATGGCGAACAGCTCCGTCGTGCCGTGGATAGAAAGCCAGCCGCCAAGTTCGAAGCCCAGCCCCTTGGCGGCATAGATCTGGAAAATCGCGCCGAGCATGCAGCCATTCATCAGGATGATCAGCACGCTCGGCACGGCGAAGGCGAAGCCCAGCGCGAAGGCCAGGATCGAGACCTGCGTGTTGTGGGTGAAGAGATAGGCGGCGAAGCCTGAAAGGAAGTGATCACCGCCGCCGTAAAGCACGCTGCGCAGCGTCTCGGCCGATGAATCCGGATTGCGCCCGCCGGCCAGGCTCGGCGCGATGATGGCGTCGTACCAGCGCTTGTCGGAGGCGACCAGCCAATAGCCGGCAATCGCGCCGATGACCGTCAACCCGACCGATGTCCACACTTCGCGCCAAAGGTCGCGGATCGCCGCCGGCCAATCGTGCAGGAAGAAATCGCCGATGCGGATCCTCAAGGAGCGCCGCGCGCCGTAGAGATAGAAATAGCCGCGCAGGCACAGCGCCTCGAGATAGGCGATCAGCGCGCTGTCGAGCGAAGTCGCGCGCGCCACAGAGAGCGAGGACAGCGCCGAGCGGTAGAGCAGGGGCAGCGACAAGAGTTCGTCTTCCGACAGCGCGCGCGGCGCGCGCTTCTCGACGCGCGCCAGCAGCGCCTCGAAGGCTTTCCAGTCGGCCTCGCGCTCCTGGCGGAAGCTCGCCAGCGACTGGCGCACCGTATCGGTGCCGGCGGACAGCGTCATAAGAGGTTCTCCTCCTTGAGCTGGATATAGCGTTCGACCAGCGCCGGGCCGAGCCGCTGATGATCGGCCTCGATGACATGCGCTCCAAGCAGCCTGAGCCTGCCGATCACCACCTGACGCTGCTTCAAAAGATCGCCGGCGGTGACGGAGCGGGCGACATCCTCGGGCGCCGCCGGCGCCATGTCGGACAACGTTTCAAGTTCCACATCCTTCATCAGCATGAACAGCACCAGATGCCGTTCGGTCAGCCGGCCGACGGTGCGCAGCATCAATTCGGCGCTGATCGGATCGACGAAATCGGTGAAGACGATGACCAGCGAGCGCCGGTCGAGCCGAGCCGAAAGCGTGGTGAGCGCCAGGGTGAAATTCGTCTCCTCGGTCGAATAGTCGATCTCGGCGGCGCGCTTCTGGATCATGGTGAAGCTCGGCGAGCCGCGTACCGCGCCGCTCGAGACGCGCGGCCTGGCATCGAAGGAGAACAGGCTGACAAGGTCTCCACCCTTGAGCGCGATGAAAGCCGACAGAAGCGCCGCCGTCACTGCCCGGTCGACTTTCGGCACGCCGTCGACCGGCTCGCACATCAGGCGGCCGCTATCGATGGCTAAAACGATGTTGTTGTTCTCCTCGATCCGGAACTCGCGCGCCAAAAGCTTGCCGTGGCGGGCGCTGCGCTTCCAGTCGATCATGCGCCGGCCCATGCCGGGCTGGTAATCCTTCAGCGCTTCGAATTCGCGGCCCTGGCCGGCGCGCTTCTGCGCATGGCCGTCGGCAAGGGCCGAGCGCTGCAAGAGCGTGATCGCCTCGTCGCGCGCGCTGGTGACATTGGGCAGCACCGCAACCTTGCGATCGACTGGCAATATGACCTGCTTCCACACCAATCCGAACGGCCCCTGCCAGCGCAGCCAGAGCCGGTCGAAACTCGCGATGCCGCGGCGGATAGCCTCGAATTCGAGGTCGAGCGTGCCGCCATTGGCCGGCAGCGCGCCGCCGGTGCCGGCTACCGGTTGCACCCGCTGGTCGTGCCCGACACGCGCTTGCAGTCGCCGCAGCCTCGCGCCGAAGCCGGCCGCGATGTGCAGCGTGAAGCGTCCGCCGACGCCCACCTGCGGCGGCGCGGTCAGCGTCGCGTTGAGCGAGGCACGACCCCGCCCGGCGGCGGCGTCCACCGCCAGGAATGCAAGCAGCGCGCAGATCCACAACAGGCCGAGATACCAGACAGAGGGCAGCGCGAGCGCGATCAGGAAGGCGGGGATCGCCCCCGCCGCCGCTGCCCAGACTGCTCGGCCGCTCGGATAGATCAACGCGGCGCTTCCGTATGATCGACGAGGTCGGAAACGATCTGCTCGACCAGCCGCCCGTCGATCTGCGCTGCCGGCGAGAGAACGACGCGGTGACGGAGCGCCGGCACGGCCAGCGCCTTGACGTCGTCCGGGATGACGTAGTTGCGGCCGTCGAGCGCCGCCCTGGCGCGCGCGGCTCTCGCCAGCATGGCGCCCGCGCGCGGACTGGCGCCCACTTCCAGGTCGGGGCTTTCACGCGTGCCGCGCACAAGTGCTGCGATATAGCCGACGACATCGTCGACCAGCGTGACGTCGCCGACCGTGGCAAGCGCGGCTTCCAGCGCCTTGCGGTCGGTCTGCGCCTTGATGCCGTATTGGCCGATATCGTGCGAGGCCGAGCCGCCGCCGTGATGGACGATGATGGCGCGCTCTTGCTTGAGGTCCGGGTAGCTCACCCTGTGCTTGAACAGGAAACGGTCGAGCTGCGCTTCGGGCAGCGGATAGACACCCTGATGCTCGATCGGGTTCTGCGTCGCCACCACCATGAAATTCTTGCTGAGCGGATGCGTGGTGCCATCGAAGGTAACGGCGTGCTCCTGCATGGCTTCGAGCAGGGCTGCCTGCGTCTTCGGCGGCGTGCGGTTGATTTCGTCGGCGAGCAGCAGGTCGCAGAAGATCGGGCCGCGCGTCAGCGTGAACTGCCCGGTCTGGAAATTGTAGATGTTGGAGCCGACGATATCGCCGGGCATCAGGTCGGGCGTGAACTGGATGCGACCGTAGGCGACGCCCAGCGCCTGCGCGAAGCAGCGCGCCGTCATGGTCTTGGCGGTACCCGGCGGGCCCTCGAGCAGGATATGGCCGCCGGCAAACAGCGCCGTCAGCATCAGGTCGACCGTGTCGTGCTGCCCGGTGATCGCTTTGGCCACCTCTTCCCTGATCGCGTTCGCCAGGGCCTTCACTTCATCGACGTTCACCGAGCCTCCTTGCCGTCCAGTCATGCAGCTGTTCGGCTGCCTCATGCATTGCGGCCAAATTGTTGGATTCGTTCGCGGCCTTGAAGCGCCGGGTGAAGCCGTGCGCCTCGCCCTTGTCGCGGGAATCGAGCCAGCGGTCGAGCGCTTCGCCCTGCAGCCCATGCGGCGCGCCGAGCAGTGCCCCGGCGCGCTGCCGCACCAGCGTTGCATAGCGATCGCCAAGCCCCTGCAGCCGCCCCGCGCGCTTCAGCAGCGTCGCCGTGGTGTCGACCAGCGCCCGCTTGCCGAAGGCGATGGCGCGGCCTTCCGCGCGCGGTGGCCCGAACCGGCCGAGCCCATGCAGGAAAGCGAGCGCGGCCGCCACCAGCACCGACAGCGTCAGCGCCAGGAAGGGCGGTTCGACCAGAAGCTTCGCAAGATCGTAGTTGCCGCCGATGCCGTGCATGCTCAGGTCGAACATCACCGCGCCCTTGGCGGGCTCGAGCATGGCGATCATGTCGAGCGCGGCGCCCGCCTTCTGCTCGTCGCCCAACGCGGCATTGTTGAGGAAATCGGGATCGGTCAGGATGTAGAAAGGTTCGCTGTCGAGCTCGGTCAGGATGGCCCTGCCGTCGCCCGCCGCGACCAGCGGGTCATCGTCCGCCACCCATTGCAATTCGTCTGGCACGGCGATCTTGCGGCCTTGGACATCGATCTTGTCGACCGTCGGCTCTCCTTCGCCGAGCTTCGCCTTGGCGAGCCGGCCGAGCCAATCGTTGACAACCGAGTTCGGCAACCGCTCGATTTTCGTTTCCCAACCTTCCCGGCCTAGCAATGGCATGGTCTGCCATTTCGGCAGGACGAAAAGCGTGTCCTTGCCCGAGCGCAGCTTGACGAGGCGATCGAGCGCGGCCGGATCGCTGCCGGGCGCGATGGTGACGACGAGCAGGAAAGTCGATGCCAGCGGGGACGCAAGGTCCTTCTCGCCACGTGCCATCGGCGGCGCCTGTCCGTTGGTCAGCTTCAGCCATTCGACGATCCCGGCATAGCCGGTGCCGCCTTTCGAAAACGGCGTTGCGCCGCCTTCGGGCTGGCGGAAATCGGGCGCATAGGTCGAGAGCAGGAAGAAGCCGGCCGCGGCCAGGAGACTGGCGAAAATGCCCCAGAACAGGGTTTTGCCGCTGAACGGCGCCTCGGCCGCCTCCGTCACCTCCGCGCTCATGCCCAGGCATCCCGGAAAGCGAAACGCTCATAGGCGCCGCGCGCCTGCCGCCAGCCCTCGGCGCCGACCGGACGGCGGGCAAACAAGGCAGCCTCGACGATGCGCGCGATCTCGCTGAACGCGGCGCGGGGCCGGGTCGGGATCGAGCCTGCACCCGCGATGTCGCGCGCCGTCAGCGATGGGCGCAGGAAGTCCGGCAGCCGGGTGGCGATGTCGGCGACGCTGCGGCGCAACAGAAGATGCACCGCTTCGTCATATTCGCCGCGCGCGGCAAGCCCATCGGCCTCGGAGAGCAGGATCTGGGCCGCACCAGCATCAGGGCGCCATTCCTCCTTCGCTTCGATCTCCTCGCGCTTGCGCCGCCATGGCAGGCGCCAGGCGATGCCCTTCGCTTCAAGAAACACAAGCAGCGCGATGATCGCGACGCCGATAATCACCGCGCCCCAGAACATATAGATCATGTAGGGACCGAGCTTTGCCAGATACTCCAGAAGCGGCTTCAGCCACTCCGGCGGCTCGGGGCGCACATAGGTCGGCAGCCCGAACTGGATCGAATCGTCCGCCAGCAATTGCTTGTACAACTGCGCCAGCCGTCCAGCGTCTTCCGCCCCTGCCTGCACGGCTGCCACCCGCTCTTCCCCCTGCAACCTGCGGTTCGGTTTCGACACTGGCAATACGCCAAGACAATTGCAAGCGCACTGGACGTAGGCCGTCAATCTTGGCAAATTTACTTTTGAAGTCACCCATCGAATGCCGTGGTGACTCGGGGGAAATTATCATGACCACTGCAACATTGGGACGACCCGGCAGATTCGAGATCGGCAGGGTATTCAGCAACACCTTTTCGGTAATCACCCGCAATATAGGACTTTGCGTGGGGCTGGCGGTGCTGTTTTCAGGCCTGCCGACATTGCTCATCAGGCTGTGGACGCAGCCGCAAATCGACGCAGTGCTGCGCCAGGATCCGGCTGCCATGGCCGATCCAAGCGCCATGTTTCGCAATTCCTACATCACCATCATCGCCGGGCTGATCTCGTTTGTGTGCGCGCTGCTGCTGCAATCGGCACTGGTGCGGGCGACAATCGAGGACCTCAACGGCAAGCGGCCGTCCTTCGGCGACTGCATTCAGATGGCGATCCGCTTTCTGCTGCCGACGCTCGCGATCGGCCTTCTCGTCGGTCTCGGCGCGGGTCTCGGGCTGATGCTGTTGATCGTGCCCGGCATCATTCTCTGGCTCGGTTGGTCGATGGCGGTGCCGGTCCTCATCCAGGAGCGGCGGGGCGTGTTCGGCTCGATGTCGCGCAGCCGGGCTCTGACCAAGGGCAGCCGCTGGGCGCTTTTCGGTCTGTTCCTCATTCTCATCATCATCGCGCTGATCATCCAGTGGGGAATGTTGCTCGTTTTCGTGCTGTTCGGCGGCATCATCGCCGAGATCGGAGCCGCGCTGGTGCAGACCGTGGTGTCGATGGTGCTCTCGATCGCGACGGCGGTGAGCTATGTCGAGCTGCGCCAGGCCAAGGAAGGCGCAAGCATCGACGAACTGGCGGAGATATTCTCGTAGCAACGAGGCTGAGGCGAGCGATCCTGGGTGATTGCGTTTCGCCGCTCGGCCTCAAGGGCAACAGCAATCGTCCAGTAGTACACTCGTCCGGCAGAGGCATGACGAGGTGATCGGTAAGTCCGCCTTCGCAAGTGCTGCAGCCAACTTCGCCTGCAACTCCGGCAGCTCCTCGGTCTCGCTACGCCGCGTCAGGCATTCGACCAACCCGTGCAACGCCCAGACATTGTCGGGGTGCTGGGCGCAGCGCTGCACGGCGCCGCTCAAGCCCAGATCGTCGCCATAGACCTGTTCGGCCTCGGCCGCGTGGCCCTGCTCGAGCAGGAGCGCCGCCAGCGCGTGGCGCGGCGGATGCATCCAGGCCCAGGGCTCGGTGTAGGATAAATTGTCGTCGAGCTCGACCGCGAGTCGCAGGTGCTCGTAGGCCTCATCATGCCGGCCCTGGTGATAGGCCAGCTCGCCGTCGAGCAGCGCGCCGCCCACCGCGAGCGAGGCTTTTGTCGGGTTGCTGAGGAAGCGGCGCTCCGGCGAAATGCTGTCGATTTGCCGGCTAAGTAAATCGCGTTCGCGCTCTGCGGAAGCGAATTCGCGCAGCGTCGCATGCGCCACGCCCTTGGCGTAATGCTGCAGCGCGGCGGTCACCACATAGAGCCCGGGCTCGCTATTCAGCGGCTCGTCGATGATCTCGCGCCAGCGCCCGAAGCGCACTTGAACATGCGACTTCATCGCGTGATAGCCCTCGACCGTCTGCGTCAGCTTCGGTCGCTCGGCAATGCTGACGACATCGCGCGTCACCAGGCTGCGCACCTTGTCCGCTGCCCACAGTGCCGGGCGGTACTGGCCAAGCAACATGCAGGTGAACATCATCAGATGCAGGTCGTGGCAGCATCCGAGCAGGTAGTAGGTCGGCTCGCCGGCATAAGCGAGGTAGAGGTCGTTGGCGCGCACCGCCTTCTCGCTGGCGAGCCTTGCCTTCTCATACTCGCCGCAGAGCACATAAATGTGCCCCGGCATGTGGTTCATATGGCCGGCATCGGGGCACATCGTGCCCAGCCGTTCGGCCGAACGCATGCCACGCTCGGGCTGCGTCGACATTTCGAGCAGGTGGATATGGAGATGCAGCGCCGCCGGGTGCGGCGCAGCACCTGCCTCGTCCGAGAGCCGGATCGAGCGTTCGCAGATATCCAGCGCCTCCATCACGTCGGAATTCGGCGCCGGCGCGCCGGTCTTGAGGTTCCACAGGCGCCGCACCGTGCGCATCATCAGCGCCTCGACCGTCAGCGCCATCACATCATGGTCGTCGGGGAACGCGCGAAAAACCTGCCGCATCGCGGCGGCATAGGCGTCGTCCCATTTTTCGAATTCGGCGGCGCTCACGCCATGCGGTTGTTGAAAGCGAACGCTGAGCGCCCCGATCAGCCGCTGCTCGACAGCGCTCGCTCTGGCCGCATTGGCTTGCGCAAGCCGCACATGCTCAAAACAGCGTTTGGCGACATGGTCGGCCTCGGCCTTGCCATGTTCCTTCCAAGTGAGGTTGTAGAAGGGCCCGGCGGCATAGGCGATGCCCCAATGCACGAAAGCGCAGCCGGGATCGGTCTCCAGCGCCCTCTCGAAGCATTTTATGCCTTCCTCGTGATTGAAGCCGTAGCACCAGTTCAGCCCGATATCGAACCAGCGCTGCGTTTCGGTCGAGGATGTGGAGATGGGGCGGCGATAGGTGCCGAGGTCGAAGTGATCCATGCCTTGCCGTCTTCTCGCATCCCGGGCGGCGACGCCGCTCCGGCGCAGTCTGAGCCGAAAGAAGCGGGCTTGGCAAACAGCTTCTCAGCAGTCGAACCGCGCCGGACGAAACGACTCAAGCAGCGGGCTGGGCGTGCCGCTGACGATCTCGTCGGCCAGCAATTCGCCGGCAATCAGCCCGAGCGTCGCGCCGCTATGGCTGAAGACGACGTGATAGCCGGGGATGCCGGTCAACTGGCCGATCACCGGCTCGCCATCCGCCGGAATCGGCTTCGGCCCTATGTGATGGCTTTCCAGTGCCAGCGCCGGGTTGCCTTCCAGCACCTTCGAGGCTTCATCGAGCAGTCGCGCGATCGTCGATGGCCGGGCCTCATAGGTGCCGTCGTCGCGCACGATCACTTCATCCTCCGACCATGCGGAGTCGAGCGCGAAGGCGCCGTTCGGGGTCGGCCGGATGGCCACGCGCGGCGTGTTCAGCACGGCGCGCAGCGGATGCGGGACCGGTTCGCTGACGACCAGCAGCGCGCGCGTCGTGCCGTCACCGATGCGCCTGCCGACCTTCGCCGCCATGCCGGGCACGCCCGAGCCTGTCGCAACCACGACGGCATCGGCATCCAGGACCCGGCCGGAGGCCGTCCTCACGCCGCTGGCGCGGCCGTTGGTGAGGATGACGTCGGCGGGTCCGGCATCGCTCAGCACGTGTCCGCCGCGTACGCGGAATTCCCGCAGCAGCAGGCCGATCAGCGACGACAGATCGACCCAACCTTCGCCGGCGTTGAAGATCGCGCCCTGCGGCGTGACGGCCTTTGCGTCGATTCCGGGCGTGACGGCGGCGATGTCGCCGGGCGCGAGCAACTGCGTCTGATAGCCGATCGCCTGCTCATGGCGGAAGATGTCCGCGATCTGGTTGGAGGCGTCGTCGGCGTCCCAGGTGAGGCCGCCATCCAGCCGCAGCCACGCTCCGCAGTCTTGTCCGTCGGCCAGCTTCCTGTAGCGCTCTAGACCTGCCATGCGCAGTTCATGGTAAGCAGCCGAGCGTTTTCGCGCCGAGTTGAGCCAGGCGAGCGAGCGCGACGACGCGCCATTGGCGACGGGTCCATCGGTGACGAGCGTTACTTGCGCGCCGAGCCTGGCGAGATGGACGGCCGTGGACACGCCGAAGATGCCGCCGCCGATGACGGCGACCTTGAGAGCGGATTTGTCAGTCATGCATGCAGCTTTCGATGGTCAGATCGTTGTTTTGGGAGGGGGCGCGGCGGGATCGCTCACAGCACCTCGGCGAGGAATTGCCGGAGTCTTGGGCTCTTCGGGGCGTCGAAAATCTCCGCCGGCGAGCCGACTTCGACGATGCGGCCCTCATCCATGAAGGCGACCTGGTCGGCCACCTTGCGGGCGAAGCCCATCTCGTGGGTGACGACGATCATTGTCATGCCGCGCCGGCCGAGATCGGCCATCAGGTTCAGCACACCCTTGACCAGTTCGGGATCGAGCGCGCTGGTCACCTCGTCGAACAGGATGACCTCGGGCTCCATGGCCAGCGCGCGGGCGATCGCCACGCGCTGCTGCTGGCCGCCCGACAGGCGGCTCGGCCGGTAATCGGCGCGGGCCGCCAGGCCCACTTCGGCAAGCTGCGTTCCGGCCAAATGTCGCGCCTGGCTTCCTGCCATGCCCTTGACCTTGGTCAGTGCCAGCATGACATTCTCGATCGCCGTGTGGTTCGGGAACAGGTTGAAATGCTGGAACACCATACCGACGCGGCGACGCAGCTTCTCCGGCTTCATCGCCAGAATGCTTTCGCCATCGAGCAGGATGTCGCCGGCCTTGGGCTCGACGAGCCGGTTGAGGCAGCGCAGCAGCGTAGACTTTCCTGAGCCGGAAGGGCCGATAACGCAGGTGACCGTTCCCGGCTCGACCTTGAGCCTGATCTCTCTCAGCACCTGCAACTCGCCATAGGCCATGTCGAGATCGCGCACCTCGAGGCTGCCGGCCCCGACGGCCGGTCGCGTCGCCGGGGCCTTGCCCGTTATGTCCTTCAACTCGCCGACTTCGACCAGGCCGCTGACGGCAGCGCCCGGCTTCTGCTTGCCGAGCCGCAGGCGGTTGTCGATGGTGTTGACCAAATGGGTCAGCGGCACGGTGATGATCAGATAGAACATGCCGGCCAGGAGCAGCGGCGACAGATTGCCGGTGACGACAGCCTGGTCCTGGCCGATGCGGAAGATCTCGCGCTCCGAGGCAAGCAGGCCCAGGAAATAGACGAGGCTGGAATCTTTGACGTTGCCGATGAACTGGTTGACCAAAGCGGGAAGCACGCGGCGTATCCCCTGCGGGACGACGATCAGCCGCATGCCCTGGCCATAGCTCATGCTGAGCGCGCGGCAGGCTTCCATCTGGCCGGTTTCGACGCTCTGGATGCCCGATCGAAAAATCTCGCCGATATAGGCGCCGGCAATCAGGCTGAGCGCCAGGATGCCGAGCGGGTAGGGGGAGGGGCCGAACAGCTCGCGGCCAATGCGGGCGAAACCCTGGCCGATCAGGAGAATGGTCAGGATCGCCGGCAGCCCGCGAAAGATGTCGGTGTAGACGCGCGCCGGGATCCGGAGCCAGGCGGAGCGCGAGATGCCCATGACCGCAAGCACCATGCCGATGAAGATGCCGAGCACGGTCGAAGCCGCGGCCAGGATCAGCGTGTTCTTCAAGCCGACCGCGAGCAAGGACGGCAGCACCGATGCCATCGCGTCCCAGTCGAAGAAGCTGCGCCGAAGGTTCTCTAACCAATCCATCCGCCAACCTGCCCTGCGCATAAGCATACCTGCTGCCAATGCGATCTCTCATGCCTGCATGAAGGGCCGCCGGCATTCGCGCCGGCGGCAGTGCCGAGGTCAGTTCTTCTTGGGGAGATATTGCTCCGGCATCGGCGATCCGGGAAACCATTTCTGGTAGAGGTCCCGCCAGGTGCCATCCTGCATGGCTTCGTGGATGCCCTTGTTGAGCGCCTCGCGAAAAGCGTCGTTGCCCTTGCGCACGACGAAGCCGGCCGGCGCGTCGAAGGACGGGATGTTGACGGCGATCTTCAGCGCCGGATAGCGCTCGCCATATTGCTTGGCCGCCTCATAGTCGAGGAAGTGACCATCGACCGTGCCGTTGTTGAGTGCGGCGATGGCCGAGTTGTTGTCGGGGAACTTCACCAGGTCAGTGCCCTTGAAGTTCTTGGTGGCATAGATTTCCTGTAATGTGCCCTGGACGACGCCCAGGCGCTTGCCGGCCAGGCCCTCGGGCGAGGTGATCTTCGGGTCCGAGGTCAGCACTGACAGGTATCCGGCGAGATAGCCGTCGGAGAAATCGACGGTCTTCTTGCGTGCCTCCGTCGTTCCGATTGCCGCGACCGCCGCGTCGAAGCGCTGGTTGGCGACCGAAGGCATCAGCGCCGAAAATTCCTGGCCGGTGAAGGTCACCTGTTCCGGTTTGAAGCCCATGCGGCCGACCACGTTCAGGAAGAACTCGAGATCGAAGCCGGTGAACTTGCCGTCGGCGGTGGTGAACGCATAGGGTTTGGCGTCGCCCATCGTGCCGACGCTGATCGTCTTGGGGTCGATGAGGTTGTAGGGATTGTCCGCCGCCCAGGCCTTGGGCAGGGAGAGCGCTGCCAGCGCGATGGCGAAGACAATCGAACCGATGCGCTGCCGCCGGCTCGTTGCGAAAAGACCTCTGATATTCATTGGTTGTTCTCCACTCTGAAGATCGGTCCGCGCTCAGCGCTGAAGCTTGTGCGGCGGACGGTTTCGACACGGCTTTCGATCCGACGCCTCCCGGCGTTCTCTTTCTTGTGAGACCGGTCTCAACTACAAATGAGACCGGTCTCTTGACATTTGTAGGCATAGGAATGACGATCCGTCAACGAATTCCCGGAGCGATTTTTTCACAATGAAGCGCCCGCCCAAGGCTCCCTCGATCACCGTCAGCGACGTCGCCCGCGAGGCGAAGGTCTCGAAGGCGACGGCGGCGCGCGTGCTGGGCGGCTACGGCCGGGTGAGCAAGACGGTGCGCATGGCCGTGCTGGAAGCGGCGAAGGCGCTCGACTACCGGCCGAACGAACTGGCGCGCAGCATGACGACCGGGCGCTCGGGCAGTATCGGCGTGGTCGTCGGCGACATCGAGAACCCGTTCTTCTCGCTGGCGGTGCGCGGCATCAGCGACGCGGCGCGGCTGTCGGGCATCAACGTCATCCTGGCCAATTCGGGCGAAGAGGTCGAAGCGGAGAAGAATGCGATACGCGTTCTGCTGGCAAAACAGGTCGACGGCTTGATCGTGACGCCGGCTCAGTCCGGGGACATCGGCCATCTGGCCGAGATTGCTTGTCCGCTCGCACTGCTCGACCGCGCTTTGCCGGAGCTCGACGTCGACACCGTCACCGTCGACGACCGCGATGCCGCGCTGCGCGCCACGCGCATGCTGACACGGGCGGGGCACCGAAGGATCGCCTATGTCACCGCCGCCACATTGTCCGGTGATTTTCGCGGCGCCGCCTCCAAGATCAACACCTCCACAGTCCGCGAACGCATATTGGGCTTCCTCGATGCCTGCCGCGAAGTCGGGATCGAAGGAGCGGAGCGCAACATCCATTTCGGCAGCGGTCGATCGGAGAGCGCGCATGCCGTGATACAGCGCCTGCTCCGCAGCGAAGACCGGCCGACGGCGATACTGGCGTCGGACAGTGTCGTGGCGCTGGATCTGTTCAAGGCGATCCGCCAATGCGGCCTCAACATCCCGCGCGACATATCGCTGATCACCTTCCACGACGCCGACTGGACGAGCGTGACGACGCCGCCGATCACGGTCATCGACCAGCCGGTCTATGCGCTGGGAAAATCGGTGGCGGAGCTGTTGATACGCCGGCTGAAAGGTGACGACCGCCCGCCCGAGCGGATCGTGCTGCCCACGACGATCATCGAGCGGATGTCGGTAGGCCCGTCGTCAGAGACCTGAGGGTTGAAAGCAAACCGCCGGCGCGACTTTTGACGCCGCGCCGGCGCGTCTCAGCCCTGGGAGGATCAGCTCTCCAGCCAGACTTTCTCGAAATGCTGCTCCAGCGCCTGGTGCTGTTCGCAGCCCTGCACGCCCTTGCGGTATGTACGATAGACCGAGCGCCAGTAAGGCTGGATGATGATGCCGGAGTCGCGCAGGTTCGCCTCGATCTTGGCCATGATCTCCTTGCGCTGCGCGGCGTCCGGGGTCGCCAGCGCCTTGTCGAGAAGCTCGTCGAACTCCTTGTTCGCATAGGCGCTTTCGTTCCAGGCCGCGCCCGATTTGTAGGCGAGCGCAAGCACTTGCACGCCGAGCGGCCGGCCCAACCACTCGGTGCAGGAATAGGGGAACTTGCTCCAGTCGTTCCAGAAGGTCGCAGCCGGCAGCACGGTGCGCTTGATCTTGAGGCCCGCCTCGCGGATTTGCGCCGCGATCGCGTCTGCGGTGCTCTTTTGCCATTCGATGTCGACCGAGATCAGCTCATATTCATGGTCGGCCTTGCCGGCTTCCGCCATCAGCCTCTTGGCCTGTTCGACATCGCGCTTGGCCGGGCCGATATCGGCGAATTCCGGATGCATAGGCCCGACATGGTGGTTGTCGGCCGGCTTGCCCCGGCCGTCGAGGCCGAGCTTCAGCACCGCCGAATTGTCGACGGCAAGCTGGGCGGCGCGGCGCACCTTGACGTCGTCATAGGGCGGGTTGCCGACATTGAAGCGCGCGACGATGGTCGAGCCGGTGGCGATTTCCGAATTCTGCAGGCCCATCTTATCGGTCTGCGATACGGCATCCGAGGCGGTCTCGTGGTCGGTGTCGATCTCGCCGGATTCGAAGGCCGACAGCGTGGCGTTGGGGTCGGAGCCGTAGTCGACCCATTTGATGCCGTCGAGATAGAACTCGCCCTTCCACCAGGGCTTGTCCTTGCGCTTCACCTCGGCGCCGGTCTCGGCGTCCCAACTCACCAGCTCGCAAGGGCCGGTGGTGATGGCGAGCGCCTTCTTCGGGTCGCCGTCGCCCTCATAGGAGCGGTGCATGATCAGCGCCGGATAGTCGGCCATGCCGGCGATCAGCGAGATGTCGGGCTTGGGCAGGTTGATCCTGACGGTGTAGTCGTCGACCTTCTGGATGCCGCCATCGACCGGCTTCTTGGTGTCGGCATTGACCAGCGCGCCCATGCGCGCGGCGACCGAATTGCCGGCGACGGAGGCATCGCACCAGCGCTCGAGGTTGTGGATCACGTCGTCGGCGTTGAAAGTGTCGCCGTTCGACCAGGTTATGCCCTTGCGCACATTGAGCGTGATCGTCTTGGCGTCGTCGCTGGTTTCCCAGCTTTCCAGCAGCCAAGGCTCGAAAGAGAAGTCGGTTTTCCAGCGCACCAGATATTCGTTGCAGTGGCGCGCGACATTCGACATCTCGACGCCGTCGAAGGTGCGCGGGTCCTTGAATCCCTTGACGTTCATCGCCACGCGCAATGTGCCGCCGCGCTTCGGCTCGGCGGCACGGGCAGGCGAGGGGGCAATCCCGCCCAGCGCCAGCGCTCCGGCGGAGCTGACGCCGAGGCCGGCCATCAGCGCCAGATATTCGCGCCGGCTGATTGCGCCTTTTTTGAAATCGTCGGCGGTCGGCCCGGCCTGCGGGTGCAGTTTTCTGTCGGTCAGCATGAATTTCATCGTTGTTCCCTCTGTTTGTTGGTGCCTATTGCCCGCGCGGCGGTCTGTTGGGGCAACGACCTGCACGAAGGGCCAACGAGCACCCCAGCCGCCGTCAGGCGCGGGAGCGGAGACGACCGCCGGAGCGCCGTTGCCTGCGCGAGGATGATAGGTCTGCTTGCCGCAGCGAAATGTTTGGTTTTCCGCAGTTCTTGTGCGCTGTTCCGCAGAGGCGTGGACGCGGTCATCAAGCGATCAGATGTGTTGTCTTGGACCGCTGCACTTTACGGCTGACGTTGAAGCGCTATCGCGGTGCAGAACTGAATACTGTGGAAACACTTTAGTCTGGCCACTCGCCCCGTCCGAGCGCGTCGATATCCGCGATAATCCTAGCAAACGCCTCCGCCGCGCGCGGCACGGTCGATCTTGCCCGCAGGAAACTGTGCACCAGCCGCGGCTCCTCGCGCCACCAGGCGCGGCCGCCGGCGGCGAGGATGCGGTCGCGATACGTCCGGCCGTCGCACGACAGCGGATCGCATTCGGCGGTAACGATGATGGTCGGCGGCAGGCCGGAAAAGTCGCGATCCCTGAGCGGCGAAAAGGTCGGGTCGTCGGGCGACTGTCCGGGCGCGGAGCGGACACGCCGGTAGAACTCGATGTCTGCGAGCGTGAGCAGCGGTGCCTCGGCGTGCTCGATGTAGGAACCGCGGCTCTCGTCGCCGCCCAAGCCGGGATAGATCAGCATCTGGCCGACGGCATGCCGATGCCGCATCGTATGCGCCACCGCCGCGGCGAGGTTGCCGCCGGCGCTTTCGCCGCAAAGCACGATCGGCAATACGCTGGTCGCCGCGACCCACTCGAACACGGCAAGCGCATCGTCGAAGGAAGCGGGATGCAAATGTTCCGGCGCCAGCCGGTAATCGGCAGAGATCACCTCGAAGCCGGTGCCGGCGCAGATTTCCGCGCAGATGTCGTCATGGCTGTCGAGATCGCCGAGGACGAAGCCGCCACCGTGATAATAGACGACGACTGCCGCTGCCGCCTTGCCCGCCATACGGTAGCGCCGGACCGGGATCGCATGCGTCGCCGCGGCGACGAGGCCGTCGCTGGTCGTCACGCCTTCCGGGCGACCCCGGTGAAACGCTACGCACATCCGGTCATAGACCGCGCGCTGCTCGGCGATCGGCGCGGCCACGATCTCGGGCGGGTACCAGCTGTTGACCCTGTCGAGATAGTCCCACAGCTCCGCATCGAGCCGGCCGGCGTATTTGCCGCCGCTCGCCGGATCGATTGGGTCGCCGGCCATTGCCGTCAGAGCTCGGCGTAAAGCTGCGCGGCGTTCTCGAAGGTGAAGCGCAGCGGCACCGAGCCCTCGACTTGCCACGCGCTGACCGTGTCGCCGGCCATCAGCCGGCAGGCGTCGATCGTGTTGGTGACGGCGCCGCCATAGAGGCGGTTGGCGAGATTGAGGACGCCGGTCTGGTGCATGGCGGCGCTCGCGCTGCCGCAGGCGTCCTTGACCAGCAGCACGCGAAAACCGCGCGCCACCGCGTCCTTCACCGTGGCGTCGATACACGCCTCGGTCCACACGCCGGCGATCACCAGCCATTCGATGCCGGCCGCCTTGAGCTTGTCGGCAAAGTCGTTCTTGCCGAACGCGCTCGCTTCCCGCTTGATCAGCATGGCTTCGCCGTCTTGCGGCGCCACTTCATGGCAGATCGCCGTCAGTGGATCATCCTTGTCGGAGAAGGCCGACTTTCCGCTCTCGTCCACCGGATGGAACGGCCGCGCCTCGGCGAGGTCGACGATATAGGCCCAGTGATGGAGCGGCACGAAATTGCGTCGCGCTGCCTCCTGCAGCCGCTGGACGTTGGCGAGGATGTCGGCATAACCCTCGACCAGATAGCGCTTGTCCTTGCGATGCTCCTCCTGGAGATCGATGAACACTGCGGCCACAGTGCCGCGTCGGATGGAAATGGGCGTTTTCATGCGAATGCTCTCGAAGGGGCGCGGTGGGATAGCCTATCAGCTTCGTCATTCCAGGGCGAAGCAGCCGTGAAGCGGCGTCGCGAAGACCCTGGAATCCATGCCGTTACGTTCATCGAAGAATGCAGCGGAACAGAATTCTGCACTGTTGCAACGCTTCGTCGTAACGGCATGGATTCCAGGGTCTGCGCTGCGTCGCTCCGCTCCTTGCTCCGCCCTAGAATGACGACGGCAGGTACGCCACGGCTAGTCTCGAAGCTTTGCGATATCGCACCCCGGCTGGCAGTGGGCGCCGGCATCACTTCGCTCATTCGAGGAATTCATCCTCATATGGGAAGCGCGAGAGCAGCTCCGTGCCTGTCTCGGTGATCAGGATCTCATCCTCCAGCTTGACGCCCTCGCGGCCGCCTTTCTCACCGATATAGCTTTCGACGCTCACCACCATGCCCGGCACGATGATGCCGTCGCGGCCATAGGTCTCGTAATCCATCGCGTGGGCGATGAAAGGCGTCTCGCCATGCATGCCGACGCCGTGCATGACCGAGGTGTAGCGCTGGTCGACGAAGCGGTCCGGGATCTTCCATGCTTTCTCGGCGATCTCGCGAAACGCCATGCCGGGCTTCACGATGCCGATATTGTGCTGCACCTGATCATGCGCCATGCGGTAGAGCGACTTCTGGTAGGGCGTCGGCTTGCCAGGACCGCAGCGGAAGGTGCGCGAGAAATCGGAATAATAGCCGTAGCAGCCGATCGTGTCGGTATCGAGGGCGAGCAACTCGCCCGGCCGGATCTTGCGCCCGCTCGCTTCGTTGAACCACGGATTGGTGCGCTGCCCCGACGTCAGCAACCTCGTCTCGATGAACTCGCCGCCTTGGCGGATGACCTCGCCATACATGATGGCGAACAGCTCGTTTTCGGAAACGCCGGGCTTGATCGCCTCGCGCACCGCCGCCACCGCGGCTTCAGCGCCCGCCATCGACGCCAGCAGGCATTTGACTTCCTCCGGTGTCTTCACCGCGCGCACGGCCAGTATCTCGCCCTGGCAATCCTTGACCTCGCAGCCGCGCCTTTCCAGCGCCAGCGCCTGCAGGTGGCTGCAGCGGTCGAGGCCGAGCTTCATCGAGCCGCCGCCATGCTTCTTCAACAACTCGGCGATCTCGTCGGCGAACGGCCCAGCGGTCTCGTCGTCGCGGCCGGAGACCGAGGACCACACCAGCTTGGAAGGCCGCGCCTCGTCGATCGTGTCGAGCACCATCGAGACGTGGTAGCTTTGCGGATATTCGAACAGCACGACCGGCCCCTCGGTCGGGATGAAGAAGTAGCGGGTCGAGTTGCGCAGGAAATAGCCGAACATGTTGCGCGAGCCGGTGGCATAGCGCTGGTTATACGGATCGAACAGCACGACGCCGCCATAGCCCGCCTCGCGCATCCAGGCGCGCAGTTTAGTAAGTCGACCCTTACGCAGCGCGTCCGCATCGATGAAGGACGGCTCGGTGTCCGACAGCCACATCCCGCCGGCGGGATCGGCCGCGGCCGGGTGGCGCATGCGGTCCTTGAAGTCCACATCCTCGGTGCTGTCCGGGTCGAAAACGACGATGCTCATGGGAGGCCTCCTGTTCTCGCGAACATAGCGGGGCAGAATGCGGAGGCTGTGCGACATTCCGCAAATGTTGTGCTGGGCGCCGCAGAGATGTTGGCGGGACAGCACCCCCTCTGTCCTGCCGGACATCTCCCCCGCAAGGGGGGAGATCAGCAGTTCCGCTGCCGGCGCCTTTCCTGCGTCGTCGACGATTGGCGAAAGCAGTGGTGACATCCAATCTCCCCCCTTGCGGGGGAGATGGCCGGCAGGCCAGAGGGGGGTGTGAAGGAACTCAGCCTAGCAGGACGATGAACGCTAATGCCGACGCATCGCCTTGGGCGCGTGTCCATGCTCCTCGCGAAACGCCCTTGCAAAGCTCGACATCGAGGCAAATCCACACGCCAGCGCCACATCCCGCACCATCAGCGTCGAATGCGCCAACAAATCGGCGGCGCGCTTCAGCCTGAGCCGCCGGTAATAGCCATTGGGCGAGATATCCAGCTCGGCACGGAAATTGCGCTCGAGCTTATCGGACGACACGCCAAGCCGTTCCGCCAGCTCGGCCATGCCGAGCCGCTCCTCGACCGCGTCCTCCATGATGGCGATGGCCGACAGGATCAGCTCGTTCTGGACACCGGTGCGCAGCCTGAGCGGCATCAGCTTGCGGTCGACGCTGGACCGCAAGGGGCTGTGCACGAACCATTCGGCGACACCGGCCGCCAGCTCAGCGCCATAATCGCGCGTGATAATTTCCAGCATCATATCAAGACTGCCGACGCCGCCCGCCGAGGTAAAGCGCTTGCGGTCGATGACAAAAAGGTCGCGCCGAAGCTCGATATCCGGAAAAGCCTCGGTGAAGGCGGCCTGGCTGGTCCAGTGCAAGGTGCAGGCATGCCCGTCGAGCAGCCCGGCGCGGGCGAGGAAGAACGCGGCGTCCGCCACGGCGCCGATATGCGCGCCGCCGCGCAGGCTTTTGCGGATCCAGCTCATCGCCTCGTCGGCGACGACATGGTCGGCATCGCCGCCGGAGCAGACGACGATGCGGTCGACCTTCGGCGCGCTGGCGGCCGAGAAGCCGGGCTGGATGACGACGCCGTTGGAGGCCTCGACCGTGCCTTGCTCGGCCCCCACGATCACCCAGCGATAGCATTCGCGCCTGGCGAGCACATTGGCGCCGCGCAGCGGTTCGATCACCGACGAGAAGGCCATCATTGGAAAGCCGGGAAAGACCAGCACCGCGAAGGTGAGGGGCGCTTGGCGTGCTTCCGTCTGGGCGCGCTCGCGTGGTCGGTTGGCTAGGGCGGCACTCACGATTGTGTATTTCCCGGGCGCTGCATTGATGGCAGAGAGAACGGGACTCTAGCGGGCGCGTCGGCGCCCTTGCAACGGAGAGACGACACTATGTTTGCGCCAACCGCCATCGACACGAGCAACAAGCCGGCCTTCTACAAGGAGTTGGCGGCGCAATTGAAAGCATTGCTGGAAGGCGAGGGCGATTCCATCGCCAATGCCGCCAACACCGCGGCGCTGATCTATCAGATGGTGCCCGACCTCAACTGGGCCGGCTTCTATTTCCTCGCCTCCGACGACGAGCTGGTGCTCGGCCCCTTCCAGGGCAAGCCGGCCTGCGTTCGCATCGCCGTCGGCAAGGGCGTCTGCGGCACGGCCGTCGAGCTCGACATGTCGATGCTGATCAAGGACGTCCACGAATTTCCCGGGCACATTGCCTGCGATGCCGACTCGCGCTCTGAACTGGTCGTGCTTTTGCGCGATGCCGATGGGACGTTCGGCGTGCTCGATCTCGACAGCCCGCTGCCCGGCCGGTTCGACAAGGAAGACCAGGCCGGCATCGAGAAGCTCGCCGCGATCTATGTCGCGGCGAGTTCGTTCGAGGACGGCGACGATTAGGCCGGCCTCGCCTGAACCTCAGGCGAATTTCACCAGCATCAGGCTGAAAGCCGCGATGAAGATGAAGGCAGAGAAGGCCAGCATCAGCGGCCGCAGGCCGCGCGAGCGCAACTGCGAAATGTCGGCCTGAAGGCCCATGGCGGCGAGCCCCATGGTCAGCATGACCTGCGCGGCCAGGGCGATTGCGGTATGGATCTGGGCGGGAATGGCGACAAGACTGTTCAGCGCCACGACCGCGACGAAAGCCACGACGAACCAGGGCATTGGCGGCTTGGTGCCGGAAGCCTCGGTGCTGCCGCGGCGCGCCATCAGGCCGAGCGCGATGACCATCGGCGCCAGCATCGCGACACGCGTCAGCTTGGCGACGGTCGCGGTCTCGCCGGCCTGCGCGCCGTTCTGGAAGCCGGCGCCGATCACCTGCGCCACCTCATGGATCGAGGCTCCTGCCCACAGACCGAATGCGTGCTGGTCGAGCCCGAAGACCGGCGCCAGCAGCGGAAAGCCGAGCATGGCCACGGTTCCGAACAGCGTGATCGCGGCAACCGCATAGGTGACGTCCTCGTCGCGTGCGTCGGTGACGATGTTGGTGGCGACGATTGCCGAGGCGCCACAGATCGAGGTGCCGGCGGCGATCAGCTGCGCGAGTTTGCGGTCGACGCCGATCAGCCGGCCGAGCGTGATGGTGAAGAGGAAGGTGGCGCTAAGCGTGGCGGCGACGATGCCGACGCCGCCGAGGCCGATGCCGGCCACCTGGCCGAGCGTGAGCTGGAAGCCGAGCAGCACGATGGCGAAGCGCAGCAGGCGCTTTTGCGAGAACGCTATGCCGGGCTTGGCGTGCGCGGGAAGGCCAAGCACGTTGGAATAGATCATGCCGGCGACGACCGCGAGAATCATCGGGCTGAGCAGGGTGAGGCCGGAGAAGCTGCGCGCCGAATAGGCGACGGTCGTGATCATCGCCACCAGCACAATTCCCGGCACGATGCCGGACCAGACTGGCGCGAGGGCCGGGCTCTTGCCGACCGGATTGAGGCCGTTTGGAAGATCGTTCGCGGTGACAGGGAGGAAAGACAATTGAATTCTCCAGGCAATCTCGCCGGGGAAATGCCATTCCAGAACCAATCTTTCCAACGAATTATTCGAGTTATAATGATCGATTTTTACGAACGATTGCCGTCGGGCAACTGGCTCAATCGCCCGAGCTTGCGTTTGACAGGGCGCTTGCCGCATCGTTATTTCTGACGATATACGACGATCACCTCACCACAATCGAGCTGCGGCGGCCCGCAGGGAGCGAAAGCATGTCACACAATCTGCAGTTCTATATCGATGGCGCCTGGGTCGATCCGGCGGTCCCGAACACGCTCGACGTGATCGATCCGTCCAACGAGGACGCCTTCGCGCAGATTTCGCTGGGCTCCAAGGCCGATGTCGACAAGGCCGTGGCGGCAGCCAAGCGCGCCTTCGCCACTTTCGGATTCACTGAAGTCGAGGAGCGCCTCGACATCCTCAACCGCATCATCGAAATCTATAAGAAGCGCAGCAAGGATCTGGCGCTCGCCGTCTCGCGCGAGATGGGCGCGCCGCGCCAGATGGCGCTGGACAGCCAGGTCGGCGTCGGCCAGGCGCATCTGGAAAAGATGGCCGAGGTGCTGAAGACCTTCCAGTTCCGCCACGTCAAAGGGTCCTCGCTGATCGTGAAAGAGCCGATCGGCGTCGTCGGCCTGATCACGCCCTGGAACTGGCCGCTCAACCAGATCACTTGCAAGGTCGGTCCCGCGCTTGCCGCCGGCTGCACCATGGTGCTGAAGCCGTCCGAGATCGCGCCGCTTGACGCCATCATCTTCGCCGAGATCATCGACGAGGCCGGTGTACCGAAGGGCGTCTTCAACCTCGTCAACGGCGACGGCCCGACCGTGGGCCAGGCTTTGGCCAGCCATCCGGATGTCGACATGATGTCCTTCACCGGCTCCACTCGCGCCGGCATCCTGGTCGCCAAGGCTGCCGCCGATACGGTCAAGCGCGTGCATCAGGAGCTTGGCGGCAAGTCTGCCAACATCCTGTTCCCCGATGTCGATCTCCAAAGGGCCGTCACCAAGGGCGTCGCCGGCTGCTTCGGCAACAGCGGCCAGTCCTGCAATGCGCCGACCCGCATGTTCGTGCCGCGCGACCGGCATGACGAGGCGGCCGGCTATGCCAGGACGGCGGCGGAAAAATTCACCGTCGGCCCGGCCGACGCGCCGGGTTCCAAGCTCGGCCCGGTGGTCAGCCAGCTTCAGTTCGACAAGATCCAGGGTCTGATCCAGAGCGGCATCGACGAGGGCGCCACGCTGGTGACCGGCGGCCCCGGCCGTCCGGCGGAGCTCAACCGCGGCTATTATGTCCGCCCGACCGTGTTCGCCAATGTGACGCACGACATGCGCATCGCCACCGAAGAGATCTTTGGACCGGTGCTGTCGATCATGCCTTACGACACGGTCGAACAGGCGGTCGAGCAGGCCAACGACACCGTCTTCGGCCTCGCCTCCTACATCCAGGCCAAGGATATCGAGAAGGCGCGCCAGGTCGCGGCCCGCATGCGCTCCGGCAATGTCTACATCAACTACCCGACCTGGGACGCGGGCCTGCCCTTCGGCGGCTACAAGCAGTCCGGCAACGGCCGCGAATATGCCGAATACGGCCTGGAGGATTTCCTCGAGATCAAGGGCATCGCGGGATACGAGGCGGCGGAGTAGGGTTCGCCTGATGCAGCCGGCAAGTTTCGGAGCAGATCAGTAGAAGGGCACGGTCACGGCCGCGCCCCTCGGGCGCGGTCTGAGACAACGATTGCCTGGAAGCCTGCTCGCCGATCGACACGAGGTGGCATTATCACCCTGCGACCTTCGGGCAACGCACCGTAACCGCGCTTATCGGCATCTCCCGAACTCGTCACGAGTGTCGAAGTCTGCGGTCTACCTGTGCCCCGCCTCGATGATGCCGACCATCGCCCGGGTAAATTCGACCACGCTGTTAGCCGTGATGGCTGCGTTGTCGGGGCTCTGGCCGATATGCTCGGCCGCGCCGCAGCATGAGCGGCGGATGCGGTCGTAATGAGCAAGTCTTTCATCGTCCGGCAACGCCGCCAGGTTCAAGGCTCGACGGTGAAGCATGCGCAACAGCTGCGCCAGCGCTGTTTCGACACTCATGCGTTTGGCTCCGCATCGGTCGAACGTCTCGGCACATAAAGTGCCGGATCGTCGATCAGGGGGCGGTTCTCGTCCCCGATCCGGCAAGACTGCGCCTGAGCTGTTAATATATCGTTGATTGCTAATATAAATGGCGAAACCTTTTGGACGGGCGCATGGCAGCTATTGACTGTGGCGGAAGCTTCATAGCAGAGCGCGTGCAACCACGCTCAACGGCGACTGCTCGGGGCGTCTCGAACAATATCGTCGCATTTCAAATTCTAACGATCGGCAAAATGCACCAGTAAGGATGCTTGGTAAGAGTTGATTCAACCCTTACTGGTATGTACTAGGTGGCGGCTCCGACTAGGGGTAGGGTTGCCTGAAAGCCGGAGCCGCCTGCGCGGCGCATGGGGTAGTGACCGCGCTGTCCCAGAATAGGACAGCGCGGTCTACGATTCGTTAATTAGCTAATATATCGTCGTGTGGACGGGAACTGGCGGTGGGCCGGCCGGCCGGCTGACTCTATTCCTTGATCCTGCTTTTGCGTTTCGCCGGTGTAAGCACCCTTCCAATCGAAGGAGAAGGCAACCGGTGCGGGCGCGGGTAGCTCCTCGCTTTTCCGCACGACGTCGGCGGCATGCCAACCCACCCGCCCCAGTTGACAGCGATTTCCGCCGCGCCGTCGTCATCGCCAGACGGGCAATATCCACAGGCACATGAGCTAACAAAAGGGCGCTAACGAACCCTGCCAACGTGAGAATCTAATTAGTTGATTTTATAAAGAAAAACGATCTGGCTGGGGAACCTGGATTCGAACCAGGACTAACGGAGTCAGAGTCCGTGGGTCTACCGTTAACCTATTCCCCAGCAGGCGCGACTGGTATCGCGCGAAGCGGGCGGCTCATGCGCCGCGAGCGCTGCCTTGTAGCCGCCATCAAAAAATAGTCAAGCCCGCAGCTGCGTTCAACCGCAGCCTTTTTGCCGAGGCCGTTTCCGCCGGGCGGGCACAAGGCCTCAGCTCTTCCCGCGGCTGTATTGGGAGTGCTCGAAATAGAGCACCACGCAAAGGCCGATCAGAAGCGGAATGATGAGATAGAACAGGCGAAACACCAGAAGCGCGGCGAGTACGCCCACGGGGTCCATATCCGAAAGGCCGGTGAGGAAGACGACCTCGAACACGCCAAGCGCGCCCGGCGCATGCGACAGGAGCCCGATCGAGAACGACACCATGAACACGCCGAGCACGACGAAATAGCCGGGATTTCCGGCCTCGGGCAGGGCAAAGTAGATGATCGCGGCGGCCGCCAGCAGTTCGACCGGGCCGATCAGCAATTGCCGCGCGACGATCGGCAACGCCGGATAGTGCAGCTGGAAGGAGCCGATCTTCAGCGGCCGGAGCCGCAGCCAGCTGCCGAATGCATAGGCGCCGACGAGGATGAGCATGGCAAACCCCGCGGCAAACGCTGCGCCGTGATGAGGCGCGCCCGTGAAACGATCGATGATCTGCGGTTCAAGCAACAGCACGAGGCCGCCGAGAAGAACGCTGGACAGGATGAAGGTGAACCAGCAGATCGCCACCAGCACGCCGATCTCCTGGCCGGTCAGCCCCCTCGTGGCGTAGGCGCGGTAACGGATCACCGCGCCCGAAAACACCGAGCCGCCGATATTGTGCGAGACCGCGTAAGTGGTGAAGGAGCACAGCGTGACGAACAGCCACGATACTTTCTTGCCGATATGCAGCAGCGCGATGTGGTCGTAGCCGGCGAGCGAGGCGTAAGCGACGACCGAGCTCAGCGCTGCGAGCACCCAGCCACGCGGCGGGATGGCGGCGATGCCGGCCCAGACGTCATCGAGCGAAGTGCCGCGCAGTTGGTGAATGAGCAGCCACAGCGAGAACGCTACGGCCGCAATGCCTATGACCGGCCAGAAATAGCGCCTCCAATTCATGGCGTCGTCATCATGCGTTGCAGCTCATTCGTCCGGATTGGCCCCACTTCGCCCGCATTATCGTCATTTTCAGACATGCCTGATCGAAGCCGGCTATTCAACCGGCAAGACATTGCCCGAACGTGATGTCGGCAAAATGTGACGTTGGCGAAATTCGGCCATGCGCTCTTGGTGATTGCGAACGGCGCTGCTAGTCTGTTGCCAACTTGAAACAAATCGAGGTGCCTGCTGCGTCCGTCTTTGGTTCGCGCGGCGCCGGAAGGAACTGAAGTGGAAGACCACGACACCGGCGCGGGCGCGTCGGCAGTGGGTGTGTCCGGGGCATCGTCGGCGGAGTCGGCGGCCCCGTCCGCAGGGCGTTTCAGCCGCCATGCGGGCGCGCATGCCAGACATGCCGACCAAAGACATGCCGACCAAAGACATGCCGATAATCACGGCGAGAGCCAGAAGGGCAAGACGCGCAAGCGCCGCAAGCGCCGGCGCGGCCGCAAGGTCTTCGCGCGCGACGAGAATGGCGCCATACCGTCATCGACCCCCGCTATTTCTGCCGCCCGCGCGCCGGAGCCCGCGCCGGCCATACCCCAGCCGAAGCCGTTCCCACCACGCCCGCCGCAGCAGGAATTGCCGGTGTTCGCCGCGCTCGATCTCGGCACCAACAATTGCCGGCTGCTGGTCGCGGTGCCTGGCCGTCACGGCCAGTTCCGCGTCATCGACGCTTTCTCGCGCATCGTCAGGCTGGGCGAGGGGCTGACGGCCAGCGGCCGGCTCAGCCAGGCCGCGATGGACCGTGCGGTCGAGGCGCTGAAGATCTGCGGCGACAAGCTGCGCAACCGCAAGATCAGGAAAGCCAGGCTGATCGCAACCGAAGCCTGCCGTTCGGCCGCCAACGGTGTCGAATTCCTCGAACGGGTCGAGCGCGAGGCCGGGCTGAAGCTCGAGATCATCGACCGCCAGACCGAGGCCCGCCTTGCTGTTTCCGGCTGCGGCTCGCTGGTCGAGCGCGACACGCAAGGCGTGGTGCTGTTCGACATTGGCGGCGGCTCGTCCGAAATCGCTTTGATCGACCTGACTGGACGCCGCTCGTCGCGGCTTGCCAACCACATTGTATCGTGGACCTCGCTTCCCGTCGGCGTGGTGTCGCTCGCCGAGCGCTTCGGCGGCCGCACGGTGACGCGCGAGACCTTTATCGCCATGGTCGACGACGTGGCCGCGCGGCTGAAGGTCTTCGACGGCCGCGACAGGCTCGCGCATGTGCTGGCCAGCCCCAATTTCCACCTGCTCGGCACGTCGGGCACGGTGACCACGCTGGCCGGCGTGCATCTCGATCTCGATCGCTACGACCGCCGCCGCGTCGACGGGCTGTGGATGAACCGCGACAGCGTCGATCGCATGATCGAGAGGCTGATCGGCTGGGATTTCCAGCAGCGTTGCGCCAACCCCTGCATTGGCGCAGACCGTGCCGACCTCGTGCTCGCCGGCTGCGCCATCCTGGAAGCGATCCGCGGTGTCTGGCCGTCCGAGCGGCTGCGCGTCGCCGACCGCGGCCTGCGTGAAGGTATCCTGAGCGAGCTGATGGCCGATGACGGCATCTGGCGCAACGATGGGCGTGGCCGGTGATGGGTAATAAACCGGGAAAGCCGGGTTCAGGGAGCATTCGCGTTCTCAAGACCAGGATCAAGAAGAAGAGCGGCTTGAAGGAATCGTCGCGCCGCTGGCTCGAGCGCCATATGAACGATCCCTATGTTCAGCGCTCCAAGGCCGACGGCTACCGCTCCCGCGCCGCCTACAAGCTGATCGAGATCGACGACAAGCACCATCTGTTGAAGCTGGGCATGAAGGTCATCGACCTGGGTGCGGCCCCCGGCGGCTGGTGCCAGGTGGCGGCCGCGCGGACGAAATCGACTGCCGAGAATCCGCACGTCGTCGGCATCGACTATCTCGAAATGGATGCGGTCCCGGGGGCAGTCATCCTGCAGATGGATTTTCTGGATCCCGACGCGCCGCGGAAGCTTGCCGAGGCGCTCGGCGGCCAGCCGGATGTGGTGCTGTCCGACATGGCAGCGCCCACCACCGGGCACCGCCGCACCGATCATCTGCGCACCATGCATCTGTGCGAAGTCGCGGCCGATTTCGCGTTGCACGTCCTGAAACCCGGCGGGCATTTCCTCGCCAAGACATTTCAGGGCGGGGCCGAGAACGAGCTCCTGTCGCGGCTGAAGCAGAACTTCCGCTCGGTCCACCACGTCAAGCCGCCGGCCTCGCGCGACGAATCGGTGGAGCTTTACCTGCTGGCGAAGGAGTTCAAGGGGTAGCGACTTCTCCTTCTCCCCTTGTGGGAGAAGGTGGCCGCGAAGCGGCCGGATGAGGGGTGTTCCAGGGAAAGCGGACGTCTCACTCCGCTGGAGCACCCCTCATCCGTCTCGGCGCTGCGCGCCGATCCACCTTCTCCCACAGGGGGAGAAGGAGAGGGCGCTGCTACTTCCCCGCGCCCACCGTCTCCAGCGTCTTCGGCGTGGTCAGCCGGCCGTGCCCCGAGACGGCATTGCCCGCTTCCGGCGCAAGCCGCATGAAAGTGATCGACGCCGCTGCCGAGACCGCCGCCACGATGAAGAAGGCGATGTGGAAGTCGCTCAAGGTCAGCGGCCCGCCGTGGATCGAGGTCGACACTTCGAGGATGCCGCCGGCCAGCGCCACGCCGAGCGCGATCGACAATTGCTGAAAGACCGCGGTGATCGGAGTCGCCTTGCTGGTGTCGGCGGGCGTGATCTCGGCATAGGAGAGCGCATTGACGCCGGTGAAGAACATCGAGCGGATGAAGCCTCCGACCAAAAGGATCGCCAGCATCAGCGCATAGGGCGTCTGCGGCGTGAACAGGCCGTAGATGGCGATTGAGGCGGCCGCGACAAGCGAGCCCCAGATCAGCACGCGCCGGAAGCCGGCAAGGCGGAAGAGCAGCGCGGTGACGAACTTCATGCCGATGGCGCCGATCGCCGAAACGAAGGTGATCATGCCGGACTGGAAGGGCGTCAGCCCGAAACCGATCTGGAACATCAGCGGCAAAAGGAACGGCACCGCGCCGATGCCGATGCGAAACAGCGAGCCGCCGAGCACGGAGGAGCGGAAAACCTGGTTGCGGAACAGCTCCAGCGCCAGCAGCGGGTTCGTGGCGCGGCGGGCGTGGATGAGATAGAGCACGCCACAGACCACGCCGGCGGCGACGGTGACGAAGCCGGCCATCGGCGGCAGCGCCGGCAGGCTGACGACGGAAAGGCCGAAGACGATGCCGGAAGCCGCAAGCCCCGAAAGCACGAAGCCGGGGAAATCGAGCGGCGGCGTCTCGGTCGGCTCGGTTTCCGGCAAATAGCGCGTGGCAAGCCACATGCCGATCAGGCCGATCGGCACATTGATCAGAAAAATCCAGTGCCAGGTGAAATAGGTGGTGATGAAGCCGCCGATCGGCGGCCCGACCAGGGGGCCGACCAGCGCCGGCACGGTCAGCCACGACATTGCCGCGACCAGCTCGTTCTTCGGCGTGGCGCGCACCAGCACAAGGCGTCCGACCGGCGTCATCATGGCGCCGCCGATGCCTTGCAGGAAGCGCGACACCACGAATGCCGGCAGCGAATTGGCGAAGGCGCAGGCGACCGAGCCGGCGATGAAGACGCCGATTGCGGCGCGAAACACGTTCTTGGCCCCGAACCGGTCCGCCATCCAGCCGCTGATCGGAATGAAGATAGCCAGCGACACCAGATAGGCCGTCAGCGCCAGCTTCAGCGCGATCGGGCTGGTGTGGATGTCGATGGCGATCGCCGGCAGCGACGTCGCGATCACGGTCGAATCCATGTTCTCCATGAAAAGTGCGACCGCCAGAATGAGCGGGATGATGCGGTTCAAGGGAAACGCCCTGATTTGTCTTCACGAATCTGGAGCCTGGCTTGGGGGCAAGCCGGCACGCCCGGGCGGTTATCACGCATTGGTCCGGGTGTCGCATTAAATTGCTGTCACTTTTGCGCGACCGCAACCCCTGGTGGACTAACCGACAGCGGTGCTTGATAAATGAGGGCTCCATCGCTATTGTAGTGAAAATCACTACAATGGGTGTAATTGTGGATGAAGCCGTTTCAGCAGCCGATGCCAATCGTAGGTTCTCTCATATCTTGCGCGAAGTACGTGATGGCCGGAGCTACGTGGTGACCAGCCACGGGCGGCCTGTGGCCCGGATCGTACCTGCTGAAAAGGACGAAGGCGTGGCCGCCCGCTCGCGCGCGGCATTGTTGTCGCGACTCAAACAGCAGCCGATCGTCAAAGTCGAAGGCTGGACACGCGATGATCTCTATGAGGACGATCGGTGAAGGTGGCGCTCGACACCAACATTCTTGTGTATGCAGAAGGGGTCGATAGCGCTGAAAAACGCGATACCGTCCTCGAATTGTTGAGCAACGTTCCGCAAGCGGCGGCCATCGTTCCCATCCAAGTGTTGGGCGAACTGTACAATGTGCTTGTCCGCAAGGCCGGGCGATCGCGGGAAGTCGCTCGCGATACGCTGCTGGGTTGGCAGGACGCATTTCCGGTTGCCGGAACGACGCCCGAGGTGATGCTGATGGCAGCCGACTTGGCTGCGGATCACCATTTTGGCATCTGGGACGCGGTCATCCTTTCCATGGCCTCGCAAACGGGTTGCCGGCTCCTCTTGTCCGAGAACCTACAAGATGGCTTTACCTGGGGAGGCGTAACCGTGGTCAATCCTTTTGCGTCGCCGCGTCATGCTTTGCTCGATGCCTTCCTGGGCGCCGACTAGCATCTGACATACCGCGCAACGACCGGCTTTTCATCGCCCGCCGGACGTGTTACCAGCCAGCGCCAATCCTGAAAGGGAAGATCAGAGTCGGCGCTGGCCATCTTGGCCCAGCGCCTTTTCCGCATTCAAAAGGACTGGCCATGGCAAAAATCATCGAAACGTCCACCGGCGCTCTGGCGCTGACCTTCGACGACGTGCTCTTGCAGCCCGGCCATTCCGAGTTCATGCCGGGCGAGACCGACATCCGCACCCGCATTGCCGGCGACATCGATCTCAACGTGCCGATCCTGTCGGCCGCCATGGACACCGTCACCGAGGCGCGGCTGGCGATCGCCATGGCACAGGCCGGCGGCATCGGCGTCATCCATCGCAATCTGACGCCCGCCGAGCAGGCCGAGCAGGTCCGGCAGGTGAAGAAATTCGAATCCGGCATGGTGGTGAACCCGGTCACCATCGGTCCGGACGCAACGCTCGCCGACGCGCTGACGCTGATGCGCGGCAACGGCATTTCCGGCATTCCGGTGGTCGAGAATGGCGGCACCGGCGGCCATACGGTCGGCCGGCTCGTCGGCATCCTCACCAACCGTGACGTGCGCTTTGCCTCCGATCCGGCGCAGAAGGTCTATGAACTGATGACCCGTGAGAACCTGATCACGGTCAAGGAGAATGTCGACCAGGACGAGGCCAAGCGCCTGCTCCACAAGCACCGCATCGAGAAGCTGGTGGTGGTCGACAGGAAGGGCAACTGCGTCGGCCTGATCACCGTCAAGGACATCGAAAAGTCGCAGCTCAATCCGCATGCCACCAAGGACGCGCAAGGCCGGCTGCGCGCCGCCGCCGCGACCAGCGTCGGCGATGACGGCTTCGAGCGCGCCGAACGCCTGATCGACGCCGGCGTGGACCTTTTGGTCATCGACACCGCGCACGGCCATTCGCAGCGCGTGCTGGACGCGGTGGCGCGGGCAAAGAAATTGTCCAACTCCGTGCGCATCCTGGCCGGCAATGTCGCCACCGCCGACGGCACGCGGGCGCTGATCGACGCCGGCGCCGACGCCGTCAAGGTCGGCATCGGCCCGGGCTCGATCTGCACCACCAGAATCGTCGCCGGCGTCGGCGTCCCGCAATTGTCGGCGATCATGTCGGCGGTCGAGACGGCCAGCAAGGCCGGCGTGAGCGTCATTGCCGATGGCGGCATCAAATATTCGGGCGATCTGGCCAAGGCGCTCGCCGCTGGCGCAAGTGCCGCCATGATCGGCTCGCTGCTTGCCGGAACCGACGAGAGCCCGGGCGAAGTTTATCTGCACCAGGGCCGCTCCTTCAAGGCTTACCGCGGCATGGGTTCGGTCGGCGCCATGGCGCGCGGCTCGGCCGATCGCTACTTCCAGGCCGAGGTCCGCGATACGCTGAAACTGGTTCCGGAGGGCATTGAAGGGCAGGTTCCCTACAAAGGACCTGTGGCTGGCGTGCTGCACCAGCTTGCAGGCGGCCTGAAAGCCGCTATGGGTTATGTGGGTGGACGTGACCTTGCAGATTTCCGCGAGCGCGCCACCTTTGTGCGCATATCCAACGCCGGACTTCGTGAAAGCCACGCCCATGACGTCACGATCACCCGCGAAAGCCCCAACTATCCGGGCGGACTTTGATCGGCAGGCCGAGCAGTCCGACCGCCAGGGGCTGTGGCGTGGCTTGAGTGTGGCGGTGCTGCGGCTGTCGCGGCATGCGGCGGCGCTGTCTATTGCCTCGATTGCGCTTTTCCTTGTCATGACGGCGCTGGAGTTCGTCTATTTCCAGCGCCTGAGCGGCGGCCTGGCCTCGCTCGACATGCGCGTCGCCGGCTTCACGCCCGACGAAGGCATGGCGTGGCTCACCGCGCTCGGCCGGCGCGGCGGCGAGATCATCATCGTCTGGCACTACCTGACCTTCGACCTCCTGTTTCCGGCGCTGTTGTCGCTCACGCTGGTCAGCCTCATTCTTGCCTTCGGCCGGCGGCTCAGCACTTTCCGCGCCATGCCGGCGCAAGTGCAGGCCCTGTTCTCGCTTGTGCTGGTGCTACCCTATACGATCGCCGATTATGCCCAGAACCTCGCCCTCGCGCGGCTGTTGTCCGATTTTCAGTCGGCCAATCCCGATTCCCTGGCATTCGCCTCCTTGCTGACCGTCACCAAATTCGCGTTGCTGGCGATCCCATTCTTCGTCATCGCGGTCTTCGCGCTGGCCGCACAGCGGCGGCGCTGACGGAAGGAGAGGCGCACATATGTCCCAGACCGCCATCTTCTGGCCGATGCTGGCTCATGTGCTCCTGGTCTACATCGTCTATCTGGTGATGCTGAAGCGGCGCTATCTCGCCGTGAAGTCGGGCGAAGCCAGGATCGGCCAATACAAGGTCCGCTCGACCGAACCGGCATCGAGCGCCACCGTTGCCAACAATTTGATCAACCAGTTCGAACTGCCGGCTCTCTTCCATGTGCTGTGCCTGGCGCTGTTCGTCACCAACGGCGTGAATTATCTCACGCTGGTGCTGATGTGGCTGTTCATAGTCACGCGCTATATTCACGCCTGGGTGCATCTCGACAGAAACTATATGCTGCACCGCAGCCGCGCCTTCTACCTCGGCGCGGGCATACTTCTCATCGCGTGGATCTGGTTCGCGCTCCACCTGCTCGGGGCGGTGTGATGCTCGCCTTTCCCCTTCTCCCCTTGTGGGAGAAGGTGTCGCCAAAGGCGACGGATGAGGGGTGCTCCAGGGAAAGGTGGCGTCTCACTCCGCTGGAACACCCCTCATCCGTCTCGGCGCTGCGCGCCGATCCACCTTCTCCCACAAGGGGAGAAGGGAGAGATCCTAAAGATCGAACACCGCGATCCTGCGCTTGTCGAATTTGATGCCGATCTCGCCTCGCACCAGCCTTAGCGCCTGCTCGCCGAAAACGGCGCGGCGCCAGCCTTGCAGCGCCTGCACATCGGCTTCGTCGCCCTCGGCCGCTATGCGGTCGATATCGTCGCTGGAGGCAAGCACCTTGGTGGCGACGCCTTCCTTCTCGGCGACGATCCTGAGCAGCACTTTGAGCAGTTCCGCCGCCGCGTTCGATCCTTCAGGCGGCTGCACGCTTTTCGGCAGTTTCGGCATCGCGTCCTTGGGCAAGGCAAGGGCGGCGTTGACCGCGCCAAGCAGCGCCGTTGCCGTCGCCGAGCGTTCCCAGCCTTTCGGCGTGGTGCGCAGCTTGCCGAGCGCCGCCGTGTCGCGCGGCGCCTGCTGCGCGATCTCGTAGATCGCATCGTCCTTGAGCACGCGGCCGCGCGGCACGTCGCGCTCGCGCGCCTCGCGCTCGCGCCAGGCCGCCACGGCTTGCACGATCGCCAGCTCCTGTGGCTTGCGCAGCCGCATCTTCAGCCGCTTCCAGGCGTCCTCGGGATGCGGATCGTAGGTCTCGCGCGAGGTGAGGACGTCCATCTCCTCGTTCAGCCAATGGGCGCGGTCCTCGCGCTTCAGCTCGGCGCTGAGATGCTGATAGACCTTGATCAGGTGGGTGACGTCGGCAAGCGCATATTCGAGCTGCTTGTCCGAAAGCGGCCGGTGCCGCCAATCGGTGAAGCGCGAGGACTTGTCCAGCCGGGCGCCGGTGACCTTCTGGACGAGTTGGTCATAGGAAACGCTGTCGCCAAAGCCGCAGACCATCGCCGCCACCTGCGTGTCGAACACTGGATGCGGCACCAAATTGCCGAGATGGACGATGATTTCGATGTCCTGCCGCGCCGCGTGGAAGACCTTCAGCACCGCTTCATTGGCCATGAGCCGGAAAAACGGTTTCAGGTCGATGCCGGGCGACAACGGATCGATAAGCGCCTCAATCCCAGGCGCGGCGATCTGGATCAGGCAGAGGATCGGCCAGAAGGTCGTCTCGCGGATGAATTCGGTATCGACGGTAACGAATTCCGACTTTTCGAACGCCGCGATAACGCTCTCGAGTTCTTCTTGTGTGGTGATGACGCGCATCAAATCGCTTTTGGCACAATATTAAGGCTCCTTCAATTTCAGCCGCGCGCGCTTTCGTCAAGCGCCGCAACGTCATCACGCACCGCTACTTTCGCGGGACGGCGATATCCGATGGCCCGGCAGCGTGATTCAGGCCTCGCCGACCGGCGCCTCCACCGGTTGCCTTGCGATATCCGTGAGTTCGGCCGACGGCCGTCGCCCGAGCGCGCCGGCTGTGGCCAGGCTGAGCAGGATAAAGGGGATGCCGATGCCATAGGCCGAGCGGATACCCCAGTGATCCGACACGAAGCCGAGCAGCGGCGGGCCGAGCAGAAAGGCGACGAAGGAAATCTGCGACAGCGCCGCGACATTGATCGCCGCGGGACGGTCGGTGCGCTGCGCCGCCGCCGAGATCGCCAGCGGGAAGATGGCGCTGCTGCCGATGCCCAGAAGCGCAAAGCCCAGCATCGAGATGAAGGGCAGGGGCGAGAAGAACACGATGAACACGCCGACCGCCATTGTTGCCAACAGCACGCGCGCCACGCCGCTCGGCGAGTGGCGATCGACAAAGCTATCGGCGAAGAACCGTGTCGTCGCCTGCGAGAAGGCGAACAGCGCCACCGTGATCCCGGCAACGAACGGGCCCGATTCGAACACGGTGCGCATATAGATCGCCGACCAGTCCATGCTGGCGCCTTCCATCAGCATGGCCGACAGCGTCACCGCGACGAGGATGAGGATCGGTAGCGTCGGCCGGGCAAACATCGGCGGCTTTTCGCCGGTCGCGGCGAAACGGGCAGGCGCCGGTTCGAAGCCACCGAGGAACAGCGCCATCGCAACCGCCACCATCGGCACGACCAGCGCCAGATGCAATTGCGGCGACAGGCCGAGATGGGCGAGCACGCCACCGAACAGCCCGGCGCCGAAGAAGCCGATGCTCCAGAACGAATGCGCCCGGTTCATGACGCGGCGCTGGAGCAGAAACTCGGTCCTGTCGGCCTCGACATTAAGGATGATTTCGATGCTGCCGATCATCAATCCGACGGGGAGCAGCATCAGGAAAAGAGCGGCCGGGCCTGGCGCGTGCACCGCGACTGCATAGACGAGGGCAAGCAGCGGCACCAGCCAGAGCAGCGCGCGGCGAAAGCCCACGCGCTCCAGGATCGGCGTCGCCAGCGTCAGCGCGATCAGGGTGCCGATCGGCGTCCCGATCAGGGCGAGACCGAGCGTGCCGTCCTCGATCTCCATGGCGCGCTTGATGTCGGGCAGGCGCGGGAAGATGTTGCCCATGGCAAAGGAGTAGATCGCGAAGCCGGCATAGACGCGGTGCTGGGGGGCGAGTTTCAGGCCAAGGGTCATTACGAGCAATCCAACAAGGAGATTTTGGCGGGCACACTTTCAGTTCCGCTCACGACTCTGTTTCTTGCATGAACAGGCAAAACATGCAAGAATATGCACAAATAAGTAGGATCGTGCATGCTCACCGAGGAACGGTACCAACTGATTTGCGACCAGCTTGCGGCGGACGGAAGGGTGCTGGCCGGCGAGCTCGCCAGCCGTTTCGGCGTCTCGGAAGACACGGTGCGCCGCGATCTCAGGGAACTGGCGAAGGCCGGGCAGTTGCGCCGCGTCTATGGCGGCGCGGTCGCATCGGCGCCATTTGCCGCCGCGACGCTCAGCCAGCGCAGCCGTCATGCGGTCGAGGAAAAGACACGTCTGGCCAAGGCGGCGGTTGGGCTGCTCAGCGCAGGGCAGTCGCTGTTCATCGACGGCGGCACGACCAACGAGGCGATTGCCAGGGCGATCCCGCGTGACGTCCAACTGACCGTCGCCACCAATTCGCTGGGCGTCGCTTCGGCTCTCACGGCCCTTCCCCTGGTCGAACTGATCGTGCTCGGCGGCCGCTATGTGCCCGATCTCGGCACCTGCGTCGGCGCCGACACGCTCGCCGCCGTGGCGCAGCTCGGCGCCGATCTGTTCTTTCTCGGCTCCTGCGGGCTCGATGTGGCGCGCGGCGTCACCGCTTTCGATTCGGCCGAAGCCGAAGTGAAACGCGCCATGGCCAGGAACAGCGCTGGCATCGTCATTGCGGTCACCAACGACAAGCTCGCCACCGCGGCGCCGTATCGCGTGGCGGGAGCGGAGGCGATCCGCCACCTAGTGGTGGAAAAGACCGCGCCTTCTGCCACGCTCGCCGATTTCCAAAGCCAGGGTGCGCAAGTCCACTTTGCCTGATCGGCGGAGGCGGCGCGCCTGTGTGACCGCTTGCCTTGACAAAGCCTGCCTCTCATGCGCTTTTCGCGCCAATTTTCGAGCCGGGCTGATGCCCGCAATTTCCGGACTTTACCCATGACCACGCATCGCTACCGCAGCCATACCTGTGCCCAGTTGAGAAAGAGCGACGTCGGCAATTCCGTCCGCCTGTCGGGCTGGGTGCATCGCGTGCGCGACCATGGCGGGCTGCTCTTCATCGATCTGCGCGACCATTACGGCTTGACCCAGATCGTCGCCGATCCGGATTCGCCGGCCTTCAAGGTGGCCGAGACCTTGCGCGGCGAGTGGGTGATCCGCGTCGACGGCGAGGTCAAGGCGCGCTTGCCGGAGACCACCAACGCCAACCTGCCGACCGGCGAGATCGAGATTTTCGCGCGCGAGATCGAGGTGTTGTCGGCGGCCAAGGAACTGCCGCTCCCGGTTTTCGGCGAGCCGGATTATCCGGAAGACATCCGCCTGAAATACCGCTTCCTCGACCTGCGCCGCGAGACGCTGCACAAGAACATCGTGGCGCGCACCAAGATCATCGCCGAGATGCGCAAGCGCATGGGGGAGATCGGCTTCACCGAGTTCTCGACGCCGATCCTGACCGCCTCGTCGCCGGAAGGCGCGCGCGACTTCCTGGTGCCCTCGCGCATCCATCCCGGCACCTTCTACGCGCTGCCGCAGGCGCCGCAGCAGTACAAGCAATTGATCATGGTCTCCGGCTTCGACCGCTATTTCCAGATCGCCCCCTGCTTCCGCGATGAGGACCCGCGCGCCGACCGGCTGCCGGGCGAATTCTACCAGCTCGACCTCGAGATGAGCTTCGTCGAGCAGGACGACGTGCTCTCCACCATGGAGCCGGTGCTTCGCGGCGTCTTCGAGACTTTCGCCGCCGGCAAGCCGGTGACCCAGAAATTCCGCCGCATTCCCTATGACGAGGCGATGCGCACCTACGGCACCGACAAGCCGGACCTGCGCAACCCGATCGAGATGCAGGCGGTCTCGGATCATTTCCGCGATTCCGGCTTCAAGGTGTTCGCCAACATCCTGGCCAACGATGCGAAGGCCGAGGTCTGGGCCATTCCGGCCAAGACCGGCGGCAGCCGCGCCTTCTGCGACCGCATGAACTCCTGGGCGCAAGGCGAGGGCCAGCCGGGACTGGGCTACATCTTCTGGCGCAAGGAGGGCGACAAGCTCGAAGGCGCCGGCCCGATCGCCAAGAACATCGGCGAGGGGCGCACCGAGGCGGTCCGCCAGCAACTCGGCCTTGCCGATGGCGATGCCGCGTTCTTTGTCGCCGGCGACCCGAAGAAGTTCGCCACCTTTGCGGGTGCGGCGCGCTCGCGCGCCGGTGAGGAACTGAACCTCGTCGACCGCGAGCGGTTCGAGCTCTGCTGGATCGTCGATTTCCCGTTCTTCGAATGGAACGAGGACGAGAAGAAAATCGACTTCGCCCACAATCCGTTCTCCATGCCGCAGGGTGGCATCGATGCGCTGAATGGCGAGCAGCCGCTCGGCATCAAGGCGTTCCAGTACGACATGGTCTGCAATGGCTTCGAGATCGCGTCCGGCGGCATCCGCAACCATCTGCCGGAAACCATGGTCAAGGCGTTCGAGATGGTCGGCCTGGACCGCGCGACGGTGGAGGAGCGCTTCGGCGGCCTCTACCGCGCCTTCCAGTATGGCGCGCCGCCGCATGGCGGCATGGCGGCGGGCGTCGACCGCATCGTCATGCTGCTCGTGGGCGCCAAGAACCTGCGCGAGATCACCATGTTCCCGATGAACCAGCAGGCCTACGACCTGTTGATGAATGCGCCTTCGGAAGCGACCCCGCAGCAGCTGCGTGAGCTGTCGCTGCGCGTCGCGGTGGCGAAGAAGGACTGACGGCAGCGTTGCAACTGCCCTATCTCCCCGTCTCTATACGGGGAGAAATGTCCGGCAGGACAATGAGGGGCAGCGCGGGTGCTGGCGACTTGCGAGCGGTCGTAGCAGCCGAGGCCTTCTGACAGGCAATCGGTTCAGCATCGAATTTCATATTCGCAAGCGTCGGCGCTGCCCCTCATCCGCCTGCCGGCACCTTCTCCCCGTATAGTGACGGGGAGAAGGCAGCCAATTCGATCAGTCCTGGTTCGCCTTGACCTTGACGCCGAGCGTCTTGGGCAGGTCGAGCGGGTTGGACATGGCGCCGGCCATGATCAGCGCGAAGGGCACCGACGACGGCGGTTCGGCCGAGATCTCGAGGCTCTTCGGATCGTCGAGGAAGGTGTTCACCGCCGCCGATACCTCCGCCGTCAGCTCAGGATTGTTGAGCTGCGCCATGCCGAACGGCACGATCGCCTTGGCCTGGTTGGCGACGTCCTTACCCGACATGCCCTGCTGTTTGCCGACATAGTCGAGCACCTTGCCGGTCAGCGAATCGTCCTCGAAGCGCACCGAGGCGCCGTTGAAGGAAAGCTGCTGCATCAGGCCGAGCATGGCCATGCCCTGCGCCGAATTGTCGGCGCCTTCCGGCTGTGAGGCGAGTTTCTTCTGCATCTCTTGCATCGACTTGATGAAGTCGACCGTGTAGCCGCCGAGGTTGAAGGTCATGCCGAGCGTGCCGGCATTCTCGACGGAGATGTCATATTTCGACAGCTCCATCTTGCCGTCGCTGGGCTGCCAGGTGCCGGCCATCGCAATGTTGCCGGAGATGTTCTGGTAGCCGAGCGCCTCGATGGCTTCCTTCGACTTCGGGTCGTCGACCAGCGACAGGTCGGCGGTGAACTTTTCGGTGTTGGCGGTGAAGTCCATCGCCTTGCCGTCGGCCGGGGGGGTGATCTGGACGGCAAGCCCGTCCATCGCGAACGCCGTTTTGTCGCCGACCTTGACCGTCATGTTGGAGAGCTCGGCCGACTTGTACATCATCAGCGAGCCGAGCGGGTCGGTGCCGCCTTCGGCCGGAACCTTCATGCCATGGACGACCACCGGGCTGAGGTTGAGCGTCACGCCGTCCTTGCTGTGCTCGAAAGGCGAGGTCGAGACGGTGGCGATCTCATAGCCGCCATTGGCCTCGGCGACCCCTTCCAGCTTCACGTCGCCGATCGGCAGCGCTTCCTTCTCGGCCGCCGGCTTGATGGAAACACCCTGCAGCACGGCGTTCGAATCATCGCCGGAGACGCCGGTCCAGGAAATCTCGACGCCCTGGGCGGCAAGGGCCGCCTTGATACGCTCGGCCACCGCCGGATCGGCGGCGAAGGCCGCGTTGAGCGGCAGGGTCAGCAGAAAGGTCGAAAAGGCCAGTTTCTTGAGCGTTGAGCGTTGGATTGTCATGGCGAGTTCCCTGTCCTGATTTGCTGTGATCAAAATTGTTTTGAAACCTGCTCCATCACCATTCCGTGACGAACGGGACGGGAAAAAGGCATTTCCCGGCACATTTGTCGAAAATGGCGATGAAAAGCAAACGCCGGTCGGCAGCCATCGCCCGATGCGGTGAATTTGTCATGAAGACCGCGGCTTTCCTCCGCCAGCGCGTTGCGTGCCCAGATAGAGGCCGCATGTAACGGATTGATGTTGGCCGGCGTCGAGATGCCGCCGATGCCAGTTGCAGATCGGCGGCAAATTGCAGCCGCCGCCGCGCCGCTTCCGTGAAATCCTTCACACCGCCGATCGGGCTTTTGTGGCCGCGACGAATGCGCCGACGTTCACGCGGCGCTTGCCGCGAATCACCCGCTCGGCTAGTCCAAATCCATGGGAAAAAGGCTTTTGCCGCCTGATGACAATGGCGGCGGCGACAAAATCGAACCGGTCGATCTGAAGGAAGCGCTCGAGCGGCGCTATCTCGCTTACGCGCTGTCGACCATCATGCACCGGGCACTGCCGGATGTGCGCGACGGGCTGAAGCCTGTCCATCGCCGCATCATGCATGCCATGCGGCTGTTGCGGCTCAACCCCGATCAGGGCTTCGCCAAATGCGCCCGCATCGTCGGCGACGTGATGGGCAAGTTCCACCCGCATGGCGACCAGTCGATCTACGACGCCTTGGTGCGCCTCGCGCAGGACTTCTCGATGCGCTACCCGCTGGTCGACGGGCAGGGCAATTTCGGCAACATCGACGGCGATAACGCCGCCGCCATGCGCTACACCGAAGCGCGCATGACCGAGGTGGCAAGCGAGCTGCTTGCCGGCATCACCGAGGACGCCGTCGACTTTCGGCCGACCTACAATGAAGAGGACGAGGAACCGTCCGTTCTCCCCGGCGCCTTTCCGAACCTGCTCGCCAACGGCTCTTCCGGCATCGCGGTCGGCATGGCCACATCCATTCCGCCGCACAACGCCGCCGAGCTTTGCGACGCCGCGCTTCATCTGATCGAGAACCCGGAAGCGCCGGTGGCGAAGCTGATGGATTTCGTCCAGGGGCCGGATTTCCCGACCGGCGGCATCATCGTCGACAGCCGCGCCTCGATCCTCGAAGCCTATGAGACGGGCCGCGGCGGTTTCCGCGTGCGCTCCAAATGGGGCCAGGAGGACCAGGGCAGGGGCACCTGGAGCATCGTCGTCACCGAGATCCCTTACGGCGTGCAGAAGGCCAGGCTGATCGAGAAGATCGCCGAGCTTTTGATGGCGCGCAAGCTGCCGTTGCTCGAAGACATCCGCGACGAGAGTGCCGAAGACATCCGCGTCGTCCTGGTGCCGAAGAGCCGCGCCGTCGATCCTGGCCTGCTGATGGAATCGCTGTTCAAGCTCACCGAGCTCGAAACCCGCTTCCCGCTCAACATGAACGTGCTGTCGCGCGGCAAGGTGCCGAACGTCCTCTCGCTGAAGGGCGTGCTGAAGGAATGGCTCGACCACCGCCGCGAGGTTCTGATCCGCCGCTCGAAATACCGGCTCGGCGAGATCGAGAAGCGCCTGGAAATCCTCGCCGGCTACCTGATCGCCTATCTCAACATCGACGAGGTCATCAGGATCATCCGCGAGGAGGATGAGCCCAAGCAGGTGATGATGGCCCGCTGGTCGCTCACCGACAACCAGGCGGAAGCCATCCTCAACATGCGCCTGCGCGCTTTGCGCAAGCTCGAAGAGATCGAGATTCGCAAGGAATTCGATGGCCTCACAGAGGAGAAGAAGCAGATCGAGGCCCTGCTGGCATCCGACGCCAGGCAATGGTCGACGATAAAGTGGGAAGTCACCAAGGTCCGCGACCAGTTCGGTCCGGAGACCGAGCTCGGCAAGCGCCGCACCCAGTTCGCCGATGCGCCCGAGCATGATCTGACCGACATCGCGCATGCCATGATCGAGCGCGAGCCGGTCACCGTCGTCGTGTCGGAAAAGGGCTGGCTGCGCGCCATGAAGGGTCACTTGACCGACCATTCGCAGCTTGCCTTCAAGGAGGGCGACAGCCTGAAGCTTGCCTTCCACGCCCAGACCACCGACAAGATCCTGGTCTTCACCACCGGCGGCAAGTTCTACACCATCGGCGCCGACCGGCTGCCGGGCGGGCGCGGCCATGGCGAGCCGATCCGCATCATCGTGGACATGGAGAACGACCAGGACATCGTTACCGCCTTTGTCCACGATCCCAAGCGCAAGCTGCTGCTCGTCTCCCACGACGCCAACGGTTTTGTCATTTCGGAGGAAGAGGTCGTCGCCAACACCCGCAAGGGCAAGCAAGTGATGAACGTCAAGGCGCCGGACGAGGCCAAGCGCTGCATTCCGGTTTCGGGCGACCATCTCGCCATTGTCGGCGAGAACCGCAAGATGCTGGTCTTCCCGCTGGCCGAAATCCCGGAAATGGCGCGCGGCAAGGGCGTGCGCCTGCAGAAATACAAGGACGGCGGCGTGCTGGACCTGAAAACATTCACGATTGCAGCCGGGCTCTCCTGGCAGGATTCGGCCGACCGCACCTTCGTCAAGTCGCGCGAGGAACTGGCCGAATGGATCGGGGCGCGGGCCGCCGCCGGCCGCATGGTGCCGAAGGGTTTCCCTAGGACGGGGAAATTTGGGTAGCGAGGCTCCCCCTTCTCCCCTTGTGGGAGAAGGTGTCGCCGAAGGCGACGGATGAGGGGTTGCTCCAGGGAACGCCAAACGCCTCATTCCGCTGGAACACCCCTCATCCGTCTCGGCGCTACGCGCCGATCCACCTTCTCCCACAAGGGGAGAAGCCAGCGCGCAAACATTTGGACCGTCGTCACGATTGCTGCACTATGATGGTGCATAAGCATCCATCGAACCATCGGGCAGGGGAGAAACGCCGGGTTGAAGCGGACGGAGATCCAGAAGTCGGGGCAGCGGCTGTTCGGCCTGTCGACACCGCTGAGGGCGGCTGTCATCCCGCCGATATCGGCGGCACGCTGGCTCCTGGTGTTGATCGCCGCCGCTGGCGTCTATTTCTTCCACGGCTTCCTGTTCCCGGTGCTGGCGGCCCTCGTCATCGCCTTTGCCAGCTGGCCGCTCTATCGCCGGCTGCTTACCGCCGTCGGCGGCAATCGCACCGTCGGCGCGACGCTGGCCATCCTCTTCATCCTGACCTTCCTGGTGGTGCCGATCGCGCTTGCCGGCACCTATGCCATCAACGAACTGCGTGAGTGGGTGACCTGGGCGATCGAGACCAACCGACACGGTTCGGTAACGCCGCAATGGATCGCCACCATGCCGGTTGTCGGCGAGTGGCTGAACGAGCAGTGGATCGCCTATCTCGGCCACCCCGGCGGCATCGGCGAATTGATCCAGCTGATCAGCGGCTCCAACATCGGCAATATCTATCGCGGCGCTTTAGCCGCCGGCGGCAGCGCCTTCGGCCTGTTGCTGACGCTTCTGTTCATGATGATCGCGCTGTTCTTCGCCTATCGCGACGGTGAGGCTTTCGCCGCGCAGGTCGATCGCGTCGGCGAACGCATCCTGCCGATGCGCTGGGAGCGGTTCTCGCGCGTCGTGCCGGCGACCATCTCGTCCACCGTCACCGGGATGACCGTCATCGCCATAGGCGAGGGGCTGGTGCTTGGCATCGCCTATTGGCTGGCCGGCGTGCCGTCGCCGGTGACGCTGGGCGCGCTCACCGGCATCATGGCGCTGATCCCGGGAGGCGCGCCGCTCTCCTTCACTTTGGTGTCGATCTACCTCGCTGCCAGCGGCAAGCTGTTCGCCGGCCTTGCCTTGTTCGTCTGGGGCGCGGTCGAACTCTTCATCGTCGACAAGACGCTGCGGCCCAAGCTTGTCGGCGGCCCGATCAAGCTGCCGTTCCTGCCGACCTTTTTCGGCCTCATCGGCGGCGTCAAGACGATGGGCTTTCTTGGCCTGTTCATCGGCCCGGTGCTGATGGCGCTACTCGTCGCTATCTGGCGTGAATGGCTGCGAGAGGTAGCTGACGAGACGGCTGCCGGCTCGGCGACCGAAATCGAAGCGGACCCACAGATCGAGGTTCTGCCTGCACCCGGTCCGGCGAAGAAAGCCAGCGCCTGATCCGCGGTGGGAGCCGCGTTAAGACACATCAAGCCGGGTGATGCACCGCGAGGTCGGCGCGGCGCTTGCGGCCCTCGTGCAATTGCCAAAGCGAATGCGCGACGAGCGTGACGATCAGGATAGTGCCGCCGATCAGGCTGTTGCGCGTCGGCGCCTCGGCGAAGATCAGCCAGACCCAGACCGGAGCGAGCACGGTTTCCAAAACATAGAACATCGCTACCTCCGGGCCCGAAATGTATTTCGGTCCGTTGGCAAGGCAGAAGAACGAGATCGGCATGATCACAGCGCCGTTGAAGATGATCCACCACGGCGCGCTGACGTGGACGCCTTCGCCCGAAACCATGAAGACGGCGAGCGCCAGCGGTATGATGACGCCGACGAGCGCGGTGAAGCCCATGTCCTTGCCGTTGGCGCGCGAGATGGTGATGGCCAAGGCGACGAAGAAGGCCGAGCACAGCGCCATGAAGTCGCCGAACAGATGCCCCGTGCCGACCGAGCCGCCGACGATGATCAGCACGCCGAAGATCATCGCCAGCATGGCGATCACGGTTGCAGGCCGTGGTCTTTCCTTGAGGATAAGCCATGACAGCAGCGCCGCGAACACGGTGTTGAAGGCCAGGATGAAGACAAGATCGGCGGTCGAGGTGTGATAGACGGCCGTGACGAAGCTAATCCCGGTCATGCCGTAGCAGAATGCCACGGCAAGTCCCGACCAGCCCGGAATGAGCCGGGGTGCGTTCCTGTCCAACGACCGCCAGATGGCCCATATCACCAGTCCGGCCAGCAATGTGGTGCCGGTCCGCAACATCATGATCGTCCAGGGGGTGCCGTCGGCGAGCCGGATCAGCGGTATATCGACGGTCAGTGTCAGCCCGCCAATGGCGGTGATCAGAAGACCTTTTTGGTGATCGGTATGGGTGGACACTTGGGAGTCTCGCAAACAATCTTGAGGAGGCGCAAAGCGGCCATGCCGCGGTGCTTCCAGCCCGATGGCCGGAAGACCAGCGTCCTCCTCCTTGAAACAGTTTAAGGATGAAGCGTGGGGCGGATCAGCGACTGACCGCTTCGTGGTCGTAGCGTTCCCAGCCTTTCGGGCCGAGATGCTCCTGCGGCATGAAGCGCATCTTATAGCTCATCTTGCGCGAGCCGTTGACCCAGTAACCGAGATAGACGTGGGGCAGCCCCATCGCCTTGGCGCGGGCGATGTGGTCGAGGATCATGAAAGTGCCGAGCGAGCGGTTCTCGAAGTCGGGATTGAAGTAGGAATAGACCATCGACAGGCCGTCGGCCATCTTGTCGGTCAGCGCCACCGCGATCAGCTCGCCCTGGCCCCTGCCGGTGATGAAAGTGTCCGGGCCGCGACGCCGGTATTCGATGATCTTGGTGTCGACATGCGTGTCTTCCACCATCATCGCATAGTCGAGCACGGTCATGTCCGACATGCCGCCACGGCGATGGCGGGCGTCGAGATAGCCGCGGAAGAGCGAGTATTGCTCAGTCGAGGGCTGCGCGTCATGCATGGCGCCGACCAGATCGGCATTGTGCTGGATGACGCGGCGCATGTTGCGGCTGGGGTCGAATTCCTGCGCCAGGATGCGCACCGAAACGCAGGCGCGGCAGGATTCGCAAGCCGGGCGGTAGGCGATGTTCTGCGAGCGCCGGAATCCGCCTTGCGTCAAAAGGTCGTTCATCTCCGGCGCCTTGTCGCCGACAAGGTGCGTGAACACCTTGCGCTCGAACTGCCCCTCCAGATAGGGGCACGGTGACGGCGCTGTCAGGAAGAACTGCGGCGACTGGGTCGGATGCTGCGTCATCTAATCTTGGAAACGCTCCTGCGAATCGCTCTACCTTTGGCCCGGTCGGCGAAAAATTCAACAGGATTATGCTGCCGCGACGGCCTCGGCCTGTTCATATTTGAGCACAGGCGGCGCAGCGGTTCGATGAACGCGGCCGTGGACACCGTCAGATGTCGGTGCGGGTGACCACGGTGCCGAGCAGCAGGTCGTGCAGCGTGCGCTTGCGGTCGGAGAACAGCGTGACCAGCAGCACCAGCGGCGTCAGGATGACGTTGCCGGCCCAGAACAGCACCGAGTGCACCACCGCCGTCATGCCGTCGATGCGGCTGCCGTCGAGCTTCTCCAGGCGGATGCCCATGATCTTCATGCCGGTCGTCGCCTGGTCGCGGCTGCCCAGCGTGTTCCAGATGTAGAGGATGGCGACCATCGGCACCAGCACCGAAAACAGCGCCCAGCCGAGGCCGAAGGTCAAAAGCCCGAGAATGGCCACCAGGATTGCGAAAGGAATGGTCAGCAGCGCAACGAAGAAATAGTCGAGCAGGAAGGCAAAGACGCGCCTTGTCCGCACCCCGCGATAAGCGCGGGTATCCTCGAACCTGGTCGTGATGATCTCGCCGTCCAATACGCGTGCGTTCATGTCCGTTCCTCGATCGCGGCATCCGCATGAGGATGCCTGCCGCTTTGTCAGATGGTGAGGGCGGCCTGGAATTCAAGGAACGTCGGCGCCGGCGGACCGGCGCGATGTCAAAAGATGCCGGGGCAGAGCCTGTAGCGGACCCGTCCGAGATAGTCGCGATATTCCTCTGTCAGCGCCAGGATGCGCTCCTCGCGCAGGATGCGATGGATCTGGAACAGGGTGATGACCGCGTAGACGGCGAAATTATAGAGCGAGAAGCTCGACAGCAGGAAAAGGATATGCCCCGCCAGGTAGCCGGCATAGATCGGGTGCCGGACGAACCGGTAGGCGCCGCTGGTGACGACGCCGCGATTGGCAGGCAGGATGGCGAAGGAGCGGCCAAGCGACATCTTCCCCCAGATCACCAGCCACAGCGCCAGGAACTGCAGCGGCGCCGCGATATAGAGCGGGATGACGGCGATGCCGTCCTGCAGCGATATGAAGCCCGAACCGAAACCGGCCGTCAGCGAGATGAATACCGTGAAAGGGCTCCAGTCGCGGACAATCGGTCGCCGAGCCAGAAGCAGCCAGGTAAAAGTCAGCGCATCGGAGATCATGAGTAAAAGGACGTTGAGACGGCCTGGATCGATGACCAGATGGTACGCGCCGCGATAGACGAAGATCGCGGCGACTGCCAGCGCGATGAAACGGAACAGGCCCTCGCGCAGGTCGGTGACGATTTCGGTGGTTCGCAGCCCCGACCAAAAACCCGATTCTGCGCCAGGCAGCGTGTCACTTTTGGAAATCGCCAACTCTGCTACCCCGATGGTTCCCTCGACATGAACCATTGCACGTAAGCCTTGCCGTCCGGTTAAGGTTTTGCGTGCGTTTGGTTGCATTGGCGGATTCGTCTGCCGCGGGAATGGTGCGTTGCCAGTTGAACATGACATTCTTCCCGGTTTAGCTTGCTGCGGCGCACAAACGGGACGGGAAGATGGACTACGACATGCTGGTCATCGGCAGCGGCCCTTCGGGGCGCCGCGCCGCGGTGCAATCGGCCAAGCTCGGCAAGTCGGTGCTGGTGGTCGACAGGGGCCGGCGCCTGGGCGGCGTCTCGGTGCATACCGGCACCATCCCGTCGAAGACGCTGCGCGAGACGGTGCTGAACCTCTCGGGCTGGCGCGAGCGCGGCTTCTATGGGCGCGGCTACCGGGTCAAGCAGGATATTTCGATCAGCGATCTGGTCGACCGGCTGCACAAGACGCTCGACCATGAGGTCGAGGTGCTGCAGCACCAGTTCATGCGCAATACGGTGAGGAGCGCGCGCGCCGCGGCAAAATTCCTTACGCCCAACAAGGTCAGCCTGACCGCCGACAATGGCGATTACAGCGAGGTCGGCTTTGCCAACGCGCTGATCGCCGTCGGCACCCGACCGCACCGGCCGGCCGACGTGCCCTTCGACAGGAAGCGCGTCTTCGACAGCGACGAGATGCTGGAACTCCACCATCTGCCGCGCACGCTGACCGTGATAGGCGCCGGCGTCATCGGCGTCGAATATGCCACCATCTTTTCGGCGCTTGACGTGCCGGTGACATTGGTCGAGCCGCGCAACACCATCCTCGATTTCATCGACCGCGAGATCGTCGACGACTTCATCCACCAGATGCGCGACCGCGGCATGACCATTCGGCTCGGCAGCGCGGTCAAGGAGATTGCCTCGAAACCCGACCATGCCGAGGTGACGCTCGCCGACGGCCGCACCATCCGCTCGGAGATGGTGCTCTACGCCGCCGGCCGCACCGGCAATGTCGCCAGCCTCGGCCTCGATATGGTCGGCATCGAGGCCGACGCCCGGGGCCGCGTCAAGGTCGATCCGCACACGTTCCAGACCAGCGTTCCAAACATCTACGCCTCCGGCGACGTCATCGGCTTCCCAAGCCTGGCCTCAACCTCGATGGAGCAGGGACGGGTGGCGGCCTGCCACGCCTTCGGCGTCAACCTGCCGCCGCCGCCGGAAAGCTTTCCTTACGGCATCTACGCGGTGCCTGAGATCTCGACGGTCGGCCTGTCGGAGGAGCAGGTGCGCCAGAGCGGCGCCGCTTATGAGGTCGGCCTTGCCCGGTTCCGCGAAACGTCGCGCGGCCACATCATGGGCGTCAACAGCGGCTTCCTGAAACTATTGTTCTCGGTCGAGACGCGCCGGCTGCTCGGCGCCCATATTGTCGGCGAGGGCGCCACCGAGCTCATCCATATCGGTCAGGCGGTGATCAACCTCGGCGGCACGGTCGACTTTTTCGTCAACAACACCTTCAACTACCCGACGCTCGCCGAAGCCTACAAGATCGCGGGCTTGGACGCCTGGAACCGGATGGGGCAGGGGTGAGGTTTCGGCGCTGCTGTCCAGGCTGGCCGGCTAAAGCGCGTCGCGCTGAACCGGATTCAGGCGACGCGCTTTAGGTCTTTGTTTTGATGCATGTCGTTGTCCCAGAACCGCTGCACACTTCTGGGCGACATGCATTAGATTTCCATCTGCGACAGCAGCGAAAGCATGACGTCGGCCGACGGCATCGGCAGCACCGCCTCGATTTCCGCCGGCCGCACGCCGGCGATGGCGTCGGCATCGCCAGCCACGGTGCCGAGCGGCCCGCGGAACCCGTGCTTCGACCAGGCAAGTTGCTGCAGCTTCGGGCTGGTCAGCGCGTCGATGACGATCAGCGGATGCGACGAATAGACGGTGGGGCGCGGGTAGAGGATTTCCGGCTTGGCGCCGGCGCCGGCCTGCACGCGCTGCCAGCGCGCCGGATCGGCGAGCGCCCACTCGACCAGCTGGTTCTCGTAGCCCACCACCATCGGCTCGGCGCCGAGGCCGCCGGCGATATACTGGTCGAACAGCTTGCCCGAAGACGACGATTTCAGCCCCATGCTGCGGAAGATAGACTTCGCCTCTTCACCATGCCGGGCAAGCAATTCCTGCGTCGCCACGTCGCCGCTCATTAGGCTGAGCACAAGCCCTGCGAACATGAAGCCTGAATTGGAGCGGTTGGGGTCGGTGGAGACGATGCGGGTGCGGCCGTAAAGCTCCGAAATGCCGAGATCCGACCAGTTCTTGCCGGCAAGGATGGCATCGAGCAGCGCCTTGAGGTCGAGCTGGTTGTAGCCGCCCTTGGCCGCGACGGTGACCAGCCCGCTTTTTTTCAGGCCCTCGACCACCGGCCCCCAGGTGTAGACCACGATCGGCGAATTGAGCACGACCTGGTCGTTGCGGATGGAAACACCGTTCTTGCGCGCAAGGTCGACCATGATCGACGAGGACGGCCACAGGAATTGCGGTTTCTGGGTCAAGAGCGCCGGCTCGCGCACCATCTCGACCGAGCCGGCGACGCGCGCGTCGAGCTCCAGCCCGTAGCCGCCGAGCGCGCCGACCACATCGGGGTCGGCCAGGAAGGCCTGCTTCTCGCCGCCGATGAAGCCGAACAGATGCGCGCGGTTGCCGAGATAGCCGCGGAACTCCGGCCGGTCCTTGAGCGTCAGATAGCCGCCCGTTCCGGCCGCGGCGGCGGCAAGCAGTCCCAGTCCGAAAGCGCGGCGAGAAAGGGCCATCAGCGACCGATATCCTCTTTCAGCGACTCCTGAATGAGTCGAAGGTCAACGTCGAGCGTGCCAAGCTCGGAGTCCGCCTGGCTGTCGGCATAGTGGACGAAGGCGTCCTGCAGCTTGGTGATCACCGCTCCGATAGTGGCAAGCCGCTGCTGGCTTGGCGCGCGGCGATCGGCCAGCGTGGCATAGCCTTCCGCGACTTCCGCCGCCTGCGGCACGTAATAGGTCAGGAAGCGGCGGACCGAAGCCGCGCTTGCCGGCTTCGCCTCGACCTTGGAAATCACGTCGGTGGCGATGTCGGACAGGTTCTTCACCTTGGCCTTCATATCCTTGTCGGCGATCGAGCCAGCCGCCGCCGCCAGCCGGTCGGCGGCCGGCTGCGCTTGCGCCAGCAATTCGCGCGCGAACGCCACCTGGCCGCCGCCGATGGAGCGGAGGTCGAGGCCTTCGAAAAGCTGGCGTGGCGCCAGCACGAAGATCAGCCCGGCGAATACCAGCGCCGAGATCACCACCGAGACCAGGAACGGGAAGTGGGTGAGTGTGCTGAGACCAACCAGCAGCGCGGCCGACACCAGCCCCGCCGCGATCCAGTTCCAGTCATTGCCGAACAAGCCGCGCATCGTTGGCCTTAGTTATAGCCGCGCGCGGCGCGGAAGGCACCGGCCAGATCGCCGCTGCCGTCGAAGACGCGCGCCGAGGTCGCTTTGGCGAGGCTGTCGAGCTGGCTCTTGTCCGCGTCACCAAAAGTGATGCCGAACACCGGCACCCGCACCGGTGCGCCTTGCCAGTGAGAAAGGAAGAAATCGGCGCTGCCGTCTGTGCGGCCGTCGGTCATGATGACGATAGCCGGCAGGTATCTCGAAAGATCAGGCGTGGCGATGATCTTCTGCAGCGCCTGGTCGGCGCAGGCATACATATCGGTGCCGCCGCCGGCGCGCTGCTGCGCCACGTCGCTGAGCAGCTGGTTCTGGCCCGCCGGATCACCGGTCGCGTCGAAGACGTCGCGCACCGTGCTGTCGAAGGGCAGCACGAAGATGTGGTCGGAAGGCGTCCACTGCACCAGCACCTCGCTCGACTTCTCCGGCGTGAACAGGAACTGGGCGGCCTGCTGCAGCTGCGTCTCGCCCTCGTTCTCCATCGAGCCCGAGAAGTCGAAGCAGAGCGCCGTCAATGACGGTTTGCGCAGGGCCTGCTGGTAAAGGTCGAGCGCCTTGCGGATCACTGCCGGTTCCGGCATGCGGATCGCCGTCACCAGCTTGCCGGGATCGAAATTCCAGTCGGGGTCCGCCGTCGCCTGGATCGCTGCGCCGCCGAGCGGCAGTCGCCGGCCGGTGTCGGCGATGCGCTTGCGCACCGCATCCGATTGCAGATAGGCGAGCAGGTCGGTGAAGAATTTTTCGACGTCGGCGCCGCGCCCGTGATCGATGAAGCCGAGCGGGGAATCGCCGACCGCCACGCCATCGGCCGGATAGACCGCATAGAGCGGCTCGTCGCCCATCTGCTTCAGCTTGTCGTTGGTCTCCTTCAGCGTCGCCTCGTAATTCCACATCGCGTCATAGAGCGTGCCCTTGCGCGCGGAGTCCACATAGAGGTCGGCCAGCCATCCCGACGAGCCGGACGAGCGCTCGACGCCTTGCAGCAGGGCGCCGACCGTGTCGTGCACGGACGAATTGTCGAGATCGCCGGGCTCGATCACCTGCTTGCCGCCGAGCGCGCTGGAGAGCATCGCCAGATAGGCGCTGGCGCCGGAGTTGGACTGCGTCGCCGAAGTCATCAGGAATTTGAGCTTGCCGTCCTTCACCGCGGCGAGGATATCCTTCATGTAGACTGGCTTGCCGATCCAGCCGAGCTCGGCGGCCTTGGATTTGCGAACGCCGAGGATGACCGGCATCTGCGCGATCGAGGTGAGGTTGCGCACCTTGCGGCCGGAATCGAATAGGTCGACCCAGACGCTCGATGCCGGCCACACCGCGTCCTGATCGAGCCCGCTGGCTCTCTGCAGGCCGAGACCGATGTCGAGCGAGCCCTGGTAGGAGATGGTGCAGGTCGCGCCCTGCTTGGCGCAGAACTCCTGCACGATCGGCTCCAGCACCGTGTTTTCGGAACCCGAGACGATCGAGAATCTGACATTGCTCGAATTGCAGGCGGCCAGCAGCAGCGCGGCCGCCAGCGCGAGAACGGTCGAAAGCTTCATCGGCATCGAGGCCCCGTCAGCCCTGGAGCCGGATGATTTCAGGTCCACTCGACCTGAAATCATCCGGCTCCAAATCAAAGAGATGGAGCATGATGTCGTCCGAAAACCGCTTCACACTTTTTCGGCATCATGCTCCGGTGAGCGCTTTCTTGAGATCGGCGGTCATCTGGTCCATCTGTTTTTCGGCGTCGGCCCGCTTCGCCCGGCCTTGCTCCTGGACCTTGAGCACGCCCTGCACGGTGTCGATCAGGTCGCGGTTGGCCTGCGCCAGCGTCTCGACATCGACGATGCCGCGCTGCGCCTGCTCCTCGATGGAGATGGCCTGATCCTTCATCATCTTCGATGTCTGGCGGATCATCTCGTTGGTCGCGTCGGTCACCGTCTTTTGCAGCTCCAGCGCCGACTTCTGGTTGGTCAACCCAAGCAGGATGACCATCTTCTGCTTCCAGGCCGGCACGGTCAGCGCAGAGGTCGCCTGCAGGTTCTCGATCAGCGTCTCGTCGCCTGACTGCACGATGCGGATCTGCGGCAATTGCTGGATGCCGAGCTGGCGCGCCTGCACCAGATAGAAGATGCGCTTTTCCAGCCGGTCGAGCGCCTGCACGGCGTCCTGATAGGTCTGCGCCTCCAGCGCCCCGGCAGAATCGCTCGCCTTGGCGTCGGCCGCCGCCTTCAGCTTCGGCAGCTCGTTTGCACGGTATTCATCGACGAATTTCTTGCCGGCCTGCACATAGGCGTCGAGGTTGAGGATGGAGTCCTTCGTCTGCTCGTGCAGGTCGTCGAGCACGGCGATGTCGCGCCGCAGCGTATCCTTGTGACGGTCGAGCTCCAGACCGATGCGATCGATCTGCCCGGCGACATCCTCGTATTTCTCCTTGAAGCGTTCGAGCCTGGCCTTGAAAGAAGAAAACAGGTTGCTGAGGAACCCTTCCTCTTTCAGCGAAGCCGGATCGAGGTTCTTGGCCTTCATGATGATGTCGGTGAGCAACGTGCCGGTATCGCCGAGATCGCGGTTGCGGATCTGCGACAGGATCTTGTCGGCAAAGTCGCTGACCGATTGCTGGGCGCGGTCGCCGAAGATCGAAATCGCCGCGCGGTCGCGAATATCGATGCCGCCTTCAATCTTGGCGACTTCACCCGGACTGGCGGCAATGACAGGCAATTTCGAAGTGTCGTCGAGCAGAGTAATGCTGTTCTCACCGGCCATTGAGACCTCCCCTCAGTGAACAGTATCTCGATAGACAGTCTGTAACAGAGATATGTCGCCGCTGTGGACAATGGAAGGATTCAGTCCCCACAACCGTGAAAAAGGTTACTTTTCAACGACTCAGCCGGGTTGTGCGGCATCGTCCTGCTCCGCTGAGGGCGTCGGCCTTGCGAAAAGGCACCGAAGCCCGTTTGGCGGGCGTGGTCAGGCGGCCGCAATAGGCGCTGCCAGCCATTGCCGCACGATCGCGGCGTCGGCATCGCCGAATTCATGGCCCGCGGCGACGATGCGCGCGTCGATCTCGGCGCCGCGCTGGCTGAACAGTGTCACCAGAGCCGGCGCGAACGGGCCGTAAGTCTGGTCGGCGGCCCCGGCGACGATCAGCACTCGGCTGCCCCGGAGGTCGGTCATCGGCCAAGTGTCGAGCACCGGCATCGCCCTCAAAAGCGCAGCCCGCCTGACCAAGCCGGGATGGAGCAGCATCAGGCTGGAGACGACGTTGGCGCCGTTCGAATAGCCGAGAAAGGTCGCACGCTGCAGGTCGAGGCCGTGCTGGCGCGCGGCTTCCCTTGCGAATTGCGCAAAGGCGGCCGTCTCGGCACGGATGGAGGTTTGTTCGAAGCTGGTCGGCGTGATTCGCTCGAACCAGCGAAATCCGTCCTCCTGTGGAATGCGGCCGCGCGCCGCGACGATCACCGTATGGGGCGCGGTCTGTCTCGCCAGCGGCAGCATCGTTGTCTCGTCGACGCCCGACCCGTGCAGCACGAACAGGCACTCACCGCTTGCGTTTGCCGGCGTCAGCAGGCGGTAGGAAAATGTGAGATCCTCGCGCAGGACGCTGTTTTTGTCACTATATTCAGGAGCGCTCATATCCATTTGATTCCATGAGAGATTTGTTGATTTGCCGGCTTCAAAACGGAATATTTTCGCGCTCCGCGAAAGTTGATTGAACTAGGCGCATTTCAGTCCGTTTCTGCGCCGATACACTCCCGTGGGAGGAATCGAAGCGGTGCGCCCCGGAGGTCGCATTGCTGGGTATGAACAACCAGCTTTGAGGCCTTTTGTCGATGACCACCCCTGTCTCTGCAGAGCACGAGATCTACGATCGCGACACGCGTATCAAGGATCGCGATACGCGTATCAAAGATCGCGATACGCGCATCGACGTGCTGCGCGCGCTCGCGCTGCTCACCATTTTCGTCGACCATGTGCCCGGCACCGTCTTCGAGAACTGGACCTACAAGAATTTCGGCTTTTCCGATGCGGCCGAAGCCTTCGTGCTGATTTCCGGCATCTCGGTGGCGCTGGCCTACGGCACGAAGTTCAAGCCGGGCGGCCGGTTGCTGGCGACCCTGAAGATGTGGCGGCGCGCCGGCGTGCTCTACATCTCTCACCTCGTCACCACGATGGTGGTGATCGCGCTGTTTTGCGCCGCCGCGGTGTTCGTGCATCGGCCGGAAATGCTGACGATGATCAACATCGAACCCTTGATGCGCAACACGCCGCAAGTGCTGCTCGGCATCGTCACGCTCGGTCATCAGCTTGGCTACAACAACATCCTGCCGGTGTATGCTGCGCTGCTTCTGGCGGCACCCGCTTTCGTGCTGTTCGTCAGCTATCGGCCGGTGCCGGCGCTGATCGTGTCCGGTCTGATCTGGCTCGTTGCCGGCATCTGGCAGATCGCGCCGCCGAACTATCCTGAGCCTGGCTTCTGGTTCCTCAATCCGCTGTCCTGGCAGTTCCTGTTCAACATCGGCCTTGCTGCCATGCTGCATGTCAAGCGGGGCGGGCGGATTCCGCTCAATCCGTGGCTGCTTGGTGCTGCTGGCATCTATGTGGTCGGCGCCGCGATCTGGGTGCACAGCCCGCTCTGGGGCCAGATCACCTGGTTCGACCTGCCGGTGGTGATCGGCGGCTTCGACAAGACCTTCCTGTCGCTGCCGCGGCTGCTGCACATCCTATCGGTCAGCTATCTGATCGTCGCGTTGCCGGCGGTCTCGAACCTCTTCCGGGTCCGGCCCGACAATCCGCTGGCAATTCTGGGCAAGCGCTCGCTGCCAGTGTTCATCGCCGGCACGCTGCTTGCCATGGCGGCGCAGGTGCTGAAGCTGATCAACCCGGGCGGCCTGGCCTACGATACGCTGCTGATCTCGGCCGGCATCGCCATGCAGTTCGCGCTCGCGCTCTATCTCGAATGGCTTGCCGGCCTCGGCCCGTCTCGTGCCAGGCCGGTTCGCGAGGAGCCTGTGCGCGCGCCGTTCGGCGCGCAACCGGTGCCGGCGAGAGTGGGCGGCTACTGAGTTTCGCTTCAGCCTTTGCGGGCCGGACCGGTCGACGCTCTGACGATGAGCTCGACGCCCATCGTCTCGCGCCGCACCGCGCCATCATGGTCGAGGATCATGCGCGCGGCGCGGCGGCCGATCTCGGTGATCGGCTGGGCGATGGTGGTCAGCGGCGGCGTGCACAGCGCGCCGTCCGGCACGCCGTCGAAGCCGACGATCGAGACATCGCCGGGAACGTCGAGACCCCGCGCTTTCAGCCAGTCGATGGCGATCAGGGCCATGCGGTCCGACATCGCTAGAATGGCGGTCGGCGCTTCGCCGCCGGCGAAGATCGCCTCGAGGCCGGCCCTGGTGCTTTTTTCCTCGTTCTCGGTCTCATAAATCGGGACCTTCGTCGTGTCGACGCCGAAGCGGGACAATTCCTCGAAATAGCCGGCGAGACGATCGCGCGTTCCCGTATAGATCGCCGAGCGGACCATTTCCGGCGTCACGAAACCAGTGCGTTCCTCACCGAGGGTCAGCGACAGAACCGCGAAGCGGCGATGGCGGAGTTCGGCCAGATGGCGCGCGGCGAGCCGCGCGCCATCGACGTTGTCGACGCCGATGGCCGAGACGGTCTCGTCCTGAAACCCGAGTTCCAGCGCCACGAATGGCAGCCTGCGCTCGCGCGTCAGGTCGACGAGGCGCGAGCCGCCTTCGATGCAGAACAGGATAAAGCCGTCGACAAGCGCGCTCTGGATGTTCCAGGCAAGTTTTTCCTGGTTGGCGGCCGAGACCAGCGCGATGCCCGCGCCGGTGGCGTCGCAGGCTTCCGAAATGCCGGCCATCATCACGCGCGCGAACGGATCGTCGAAGAAGTAGGAGAGGGGCTCGGTGGTGGCAACGCCGATGGCGTTGACCTTGCCGGCGCGCAGCAGCCGACCCTTCGGATCCGGGCCGGCATAGCCCATCCGCTCCGCCACTGCCTTGACCCGCTCGCGCACTTCGGCGCGCACGATCTCGGGGCGGCTGAAAACATTCGAGGCAGTACCATGCGAGACGCCTGCGGCCTTCGCGATGTCTGCCAGCCGGATGGGTCTTGCCTGGCCTTCGAGGAGTGATGCCATGTCGTTCCTCCGAATCCGGTCACGGGACGAACATGACCGCTGAATTGCTGCCGGTCATCTAACATTTTTGTTGGATCGATTCAAATTTCTGCTTGACTTCAGGTGGCGCGGGTCTATGTTTTGAATCGATCCAAGTTGCCCGCTTCATGGTGGAGCGGGTTTCAGCAGGAGGATACCATGCATCCGGTGAGCTATTTGTTCGAGGACATCTACCGCAACGACTGGGGCATCGCCTCGGTCGCCATCAGCGAGAAGCGCCGCGGCAGATTGGGTCCTTGGAGGCGCACGCCGCGCTTCCTCGTGGAGCGCAAGGGCGGCTGAGCCGCAGCCATTTTCAGCGTCGAAAGATTGGATCGATTCAATTAGAAGGAGAAGCAGTCATGCATCCGATTGGTCATCTGTTTCAGGACATCTACCGCAACTATTGGGGCATCACGCCCGGAACCGAGCAGCCCGAGCGGCGCCGCGCCGGCGAACCGCCCGCGCGAAAGCGGGGTGCCAGCCGAAAATAGTCTAATGCATGTCGCCCAGAAGTGTGCAGCGGTTCTGGGGCAACGACATGCATCAAAACAAAGACTTAAAGCGCGTCGCCTGAATCCGGTTCGGCGCGATGCGCTTTAAGGGCGAGGACGCCACAGCGCCGAGACGGCGATCGCCACCCAGCCGGCGATCAGCAAGGTGCCGCCGATCGGCGCCGACATCGGGAACAGCCGCGAGCCGAGGAAGTCGCGCGCAAGCAGGTCGCCGCAAAACAGCAGCAGGCCGACAAGCAGCATCAGGCTGGCGATCCTGAGGCAGCGGCCACCGCCGGCAAGACCGACGGCGAGGAATACCGGCGCATGCATCAGGAGGAAGTTGGCCGCCGTGCCGGTAAAGGCGCCGCCGCGATGCGCAGCCGCCGCCGACAGCGCCACGCCCGCCGCACCGAGCAGCCCGGCGACCAAGACCAGGATACGGCTGCCGCCATTCGACGGTTGCGCGGCAAAGCTCATTTTGGGTGCTCCCTGTCGGCTGGCCGGCGTCGTCGATCAGGACTCGCCGGCTTCCAGCAGCATATGCCGTGCCCGGCGCGACTGGACAATCCAGTTGTAGACCGCGCCGAGCGCCATCAGCACCGACGTGCCCAAAAACACCGAGCGCATGCCGAAATGCCCGCCGACGAAACCGCCCGACAGCGGCCCCGCGACCTGGCCGAAATATTGCGCCGAGATCGCCAGTCCAAGCACATTGCCGCCGATCCCGTCGGGGATGTTGTGGCGGATGACGCTGGTGATGCAGGGCAACAGTCCGCCCAGCGCCAGGCCCATCAGGAAGCGCTGGCCGATCAGCTGCCAACCATTGGTGACGAAGGCCTGCGGGATAAGCAGCAGCGCCGAGACGGCAAGCGCGCCGACCACGACGTTCCAGTGGCCGACGCGGTCGGCGAGCTTGCCGAGCCATGACGAGGACAGGATCGTGCCGAGCGCCGCAGCCGACATGACGACACCGGCGACCATGGTCACCTTGCTCTGGTCCTCGATGAGCTGCTGTACATAGACGGTGATGATCGGCTCGATCGACATGGTGGCGAAGGCGAGCAGCATGCCGGTGGTCAGCATGGCGACGATCGGCCGCTTGTCCGGAATCTGCGACCAGCCGCTTTTAGCCTTCTTCGCCGAGCCAGGCCTGGGCTGCGGCGGATTTTCCTTGATCAGGAAAGTCGTCGCCAGGAACGCCAGGAAGATCACGGCGCCCGAAAGCAGGAAGGTGGCGCGGATGCCGATCAGCGGTGGCAGCAGGCCGCCGAGCAGCGGTCCGACCAGCGAGCCCGCGGTGATGCCCGCGGCCAGCACGCCAAGCGCCCAGCCCGAACGCTCCTTCGGCGTCTGCATCGCCACCAGGATCGTGGAACCCGATGAATAACCGCCGGCAAAGCCGATCAGCAGCCGAAGCAGCACCAGCTGCCAGACGCTCTGAACCATGCCGGTCAGCGACATGCAGATGGCCATGCCGAACGACGCGCGCACCAGCATGAGCTTGCGGCCGTAGCGGTCGCCCAGCCGTCCCCACAAGGGCGCGACCAGCGCTGCCGCAAGGAAGGTCGCGCCATAGGCGATGCCCGACCACTGCACGATCGCCGCATGACCAACGGCGCCGAGCTGTTCGACATAGAGCGGCAGGAAAGGCAACAGCAGCGTCATGGCGATAAGCGTGCTGAACGAGCCGGCGAAGCAGACGGCAAGGTTACGCCGCCAATGGATGTTGAAGCCGCTCTGTTCGGATTCGTTCGGCGTCATGTCACGGCGTGCCAATGCTGGGGTTGTTGCGGATACCAGTTTGGGATACCAAACTGGTATCCGTCATGGACCTGGGACTTGCCGCTGTCAATGCGGCTTTGGAAAGCGGGACGACAATGTCGCAAATGCAAAATGTCGAAAGGCAGCTTCGCGAGATGATCCTCGGCCTGGAGATCGGCCCGGGCGAGCGGCTGACCGAGCGCTGGATCGAAAGCCGTTTCGGCGCTTCACGCACGCCGGTGCGGGCGGCGCTGCTGCGCCTGGAAACGGAAGGGCTGGTCGGCCGCGACGGCCGCGGCTGGACGGTGGCGCCGATCAACCTTGCCGAACTCGGCCAGATCGCCGTCTACCGCGAGGCAGTCGAGGTTGCGGCGGTCCGCCTGACGGCGGCGCTCGAAGACCGCAGCGGGATCGATGTGATCGCGGCGATGCTCGATTCCTGCGATATCGAGACGCCGCGCGAGGAATGGCACCGCGTCGGCATGGATTTCCACATCGAACTGGCAAGGCTTTCCGGCAACGAGTTTCTGCTCAGGGCCGTTCGCGACGCGATGACCAGGCTGTCGCGGGCACGCTGGCTGGAGGTGCGCGATGAAAAGGCGCTCGGCCGCGCCTGGGCCGAACATCATGCCATCCTCGCCGCCGTCAGGGCCGGCCATGCCGACGAAGCGGCGCGGCTGCTTTCTGATCACATCGCCGGCAGCCGCGATCGGCTGGTCGCCTCGCTCCATGACGACCGGCGCGGCTTGCGCGCCAGAGGGTTCGCCGTCGTCGCGGCGTAAGTTCTCGTGTGGCCAATCGCATTAGCAGGCTTGCAACATGGCCGGGAGAATGCTGTAGGAGACGAGGGGGATGAAGGCTGACCACCTTTGACCATCTTGCTGAACTCGCGGACGCATGGCCACACTCTCACGAACCGCCGCAAAGCTGTTCTACTACGCGCGCAATTTCGCGCGTGACCGCGCACCCCAGTCGATGTTCCGTGACCGCCTGGCCAGGCGGCTCGAGCAGGCCAGGCTTTCAGGCAAGACGGTTCGCGAGCGACTGAACTACTACAACAAGCTGGAACACCCGTTCGTCCCCAGTCCGGACGCCATACCCGTCGGCAAGCTGCCGTCCTCTTCCAGCATGTACTATTACGACCTCAAGGAATTCGCCCGCTATTTCGATCCCGGTCTGCTGATCGATTTCGAATACGGCGACGTCGTCGGCGTTCCGGAGGTTCCGAGGATCGTCAAGGACCGGCCCATCGGCGACGACAATGCGAATGGCGTGCTGATGAAGCTGAACAAGTTCCGTCACTTCTACATGCCGCCCGATAGCCTGTCTTTCGCTGCCAAGCGCCCGATGGTGGTCTGGCGCGGTCATCTCAACAATCCGATTCGCACCCGCTTCGTGGAAAAGGCCGCCAACCTGCCGATTTGCGATGCGGGTTCCCACAGGGCCGATGCGCCGGACGGATACCGCAAGCCTTTTCTGAACATCGAGGAGCAGCGGCGCTATCGCTACATCGTTTCGCTCGAGGGCAATGATGTCGCGACGAACCTGAAATGGATCATGAGCTCCAATTCGCTCTGCCTGATGCCGGAACCGACTTACGAAACCTGGTTTGCGGAAGCCCAGGTCGAGCCCAATGTCCACTACGTGCCGCTGCAGCAGGACTTCTCCGACCTGGTCGACAAGGTGGCATATTTCGAAAAACACCCCGCCGAGGCGGGACGGATTACCGCCGCCGCCAACGCCTATTGCCGCAAATTCGGCAACGAGCAGGACGAGCAGGCGATCTCGCTGCTCGTCCTCTACAAATATTTCGTGCTGAGCGGGCAGATCCAGCCCGATCCCGAAGTCTGGCGCTTTATCGCCGGTTAGCTCAATTCCCGGAAGCTGGAGCAGGGCGGCCGATTCTACCAACGCTGAACTGCTAGTGTACGTCGCCCAGAAGTGTACGCGTCGCCTGAATCCGTCTCAGCGCGACGCGCTTTAGGCGCCGGAGCGGTCGAGCACCCGATCGGCCGGTCCGAAACGGTCCCTGGCCGTGAACTGCTGGTGCCAGTAGGGATAAGCACCAGCGCCGGGAATTGGCGAAGGGTTTTGTAGGACAAATCCGGCGACTTGTCGCCTCGCTATCGATACGCGTCGATCACATATCGGCTATATCCTGCCTGCTTTGAGGTGCTTGCAATAAAACCGTCATTGCGCCTCTGTATCTCAGTCGGCTTACGGAGTGTCCGGGCGGAGCCGGAGCGCATTCCGAAGCGATGATGGCTGACAGGCAGACGGAGCTGCGCGATGAACGAAGTGAAACCGAATTCCGGGGCGAAGGACTGGCTCGAAGCCGAACTCGAGGACACGCTCGACGAGGACTATGAGCTGGAGCTTTCCGAGCCGGCGCTCTCGCTCGAGATCGCCAAGATCTACAAGAAGTCGCATCCGCCTTCGATCGAGCGGATGACCTATTTCCGCGAGCTGCTCAGGCTGCAGTCCGAGCTGATCAAGCTGCAGTCATGGGTGGCCTACCACAAGAAGAAGCTGGTGGTGATCTTCGAGGGCCGGGATTCCGCCGGCAAGGGCGGCGTCATCAAGCGTATCACCCAGCGGCTGAACCCCCGCATCGCCCGTGTCGTGGCATTGCCGGCGCCGACCGAGCGCGAAAAGTCGCAATGGTATTTCCAGCGCTACGTGCCGCATCTGCCGGCCGGCGGCGAGATCGTGCTGTTCGACCGCTCCTGGTACAACCGCTCCGGCGTCGAGCGGGTGATGGGCTTTGCCAATGGGGATCAGGTCGAGGAGTTTTTCCGCGACGTGCCGGAATTCGAGCGCATGCTGGTCCGTTCCGGCATCACCCTGGTCAAATACTGGTTCTCGATCACCGACGAGGAGCAGCAGATGCGCTTCCTGATGCGCATCCACGACCCGATGAAGCAGTGGAAGCTGTCGCCGATGGACCTGCAGTCACGCGTGCGCTGGGAGCAGTACACCAAGGCCAAGGAAGAGACCTTCGCCCGCACCAACATTCCGGAAGCGCCCTGGTTCATCGTCGAGGGCAACGACAAGAAGCGGGCGCGGCTGAACTGCATCGACCACCTGCTGCAGCAATTGCCCTACGAGGAAGTGCCGCACGAGGAGATATCGCTGCCGGAGCGCGTCTTCAATCCTGAGTACGAGCGCCAGGTGCTGCCGCGCGACCTCTACGTGCCGGAGAAGTATTGAGCACACTCCTTCTCCCCGTTTCACGGGGAGAAGGTGCCCGAAGGGCGGATGAGGGGCGGCGCCGGCGTTTGCGGTTGGCTTCCAATTCGCCGCGCGGGCCAGGCGCTACAGATGCTGTGGCTAATCTCCAACCGGCAGCGCTGCCCCTCATTGCCCTGCCGGGCATTTCTCCCCGTATAGAGACGGGGAGAAAGGGCTACTTCGCCTACGCCCGTCCGATCGTCACATGCGTCGCGTCGGCTGTCGCGACCTGACCGGTGCAGCGATAGCCGAGCTTCAGCATGTCGAGGCCGGCGAAGAGGTGCTCGCCGGAGCCGAGCAGGATCGGCGAGATCGCCAGATGCATCTCGTCGATCAGCCGCTGCTCGAGATATTGGCGAATGGTTGAAACGCCGCCGCCGACCCGCACGTCCCTTCCACTGGCCGTTGCCTTCGCCTGTTCGAGCGCCGATTGGATGCCGTCGGTGACAAAGTAGAACGTCGTGCCGCCTTCCATCTCGATCGGCGCGCGCTTGTGGTGCGTCAGAACGAACACCGGCACGTGATAGGGCGGGTTGTCGCCCCACCAGCCTTTCCAGTTCTCGTCGGGCCATTCGCCGCGGATTGGCCCGAACATGTTGCGGCCGAGGATCCAGGCGCCGACATTTTCGAAGCTGCGCACGGCGAAACTGTCGTCGACGTCCGTGGTGCCCCCGTCCTTGCCGAGCACCATATGGCGGAAGGTGCGGGTGCCGACCATCCATTTGTGCAGATTTTCGCCGCCGACGCCGAGCGGATTGGCGAGCGTCTGATCAGGCCCGGCGCCGTAACCGTCGAGCGACAGGGTGAAAGCATTGACACGCAGCGTGGACATCGTTTGCCTCCTAAACCAGTTGTAATTTGCAAGCAGTTGTTGAGTAGCTTGACTGATTGCGAAATGCAAGCGGTATTTTCCGGCGCGATCGGGCCGGGCAGCGTCGGGATCGTCGCCGGAACGGTAGCTGCACGGGAATATTGGGGCGAAAGCGGGTAAGGGACACCGTCGCAATTTTTGGTCGAGAAAAGCGATTAGCTGAGCAACTCTCGGTCGGCAGCATCAAGGATACGTTCAATCCAGAGCCGCAACGATCTCGGCGAGGATCGGCTTGATCCGACGCGGAGCCATCAAAATACGCGCACGGCCGATCGTTCGATATCAGCCTTCAACATCGGATGAAGGCTGTCCCGCGTGGTGATGTCGATTTCGGCCGACATTTTCTCTTCCAGAAATTGCTTGATGCCGACGAGGTCGATCAGGGAAAACCGCCGCGCCGGATCGTAGTCTATGAAGAGATCAAGATCGCTGTCCGACCCGTACGTCGCCGCGCGCGGCCGACCCAAACAGATAAAGCGAAGTCGCGCCCATGCCTCTGATGGCATCTGCGTTCTTCTGCAACCGTCCGATCACTTCATTGCGGCTCATGAAACTATTCTAACGGATCCCGTCAGAATTCCAAAATCGCGGTACCGCCTAGCCCTTCAGCATCTCCGCCACAGTCGGCGCGAAATAGGTCAGCACGCCGTCGCAGCCGGCGCGCTTCAGCGCAAGCAGCGATTCCAGCATCGCCTTTTCACCGTCGATCCAGCCATTGGCGGCGGCTGCCTTGATCATCGAATATTCGCCCGACACCTGGTAGGCGAAGGTCGGCATCTGCAGCTCGTCCTTCAGCCGGCGGATGATGTCGAGATAGGGCAGCCCCGGCTTCACCATCAGCATGTCGGCGCCTTCGGCGAGATCCTGCTCGGCCTCGCGCACCGCCTCGTCCGAATTGGCGTGATCGATGTAGTAGGTTTTCTTGTCGCCCTTGAGCAGGCCGGCGGTGCCCACCGCCTCGCGATAGGGCCCGTAAAAGGCCGAGGCGAACTTCGTCGCATAGGACATGATCGCCACGTCCTGAAAACCGTTGGCGTCGAGCGCGTCGCGGATGGCGCCGATGCGGCCGTCCATCATGTCGGACGGCGCGATGATGTCGGCGCCGGCCGCCGCCTGGATGACGGCCGCGGCGGTGACTTGCTCCACCGTCTCGTCATTGACGATGATGCCGTCGCGCAAAATGCCGTCATGGCCATGGCTGGTGAAGGGGTCGAGCGCGGCATCGGTGATGATGCCGATCTCCGGCACCGCGTCCTTGATGGCGCGCGTGGCGCGATTGATGACGTTGTCCGGGTCGAGGATGTGCGAGCCGGTCTGATCGCGCAGCGCAAGCTCGACATTGGGGAAGGTGGCGATGGCCGGAATGCCGAGCTTGGCGGCGCGCTCCGCTTCCTTGACCGCCAGATCGATGGTCAGGCGATAGACGTCCGGCATGGCGGCGATCGGCTCGCGCGTATTCTTGCCGTCGATGACGAAGATCGGCCAGATCAGGTCGTTCACCGAAAGCTGGTTCTCCTGCACCAGCCGACGCGACCAGTCGGCCTTGCGCATGCGTCGCAGCCGCCGGCTGCCGGTGATCTCGTCGACGCCGCGCGCGCCGGCGGGTTTTGCGGGAGTGAATTTGTTCATCGCCGAAACTCTCGTTTTGACCCGGCTTTTACCACGCGCCCTTGCCACTGACCAATGCGACACGATTGTGCCAGCCGGGGCGCAAGTTCCTCTCAGGGCTGCCCATTCCCCGACAGGATCTGCGCGGCACCTCTCATCGCCACCCGAAAAGCCTCGTCGAAGCTGACGCCCCGCACTTGCCAGCGATAGGTTTTGCCGCGATCGGCCAGCCGCCAGTCGGCGATCCAGCCGAGGTCCTTGTCGCTCCAGACGATGCTGCCGGCGAGCGCCCGGACCGCTCCCGCTTTCTTCGCGAGTTTCTCGATCCTTGCCATGTCGGCCGCCAAGAGCGCTTTCTCATCGAGGCTGCCAAGCTGACCGGTTTTCGGAAAGCTGACGCGCATCAGCAAAGGACTGGCGGCATTGGTGAAGGATTCGCGCATCGCGTGGCCACGATCCTCGTCGGGGGTCAGCACGAAACGCCGCGAACCTTGCTCGGCGGTCATGAAAACGGCGATCAGCGGCCGCGCGCCAAGCCACGGCCTGCTGCCGAGCTGCGCCAAAAGCTTGTCGACGACAGCCGGCTTATAGAGGCAAGTCAGATCATGCGGCCGGTCATGGGTGCCTTGCTCGTCATGAATCGGGATGCCCTCGAGCCGGTCGTGGTAGCGGAAGGATTGGACGAAGTCGGCCGCCTTGTCGCGCAGCGCCAGCATCTCCGTCTTCTGCATCAGCCGCTGGTCGCCCGAAACCTTGACCAGCACCTTGTCCAGGCAATCGCGAAAGCCGATCTGCCGGTTTACATCTCCGGTGCCGGTGACGATCGTTTGCGCCTGATAGAGCTCGGCGACTGTCGCGGCACGGACGGGTGCTCCCAGAAAGAGGAGACCGACCAATCCAACCACGAAGCGAGAAATTCCAGCCATGTCGATCAGCTCGAAACCTGTCGGGGCGCAGGCACAGTGTTTTGCCGGTTACCTAACATCTGGCGCGGCCGCCCGCTAGCGCAAGGACCGCCACCATTGACGCGTCCCCATGCCGCCATTAGCACTTCTCCTCCCGCAGACGCGGGGGAGGATTCTCTCATTATGGATTTTGGCGGAGGCGACGAGATCCGCTTCGAGCGGCTGGGCAAGGCGGGCGTGGTCACGTTGACCCGGCCGAAGGCGCTCAACGCCGTCACGCACAACATGGTCAGGGCTCTCGGCAAGGCGCTCGATGCCTGGGAGCAGGACCCAGGGGTCGGCGTCGTCGTCGTCAAGGCAGAGGGCAGGGCGTTTTCCGCCGGCGGCGATATCCTGCACATCTATGAGGCAGGCCGCGCCGGCAGGCCGCCCGTCGACTTCTTCGCCGACGAGTACCGGCTCAACGCCCGCATCGCCCGCTTCAAAAAACCCTATGTCGCGCTGATCGATGGCATCGTCATGGGCGGCGGCGTCGGCATCTCCTTCCACGGCTCGCATCGCGTGCTGACCGAGAACGCGCAGTTCGCCATGCCCGAGGTTGGTATCGGCTTCTTCCCCGATGTCGGCGCCAGCCACCTGCTGCCGGACCTGGGCGGCTGTTTCGGCATGTATCTCGGGCTGACGGGAAATCGCATCCGCTATGGTGATGCGCTGTGGTCCGGGCTGGCCACCCACACCATCAAGGCCGAGGACCAGGCCGGCCTGCTCGACGAACTGGCGACGAGCGGCGACGCCAATGCGGAATTGCGCGATTTCTTCGTGCCTGCCAAACGCGAGACCGAGCGGCAGGACCTGGAGTCGATCGCGCGCCATTTTTCGCAGCCTTCGCTCGCCGACATGGTCGCTAGCCTGGAACGGGCCAGGGCGGAAGACGCTTTTGCCGCAAAGACGCTGGCGACGCTAAAGACCCGCTCGCCGACCAGCCTCAACGTCGCCTGGCGCCAGATCAGCGCCGGGCAGACGCTGTCGATGGACGAATGCATGAAGATGGAGTTCCGCATCCTGAACCGCATGCTTGCCGGCCATGATTTCTATGAAGGCATCCGCACCGCTATTATCGACAAGGGCTCGAAGCCTCGGTGGCGGCCGGCGGACCTGGATGCGGTCAACGCTGCCGACATCGACGCCTATTTCGCGCCGCTTGGGCCCGGGGAGCTCGTCCTGTGAGCGAGGTCACCTCCAGGCGCGTGGTGCTGCAGCCCTCGACCACCGAAATCATCTTCGCCTGGTTCCAGCGCCTGATCGCCGGCTACTGCCTTTTGTTCGGCATTCTCTATTGGGTCCGGCTCATCGGCATTTATCCCGGCGCGCTGTGGCGCTTCGACCTGATGCCGGTGCATTGGCAGGTGGCGGCGGCAACGCTTGCCGTCTTCTTCCCCTTCGCCGCCGCAGGGCTTTGGATGCTGGCGTCCTGGGGGCCGGTGATCTGGTTTATCTGCGCGGTGACCGAGACGGTGATGTATGCCGGCTTCCCCGATCTCTTCGGCCATCGGCTGCTGATCGTCGTCTCGCATGCCTGCGTGGCCTTGCTCTACATCGTCTTTCGCGTCACCATCTGGCTGCAGAAGCGCCAGCTTCGCCAATAGAGCATGATGCCGAAAAGTGTGAAGCGGTTTTCGGACGACATCATGCTCCACTCATAAAGCCGGCCGCGCTGGCTCCCGGGCCGGTTTCGCGCGCCATTCTGCCCCAAGATCCATTGGCTAAATCTTTAGGTTAATTGTTCTTGCTCGGGTGACCGATCGTTAAGCGTCTTCCGAAACCTCTTACCGGTAAGCTCTTGTTAGCCCTGGCGTTTAAGTCGAATTTTATGAGTATTCGATAGTGTCGCGATCAAGGTGAAAAACAAAAAATCACCAAGGCGACAAACGAGAGGCAAAGACAATGATCAATTCGCGTCCGGCGGCGAAGACCGCAAACGTATCCGACGATCGCCGCGAGGCTATCCGCTCGCTGTACATGGAATCGCTGCAGCTGGTGGAGCGTCTGCACCGCCGCCTGCTTGACGTGATCAAGGACGAGTTCGACCGCAACGGCCGTTCCGACATCAACGCCATCCAGGCGCTGCTGCTCTTCAACATCGGCAATTCGGAGCTGACCGCCGGCGAGCTGCGCTCGCGTGGCTACTATCTCGGCTCGAACGTGTCCTACAATCTGAAGAAGCTGGTCGACCTCGGCTTCATCAACCACCAGCGCTCGCGCATCGACCGTCGTTCGGTTCGCGTCTCGCTGACGCCGAAGGGCAATGAGGTGGCCGACGTCGTCGCCGGCCTCTATGAGCGCCATGTCGGCTCGATCGAGGCGGTCGGCGGCATCAACACCGACGAGTTCAAGCAGATGAACCGCGCGCTGCAGCGCCTGGACCGCTTCTGGAACGACACGATCGCTTACCGGATGTAAGTATCCGAAGCCTGGAACATCGAAGCCACGTCGACGAAGCGCGGCCCGGGGAAAGAATATCGGCCGGTGCCGGACGCACCGGTCCTTTTCTTTTCGCCAAGGCAGGCTGCTACAGGGGAGTTGACCGGGCGCCCACGTGCGTGAAAGCTCTCTCGTGAGAGAAGGAGGCTCTTCATGCGCTACGTCCCGCTTGCCATATCCGCTCTGATCCTTGCCTCCCCAGCCAACGCCAAGACTATCTTTTACGGCGCCAGGGTGGGAATGAAGGTCACGATCGTCAAGAAATCGGGCATCGGCACCTCGCATGCAGTTGTGCTCACCAAGCACACCAGGCAAAACGCCATCGAATTCTGCCGCGATTATGTGGGCAAGGTGACCGAGGATTGCATCGTCTCGGAGATGAATACGCCCTTGCACCTGGAGATCACCGCTGACTGCAAGAGCGGTAAATTCATCAATTTCTACGGCGCCAACATGCTCTTCCAGGGGCGCAGCCCCGAGGGAAGTCCGACCGAATACAAGATCACCGCTACGGACGAGAATGTGGTGCTCGATGGCTCGGGCGCCTCTGGCTACGGCTATACGATCGATGAGTTCAAGCTGCTCTGCCCGAACCGAGTGAAGTAGGGGGCGGACAGAGGCGGCCGGCGACCGATCAGGCAGGGCGTGGAAGGAAGCGGTGCCAAAAAGCACCGGTTGCGTTTTCCATCCCATTGCCATGAGCAAATCGCGGGCCAAGGCCACGTTGCCGCCATAATCGCGGTGGATGCGGGTGGTGGGTGATGCTGCGGGTCCACGCCCTGCGCTCCTTGGAACCTGTATGGCGGCAGCGCGTTTCTGGCGGCCGGCGATGCGGGTCATGGTTGGCGAATTGTTAAGTTTGCCAACCCTAGAGTGCGGACAAGCCGCCCGGGCAAGCGAATTGAGCGAGAGCGAATAGCCAAGAATGTCTGCCATGAGAACCAGCCGCCGTTTCTTCCTCACTGGAGCCTCCGCGCTCGCCGTCGCTTTTGCCGCCGGCCACGCCAGCGCGCAGGACGTGATCGGGGACATCCTGAAATCCTCGACCCGCGGCAATTGGGACGATCAGTTCGACGCCCGCGGCAACAACACCAACAAGGTCGCCTCGACGCTGCCGATCTTCAGCCAGCAGACGGTTGCCTTCACCGAGCAGGCCGTGGCGCAGTACCAGAACATCGTCGCCCAGGGCGGATGGGAACAGGTTCCGGCCACCAAGAAATTGCAGCTCGGCGTCGACGATCCGGATGTCGTGCCGCTGCGCAAGCGCCTGATGGTCTCGGGTGACCTGCCGCAGAGCGCCGGTATTTCGACGGCCTTTGATTCCTATGTCGACTCGGCGGTCAAGCGCTTCCAGCTCCGCCATGGCCTGCCGGCCGACGGCTCGATGGGCAAATACACCTATACGGCGATGAACGTCTCGGCGCAGATCCGGCTCGGCCAGCTGCAGACCAATCTGCAGCGCCTGAAGGAGAAGGCCGGCACGCTCGGCAGCCGTTACGTGCTGGTCGACATTCCCGCCGCCCAGGTCGAAGCGGTCGAGAACGACCGCGTCGTACTCCGCCACACGGCGATCGTCGGCAAGATCGACCGCCAGACGCCGATCGTGAATTCCAAGATCAACGAGGTCATCGTCAATCCTTACTGGAACGCGCCGGTCTCGATCGTTCGTAAGGACATCATTCCGCTGATGCGGAAGGACCCGAACTACCTCAAGGAAAGCCACATCCGGCTGTTCGCGCCGGATGGCAGCGAAGTCGATCCGATGACCGTCGACTGGTCGACCGACGATGCCGCCAAATACCGTTTCCGCCAGGATCCGGGCAACAACAATGCCATGGCCTCGGTCAAGATCAACTTCCCGAGCCCGGACGGCGTCTACATGCACGACACGCCGCAGCAGAGCCTGTTCGGCAAGCTGATGCGCTTCGATTCCTCCGGCTGCGTGCGCGTCCAGAACGTGCGCGATCTCGTCACCTGGATCCTGCGCGACACGCCCGGCTGGGATCGCCAGCATTTCGAGGCGGCGATCAAGACCGGCGAGAACACGCCGATTCAGGTCGTCAACCCGGTGCCGGTCCACTTCCTCTATCTGTCGGCCTGGTCGACCGCTCCGGGCGTCGTGCAGTTCCGCGACGACATCTATGCCCTCGACGGCGCTGCGGAGCTGCAGATCAGTTCTGCACAATAAGTATCTGATCTAAAAAGCAAAAAGGCCGCTCTCACAGCGGCCTTTTTTGTTTAGATGAGCCGCTGGTTGACCAGCCGCGCCACCGCCTGTGTGCGATTCACGGCGCCGAGCTTGCGCCTGGCATTGTCGACATGGAAGCGCACCGTGGCTTCCGCGATGCCCAGGATCACCGAGATTTCCCAGTCGGTCTTGCCTTCGGCGACGAGCGCCAGGCTGTCGCGCTCGCGCGCCGTGAGTTTGACAGCGGGTGTCGGTGGCGGCGAGGTCAGGCTCATCAGCCGCTCGGTCAGGGCGAGGCCAGCCATATGGATGGCGAAACGCTCGTCCGGCGAAAAGTCCCGTTTGTGGAAGCCGAGATGCAGCGAAGCAATGGCGCCATCGGCGCCGTAGGAGGTGGCGCAGAGCGCGTCGTCGATGTTGGCTTCGCTGAACGCCTCCCAGTAAGAACCGTATAGCGCGCTGTCGCGCGGCGCGAAATCGCTGAAGCGGTAGCTCGTGCGGCTCTCGCGGATGGCGCCGAGCAGCGGGTTGCATTCGAAGCAGACATAGTTGAAGGCCGGGCTGCCCGACCAGCCGCTTGGCGCCAGCCTGGTGATGAAGCCGCCGGCCGCCCAATGACTGGCCGAAGTCAGGATTGCCGCCGGCCGCCGGTAGAGCCTTGTCTGCAGATAGGAGGCGCCGAAATCTTCCATCGCCGTGAAGAAGGCCACGCTGGCATCCCCGGCCGTAGGCGCCGCATACGCCGCTTCGACATGCGTCATCAATCGCGACAGCATCAGTCGCCCCAATTTCAACCCACCCGGCACGCACGGTCGCACGGGCCGTTCCATGCCGCAAGGCCGCAATCTCACGGCATCCGTCTGTCAACCTCGCGGTATCGGGAGGTTGATACGGTTTTCTGCTCGCGTATCAGGACGACGTGCCGTTTCGGTAAAACGGTGAACCGCTCCGGAGTTTCGGTCGGCGCTCCCAGGATTGCGAGCCGCCGCCAGATGCGCCCCGACATGGGGGCCGCTCTCGACCAGACGCCGCGGCGGCGGCGAAGGGGAGCGGAGCTTGGGCGTGGGGCCGTCGGGGCGCATCTTCGGCTCTTTACCTTGCCCATTTGGGGAGCATGCGATCTCCATCGGCTTGTGTAGCCGGGCGTCGGCGCTGGACGCGGCGCGTTCAATTGCGCATGGTCCGCCAGAGAGCCGGAATCGCGCCATGGACGTCGCCATCTTCATCCTCATCGTGCTCGCCTTCGTGACGCTGTCGGGCGCGCTGGTGCGGCTGGTGCGCGTGCCGCTGCCGGTGCTGCAGATCGCGATCGGCGCCGCCCTTGCCTGGCCGGCGCGCGGCATGCATGTCGAAATCGATCCGGAACTCTTCCTGCTGGTGTTCATTCCGCCGCTGCTGTTCGGCGATGCCTTTTCGGCGCCAAAGCGCGAGCTGATCGCGTTGCGCGGTCCGATCCTCGACCTTGCCATCGGGCTGGTCTTCTTCACCATCGTCGGTTTCGGCTACGCCTTGCATTGGCTGGTGCCGAGCATCCCGCTGGTCGTCGCCTTCGCACTTGCCGCCGTGCTGTCGCCGACCGACGCGGTCGCCGTATCCTCGATCGTCGACCGCAACATCGTTCCGGCGCGGCTGATGCACATATTGGAGGGCGAGTCGCTGCTCAACGACGCCTCCGGTCTGGTGATGTTCCGTTTCACCGTCGCGGCGGCGCTGACCGGCAGTTTTTCGTTTGCCGCGGCATCCCTGAGTTTCCTCTTTGCGGTCGCGGTCGGCATCCTCGCCGGCGTGGCGGCGCTGTTTATCGCGGCGAAGTCGCTGCAGGTCCTCGGCCGCATCACCAGCACGCCGGCCGAAGCGCAGGTGCTGGTCATGGTCCTATTGCCGTTTGTCGCCTACCTGATCGCCGAGCATTTCGGCGCTTCGGGCATTCTGGCGGCGGTCACCGCCGGCCTTCTCACCGGATACTCCGGCATCGTCCGCCACATGGCGGTCTCGGCGCGCATCCAGACGATTTCGCTCTGGTCGATGCTGATCTTCATGTTCAACGGCTCGCTCTTCATCCTGCTCGGCCTGCAACTGCCCGACATCATCCGCAAGGTGCCGCCGGAACTGACGACCCGGCACTGGCTGTTCGAGCCGGCATTGACCGTGCTGTTGCTCACGCTCTGCCTGATCGGCCTGCGCTTCGCATGGATCTGGATCGGCGACATGGGCGCCGTAGTGGCCGCACGGCTCGGCAAGCGCAAGGCCGAGCCCATCGGCTTTCGCGTCAGGCTTGCCGGCTCGATCGCAGGCGTGCGCGGCGCCGTCACGCTGGCCGGCATCCTGTCGCTGCCGCTCACCCTGCAGGACGGCTCGCCCTTTCCGGCCCGCGATCTAGTGATCTTCCTCGCCGCCGGCGTCATCATTTGCTCGCTGGCGATTGCCAGCCTCGCCCTGCCGACGGTCGCGCGCGGTCTCGTCGAACCTGGCCAGGATCCTGGTGCCGCCGAGGAACGCAAGGCGCGGGTCAGCGCCGCCAATGCGGCCATCGCCAGGATCGAAGGCCTCGCCAGCGACGGCAATGAAGGAGAGGCAGCGGAGATGAAGCTCGCCATCGCCGAGAGCGTCGCGTCCATCTATCGTCGGCGCATCTCGCTCTCCGACGGCGCCGACGAGGCGCGCGCCGAGGCCCGTGAGTCCGGCCGCATCGAGGTCGAGCTCAGGCTTGCCGGCATCGAGGCAGAGCGCGGCGAGCTGCAGGCCATGCTCCGCCGCGGCGACATCAATGACCATACGGCGCGCAAGCTGTTCACCGAGATCACCTTCTCGGAAGCGATCCTCAAAGGTCGCGAACCACGGGATTAGTGTCCGCTCGACCAGCCTTGGCGCAAACCGGCCAGCAAATTTCGCGCCGCAAACGTGGCGGGCGGAAAACAACTGTGTTAATGCGCGGCGACCTCGCAGACCTCCGGCCCCAAGGGAAAGCAAGCCATGTCAACAGCCGCGGCATCCTCCAGCAAATTCGAGTCCTTCTTCGAGACCACGCTTGCCGATGCCGATCCGGAAATCTTCGGCGCCATCCGCAACGAGCTCGGTCGCCAGCGCCATGAGATCGAGCTGATCGCTTCGGAAAATATCGTGTCGCGCGCCGTGCTCGAAGCGCAAGGCTCGATCATGACCAACAAATATGCCGAGGGTTATCCGGGCAAGCGCTACTATGGCGGCTGCCAGTTCGTCGACGTGGCCGAGGAACTGGCCATCGAACGCGCCAAAAAGCTCTTCGGCTGCAATTTCGCCAACGTCCAGCCGAATTCGGGCAGCCAGATGAACCAGGCGGTGTTCCTGGCGCTGCTGCAGCCCGGCGACACCTTCATGGGTCTCGACCTGAATTCGGGTGGCCACCTTACGCACGGCTCGCCGGTCAACATGAGCGGCAAGTGGTTCAAGGTCGTTTCCTACGGCGTGCGCAAGGAAGACCACCTGCTCGACATGGACGCGATCGAGAAGACCGCGCATGAGACCAAGCCGAAGCTGATCCTGGCCGGCGGCACCGCCTATTCGCGCATCTGGGACTGGAAGCGTTTCCGCGAGATCGCCGATGCGGTCGGTGCCTATCTGATGGTCGACATGGCGCATATCGCGGGCCTCGTCGCCGGCGGCGTGCATCCGTCGCCGCTGCCCCATGCCCATGTCGTGACCACGACGACGCACAAGTCGCTGCGCGGCCCGCGCGGCGGCATGATCCTGTGCAATGACGAGGAGATCGCCAAGAAGATGAACTCGGCGGTGTTCCCGGGCCTGCAGGGCGGTCCGCTGATGCATGTCATCGCCGCCAAGGCGGTGGCGTTCGGCGAAGCGCTGAAGCCGAGCTTCAAGGCCTATGCCGAAAGCATCGTCGCGAATGCCAAGGCACTGGCCTCCAGCCTGCAGGAAACCGGCCTCGACATCGTCTCGGGCGGCACCGACAACCACCTGATGCTGGTCGATCTCAGGCCGAAGAACGCCACCGGCAAGCGCGCGGAAGCCGCGCTTGGCCGCGCCAACATCACCTGCAACAAGAACGGCATCCCGTTCGATCCGGAAAAGCCGTTCGTCACGTCCGGCGTGCGTCTCGGCACGCCTGCCGGCACCACGCGCGGCTTCGGCCAAGCCGAATTCCGCGAGATCGGCAAGCTGATCGCCGAGGTGCTGGACGGGCTGAAGGTTGCGAATTCCGACGAAGGCAATGCCGCGGTCGAAGCCGCCGTCAAGGCCAAGGTCATGGCGCTGACCGATCGCTTCCCGCTCTACCCATATCTCGGTTGAGCCTCTCTGTCGGTTGCCCTCTGTCGGTTGACTGGGCGCCGCGCGTCATCTTTTATCCTTGCGCTTTGCGCCGCTCCTCGATCGGGCGGCGCGGCTTACCGGAGACTTGGATGATGCGCACTTTCCGTCCTGCCGCCCTGGCACTGTCCGCCTCGCTGGCCGCTTTCGCCATCTCCAGCGTGGTTGCGCAGGAGCAGACGCAGCCTGCCTCCGACATGCCGGCCACCAATACCTTCGGCAGGTGGACAACCATCATCGATATGCTCGACACCGGGCAGGACGCGCACAAGACCTGCGCCGCCTCGACCGCCTTCGTCGACGGCCTCGGCAATGCGGGCTCTCTGACGATGTCGATCTCGACCGGCGACGCGTTGCCGCCTGATGCGTACCCCGCCATCATGTTCATCGTCGACAACAAGACCCTGCCTACCGGCAGCAAGATCGCCGCGACATTCGGTGACCCTGGCGTGAAAGTTGCCGCGACCGTAACTTCCAACGCAGCCTCCGGTGGCCGGCCCAGCTGGATGGTCGACAACCAGGCCAAGACCAGCCTTGCCCTGCTGCGCGCCATGCGCAAGGTCACTTCGCTCGACGTGGTTTTCGGCAAGCAGGCCGTCGCCAGCATTCCAATGGATGGCTTCACCAAGGCCTATCGCAATCTGGGCACGTCCTGCGGTTTTCCGACCAAGGACGTTGCGCCCTGAGGCTGCTGGCCGTCGGGGGCAGGGCGCTGGCAATTGTGCTTGCGCCTCGCTATCTCTGATACCAAGGCTGCGCTTTGCCATGGCGGCAAAACGCACTAAGCCTTTCCGCATCCTGAGAATCGCCAAACCGAAAGCTTCCTATGCGCTGTCCCTATTGCCAGTCCGAAGATACGCAGGTGAAGGACTCGCGTCCCGCCGAGGACGGCGCCGCGATCCGCCGGCGGCGGGTGTGCCCTGATTGCGGTGGTCGGTTCACGACCTTCGAGCGGGTGCAATTGCGCGATCTCGTCGTCGTCAAGAAGTCCGGCCGCAAGGTGCCTTTTGATCGCGATAAGCTGCTGCGCTCGGTCGAGATCGCGGTGCGCAAGCGCAATGTCGATCCGGAGCGAATCGACCGTGCCGTCACCGGCATCGTGCGCCAGCTAGAAAGCTCCGGCGAAACCGAGATTGCCTCGGGCGAGGTCGGCAAGCTGGTCATGGAAGCGCTGAAATCGCTGGACGACGTCGCCTATGTCCGCTTCGCCTCGGTCTATCGCAATTTCCGCGAAGCCAAGGATTTTCACGAGCTGCTGGGCGAACTGAAGGGCGACGAGGAAAAGACCGAAGAGGAAGCCGGCTGATCATGGCGGGACCGCAACTGAACGAGGCCGCGCAGGCGGCCCTTGATCGCCGTTTCATGGCCGCGGCCATCAGGCTGTCGCGCCGCAATGCCGGCCGCACCTCGACCAACCCCTCCGTCGGCACCATCATCGTGCGCGACGACGGCGCCGGCCCGATGATCGTCGGCACCGGCGTGACGGCCGTCGGCGGGCGGCCGCATGCCGAGACCGAGGCGCTGGCCGAGGCCGGCGAGCTCGCGCGTGGTGCTACGGCTTACGTCACATTGGAGCCTTGCGCCCATCACGGCCGCACGCCGCCTTGCGCCAACGCGCTGGTCAATGCCGGCATCGCGCGCGTCGTTGGCGCGGCGAGCGATCCCGATCCGCGCGTCTCCGGCAAGGGCTACGCCATCCTGCGTGCCGCCGGTGTCGAGGTGGTGGAGAAGGTGCTGGCCACCGAGGCCGCCGAGCAGATGGCCGGCTATCTGACTCGTTCTCTGAAGAAGCGCCCGGAAGTAACTCTGAAGCTTGCGCTTTCGAGCGACGGCAAGATCGGCAGGAAGGGCGCCGGCCAGGTCGCCATCACCGGCGAGATCGCGCGGCGCGATGTCTATCTGATGCGCGCGGAGGCCGATGCCATCCTGGTCGGCATCGGTACCGCGCTCGAGGACGACCCGGCGCTGACCGTGCGTCTGCCGGGGCTGGAGAACCGCTCGCCGGCGCGCATCATCCTCGATCGGCAGATCCGGCTGCCGGAGACGTCCAGGCTGGTATCCGGAGTCGACCGCGTGCCGCTCTATATCGCCGCTTGCTTGGAGGCCGATCCGCATCGGCGGGCGGCGCTCGAGCGCGCGGGCGCGCGGTTCATCGGCACCGAGACATATGGGGGCGTCGTCGCCCTGCCGGAATTGCTCGAGGACCTTGCCGCGCTCGGCATGGCGAGCGTTTTGGTCGAGGGCGGCGCCAAGGTGGCCAAGGCTTTCCTTGAAGAAGACCTGGTCGACCGCATCGTCCTGTTCCAGGGGCCGGAAGCGATCGGCGAGGACGGCATTGCATCGCCCATCGACGCTGACCATATCCCGGCTGGGTTCCGTGAATTGCGCCGGATGCGCTTCGGCGAAGACAGCTATGCCGAGTGGGTGAGACCATGATCCCAAAAAGTGGGAACCGGTTTTTGGATCAAATCATGGTCAAAACGAAAGACGCTCTCTGATGTTTACGGGAATTGTCACGGATGTGGGCACCGTCGCTACGGCAAAGCCGCTCAGCGAAGGCGTCGGCCTGCGCATCGACACGGCTTATGATCCCGGGACCATCGCCATCGGCGCTTCGATTTCCTGCGGCGGCGTCTGCCTCACCGTCACGGCGCTCCCGGAACATGGCTCGAACGCACGCTGGTTCGAGGTCGAGGCCTGGGAGGAAGCGCTGAGGCTGACCACCGCATCGAACTGGAAATCCGGCACCCGGATCAATCTCGAACGGGCGTTGAAGGTCGGCGACGAACTCGGCGGCCACATCGTCTCCGGCCATGTCGACGGCACGGCGGAGATCGTCGAGCGCAAGGAAGAGGGCGACGCGGTTCGCTTCACGCTGGAAGCGCCTCGGCATCTGGCGAAGTTCATCGCGTCGAAGGGTTCGGTAGCGCTCGACGGCACCTCGCTCACCGTCAACAAGGTCGAAGGCACCCGCTTCGATGTGCTTCTGATCCATCACTCGCTGAACGTCACCACCTGGGGCGAACGTCAGGCCGGCGACCGCGTCAACATCGAGATCGACACCATGGCCCGCTACGCCGCGCGCCTGGCGGACGCGGCGAAAGAAGGGCTTTGACGGCGGCTTGAACTAACCGGCCATTGGCCGTACATTGTTGTCAGGAGAACGACAATGACGGCACAGCTGCCACGCGGCCGTGTTCGTGGCGAACGTCTGGAAACACGTGTCACGGCCGACCAGAAGAGTCTTATCGAGCATGCTGCGGCGCTACAGGGCCGCACGGTGACGGATTTTGTGCTGACCAGCGTCCAGGAAGCCGCCCGCCGTGCAATCGAGGAGCACGAGCGCTTGGAACTATCTGTCCGCGACAGCCGGGCCTTCGTGGATGCCCTCGTCAATCCGAAGCCTGTGAACGATCGCCTGCGCGATACAGTGCGTCGGTATCGCCAAGCCACTGGCATCTGAGGGTGACGGGCTCAACCGAGGCGTCTTTACGAGTTGAGGTGCTCGGTCCGCAGCACAACAGAAACGCATTCGAAAGCGGCGCGGAACCGCTCGATCGATATCTTCGAATACAGGCCGGACAAGATGCCCGCAAGAACATCGCGGCACCGTTCGTGCTGGTCTTGTCGGATGGAGCTGTCGCTGGTTACTACACGCTCTCATCGACTGCGGTGAATGTCGGCGAGTGGCCTGCCGAGACCGTGCGTAAGCTGCCGCGTTATCCGCTCATTCCAGCGACGCTGCTCGGACGCCTGGCCGTCGATCGACGACAACAGGGCAGGGGCTATGGCCGATACCTCCTGGCCGACGCCTTGCATCGGTCTCTCCGTAGTGAGATTGCATCGTACGCCGTGATTGTCGATGCAAAGGACGAGAGCGCATGCCGCTTCTACGAACGAGAAAGTTTCTTGCCATTTCCGGATCAGCCGATGAAGCTGTTTCGGCCAATGGCCGATATCGAGGAGCTGTTCAGATGAGAACGGAGACTACGACAGAGGGCGAGAATTCCAAGCGACTAGAGCGTCTGACCCGCGAAGCAATGGCCGATGTGGACGCCGGCCGTGTGGTGGATCAGGGAGTCGTCCTTGCCTGGGCCGAAAGCCTGGGTACCGGTTGTCCACTCCCCGTGCCGAACGCAAAGATGCGATAGACCAAGCGTCACCTCCGCCAATCTTCCACTTGCGATCAACCCGGCTTCGGCCTCCGCCAGCACAATTCACCCTTGAGCACGCTGCCCGCTCACCTTTGAGCACTGCTTCCCGCTTCACTTGTGCTCGCGCCCCTCGTAAGCTTTCACCTGGCCGGAGGGAAAGCCATGATCAACCCGTCGCAACAAGTCATGAGGCTGGGTTTCGGATTTGCCGTGTCACAGGCGCTGCGCGTCATTGTCGAACTCGGCATTCCCGATCTTCTGTCCTCCGCCGAGCAATCGGTTGAAGATTTGGCAGCCGCCACGAAGACGGATGCAGAATCGCTCTATCGCGTCATGCGGCTTCTGGCGCCTGAGGGGGTGTTTAGTGAAATTCGCCCTCGCCATTTTGCCTTGACGGACGTTGGCGCGGTGCTTCGCTCCGACCGGCCTGGACCGCGTGACTTCATCCGGATGATCAACAGCGAGGCCTATCTCGCCTTCGAGCAACTCATACATTCCGTCCGCACCGGAAAGCCGGCCTTCGACAAGGTGTTCGGAAGCCCGAGATTCGATTGGCTTTCGGCTCACCCGGAGCAGGCCGCGCTGTTTCAACGAGCCATGGTCGCCTTAGGCCAGGGCAGCAACGAGGCGGTCGCGGCTGCGTATGATTTCGGCCCATACCGGCGCGTTGTCGATGTCGGGGGCGGGCATGGGCAGCTTCTCTCGGCCATCCTTGCTCGCAATCCCCATTTGAGTGGGGTTCTTCTCGATCTGCCTTCGGGAGTGGCGGCGGCGCGCGCTGGAGCCGGAGGCGACCTGCCCCGCACCGACTTCGTCGCCGGTGACTTCTTCGACAGTGTCCCCGTCGGCGACGTCTATGTAATCAAAAGGGTGATCCACGATTGGGACGATGAACGCGCGGGGTTGATCCTGCGCCGTTGCCGCGAGGCCATGCCAGCGCATGGCAGGGTGCTCGTGGCCGAGACACTCGTACCTGCGGGCGACGAACCGGCCCAGATCAAGTCCATCGATGTGGTCATGCTCGCCGTAACCGGCGGCCGGGAGCGGACGAAGGCACAATTCGCCAGCCTGTTCGAAGGCGCAGGCCTGAAGCTCGAGCGGGTGATCGACACCCGAGCACCGATCTCGATCATCGAGGCTTCGCCTGCCTAGCCAAGGGCGTCCCAAAAGATCGCGCTGCGCAGTTTTCTTGAGCCCCAGCCCGTCGGGGATGAGAACGCCGGTGTCGGTTTGGCAATCTTGTGCTTGCGATCAACCCGGCTTCGGCCTAAGTCACCGGCAACCCCCCGGAGACTTTTATGGCTGGCACATCCCAACACGGCAAAGCGTTCATTCGCCCGAAGGCGAAGGCGCATCTGCTCATTGTCGAAGCGCGCTTTCACGACGATCTCGCCGACGCACTGCTCGAGGGCGCGACCGGCGCGCTCGACGAGGCCGGCGCCACCTATGACGTCGTCACGGTTCCCGGTTCGCTGGAAATACCGGCCGTCATCACCTTCGCGCTCGATGGCGCCGCCGAAGGCGGCACGCATTATGACGGCTTCGTCGCGCTCGGCACCATCATCCGCGGCGATACCTATCATTTCGACATCGTCGCCAATGAATCGAGCCGCGCGCTGATGGATCTATCGTTGCAGGAGGCAATCGCGATCGGCAATGGTATCCTGACCACGGAGAACGACGCGCAGGCATGGGCGCGTGCGCGCAAAACCGAAGGCGACAAGGGCGGCTTCGCGGCGCGCGCGGCGCTGACCATGATCGCGCTCAAAGAGAAATTCGGAGCCCAATCGTGAGCGATCCCGCCTCGACCGGAGCGGTGCGCCACGCCAACAAGCGCGGTGCCGCCCGTCTTGCCGCCGTCCAGGCGCTCTATCAGATGGATGTGGCCGGCAGCGGCGTCTTCGAGATCACGGCCGAATACGAAACCTTCCGTCTCGGCAAGGAAGTCGATGGCGCGCTCTATCGCGAGGCCGACGCGCAATGGTTCCGCGCCATACTGACCGGCGTCGTCGAAAACCAGAAGACCATCGATCCCGTCATCCGCCAGGCGCTGACCGAGGATTGGCCGCTGTCGCGGCTGGATTCGACGCTGCGCGCCATCCTGCGCGCCGGCGTCTATGAATTGATGAAGCGCGAGGACGTGCCGGTCGCCGTGATCGTCTCCGAATATGTCGACATCGCAAAGGCCTTTTACGAGGAAGACGAGCCGAAGCTGGTGAACGCCGTTCTCGATCGCGTCTCGCGCCAGGTTCGCGGCGAGGGTCGGGGCAAGGACGCTTCGTGACGACCGCAGCGGCCGCGGTCGCCGAGACCGGCAGGGAAGGGCGTCGCACCGCGGTGCTGCTTGCCGCCGCGCAGGCGATCGTCGGTTCGGCCGCTCCGATCGCCATTTCGCTGGGCGCGCTTGCCGGTCAATACCTGCTCGGTCCGGACAAGTCGTTGGCGACGGCGCCGGTCACCGGCTTCAATCTCGGCGTGGCGCTCGGAGCCTTGCCGGCCGCCGCCATCATCCGCCGGCTCGGCCATCGCGGCGGCTTCATGACCGGCACCATCGTCACCGCGCTCGGCGGCTTGATAGCGACGCTTGCGCTTTTCCAGGCAAGCTTCTGGCTGTTCGCCTTCGGCCTCTGCGTCATCGGCGCCGGCGGCGCTTTCGTCCAGCAGTTCCGCTTCGCCGCCGCCGACAATGCGCCGCCAGAGTTCAAGGCCCGCGCCATCTCCTTCGTGCTGGCCGGTGGCATCATCACCGCCATCCTCGGCCCGCAGATCGTCATCTACACGCGTGAATTGCTGGCCCCGGTGATGTTTGCCGGATCCTTCGCCTCGATCCTGCCGCTGGCGGCGGCCGGCGCGCTCATTCTGTCGTTTCTGAGTGTTTCCTCCCGGACGAGCGCCGTTGCTGAAACCGCTGCAAGCGACGCCCGGCCGCTGGCTGAAATCGTCACTCAGCCGCGTTTCGTCGCCGCGCTGTTCTGTACCGTCGGCAGCTACGCGCTGATGAGCTTCGTCATGACCGGCGCGCCGCTCGCCATGGTCGGCTGTGGCCTCTCGGAAGACAATGCGACGCTTGGCATTTCCTGGCACGTCATGGCCATGTTCGGGCCGAGCTTCTTCACCGGTTCGCTGATCCATCGCTTCGGCGCCGAGCGCATCGTCGCCGCCGGCCTCGTCCTGCTGATCGGCTGCGCCGCCGTGGCGCTTTCCGGCCTGGCGCTGTGGCAGTTCTGGACGGCGCTGATCTTGCTCGGGCTCGGCTGGAACTTCGGCTTCATCGGCGCCACCGCCATGGTAGCGTCCAGCTACCGGCCTTCCGAGAAGAGCAAGGTCCAGGGCTTCCACGACTTCGTCCTGTTCGGCTCGGTCGCCTTCGCCTCGCTGATGTCCGGCGCGATCTACAATGCCTGGGGCTGGACCATGCTGAACTGGATCGTCTTCCCGGTCGTCCTGCTTTGTTTTGTCGCGCTCGGCACTTTGAAAATGGTGGGTGCCGCGAAATTTTGAAGAAGCGGCCGGACCAGTTCTTCCGGCCGCCAGGACGGCGTGCCCGAAACGGCCAGCGTCATGCATCCGGCGGGAGCACCTGGAGGACCCGCGCGATGAACATGTGGAACTCGTCCATGTAGTTGCGCAGGAATGTTTCGGTGGTCTCCACCGTCACCTCGCCATCGTCGGTGATCAATCCCGGGGTAAACTGAATGTAGGCTTCGGGAGAGTTCATCTGGGGTGCGTTGCAGAAGCTCAGGACGCTGCGCAGGCTCTGCTGGGCGACCGCGGTCGCGATCGCGCCGGGCGACGTTCCGATGACGGCGGACGGTTTGCGGGAAAAGGAGTTCTTGCCGTAAGGGCGGCTCGCCCAGTCGATTGCATTCTTCAGGCCGCCGGGGATCGAGCGGTTGTACTCCGGCGTGACGAAAAGCACCGCCTGGACGGACGCGATGGCTTTCTTGAACTCCAGCGCGACCGGCGGAAAGTTGGCGTCATAATCGTAGCTGTAGAGTGGCAGGTCCTTGAAGGGGATTTCCGTCAGTTCAAGTTCCGGCGGCGCCAGTTTTACGAGGGCCTTCGCAAGCTTGCGGTTGATGGACCCCTTGGCAAGGCTGCCGATGAGGTAGCCGACTTTATGTTTGGCCATGACATACTCCCGTGTTGGCCGCCGACCCCGCCGTTCCTAATATTCCCCAGAACAGGGCAGGCCGCCAGCCGGCCTTAGGTCGGCGTCATATTATGGCGGGTGGAACAGGGCCTTGGCCCCGGCTGAACAAAATTATTGCGCGTGTCCTCCTAGTTATGAAACCGTGTACCCCGACTGGCCATTATAGCCGTGCTCATATGCGACCACCGGATTCTCGGTTCATAGCAAGGGATTTTCACAATGTTTTCAATCAGAAAGATCGCTTTGGCGGCGATCGCGCTCGGCATCACCGCCGCTTCGGCCAGTGCCCAGGTGGTTGTCTCCTCGAAGATCGACACGGAAGGCGGCGTGCTGGGCAACATCATCCAGCTCGTGCTCAACGCCAACAACATCAAGACCACCGACCGCATCCAGCTCGGCGCGACGCCGGTCGTGCGCAAGGCGATCAGCGCCGGCGAGATCGACATCTATCCCGAATACACCGGCAATGCCGCCTTCTTCTTCCAGAAGGCCGACGATCCGGTCTGGAAGGATGCCGCCAAGGCCTATGAAACCGCCAAGAAGCTCGACTACGACGCCAACAAGATCGTCTGGCTGTCGCCGTCGCCGGCCAACAACACCTGGGCGATAGCGCTGCGCAAGGAAGTGGCCGACGAGAACAAGCTCGCCACCCTCACGGACTTCGGCAAATTCGTCGCCGGCGGCGGCAAGGTCGTGCTCGCGGCTTCCGCCGAGTTCGTCAATTCGGCGGCAGCGCTTCCGGCCTTCCAGACGACTTACGGCTTCACGCTGAAGCCCGACCAACTCATCACGCTCTCCGGCGGCGATACCGCGGCGACCATCGCCGCCGCCGCCAACCAGACCAACGGCGCCAACGCCGCCATGGTCTATGGCACCGATGGCGGGATCCAGCCCTCCGGCCTCGTCGTGCTCGGGGACGACAAAGGCGTGCAGCCGGTTTACCAGCCCGCGCCAATCATCCGCGAAGAGGTCCTGAAGCAGCACCCCGAAATCGAGGCGCTGCTGAAACCGGTCTTCGCCAAGCTCGATCTCGTCACGCTGCAGGAGCTCAATGGCCGCGTCCAGCTGGGCGGCGAACCCGCCAAGGGCGTGGCGGAGGACTTTTTGAAGAAGAACGGGTTCTTGAAGTAGCAAGTCTACCTTGAAAACGCCGGTGCGAGGCACCCCCCTCTGTCCTGCCGGACATCTCCCCCTCAAGGGGGGAGATTGGCTGTTGCCGCCTCCCGCTTTCTTCTTTACCCCAGGTGATTGGCGCAAGCTTTCGCGACATCTGATCTCCCCCCTAGAGGGGGAGATGTCCGGCAGGACAGAGGGGGGTGCCTCGCGCAAACGCTCCTCATGACCCTCCGCCTCGACAAGCTCGGCATCGTCATCGCCGCGATCGTGGCTTATGCCGCGCTCCTCGCACCCTTTGCCACGTTCCGCGCCAACCGTATCGTGCCCGGACAGGCGCGCTCGATCCTCGATGCGTTGCCGGCGACGCTTGGCATGCTGATGCTGGCGATCGTGATCGTGGGCGCCATCGTTGCCCTGCTTAGGACGCCGCTTGTGCTCAGGCTGGCCGCCAGCATCGTTGCGCTGGTCGCGCTGTCGGTCCTCATCGGCGTCGCCGGCGGTTTCCTGACGCCGGCCGGCAACACCTTCGCCCGCGTCGCCCCGGCCTCCGGTTTCTGGCTGCTGATCTTTGCCTTCACATTGCTCCTGGCCGATGTGCTGACACGGCTGAACCTGTCGCCCTGGGCGCGTGTCGGCGCGCTGGTGCTTGCCGCGCTCGCCATCGCCGGGCTGCTCGTGTCAGGACTTTGGGACAGTCTCTCCATCCTCAAGGAGTACGCCGGCCGCGCCGACAGTTTCTGGGCTGAGGCTTCCAAGCACGTTACGCTGGCGCTTGGCTCGCTGGCCGGCGCGGTGATTGTCGGCATACCGCTCGGCATCCTTTGCCATCGCATCGAGAAGCTGCGGGCGGGCGTCCTCAATGTGCTCAACATCGTCCAGACCATTCCGTCGATCGCGCTCTTCGGCCTGCTGATAGCGCCGCTCGGCTGGGTCGCCGTCCACGTGCCCGGTGCCGCCGCGATCGGCATAAGGGGCATCGGCACCGCGCCGGCCTTTGTTGCCTTGTTCCTCTATTCGCTGCTGCCGGTGGTGGCCAACACCGTGGTCGGGCTGGCCGGTGTACCCCGCGCGGCCAACGACGCCGCGCGCGGCATGGGCATGACCGATCGCCAGCGCCTGCTCGATGTCGAGTTTCCGCTCGCCTTTCCGGTGATCCTGACCGGCATCCGCATCGTGCTGGTGCAGAATATCGGCCTTGCCACCATCGCCGCGCTGATCGGCGGCGGCGGCTTCGGCGTGTTCGTGTTCCAAGGTGTCGGCCAGACGGCGATGGATCTCGTTCTGCTCGGCGCGCTGCCCACCGTGGCGCTGGCCTTTGCGGCGGCCATCATCCTCGACGCGGTCATCGAGATGACCGCCACCAAGCGCAGGGTAGTTGAAACGGCATGATCGAGATCGAAGGCATCACCAAGCGCTATGACGAGACGACGGTGGTCGACAATGTCTCGATGGTCATCGAGCCGAGCACCATCGCCACCATTGTCGGCACATCGGGATCCGGCAAGACCACGCTGCTCAGGATGATCAACCGGTTGGTCGAGCCGACCTCGGGCGCGATCAAGCTCGACGGCACCGACAACCGCTCCGTGCCCGGTTATCAGCTGCGCCGAAGCATCGGCTACGCCATCCAGGGCCACGGCCTGTTTCCGCATCGCACGGTGGCGCAAAACATCGCCACCGTGCCGCTGCTGCTCGGCTGGGACAGCGATCGCATCAAGGCGCGGGTCGACGAGCTGATGACGCTCTACCAACTCGACCCCCAGGCCTATGGCCCGCGTTATCCGCACGAGCTTTCCGGCGGCCAGCAGCAGCGCGTCGGCGTTGCCCGCGCGCTTGCCGCCGAACCCAACGTGCTGTTGATGGATGAACCCTTCGGCGCGCTCGACCCGATCATCCGCGCCAAGGCGCAGGAGGACCTGCTGGCGATCCAAAAGCGCTTCGGCACCACCATCATCCTTGTCACCCACGACATGGAAGAGGCGGTGCACATGGGCGACAAAATAGCGGTCATGGACGCCGGCAAGCTGGTGCAATACGCAAAGCCGGCCGAGATTCTGGCCAGACCGGCGAGCGGCTTCGTCGAGACATTGGTCGGCGCCGGCGAGAGGCCGTTCCGGCTGCTGTCGCTTGGCCACGTGCGCGATGCCGTGGAGCCGGGTGGCGCCGAAGGCGAAGCGATGCCCTGCGACGCCACGCAGCGCGACGCGCTGGCCGAGCTCTTGTGGTCGGGCCGCCCCGCGCTGCCGGTGAAAGACGCCGACGGCAAGCTGCTTGGCCGCGTCACCGTCGAAGGCCTGGTGAAGCGCGCGGCGAGGCCGCAATGAAAGCCTGGCTGCCCGCGCTGCTGAGGCTAGTTGTCCTGGTGCTGCTGGTGGTCTTCGTCACCAGCCCCAGCTGGTTCGAGCCGCTGCTGAAACCGCTGACCGAGAATGGCGCGCCGGCAATCTACAACCAGGGCAGCCTGTTGACGCTGACCTTGCAGCATCTGCGAACAGTGCTGATCGCAACGGTGGCGGCGACGATCGTCGCGGTGGCGCTGGCCATACTGGTCACCAGGCCGGCCGGTGCCGAGTTCCTGCCCTTGTCGCGCAGCCTGGTCAATATCGGCCAGACCTTCCCGCCGGTTGCCGTGCTGGCACTTGCAGTGCCGGCTGTCGGTTTCGGCGAGAAGCCGACGCTGATCGCGCTCTTCCTTTACGGGCTCTTGCCGATCTTCGAGAATGCGCTGACCGCGCTCACCACGCTGCCGGGCAACGTGATGGAAGCGGCGCGCGGCGCCGGCATGACCGGTTGGCAAAGGTTGATGAAGGTCGAGTTGCCGTTGAGCGCCCCGGTGATCCTCGGCGGCATCCGGCTCTCGGTGGTCATCAGCCTCGCCACCGCAACCATCGGCTCGACGGTTGCCGCCAAGACGCTTGGCGAGGTGATCATCGCCGGCCTTATCTCGAACAATCTTGCCTTCGTGCTGCAAGGCGGGCTGATCGTCGCTGCGCTTGCGGTATTGATCTATGACGGCCTGTCGGCGATCGAACGCTACGCCGCGCGCCGGATGGGGCAGGGGGCGGAGTAGGAATGTTCAGACATCAGTTTCGCTGATATTCGCCATCTTCAGAAGATGGCGAACGAGACCTGTTTTGAGTGGCTTGTTGCCATGTATAGGAATGGAAAGACGTACAATGCTTCCCTCCTTTCCGTAAATGTGATGGCTGCCCGCTATTCGCAGAAGTTGCCAGCCTCGCCGCTCGACGGCCCTCGCCAGGTCTTTACCTGAAATGGATTTCAAACTGCGATTTCCACCACCCTGCCGGGTACTGAAGTGACCGAAGAGGGCAGCTCAACGGAAAGGCAGCCTTCAATCGCCTCACGCAGATTTGCCAAGAGTTCGTCCAGCGTTTCTCCTTCGGTCGCGCATCCCGGAATGGCTGGAACCTCGGCCCAGAAGCCACCTTCTTCCGCTTCGTGAACGATAGCTTTGAACTTCATTGATCAACTCCTGTCCCATCTGGAAGATATGCTTGCCAGTGAGGATTTGCAAAGCGTCCATCTCCCAGCGTCGCTAGCCTTCCCGCGACCGGACGTAGCGTCATTTCAATCGATCTAAAATCAGGCCCGCGCTGGCACAACAATTCCTGCCCTCTTCTTTTGGGCGAAAGCCGGGCAAAGACCGAACAATATCTTGACGTTCCAAGCCCTGTTTCGCATACACCCCAACCAAGGGGTGGATTCCGCGCGCGGCATCATCCCCGTTCCAACGGCCCAGGGAGGGGTTCTTTTGGGCCATCAATCGAGGAAAATCCGGCAATGACCATCATTACCGCCGTCATCGCCTGCGGCTTGCTGTCAGTTCTGTACGCCATCTGGGCGACACGTTCGGTCCTTGCGTCCGATCAGGGCAATCAGCGCATGCAGGAAATCTCCGCCGCCATCCGCGAAGGCGCCCAGGCCTACCTGGCGCGCCAGTACACGACCATCGCGGTCGTCGGCATCGTCGTGCTCCTGCTTGCCTGGTGGCTGCTTTCGATCACCGCCGCTATCGGCTTCCTGATCGGCGCAGTGCTCTCGGGCGCCGCCGGTTTCATCGGCATGCATGTCTCGGTGCGCGCCAATGTGCGCACCGCGCAGGCCGCTTCGAACAGCCTTGCAGCCGGCCTCGACATCGCCTTCAAGTCGGGCGCCATAACCGGCATGCTGGTGGCGGGCCTGGCGCTGCTCGGCGTCTCGATTTACTACGCCATCCTGACCGGTCCGATGGGACTGCAGCCGAATGACCGCGTCGTTATCGACTCGCTGGTTTCGCTCGGCTTCGGCGCCTCGCTGATCTCGATCTTCGCCCGTCTCGGCGGCGGCATCTTCACCAAGGGCGCCGACGTCGGCGGCGACCTCGTCGGCAAGGTCGAAGCCGGTATCCCGGAAGACGATCCGCGCAACCCGGCCACCATCGCCGACAATGTCGGCGACAATGTCGGCGACTGCGCCGGCATGGCCGCCGACCTGTTCGAGACCTACGCGGTGACGGTCGTCGCCACCATGGTGCTTGCCGCCATCTTCTTCGGTGGCACTGCGGCTCTCGGCGCGGCCATGCTTTATCCGCTGGCCATCTGCGGCGCCTGCATCCTGACCTCGATCGTCGGCACCTTCTTCGTCAAGCTCGGCTCCAACGGCTCGATCATGGGCGCGCTTTACAAGGGCCTGATCGTCACCGGCCTGCTGTCGATCGTCGGTCTTGCCATCGCTACCTCGGCAACGGTCGGCTGGGGCGAGGTCGGCACCGTCGCCGGCATCGCCATCACCGGCAAGAACCTGTTCATCTGCGGCCTGATCGGTCTCGTCGTGACCGGGCTCATTGTCGTCATCACCGAATACTATACCGGCACCAACAAGCGCCCGGTAAATTCGATCGCCCAGGCATCGGTGACCGGCCACGGCACCAACGTCATCCAAGGCCTTGCGGTATCGCTGGAATCGACGGCGCTGCCGGCAATCGTCATCGTCGGCGGCATCATCGCCACCTACCAGCTCGGCGGCCTGTTCGGCACCGCGATCGCCGTCACCACCATGCTCGGCCTTGCCGGCATGATCGTGGCGCTCGACGCCTTCGGCCCGGTTACCGACAATGCCGGCGGCATTGCCGAAATGGCCGGACTGCCCAAGGAAGTGCGCCACTCCACCGACGCGCTCGACGCCGTCGGCAACACCACCAAGGCGGTGACCAAGGGCTATGCCATCGGCTCCGCCGGTCTCGGCGCCCTGGTGCTGTTCGCCGCCTACTCGAACGACCTCAGGTTCTTTGCCGCCAACGGCGACAAATACCCCTACTTCCAGGGCATGGGCGAGATCTCCTTCGATCTCTCCAACCCGTATGTCGTAGCCGGCCTGATCTTCGGCGGCTTGATCCCCTATCTGTTCGGCGGCATCGCGATGACCGCCGTCGGTCGCGCAGCCGGCTCGATCGTCGAGGAAGTGCGCAAGCAGTTCCGCGAGGACAAGGGCATCATGGCCGGCACCTCGAAGCCGAACTATGCGCGCGCCGTCGACATCCTGACCAGGGCGGCGATCCGGGAAATGATCATCCCGTCGCTGCTGCCGGTCCTGGCGCCGCTCGTCGTCTATTTCGGCGTGCTGCTGATCTCGGGCTCGAAGGCCTCGGCCTTCGCGGCGCTTGGCGCCTCGCTGCTCGGCGTCATCGTCAACGGCCTCTTCGTCGCCATCTCGATGACTTCCGGCGGCGGCGCCTGGGACAACGCCAAGAAGTCGTTCGAGGACGGCTTTACCGACAAGGACGGCGTCAAGCACCTGAAGGGCTCCGAGGCGCACAAGGCCTCGGTCACCGGCGACACCGTCGGCGACCCCTACAAGGACACCGCCGGCCCGGCCGTCAACCCGGCGATCAAGATCACCAACATCGTCGCGCTGCTTCTGCTCGCCGTGCTCGCGCACGGCTAATGCATGTCGCCCAGAAGTTGCAGCGATTCTGGGACAACGACATGCGTCAAAACAAGGACTTAAAGCGCGTCGCCTGAATCCGGTTCAGCGCGACGCGCATTAATCGCGGCGGCTATTCATTCCAGGACAAAGCCCTCGGGAGCGATCCCGCGGGCTTTGTTTTTCGGCATGACATCCTTGATGCATTCCGTATCTAATGCATGTCGCCCCGAAGTGTACGCGGTTCTGGGACAACGACATGCATAAAAACAAGGACTTAAAGCGCGTCGCCTGAATCCGTTTCAGCGCGACGCGCTTTAAGTGGGCACTCAGCTGGCTTCTGGCTTTTCTGTGCCATGGCGATAGCGGGTCAGCAACTCATCGGCGTCTGGTTCTCGCTCGGGCATTGGCGGCAAGCCGCGTTTCTGGCGCAGCATGGCAATGAACGCGCCGCGGCGATGTTGGCGGCGGAAGGTACGCGCCCGCGGATGTATGCCTAGGGCAGCCAGAAGCCTGCGTTTGAGGTAGCGGGAGCGCTTGAGGGGAGTAGGTTCCTCGGCGTTGCCAAGAATCCTGGCGCGCAACGCGTCTGGCGCGTCCATCGCGTCCATCAGTTCTTCCTGCTCCTGCGCCGTATCTCGCGCATAGCTGCCTTCGCGCTTGCCCGAATGCAGCATGAGCACGGTCAGATGGGGCATCGTTGCGATCACCGCACCCTTGCGCCAGGCACGGAACAGCCAGTCCTGGGAACTTTCGCAGACGCACTGGCTGGCCGGGCGCCATGGCCCAAGCCTTGGCAGTGACGTCCGACGGATCATTCGCGCAGAGCCGAATCCGACTGTGGTGACGGGGTCATAGAAGCCGTCCCGCCCCATCCCGAGTATCATATGTCTGGAACCATTGCTCGCGGCCGATTCGATGACCGCACCACGGGCGATCACCACATCGGCACTGGTGGCGTCGATCCAGCCGCTCATGGATGTCAGATGGTCGGGAAACCAGAGGTCGTCATGGTTCAATATGGCAACGAAACGGCCGCGGGCTCTGGCAAAGCCGATATTGTTCGGCCCCGACTGCTCGCCGAAGTTCACGGGAAGATCGATATAGGAGATGCGGGCGTCGCCGAAAGCGGCGACCGTGGTCGCGGTCTCCGACCGGCACGCGTCGCCGATGACTATGGCTTCCCAGTCCTGCAGGGTCTGACCAACGAGGCTCCTCAGGGCTTGATGCAGCACCGCCGGACGATTGTGCGTCGCTATGACGACCGAGACCAGCGGTTCGATCGGTCCAGTTGGCGCGCGCTGGCCAGCCCGTTCCACGCTACACCAGCTTGTAGGGGATCTGGTCGGTATCGAGGGGCAGCCGCCAGTGATCGGGTGCGTCATAGGCGTAGGCCTTGTCGACGAGATTGAGCACCAAGGCCGTCTCGGGCCCCAGGGAAGCGATGCCGTGCCAGATGCCCGGCGGAATGATGACGATGGCGGGCCTGACCGCTCCGACAATCTTGTGCCAGACCGCGCCGAACGTCGGCGAGGCCTTGCGACCGTCGAACAGCGAAATCCGAACGCTGCCTACCGAGCAAAAAAGCCGGTCCGTGGTGACGCCATGAGCATGCCATCCGCTCACTCCGCCGGGATAAAGACTGCGCTGAAAGACCTGCCCGACGGGGAGCCCATCCAGACCCCATTCCTCACGAAAGACTTCGGTGAGATAACCGGTCGAAGTCGCGACAGGTCGGATTTCCTTGAACGTCACGCCGTCGATCGCCGGCGCATCGACGGCAAGCCAGTCGGATGTCACGGTCTGGTGGTCAGGCGTGCCCGTCGCCATCCAGCCTTGTGGTATAATACGATCGCTGTCGCTCATATCCTGCCCCCGGAAATCGCCGCGACGTCATACGTGGCCAGATGAGCATAAGCAAGCGCAGCCGACTTGCCTTCGGCCGGCAGCAAAAGACCCGCCAATGGCGGGTCTTGTCTATCCAGGCTGCAGGGGTGAGCAAACTCAGGGCGTGCCGCCACCGCCACCCGGGATGCCGGGCGCCAGCTTGCTGGCGCCGTTGATGACCTGGCTGAGGAAGTTCTGGTCCTTGCCGCCGGTCGGCGTTGTCCTCGAGATGAAGTCGAAGACCTTGCCGTCCTTCAGGCCGTAATTTGCGATCTGGGTGACGCGGCCGTCGGCACCGAAATAGACCGCCAGCACATGCTGGTCGATGATGCGAGGATTGTCGAAGGCGACATAGCGCTTGCGCGTTTGCGAGATGTAGTAGAAGGCCTCGTTGTCGAAGGTCGCCGTCGTCGACGGCGTGCCCAACGCCAGAATCACCTGCTCGCGGCTGGAGCCTACCGGCACCGAATCGATGGCCTGCTGGTCGATGACGTAGCCTTTCGTCAGCGTTTCGCTTGGATGGAGATCGCCGAACATCTTGGACGAATTGCAGGCAGAAAGCGCTGATACCACAATCAGCAGCGAAGCCACGCCCACTGGGGCGGGCGCAAAGAACGACTTGAATTTCAGCGCACCCAACAACAATTCTCCATGACATCCCCGCAACTTGCGCTGGGCCGCAAAACCGGTAAACCAGCTTGCATGCCGATGCAACAAGGCCAAATCAAACAACAGGTCCCCGGGAGACCGCCCTCAATGTTCCAGCGCCTTTTTGGCCGCGAACGCAATGCCAACCGCGCCATCACCGACGCGCTCTACGCACAAATCGTGGCGGCGGCGCGGCAAACGGTGTTTTATTCCGACTGGAATGTGCCGGATACGCCGCTTGGCCGCTTCGAGATGCTGTCGCTGCACATGTACCTCGTCCAGCACCGCCTGCATGGCGAGCAGGGTGCTGCGGCCGAGGTCGCGCAAGTGCTGATCGACGAGTTCTTCCTCGATGTCGAGCATTCGCTGCGCGAGCTTGGCATCAGCGATGTCGGCGTGCCCAAACGCATGAAGAAGCTGGCAAAGATGTTTTACGGTCGCACGGCCGCTTATGACGATGCCCTCAAGCAAGACGACCGCGCGGCGCTCGCGGCGGCGCTTGCCCGCAACGTCAGGCCGGACGCCGGCCCCTGGCCGCAGGCACCGCTGCTGGCGGACTATGTTTGCCAGGCCTCGCAAAAGCTTGCCGCGCAGCCGGCCGAATCGATCGCCGCCGGCACGGCCGCGTTCCCGGCTGCCGGGGCGGCGTGAGGAGGCGATGATGAAAGACGCCGAATTACGCAGCCCGGTATCCTTTATCGCCAATGTCGCGCGGCTGCCGCAAAAGGGCCTGCCTGTCGTGGTCGTAGCCGATGAGCGCCAGCGCGAAGCGCTTGCCGCCGAACATGACTTGCTTTCGGTCGAAAGCTATCGCGCCGAGCTGCTCGTAGCCTCCTGGAGGCGCAACGGCGTCAGGCTCACTGGCCGCGTCGAAGCCGACATCACACAGGCCTGCATCGTGACCCTGGAGCCGGTAACCGCCCACATCGACGAGCCGGTCGAAGCGTTGTTTCTGCCCGAGCAGTCGAAGCTTGGGCGCGAGGGCTTCGAGGGCGGCGGCGAGATCATCCTGGACGCCGACGGACCGGACAGTCCAGAGACATTTTCCGGCGAAACCATCGACGTCGGCGCGCTGGCCGAACAATTTTTCGGTCTGGCGATCGACCCCTATCCGCGCAAGCCGGGAGCCTCTCTCGACGTCGCTGGTGACGACCAGCCCGAGGAAAGCGAATTCCACAAAAAGCTGCGTTCGCTGCTTGGAAAATCCTGAGAGTGGTCCGGATTTTGGAAAAGTTGGTTGTGCGCAGGCGCAAAACCGCTATTTTCGCCGAACCTTCGCGAGCCCCCTTACCTTGGCAGGCGCCCCCCGCAAGCCAGGCAAACCGTGAGAAAAGCACTACGTGATCAGGATTTCCATCGATGCCATGGGCGGCGATCACGGACCGAGCGTGGTCATCCCGGCGCTGATGACGGTCGCCATCCGCCGCCCTGATATCCGCTTCGTCATCTATGGCCGCGAGGACGTGGTGCGCCCCGAACTCGCCAAGTTCCCGAAACTCGCCGAAGTAAGCGAGTTCGTCCATTGCGAGATCGCCGTGCGCATGGACGACAAGCCGAGCCAGGCGCTGCGCCACGGCCGCTGGAAGTCGTCGATGTGGAAGGCCGTCGAGGCGGTAAAGAACGGCGGCGCGCAGGCCTGCATCTCGGCCGGCAACACCGGTGCGCTGATGGCGATGTCGAAATTCTGCCTGCGCACCATGGCCACCATCGACCGTCCGGCGATCGCGGCGCTCTGGCCGACGACGCGCGGCGAAAGCGTGGTGCTCGATGTCGGCGCCACCATCGGCGCGGACGCGCACCAACTTATCGATTTCGCCATTCTGGGCACCGGCATGGCGCGTTCGGTGTTCGGCGTCGAGCGGCCGAGCGTTGGCCTGCTCAATGTCGGCGTCGAGGAAATCAAGGGCCAGGAAGAGGTCAAGGAGGCCGGCCGCATGCTGCGCGAGGCCAACATGGCCTCGATGAATTATCGCGGCTTCGTCGAAGGCGACGATATCGGCAAGGGCACGGTCGACGTGGTGGTCACGGAGGGCTTTGCCGGCAACATCGCGCTCAAGACCGCCGAAGGCACCGCAAGGCAGATCGCCGGCTATCTGCGCGCCGCCATGAGCCGCACGCTGATGGCCAAGATCGGTTACGTCTTCGCCAAGGGCGCTTTCGACAGGCTGCGCGAGAAGATGGATGTCGGTCGCTCCAATGGCGGCGTCTTCCTGGGGTTGAACGGCATCGTGGTGAAAAGCCATGGCGGCGCCGATTCGGATGGCTTCGCGGCGGCCATCGAGCTCGGCTACGACATGGTGCGCAACAATCTGCTTGACCGGATCGAGGCCGACCTCGATCTGTTCCATGCGCGCAACCCGACTGCCCAGGCAAACAGGAAATCCGGCGTCGCCGCCGACGTCGAGGAATAGGAAAGAGCTTTGATCAGATCAGTCGTGCGCGGCAACGGTGCCGCGCTGCCCCGCCGCATCATGAAGAATGCCGATTTCGAAGGCATGGTCGAGACCTCCGACGAGTGGATCGTCCAGCGCACCGGCATTCGCCAGCGCCACGTCGCGGCCGATGACGAGACGACGGCCTCGCTGGGCGAGGCGGCCGCGCGCGCCGCGCTCGACAGCGCCGGTATGACGCCTGCCGATATCGACCTCATCATTCTGGCGACGTCGACGCCAAACAATACCTTTCCGGCAACCGCGGTCGACATCCAGAACCGGCTCGGCATGCATCACGGCTTTGCCTTCGACATGCAGGCCGTGTGCTCGGGCTTCGTCTATGCCGTCGCCACCGCCGACCTTTATATCCGTGGCGGGTTGGCCAGACGCGTCCTGGTGATCGGTTCTGAAACCTTCTCGCGCATCCTCGACTGGAACGACCGTTCGACCTGTGTGCTGTTCGGCGACGGCGCCGGAGCGCTGGTTCTCGAAGCCGAAGAAGGAACCGGTGCGATCACCGATCGCGGCGTGCTGGCGGCGAGCCTGCGCTCCGACGGCGTGCACAAGGACAAGCTCTTCGTCGACGGCGGCCCTTCGACGACGGGAACCGTTGGCCATCTCAGGATGGAAGGCCGTGAGGTGTTCAAGCATGCCGTCGGCATGATCACCGATGTCATTGAGGCGACCTTCGGTGAGGCCGGCATAAGTGCGCAGGACCTCGACTGGTTCGTGCCGCATCAGGCCAATAAACGGATTATTGACGCTTCCGCCAAGAAGCTCGGGATTGCCGAGCAGAAAGTGGTGGTCACCGTCGATTTACACGGTAACACCTCGGCTGCCTCCGTGCCGCTCGCTCTCGCGGTGGCCGTCGCCGACGGCCGCATCAAGAAGGGTGACCTGGTGCTTCTCGAGGCGATGGGTGGAGGTTTCACCTGGGGCGCGGTGTTGCTCCGCTGGTAAGTGCCGAACGCGCCGGTTCGGTTCTTGACCTTGCCGGATCAATTACTTAGGCTCAGCCTTTGCCTGTATCGATTTACATTTTTGCGAACAGATGGGACGGTCGCATGGGGGGAAAGACACTTACGCGTGCCGACCTTGCTGAAGCCGTTTACCGGAAGGTTGGCTTGTCGCGAACTGAATCGGCGGAACTCGTCGAGGCCGTGCTGGACGAAATCTGCGAAGCCATTGTTCGGGGTGAGACGGTCAAGCTGTCGTCCTTTGCCACCTTCCATGTCCGCTCCAAGAACGAGCGCATCGGCCGCAATCCCAAGACCGGCGAGGAAGTGCCGATCCTGCCGCGCCGTGTGATGACGTTCAAATCGTCGAACGTGCTCAAGAGCCGGATCCTGCGCTCGCATCAGAACAGCAAGGGCAAGGGCGGCAAGTAGTTTGCTGGCGAATGCGGTTGAAAACCACTGGCCGTTTTGACGCTGGGCTTGAATATCGTTTCATAAATCGCTGAAATAAGGCACGATTCGGCATCATGCACCGGATCGCGGTCCAGTGTGGAGGATTGGCCCATGGACAAGAGCCCCGACGCTTTCCGCACCATCAGCGAAGTCGCGGAAGATCTCGATCTGCCGCAGCACGTGCTGCGTTTCTGGGAAACGCGCTTCACCCAGATCAAGCCGATGAAGCGCGGCGGCGGCCGCCGCTACTACCGGCCGCAGGACGTCGAGCTGATCAAGGGCATCCGGCATATGCTCTACGATCAGGGCTATACGATCAAAGGCGTGCAGAAGCTGTTGCGCGAGAACGGCAACCATTTTCTGGTCGCCATCGGCAATGGCGACATGGCAGCCGTGGAAGCGATTGCCCAGCGTCGTCAGGCCGAGCAGGTGCCACTGACGGCGGCCGCGCAGCCGCGCGGCGACGAGGATGCGCTTGTCGGCCAGCCCAAGGTGAAGCCCAGCCGCCGCTTCTTTGGTCTCGGCAAGGGCGACGACGAAGGTCCGGTTCAACCTGACGCTTCGAAATTGTCACGCGACAACCGTGCCTTGCTGCAGGAGGCGCTGTTCGACCTGCTGGAATGCAAACGCCTGCTCGACCAGGTTCGTTGATCGGTCATCGTTCGATCTGCCGCCGCTCCGTCCGACCGCCGGAACTGGCGCTGCGTCCATGCGTTAGGCCTTCTCTCGAAGAGAAGGACAACAGGCATGGCATCGTTTTCGACCCTCTCCGACCTTGATCTCGACAAGCAGGTCGCGGCGCTCTCGCGACAATTGAACGATCTCAAGAAGGTTTTGGCCAAGCGGGGTGACGCCTACTACGAAGATGGCCGCGAGGCGGCGTCCGACTATTACTCACAGCTTGCCGATCGCCTGCACGAGGCGCTGCCGGCGATAAGGCGCAGGGGCAGGGCGCTCGAGCGGTCCGCGCGCGACCATCCGGCAACGGCCGTCGCAGTCGGGCTGGTCGTGGTCGGGCTGCTTGCCGGCCTTCTCATCAGCCGGCGCTGATCTTCTCGGATTCGAGATAGAAATGGCGGCGGCATGTTGTGGCCGCCATTTCCATGCCGGAGGCTGCGATCAGCGAGCGAGCTTGATCTTGCTCTTCGGGTCGACCTCAGCGTGACTCTCCTTGGCGGCGCGCACCGCGCATCTGGCATGCAACGCCTCGGCATAGAGGCGGCTTACCCCGCGATGCCGTCGCCTGAGATAGGCCGACTCTTCGAGCCGCCAAAGCCGTTCAAGCCGCTCGGCGATGACAGGGTTAGACCATGTGCCGTAGCCGGCCGCGGAATAGATGCATATCTCGCCGGCATAGAGACCCCTGTCCGTAACCAGGAAATCGATCCTGGCATGATCGAGGTCGCCGGCGATCCGTGGCGCCAACGCTACCGCCTGTCGGACAAAGTCGAGCAGGGCGGGACTGACCGGCAGGGATTGGTCCTCCCGCGGATAGTCGGGATCACGTCCGGGTAACGGACGGCCGTCGCCGTCGAACAGATGCGAGCGCCCGGCGAGCTTGTCCTCGGCCCAGACATGACTGATGTCGCCGCCACAGACATGAACCTTGATGTCGGTGGCGATCGATGTGCTTGCGAGTGTCAGCCTCTCTTCGACGAAGACTGTGGGCTCGATCGACCAGTAGGCCCATTCGCCATTGCGTCGCCCATAGCGTTTCCTGATCCACCGCTTCGTCTTGCGGACGATCTCCGACCGCTCGGGCCGGTTGCCGGAAACGAAGATGTTCATCGCGCAGCCGTGATTGGTTTTGACGACGATTTGCCCGGCAAGCAGTTCCGCCGGGATGTCTTCCGGATTCCGGCCGGACCATAGCGTTTCAGGCACCGGCACCTCGGGACAGGCGGCGCGGATATAAGTCTTTGCAGCCAGCTTGTCGGTCAGCTTCACGAACAGTGGATTGTGGTCGGTGATCTTCCGCCACAGCATCAGCTCGTTGTAGCGCGTCGGGGCGGCCGGATTCGGCAGATAGCCCAACCTTCCGGCGAAGCGGGCAACGAGCAGCGGATGGCGAAGGGTGAGGAGGATTCGGGCAGCCATCAGCGCCAGACGGTGCCTGGCCGGCAGGTCGGCGCTGGTTCCCATCAGATCCGGAGTGCGGTACGGCATCACCGGATGCTTACGCGGAAAAACTCCGAAGGGAAGACCGGACCACTCAACAAGCAAGAACGTGCCTTCCCATCAGCAACAGGGATAGATCATGCCTTCTTCGCCACCTTCTTGTGGTGGTGGTGATGACGATGATGGCGATGATGCTTGCGGTGATGATAGTGATGCTTCTTCATCGGAGCTGGTGGCTAACGAATCGAGACGCGAAAATGCCGGCGAATCCGATCGCGGACCCTCGAAAGAACTTGATTGAACGCCGTACGACCTTACATGTACGAGGCCTGCGATATCCGACCGGAAAATGCCGCTTCACGATGGCGTGACGGCCGAGGCTCTTGGCAAATCATTTGTTAACGAGCATTCTCCCGCCCGTCTCGGGCAACGCCACATTTCATCCGACCCTGTTTCATCTCAAGGAGTTGCCATGCCCAACACCGTACGAAACGCTGTTTCCAACGACATCATTGCCGCGTCCGGCCTCAATCCGTTTAAAGCCGCTCGCGAAACCAGGGGATACACGATCGAGGAACTCTCTTTGACCTGCGGCCTGGCCGTGGGCGAGATCATCGACATCGAGGACGGCAAGGACGCCGATCCCGCCAAGCTCCGGCGCATTGCCTCGGCATTGCAGATGCCGGAAGAGGAATTGATCAGGGTGCCGGCCGCCGAGAATCGGCCCATGCAGCAATAGAGACGCCAAAAGCGTCCATCCGAGAGCCCGCCGAGGTTTTGCCCGGCGGGCTTTTTAGTGCCTGCAAGGCAGAGGCGCTGGCTCTTGCCAATAACGGCTGCGCCATGCGATTCGGCGATCGCTGCTGTTCGACAGACCTGACGAGGGGTTAACGATGAGCTTGGAATCGGTTCGCGCCTTCTTCGCGCAGCATGCGCCCGACATCGAAGTCATCGTCACCGAAGCAAGCTCGGCAACGGTGGCGCTGGCGGCCGAGGCCCATGGCGTCACGCCGGCGCAGATCGCCAAGACGATCTGCCTGCGCGTCGGCGACGAGACCATGCTGGTTGTCACCAGCGGCGTCGCCAGGCTCGACAACCGCAAGTTCAAGGACAGGATGGGCGGCAAGCCGCGCATGCTTGGTGGCGAGGAAGTGCTGGCGGCCACCAGCCATCCGCCAGGCGGCGTCTGCCCGTTCGGCTTGCCGGCACCGCTGCCCATCTATTGCGATCTGTCGCTCAAGCCCTTCGGCGAAGTCGTTCCCGCTGCCGGCGCCACCAATGCTGCGGTGCGCATCACGCCGCAGCGCATGGCCGATCTGGTCGGCGCCGTATGGGTCGACGTTTGCCAGTAGCAATTGCCGCCTAGATATCTCTTCGTGGTTCGCGAAAAGGCCGTCGCGCGGCTTTGACCGGCATTCGGTCGCGGGCGCTCGCTTCCATTTTGTTTGGTGCAGGCGCCCGCCGCCCGCGCCTTTAGCCGTTGCGCCTCGACCAACGCGAAAAGCGGCGACAAATGGTCAAAGATTTGGACATTAGTCTTGACAGAAATACAGATGTTCAATACCCGTCAAGCAATCGAACAGCATGCGATGTGGGAGGAATAAGCGGCATGGCTTCCAATATTTCGTTGACGGGCCTTGCCCGTGACCTCGATGAGCGCGCCAAGTCCGGCAAGCCCATCCGCATCGGCCTGATCGGCTCCGGCGAAATGGGAACCGACATCGTTACCCGCGTCGCCCATATGTCCGGCATCGAGATCGGCGCCATTTCCGAACTCAACCTGCCGGCGGCCAGCAAGGCGGTCGATATCGCCTTCCAGGAAACTGGCCATGCGCGCGAGGTTTCGAATGCCGCGGCGATGACGTCCGCCATGGAGGCGGGCAAGATCGCCGTCACCAACGATTCCAGCCTTGTCATCGGCAATGACCTGATCGACGTCGTCATCGACGCGACCGGCGTTCCGGCCGTCGGGGCCGAGATCGGCCTGCGCGCCATGGAGCATGGCAAGCATCTGGTGATGATGAATGTCGAGGCCGACGTCACCATCGGCGCCTACCTCAAGGCCGAAGCCGACCGGTTGGGCGTCACCTATTCGCTGGGCGCGGGCGATGAGCCGTCTTCCTGCATGGAACTGATCGAGTTCGTCTCCGCCATGGGCCATCCGATCGTCGCCGCCGGCAAGGGCAAGAACAACCCGCTCAACATCGACGCCACGCCTCCCGATTATGAGGAGGAGGCGAAGCGCCGGCACATGAATGTGCGCATGCTGGTCGAATTCGTCGACGGCTCGAAAACCATGGTCGAGATGGCGGCGATCGCCAATGCGACCGGGCTGGTGCCCGACAAGCCCGGCATGCACGGCCCGTCGGCGACACTCGGCGAATTGTCGAAGGTGCTGGTGCCCGAGAAGGACGGCGGCGTGCTGTCCAAGGTCGGCGTGGTCGACTATTCGATCGGCAAGGGTGTGGCGCCCGGCGTCTTCGTCGTCGCCGACATGTCGCATCCGCGCATTTCCGAACGCATGGAAGACCTCAAGATGGGCAAGGGCCCGTACTTCACCTTCCATCGCCCCTATCACTTGACCTCGCTGGAAGTGCCGCTCACCTGCGCGCGCGTCGTGCTCTACGGCAAGGCCGACATGGTGCCGCTGGCCAAGCCGGTGGCCGAAGTCTGCGCCGTCGCCAAGAAGGATATGAAGCCCGGCGACAAGCTCGATGCCATCGGTGAGTATTGCTATCGCGCCTGGATCATGACTGCGCCGGAAGCCCATGCGGCGCGGGCCATCCCCTGCGGCCTGCTGCAGGGCGGCTCGGTCACCCAACCGATCAAGAAGGGCGAGCTCATCACCTATGCCAATGCAGCGCTCGCGCCGGGCTCGAAGATCGCCGAATTGCGCGCCCGCCAGGACAAGCTCGTTTACGGTACCGTGGAGGCGTGATCATGGCCGGAGCCAGCAAAGCCGTCGTGGATAGCCGCGCCAACCCGCCTTTCGTCTATCGCCAATACAGCCCGGAGCAGCTCACAGAGGTGCTCCACAAGATGTACCTCATCCGCCGCTTCGAAGAGGGCGCGGAAGAGTGCTACACGCGCGGCCTCATCCACGGCACCATGCATTTGTCGATCGGCCAGGAAGCGAGCGCCATGGGCATCTGCATGCCGCTCGCCGAGGATGACCAGATCACCTCGACGCATCGCGGTCATGGTCATTGCATTGCCAAGGGCGCCGAAGTCAGCCGCATGTTCGCGGAGTTCTTCGGCAAGACCACCGGCTACTGCAAGGGCCGCGGCGGCTCCATGCATATCGCCGATGTCGCCAAGGGCAATCTCGGCGCCAATGGCATCGTTGCCGGCGGCATTCCGATTGCGGTCGGTGCGGCGCTCTCGTCCAAGATGATGAAGACCGGCAAGGTCGTGGTCTCCTTCTTCGGCGACGGCGCCAACAATGAAGGCGCCTTTCACGAGGCGCTGAACATGGCGGCGATCTGGAAGCTGCCGGTGGTCTTCGTGTGCGAGAACAACGGCTATGGCATGTCCACCTCGACGGCGCGCTCGACCGCTGTGAAGAACATTGCCGAGCGCGCGGCCGCCTATGCGATGCCCGGCGTCATCGTCAACGGCAACATCTTCTCCGAGGTGGCCGAGGCGTCTTTCAAGGCGGTCGAGCGGGCGCGGGCCGGCGAGGGGCCGACGCTGATCGAATCGAAGACCTACCGCCATCGCGGCCATTCCAAGAGCGACCGCAACCGCTACCGCACCAAGGAAGAGATCGAGGATTGGATGGAGAACCGCGATCCGATCGCGCTCTTCGAGACCGAGCTGCGCGATTTCGGCTTCATCGACGATCAGGGCATCCAGGCGATCCGCGACGCGGTCACCCGTGAGATCGCCGACGGCATCGAGTTCGCCAAGGCGAGCCCGGCGCCGGAGATCGCCACCCTTGAGGACTATGTTTACACGGAGCATGCGTGATGGATGCCGCGGTGCGTGAACTGAGCTACGCCCAGGCGATCCAGGAAGCCATGGCGATCGCCATGGACATGGACGACCGTGTCTTCCTGATGGGCGAGGATATCGGCGTCTATGGCGGCGCTTTCCAGGTGACCGGCGATCTGGTCGAGCGCTACGGTACCGATCGGGTGATCGACACGCCGATTTCGGAACTGGGCGGCGCGGGCGTCGCGGTGGGCGCGGCCGTCACCGGCATGCGGCCGATCTTCGAATTCCAGTTCTCGGATTTCGCAACGCTCGGCATGGAGCAGATCGTCAACCAGGCCGCCAAGATGCGCTTCATGCTTGGCGGCGAGGTCTCGGTGCCGGTGGTGATGCGTTTCCCCGCCGGCTCCGGCACCGGTGCGGCCGCGCAGCACAGCCAGAGCCTCGAAGCCTGGCTCGGCCATGTGCCTGGCCTCAAGGTCATCCAGCCGGCGACGCCGCACGATGCCAAGGGCATGCTGCTTGCCGCGGTCGCCGATCCGGACCCGGTCATGATCTTCGAGCACAAGCTGCTCTACAAGATGAAGGGCCATGTGCCGGAGGGCCACTACACCGTGCCGATCGGCAAGGCCGAGATCCGGCGCGAGGGCCGCGATCTCACCATCGTCGCGACATCGATCATGGTGCAGAAGGCGCTCGACGCCGCGGCGACTTTGGAAGGCGAGGGCATCGACATCGAGGTGGTCGATCTGCGCACGATCAGGCCGCTTGACAGGCAGACCGTCATCGACAGCGTGAAGAAAACCTCGCGCCTGCTCTGCGTCTACGAAGCGGTAAAGACGCTCGGCATCGGCGCGGAAGTAAGCGCGCTGGTCGCAGAAAGCGAGGCGTTCGATTATCTCGATGCGCCGATCGTGCGCCTCGGCGGTGCCGAGACGCCGATCCCCTACAATCCGGATCTGGAAAAGGCGACGGTACCGCAGGTCCCCGATATCGTCGCCGCCGCGCGTGACCTGGTGAAAGGGGTCCGCTGAGCGATGCCGACCGAAGTCATTCTTCCCAAGGTCGACATGGACATGGCGACCGGCCAGATATCGCGCTGGTTCGCCGAGGAAGGCGCGCACGTCAAGAAGGGCGACGTGCTCTTCGAGATCGAGACCGACAAGGCGGCGATGGAGATCGATGCGCCTGCCAGCGGCACGCTGCGCAACGTCACCGGCAAGGAGCGCGTCGACATTCCCGTCGGTGAGCCCGTTGCCTGGATCTATGCCGACGACGAGGTGTATTCGGCTGAGGCGGCGCAGAACGAGACTCCAATCTCCCCCCCTGTGGGGGAGATGTCGACGCAGTCGACGGAGGGGGGCGCTGTCCCGCCAACGTCTCACTCTGTCGCGCCCCCCTCTGCCCTGCCGGGTATCTCCCCCCCTGGGGGGGAGATTGGCCAATCGCCTTCGGCCGCACGCGCGACGCCGCTTGCTCGTCGCTTGGCACGCGAGGCAGGTCTTTCGATTGCCGGCATAGAGGGCAGCGGCCCGCGCGGCCGTGTTGTGCGCGCCGACGTTGAGGCCGCGGTCGCCGCGAAAGGCGCGGCCGCCGTTGCTCAGCCGGTCGCCGAGATTCCGGCCGAAGCCCCGCCGTCCGCTCCGGCCACCGCGCCCAAGCCTATGTCGGACGACCAGGTGCTGAAGCTGTTTGCCGAAGGCTCCTATGAGCTCGTGCCGCATGACAATATGCGCAAGACCATCGCGCGCCGCCTGGTCGAGGCCAAGAGCACCATTCCGCATTTCTATCTGACGCTGGATTGCGAACTCGATGCGCTGTTGGCGCTGCGCACGCAGCTCAATGCGGCGGCACCGATGAAGAAGACCGAAAAGGGCGAGGCGCCGGCCTACAAGCTCTCGGTCAACGACATGGTCATCAAAGCCATGGCCATGGCGCTGATGGCGGTGCCGGATGCGAACGCCTCGTGGACCGACAGCGCCATGGTCAAGCACAAGCACGCCGATGTCGGCGTCGCCGTGTCGATCCCCGGTGGCCTGATCACGCCGATCATCCGCCATGCCGATGAAAAGACGCTGTCCACCATCTCCAACGAGATGAAGGACCTGGCGAGCCGTGCCAGAAGCCGCAAGCTGAAGCCGGAAGAGTACCAGGGCGGCACCACGGCGGTGTCCAATCTCGGCATGTTCGGCATCAAGGACTTTGCCGCCGTCATCAACCCGCCGCACGCGACGATCCTGGCGGTCGGCGCCGGCGAGCAGCGCGCGGTGGTCAAGAGCGGCGAGATCAAGATTGCCAATGTGATGTCGGTGACTTTGTCCACCGATCACCGGGCCGTCGACGGCGCGCTCGGCGCCGAGCTGCTCGGTGCCTTCAAGCGCTTGATCGAAAACCCGATGGGCATGCTGGTGTAGACCAATCCTTGCAGGGCCTTGATCTTGCGCCGCATGGCCCTTCGATCACCGACTTGTCAGGCCGGCAGCTCGCGCGAATCCCGGCAAGTGCTTGAAGCCGCCGTCATTTCGTTCCACATCGGGCGCAATGAACGGCAAGATGCGGGAATGGTTTCGGAATTGGCGGTGGGCCTTGGCCGCATCGCTATTCCTGCATGCCCTGATCGCGGCGTTCCTGTTCTTTGGCTTGCCGAGACCCGAGCAACAGCCGGATCAGCAGGAACAGCCGGTCAACGTCGCGATCGTGCCGCCACCCGATCAGCCCAAGCCAAAGCCCGCTCCAAAGCCGCCGGAGCCGACGCCTGAAAAGAAGGCTGAAAAGCCACCTGAGCAGGCCGTGCAAAAGCCACCGCCTCCGCAGCCGCCGAAACCGCGGGACATCCCGGTTCTGAAGCCCGTTTTCCAGTATGGCGAGAAGGATACCGGCCCGGAGAAATCAGCCGACGGAGGCAGCGCTCCAGCCAACGCGCCGTCGCCAGCCCAGACTGAACCTGCGAAGCCGCCGGTCGCACCAAAGCCCGCGCCGAACGAGGCGGCTCCGTCCGCAACGCCCGAGCAGCAGGCGGATTCCAGCAAGGCTCAAGAGAAGCCGGCAACCGCCGCGCCGGACACGCAAAGCGAGGAGAAGCAGGCCACTGAGGATGCCGGAAAGCAGCAGCCCGACAAACAGGAGACGCCGCCTCAAACCACCGAACAGCAGGCGGTCGCGCCGCCAAAGCCACTGACTGCCGAGCCCGGCGACAAGCCCGCGCCTCCATCCTCAGCCGAAAAGGCAAAGCCTAAACCTTCCAAGGCGATGAAGTTCAAATCCGCAAGAGCCTTGAGAGCGCCAGGCGGGAACCCGGGAAGGTCGAACTCCGCCGACAGCGAGGTTGCGGGATCGCCGATCTATTCCGGCCTGCCGGGTGTCCGAAAGCTTTACTCGCCGGGTGCAACCGGTAACGCGCTGGCCACAAGCTCGATGGAGAACGTGCCGCGCGATCAGCGCGTTGCCAATCTTTGCGCCAACGTTCTGAACCAGGAATTGCAAAGCGCCGACTACTCGCCGAAATGGCTCCCGACCATTCCCCTGAAGCAAGGCAATGTTCTCAACCCTCCGCAGGCCGCCTTCAGCACGACAACGCAATGGTACGATCTGAGCTTCCGCTGCGAGGTCGACGCTGATGCGACGAGGGTCCTGTCCTTCAACTTCCGTGTGGGGGGAGTGGTCCCGCCCGGTGACTGGACCCGGCGTCGCTTCCCCAGTCTTCGCTAATGCATGTCGCCCAGAAGTGTGCAGCGGTTCTGGGACAACGACATGCATCAAGACTTAAAGCGCGTCGCCTGAGCTCAGGCCGGCACGCCAAGCCCCGCCAACTGCCGGGCAACCTCATGCCAGTCGGCGCAGATGAAATCAGCTCCGGCAGCTTTCAGCCGCGCGCCGTGCTCGGGATAAGTATGCCCGCCACCGGTATAGCCGATGGCGATCATGCCGGCTGCCACCGCGCCCTGGACGCCGAACGGCGAATCCTCGACCACGATGCAGTCGGCCGGCTTGGCGCCCATCTTCTCGGCCGCGTAGAGGAAGATGTCGGGCGCCGGTTTGCCGTTCTTCACCATCGAGGAGGAGAAGATCGCCTCGCCAAAGAAGCGCGACAGGTCGGTCACCGACAGGCTGTGGTTGATGCGTTCGACCGAGGATGACGAGGCAACGCAGCGGTCGCCGGCAAGCGCGCTCAAGAACGGCACAATGCCCGGCGTCGGCTTCAACTCTTCGGAAAAGAGCAGCTTGGTCTCGGCCCAGATGTCGCCGTCGGCTGCGGGCGGGAACTGATGGCCGGTCAGCTCCTTGATTTTGACGATGATGTCGGACTGCTTCATGCCGATGCATTGCGCGATGACGCCGCCATGGACGCCGGGCATGCCGTGCTTCTCATAGACGCGCTCATAGGCTTTGGCGGCCAGCGGCTCGCTGTCGACGAGAACGCCGTCGCAGTCGAAAATCATCAGTCTGGATCGCCCCACGCGCCTCTCCCGGCTTCGATATCAATGTTGCACATCGCTATCGGTAAAAAGTCAGATGTTCAATAGTAAGCGGCCGACCATCAAAGCTGGCGCAGCGCCTCGCTGACCGGCGAGGACCCAAGCGCGCGCTGCATGGCCTGGCGCGACTGGGCGCGGTCTGGCGTGATCCAGTTGGGCTCGGCGCCGAGGAAGCGGTCGAGGAAAGCCACGGCGTAAGCGGGCATTTCCGTCGCGTTCTCGCGATAGGACCACCAGGTGCGCAGGTCGTCGGCGCATTTGTCGATGCTGGGCGCCGTGCCGAACTCCTGCTCGTGCACAGCCAGGATCGCCGACACGCAGTAGTTGGTATAGAGAAATCCCTCCGGCCAGAAGCGCACGATTTCCGCCGTGCCGGCATTGGCCTCCGACTCGATCATGTCGGTGAGGCCGGAGATCTCGCGCGCCGGCGCCTGCCGGATCAGCTCGCGCAGCACCAGCCCGGCGGCGAAGACGATGAAGTCCGCACGGTCTATCGCCGCGAATCGCTTCTGCGCTTCCATCACCTCGATCCAGTCGAGAAAGGCGCGCGTCAGCTTGGCCTCGTCGATCTCGAAGCGCACGCCGAATGTTTCCGACACCACCTTCGCGCTGCTGCGGAACGTGGCGCGAAACCAGCGCAACTGCCGCAGTCGGTGGCGAAGGTCCGGCATAAGCGCCAGTTCGTGCCTGAAGGGCAGGTCCATGTCTCACATCCCAATTGAAGACAGGCTAGCACAGGCGCCGCCGATGCCGAAATCGGCCAGTCGCCTGTGGAGCGTTACGGCGACCAATATAATACATGTTGACATTCTTGGAAACAAATGTTCTCACTTTCGGGTCATCTCGCCTCCGTTCAATATGCGCCGGAGAAAGAGACTCGGGAGGAAACCGAAATGGCGATCTGGCAGTGGGCTCTGCTTCTGCTGTTTGTTGTCTGGGCGCTGCAATCGCTCGGCGTCTGGCTGCAGATGCGGCACTATTCGGACGTCTTCAAAGGCGTCACCAATCAGTACAAGGACGGCTTCGTCGGCGCCGGCAACTTCCGCGGCCGGCTGGCCAAGGGCACCATCGCGCTCATCGTCGTGACGCCGGACCTCATCGTGCGCCGCATGATGGTCATGAGCGGCCGTTCGGTGCTGACCAAATTCAAGCGACATGAAGAATTCGAGGGCATCCCCCTCGATCGACTCCGGTCCAACCCTGCGATCATGGGGGAGGGGGAACCCGGTGTGGCCGAGGCCGTGAAACGGGCGATCGAGCAGATCGACCGCGCGCGGTCGGAGCCGGGGAAGAAGCCGGGCCTGTCCGGCTTGAACGTAGCAAGGGCTTAAACGACGCCGGCAGCCGGCTGGGAATGACCGGCAGGGGTCATAAGGAGGAGAAATGTCTATAATTTCGTTATTGGCGCAGCATGCCGACCTGGCGGTGCATAACCTGCATGTGGCAGGCACCATGGTCTCGGATGCTGCCTGGCACGGCAAGCTCGGCGTCGAGCACGCCACCGATCATCTCGTGGTCCTGGCGCAGGCGCAGACCGACAGCGCGCCGGTCACCGCCGATCAGCTGAAGGAACAGCTGAAGAACGTGCAGCAGGAAGAGCAGCTCGGCTGGCTGACCGCGATCGGCAAATACTTCATCGGCATCTTCCAGAAGGGCGGCGAAGTGTTCGCCGGCTTCGTCACCGGCATCATCCCTACGCTGGTCGTGCTGATGACCGCCTTCTACGCCGTCACCGAACTGGTCGGCGAGGAGCGCGTCCATGGCCTGGCGCGAGGCGCCGGCCGCATAGCGCTGACCCGCTACACCGTGCTGCCGGTGCTGTCGGTGTTCTTCCTCACCAACCCGATGGCTTACACCTTCGGCTCGTTCCTGGAAGAAAGGCATAAGCCTGCCTTCTACGACGCGGCAGTGTCTTACGTGCATCCGCCGCTCGGCCTCTTCCCGCATATCAACCCCGGTGAATATTTCGTCTGGGGCGGCATGCTGGTCGCGCTGCTCGACCTCGAGAAGCGAGGCGTCATCGCCAGCGGCTATCACGTCAAGGTGGCCATCTGGTACGCCCTTGTCGGCCTCGTCGTCATCCTGCTGAAGGGCATCCTGACCGAGCGCATCACGGCCATCATGGCGCGCCGCCAGGGCGTCGAGCTCTAAAGGGCGGGAGGACACCATGGCCAAGACATACAAGGCAGTAAAGATCTCAAGGGGCTCCACCGGTTGGGGTGGCCCGCTGGTCATCGAGCCGACCGAGCAGCGCAGCAAGGTCGTGTCGGTAACCGGCGGCGGCATTCATCCGGTGGCGCAGCTCATCGCCGACATGACCGGCGCCGAGGCCGTAGACGGCTTCAAGGCGCCGCCGATCGAAAGCGAGATGGCTGTCGTCGTCGTCGATTGCGGCGGCACCGCGCGCTGCGGCGTCTATCCGCGCAAGCGCATCCCGACCGTCAATCTGACGCCGGTCGGCCAGGCGGGTCCGCTCGCCCAGTTCATCACGGAAGACATCTACGTTTCGGGCGTCAAGCCGGCCAACGTCGTAATGGCGGACGGATCCGAGGCGGTCACCACTGCGGGGGGAGCAGCATCGATGAGTTCAAGCAACAAAACTGCGGCTGCGGCGCCACAGCCGCTGCCGAGCGAAGGCGGGATGATCGGCCTGATCAGCTCGATCGGCCGCGTCATGGGCCGCGTCGTCGGCATCTTCTTCAACGCCGGCCGCCGTACCATCGATCAGGTCATCCGCAATGTGCTGCCCTTCATGGCCTTCGTGACCATGCTGATCGGCCTGATCCTCTACACCGGCATCGGCGACGTGCTGGCGCAGCCGATGGGTCCGCTTGCCAACAACATCGTCGGCCTGCTGGTCATCTCGGCCATCTGCGGCCTGCCGTTCCTGTCGCCCATCCTGGGGCCGGGCGCGGTCATCGCGCAGGTCATCGGCGTCGCCATCATTGGCCCGCAGATCGCCAACGGCACCATCTCGCCCGCAATGGCTCTGCCGGCGCTGTTTGCCTACAACACCCAGGTGGGCTGCGACTTCGTTCCCGTCGGTCTGGCGCTCGGTGAGGCCAAGCCGAAGACGATCGAGATCGGCGTGCCGGCGGTGCTCATCAGCCGCCAGATCATGGGCCCGGTCTCCGTGCTGATCGCATGGGTCGTCTCCCTGATCGTGTTCTAAAAAAACGAGGTTCGCCATATGTCGGTTCTTCTCAAGACACGGGTCACGGCAATTGGACCCGAAGTGGCGGACCTCGCCGAGGGCGGCGTGGTCATCCTTTTCGCGGATGGCTCGCCTCCCGAACTGGCCGAGGTTTCCGTGCTGCACAGCATGGAGCAGGGACCCAGCGACGACGCGCCGCAAAAGGGCGCCTCGATCACGCTCGGACCGGTGTCGGCGACGATAACGGCGGTTGGTTCCACCGCATGGAGCAAGGTCCGGGAGATGGGCCACGTCGTCATCTCCTTCAATGGAGCGACCGAGGCCGAAAGACCGGGCGAAGTCTGCGCATCCGAGGTCGATACCGGAGCGCTCGTGGCGGCGCTAACGCCAGGCGCTGTCATCACCATCGCCGCCTGATAATATCCGCGCTGTCTGTCGACGGCGCCCAAATCTAGAGTATTGCCATGGAACGCTCGACCATCGTCAGAGTGCACGAAGGTTTGCACGCCCGTCCCGCCACGCGGTTCGTGAAGCTCGCCAAGGGTTTCGAATCCGATGTCGAGCTGGTCAAGGACGGCAAGGCGGTCAGCGCCAAGAGCTCGGTCAAGCTCATGCTGCTGGCGGTCAAGGAAAACCAGGAAGTCACCGTGCGCGCCAACGGCGCCGACGCGATCGAAGCAATCGAGGCGCTGATCGGCTATCTGGAGAACCCGCGCGCCGGTCTCGACGACGATGGCGAGGCGGTCGAAGCCGCCTCCGCAGCCGCTCCCGAGGCAGCATCACCGGCTGCCGCACAGGCGGATGGAACACCGAAACTGCAGGGCGTCGCCGCCAGCGAAGGGGTGGCCATCGGGCCGGCCTTTGCCCATTTCCCACCCGAGATTGCGGGACCGGGGAGGCGCCTGCAGGCCGATGAGATCGAGGGCGAACGCAAACGCTTCCGCAGCGCTGTCGCCGCGGTCCAGGCGCGAATGGATCGTACGCTTGCCGAAGACAGTCTCTCGGCCGGTGACCGTGGCATCGTCGCGGCGCTGCGCGACATCGCCGCCGACGACAGCTTGACCGGCGAGGTCGAAAGGCTGATCCAGGGCGGCGACGATGCGGTTTCGGCGGTCATTGCCGCCGCAGCCACCGTCGCCGCCGATTTCAGCGCGGTCGACGACCATTATCTCAACGCCCGGGCCGACGACGTCCATGCCGTCGGCCGGCAGATATGCCTGGTGCTGCTCGGCCAGGACGAGGTCAGCCTGGAGACCATTCCGCAGGGCGCGATCCTGATTGCCGATGACATCGGCGCCTGGGATCTGGCGCGCGCGCCGCTGAAGCGCATCGGCGGCGTGGTCTGCGGCCATGGCGGCGCCACCTCGCACATCGCCATCATCGCGCGCTCGCACGGCATCCCGGCGGTGCTGGGTCTTGGCGACAAGGTCAACGAGTTGCGCACCGCCAGGCAGGTGGCGATCGACGGCAATGCCGGGCATGTGATCGTCGATCCTGACGAGGCGGCGCGTGCCGATTTCGCCCGGCGTGTCGAGGCGGCGGCACAGGAGCGCGCGGGCCTCAAGGTATTCAAGGGCGTGACGCCTACCCGCGCCGACGGCACGGTGATCGAGGTCGCGGCCAATATCGGTTCGCTCGAGGAGATCGAGGCGGCGCAGGAAGCCGGCGCCATGGGCGTCGGCCTGTTCCGCACCGAGCTGCTCTTCATGCGCCACATGCACCTGCCGTCGGAAGACATGCAGGCCGAGACCTACAGCGCTTTGGCCAAGGCGTTTGCGCCGCATTCGGTCATCGTGCGCACGCTCGACATCGGTGGCGACAAACCGATCGCCGGCATCGAATTTCCCGACGAGGAAAATCCCTTCCTCGGCTGGCGCGGCATCCGCATGTGTCTCGACCGACCCGATATCTTCAAGCGCCAGCTGCGGGCGCTGCTGCGCGCCGCCATCCAAGGCAACATCAAGGTGATGCTGCCGATGGTTTCGGAGATTGCGGAGGTGACGCGCACCCGCGCGCTGGTCGATGAATGCGCTGCGGAACTGCAGGCTGAGGGCGTGCCGCATGCAAGCTTCGACCTCGGCGTGATGATCGAGACGCCGGCCGCCGTGCTGATTGCGCCAGCGCTGGCAAAAGAGGTGGCGTTCTTCTCGATCGGCACCAACGATCTCACCCAGTACATCATGGCGGCCGACCGCCTCAATCCGACGGTCGCCAAGCTTAATGACGTCACCAATCCGGCGGTGATGTCGGCGATCGAGCTGACGGCCAGGGCCGGTGTCGCCGCCGGCATCATGGTGGGCATGTGCGGCGAGGCCGCCGGCCGTCCGGATCTGATCCCGGCCTTCATCAAGATGGGCCTGACCGAGCTCAGCATGAGCCCGGCCTCGATCCAGCGCGCCAAGAAGACCATCGCGGCCATGGCTGCCGAAAGATAGCGGATCGTCGCGGCGGTTACGTCAGATGCGCAAGCAGGGTGGCGAGAACCGGTATCAGTTCCTGCACCGCATTCGCCTGGGCGCAGGCCTGCCGGATGCGATCCTCCCGCACCTCGGCCGCCAGCACCGCAATCTCGAGAATGTCGGGCTCCGGCGTGCCGCCGTCCGCCTTCGTCGCCAGTCCGCAGGCAAGAACAACAGGCGCAAGGCATTTGATGTCGAGAGACCGGTCGCCGGCGATCGCCGGGCCCGTACCGATCTCGCCCGGCTGAACCGGACGGTGGTTGAGGCATTCGACGAGCAGGGCGGCGCAGGCGGCCGCGACCTGATCCGTGGATGCCGCGTCTGCCGTCGCGCCAGCCAGAAGATCGGCGTGGCGCTTGCGCATCGCGGCGTGCACGGCGGAAAAACTCGCCTCGTGAACGCGCGGATTGTCGACCCCGTAGCCGGCGAGAACCGCACGGGTCAGATAATACATGTCGCGCCTGAACTGACGTTCGCCGCTGATCTGCCGGTCTTCATTACCTTCCGGGAAATAAGCCCGAAGGCTTTTGACGGTCGTGCCGTCGACCTTGAGCGGCCGGGAATGCGGAACGAAGGATTCGGCGATTGTCAGCGCCTCGTCGACAGCGCTGGCGGCATGGCCAAGCAGGCTGCGGCCCGGAAAGGGCGGCAAATTGCCGGCGATATCGTGCGAGGTCTCGCCGGCGCTGTCGTGGCGGTTCTGGCGGATGGCATCGCGCAGTTCCCGAAGCCGATCCTTCAGGTTGACGCGGACATCTTCGGAAATTTGTCGCAGCATCGCCAATCGCCTCGAAATGCTGAAGCCGACCATGGCTTCGGGGTGCCAGTCGCCCTCTCTAGATTGTTCGTATCGATTGGTAGATCAATAGGCGATATTTAACCAGCATGCAGAATCGGCGACGGCAGTTGTATCGCGGAGGGGAACTTGGGCAGGCGACGGCAGGACGAATCCGTAAACGGCAAGGCGACAGCGGAAGCGGCCGAGCAGGTCGTCACTGAGAGCCGGACCGACCGCCTCAGGATCCGCGCCGCCTGGATGTATTTCGTCGAGCAGATGACGCAAAACGAGATCGCCGACGTGCTCGGCGTCGGCCGCGTCACCATCGTGCGCATGCTGGCGGAAGCGAGGGCGCGCAACGAGGTCAAGATCACCATCGAGAGCGAGCTCTCCGAGATCGTGCGGCTGGAGCGGGCGCTGGAAAAGACCTTCGGCCTGCAGCAAGCGCTGGTCGCGCCGCTCACCGACCCTAGTGCCGATCCGATCCCGGCAATCGCCGCCAAGACCGGCATGTTCCTGTCCGACGCGATGAAATCCGGCATGCAGGTCGGTGTCGGCTGGGGCGTGACGCTGTTCAACTCCTTGCCGTTCATCAGCGCCAAGTCGCTGACCGATTTCAAGGTGATTTCGCTGCTCGGCGGTGTTGGCATCGCGCGCCGGGTCAACCCGGCCGAGTTCGCCTGGCGCTTCGCCCAGATCTTCCAGGGCGACGGCTATCTGATGCCGACGCCGGCGGTCGTCGACAGCGTCGAGACCAAGATCGCGCTGGTCGAGCGTTGCGGCCTGCAGGAGGTTTTTGAAATGGCCGACGCGCTCGATGCCGTTCTGCTGAGCGTCGGCGGCATCGCTTCGGCCACCACCTTCTCGCGCGGCGGCTTCCTCAAGGAAGCGGACCGGGAGGCCCTGCTGGCGCGAGGCGCGGTCGGCGACCTGCTGTTCCATTTCTACGACCGCAATGGCGATCTGGTCGACCATCCCGTCAACAGCCATGTGATGTCGGTGGATGTCGACCGCCTGCGCAAGGCTCCGATCCGCATCCTCACCTCCGGCGGCGCGGAGAAGACCGCGGCGCTGCTCGGCGCCATGAACCTGATCGCGCCGACCATCCTGATCACCGACGAGGAAAGCGCGCGCCGCATGCTCGCGGCGCATACGGCTTGAATTATGCGACGGAAGGGCTCGCCCGCTTCGGAATCGAACCGCGGAGGAGCTTGCGGGCGGGTTCCTCGATCAGAATGAAGACGACGACCGAAACAATGATCAGCAAGGGCAGATACAAAAGGCGTCCGACCCAATTCCATTCTCCGGTGAATATCACCAGAGTCCACCCTCGAACCGGGATTTGAAGGAGGTAGAGGGCATAGCTGGCTTTGCCCAGCAGCAAGAGCGGCCTGTAAGACAGCGCGCGTTGAACGATACCGTCATTCACGGCGCAAGTCGCAATCAGGGCAACGAAGCCTATTGCCGCGAAACATCCTGTCGTCTGCGTGCTTGTCGCGATAAGCGTGGCTACCGTGAACGCCATGGCCAGAATGGCGGCCAAGTCGCTGCGAAAACGATTGAGCGCGCCGGCCCGAAACAGCAAGGCGCAAATTATGCCGGTCATGAATTCGGGCAGCCTCAGAAGCGGGAGAGGCACCAGCTCCATCCAGCCGAACGCAAGGTAACCCGTCGGTCCGAGGCCCGGCAGGCACATAACGGCGAAGATCAGCACCGTAACTGCCAAGCTCACCCACAGGGCTGCATTCGTAAGTCTTGAAAGGAGGGCAAGCAGCAACGGGAACATAAGGTAGAAAAAGAATTCGATCGAAAGCGTCCAGCCCGGAGGATTCCAGAAGAATCCAAGCTCCGACGTCGGTGCACCCCAGGCCTGAATGAGGCCAAGTGTCGCCAGTGATGCAAGCGGATAATCAAAAGGCAGGGTTAACAGCGGCAGAGCCACAACAAGGGCAAGGAGATAGACCGGATAAATTCTGGCAAATCTCGCTATGGCGAACCGTCGAACGTCGCCCCAATCCGACATCTTGTCGAAGTAGGAATGGGTGAGGATGAATCCGGATAACAGGAAGAAAAACGAGACGCCGAGATAGCCGTTCTTCACGAAATTGGCGACCAGATATGGCGCTCCGCTGACGTCGGCGGAATGAAATGCAAGCACACAGACGGCTGCGAAGAACCGCAAGCTGGTCAACTGCGTCAAGTCCGACACAACTGGAGAAGACCTCGGTTCCATGCAGAGTGCCTCGGCTGTGAGAGTATCTAGCTGCAATTCTTTTGAAGCGGTGTTCAGAACTCTCGGTGCTGCCTGGAAAACCTCATACTCCGGGACGCATTAACAAACCTATCAACACTCCATGCCGAACTCATCGTCGACGGAAGACGTGACCGTCAACGCTGGCGCCGATGGGCACAAGCTCCGTGACGCGGACCGAGGAAGCGCAGTGAGGGCAGGGCAGTTGGATCGGCAGCCAGCAATTTGCATGGCATATTAGCAATAGTTAAATTAATATAGGATGAGGCTCAAGACCATTCGGACGAATGCTCTTCACCTTGGAGGAACTGGTAACCAGAAACCGGAACACGGGAGGATGAAATGACATTCAAGCGTTGTCTGCTGGCCGTCGTTTTCACGTCGCTCTGCATGGGATCTGCCCAGGCCCAGTCTACGAAAGAAGCCATTGAAGCCGCTAATGCCGAGTTCGTGAAGGCGTACAACGGCAAAGATGCGGCTGGGGTCGCGTCAAAGTATGCGGATGATGCGGCTGCATTCCCGCCAGATATGGCGCGAGTCGACGGCCGCCAAAATATCCAGAAGCTATGGCAGGGCGCGATCGATATGGGCATATCGGAGCTCAAGCTCACCACGCTTGACGTTCAGGAAAGCGGAGATTTTGCGTTCGAGTCCGGCAGTTTCTCCCTCAAGGCGCCAGGCAAGGATTCGAAGCTGGTGGATGCCGCTGGGAAGTATGTGGTGGTCTGGAAGAAGGGTCAGGACGGCAGCTGGAAGCTCTACCGGGACATATGGAACTCCGACCCCGGGAAATGAAGGCTGGCATTGGATGGCGGGCGCCTCATGGCCAATCATCGACCCTCGCCAATTTCGCGGAGTTCATTTGCAGCTCGAACCCAAGCGGGTCATATTGCATGGATGCGGCGGGTGATTCCCGCCGCAAGCTGCGCGGCAACGTCGAACTATAGGTTAGAACGCCACTACCGAAGCCCTATGGCCAGGATGGCTGTCGTTATGAGCATCGGCGTCAGCTTGAGCAGCCTCACGCGTCGGGTGACTTGGCCCTTTCCACCCGCCAGCCTGCGGGCAGTCAGAGCAACCGGCGAAATAGCTCGCATAGGCGCCTTCCTGTTTGGATCCATCGCCGCCGCCTGCCTCTGTTCCTGTGCCGTGTTTCCATTTGTGCGCCATGCTATGTTCGTCAAACGGGTCCACCTTCTTGACAATTTCCTCACCAGGCATGGACGTCTCCCAAGTTTGAAATGTCGGTAAATTCCGACTGACAAGCCTACCACGGAGTTGCATTAGCGATTTGTGAAGTGCGTCACGTAGCTAACCGCCGATAAACGGCCAACTCCACCGGCCACGCAGAGTCACCGCGCGGGTGCCAGCATGTGCAACCCGCCAGGAGCGGCTGCACAGGCGCATCAGCCGCCTCGAGCACCGACTTGCCGCCGCCAGGCTTGGCCACCATGTAGGAAATCTCGTCGGCGTACCGAACGCCTTTGACGACGACAGGCTTGGGCTTGGCTTTGCCGAGGTCACGGAATCGCGTGATGGTGAACTTGCCGATCTTCTGGTTGTTCTGGTTGTCGGCGATCCTGGCAGTCTCTCGCAATACCTTACGAGCAGGTGCATTCGCCTGTTCGGCCTTTAGGTCTCGCGCCACCATGCGGATCGCAATGTCATGGTCATGTTCAGGACCAGACAGCGCGGCAATTATCATGACGCCGGTATCGCGCTCCAGATACATCAGTGCCTTGGTGCCGGCGTCGCATTCGGGAATGTCGTCAACTAGGACGCACCAGCGCATCGCCTCGTCCATGTCGGCAGGGTCGATTTCAGCCGGCTGAAGCATTTCATGCGTGAACGTGTAGTGGTCCCATTCGACGTCGGCGGGCCGCACCTTAACGATGCCTTTGGCCTTCGCGGGCTGGTGTAGAAGAAGTCGCCCAAGCGGGCAGTGTCGCCGACCTCTATCAGGTCGAGCAGTGTCTCTTTAGGCTGATGCTTTGACATTCAGATCCATCCCCACGGCGCGGAGCGCCATCTCAATGATTTGCTGGCGGGCGGTGCGCGATACGGAAAGCGTGCTCGCTTCGCGGCCAGGGCCGTACAGCAGGACGTTTCCGTCTGGCGCCATGACCAGACTGCAGTCATAAACCGTGACGTCTGGCGTCACCTCAAAATTGAACTTCGCCAGAGTGCGAAATCCCCGCGGACTCAGTGCTTGCCGCACCGGCCGCGCTGATCGTATTTTCAATGTCGTGGTTCCTAGTGGGCTGCGGGTTTAGGCAGAATCATCCGGGACGAATGCGGAACATTCGCGGGTCTACTTCGGGACTTTTTCGGGACTCAGCGTTCCGAAACGGGCGATTTGAGCGCCTTTCGTTCCGAAATTGCTAAAGGCGCCAAGCGGCGCCTTTCAAAATAATTGGGGGATTTCAAGGATTTAAATGGTCGGAGTGGCCGGATTCGAACCGACGACCCCTTGACCCCCAGTCAAGTGCGCTACCGGGCTGCGCTACACTCCGGACCGGGTGGCGATGTATCGTGATAAGGCGGTGCGGGTCAACCGAATTCGGTGCCTATCGCGCAGGCGAAATTGCAAGAAGAGATGCGGGCTTGGCCAGCCGCAACTGCCGCTGATGCCGATATTCCAGCGCGATGGCGCCCCACACCAATCCCATCAGCAGATAGAGATGGCGCCAGTGGTCGATGTCGATGAAGGTGCCGAGCCCGATATTGCCGAGATAGGCGACATAGGCGCAAAGCAGATAGGGCTGCCAGGGCCGGTCGCGCAAAAGGATGCGGAAGCCGGCGCCGATCGTCCATAGCGTCAGCGTCAGGAACGACACGAAGCCCAGCCAGCCATAGTCCATCAGCGCCTTCAGCCAGATGTCGTGCGTGTCCTCGCCATAGATCGTGCCGAAGACCAGCGGGCCGATGCCGAACGGATGCTCCATCGCCAGCTGGAAGCCGATCGCATAGCGGGCGAAGCGGCCAAGCCGCGCCGAATCGTAGCTCTGCTCGAGCTGCGCGCGCTGGGTGAACATGTCCGATACGCCGGGCAGTTGCAGGATGACCAGGATGGCGATGACGAGCAGCGCCACGGCCGCGATCGTCATCACCACCACCCGCAGCCGAAACATGCCGCTGGCGCTCTGCAGGAAGAGGCACGCGGTGAGCAGCACCGCCGACACCGCGAACATGCCCCAGGCGCCGCGCGAGAAGGAGAAGAAGATGCCGGCGGTGATGATGAGCAGCGGCACCGCCAAAAGCGGCATGCGCGCCACCGGACCGGTCAAGAGCAGATAGAGCAGATAGGTTCCGGGCAGCACCAGGAACGGCCCGAACACGTTCGGGTCCTGGAAGGCGCCGGCGGCGCGGTCGTATTTGGTGAACATCTCCGCGCCCGGAAAGGCATGGAAATAACCGGCGATGCCGAGCAGCGACGTTGCCACCGCCGACACCACATAGGCGATGAAGATCAGCCGGTAGAGGCTTGGCTGGACCGAGGTCACCGAAGCGAAGAACACCGCGCTGAAGGCGAGAAACAGCGAGACGGCGAGATAGAGCGGCGTGTTGGCGAGATCCGCCATCTGCGTCATCGCGATCATGCCGCCGATATTCATCGCCACCAGGAGCACCAGCAACGGCACGATGGCGCGCGAGATCCTGAGGCCGAACAATGCCCAGACCGCGATCAGCCCGGCCATGTAGATTTCGTAAGGCGCGGGCTCGCTGATGACGAAGCCGGAGAGCAGGATGCCGACGCCGATCGCCGCCGACGCAATCAGCGAAATCAGCTTGGCGTTGACCGCCGAGGGCGGCAACCTGTTGACCGCCGAGGGCGGCAACCTGTTGACCGCCGGCGCCGGCAATTCATGGGCGATGGCGCTCAATAGGCGTTTTCCGTGTTGAGCAGGCGGATCGGCGTCAGGAACAGGATGCGCAGGTCGAACAGCATCGACCAGTTCTCGATGTAATAGAGGTCGTATTCGGTGCGCATGCGGATCTTTTCGTTTGTGTCCATCTCGCCGCGCCAGCCATTGATTTGCGCCCAGCCTGTGACGCCGGGCTTGACCTTGTGGCGGGCGAAGTAGCCGTCGACCACTTCGTTGTAGAGCAGATTGTGCGACTGCGCGGCGATGGCATGCGGGCGCGGCCCGACCAGCGACAGCGAGCCGAAGAGCGAGTTGAAGAATTGCGGCAGTTCGTCGATCGAGGTCCTGCGGATGAAGCGGCCGACGCGGGTGACGCGCGGATCGTTCCTGGTCACCGTCTGCTTGGCGGTCGGGTCGGACCGGTCGGTAAACATCGAGCGGAACTTGTAGACCTCGATCGTCTCGTTGTTGAAGCCGTGCCGCTTCTGCTTGAACAGCACCGGCCCCTTGCTGTCGAGCTTGATGGCGATCGCCGTGGCGAGCATCACCGGCGAGAAGACGATGATGCCGATCAGCGAGAAGACGATGTCGAAGGCGCGCTTGGCAACCGAATCCCAGTCATTGATCGGCTTGTCGAAGATGTCGAGCATCGGCACCGAGCCGATATAGGAATAGGCGCGCGGCCGGAACTGCAGCGCGTTCGAATGCGCCGAGAGCCGGATATCGACCGGCAGCACCCAGAGCTTCTTCAGAAGCTGCAAGACGCGCGATTCGGCGGTCAGCGGCAGCGACACGATCAGCATATCGATGCGCGCGATGCGGGCGAATTCGATCAGCTCCGAGATCGTGCCGAGCTTCGGATAGCCGGCGACGATCGGCGGCGAGCGCTTGTCGTTGCGGTCGTCGAAGATGCCGCAGATGCGGATATCGTTGTAGGGCTGCCTCTCGACCGAGCGGATGAGCTGTTCAGCAGCCTTGCCGCCGCCGACGATAAGCGCACGGCGCTCCATGCGGCCGTCGCGCGCCCAGCGCCGGATCAGCGTCGACATCACCAGCCTGAGGCCGAAGATCAGCACGAAGCCGGCCACGAACCAGGTGCCGAACAACAGGCGCGAAAAGTCTTCCGAAGCCTTGATGGCGAAGGCGGTGAGCGCCATCAGCGCGAAGCTGCCGGCCCAGACGAGCAGCACGCGGCCGAAATTGGCCAGCGGGCGCATCAGCGCCGCGATCTGGTAGCAGTCGGTCACGTCGAGCAGCACCACGGCCAGGAACGACGTCGCGGCGATCGCCAGCGGATATTGCCAGGCCAGATAAATGAAGAAGCCGACATAGTAGAAATAGACGCCGAGCCCCGACAGGAAGAGTATCGCGAACTCGACCATGCGCAGCACGCCGCTGACCATGATCGGCGACATGGTATCGCGCCGGTATTGCGAGGCGACCTGACGCGCGACATCGTTGATGCCGCCAGGTTTTTCGCTCCCGGCGGGAGCGTCGTAGTTGCGCACCGCATCGATGGAAAAGCGGTGCGCGGGGTCGATCTCATTCATGGGAACTGTCCGCCAGCTTCGCGCAACTGCTTAGCAAAAGAGAGCTAAGAAAGCCTTGAAACAACCGGTGGTTTTGGAGTTGTTGTGTGGCAAAGGCCTAGTTGTTCAGCGCCGCGAAATAGGCCTTCTCGATCTCGTCCGCCATTACATCGGCTCCGAACCGGGCCTTGAGCTCGTCGGTCTGCGGCATCACCTTCCGGTAAGCATCGCGGTCGCCGAACGCCGTGCCCATCTTGCCGGCAAGCTCGCCGGGATCCGGCCGGATCAGGGCAGGGGAGCCCTCGCCGAAGATTTCCGGAATGCCGCCGACCGCGGTCGCGATCATCGGCATGCCGGCGGCGAGAGCCTCTAGCACAATATAGGGCATCGCCTCCGCGCGGGAGGGCACGACGATCTGATCCGCCAGTGCAAAGGCCTGCCGCGCCGGCATAGGCGGCAGGAAACGGACATGGCTCTTGAGGCCGAGCCGTTCGACCTGTGCGTGGTAGCGCGGCAGGTCGTCGCCGTCGCCGACCATTACGGCGCTCAGCGGACGGCCCAACGCGCTGCCGGCCGAAGCCAGCGCATCGATGAAGATATCCGGGCCTTTCAGGTCGCGCATCATGCCGATGTATAAGAAATCGGCGGCGTTTGCCGCCGTCCCCACCGGCTCGAACTCGGTGGCGCGCAGGCCGTTATAGACAAGCCGGTTGGGTATGGGCGGTTCGCCGACTTTGCGGCGATAGGTTTTCCGCTCGTAGTCGGAAACGAACAGCAGGCAGTCGGTGAAGCGCGCCATGAAGCGCTCCAGGCCGAAGAACAGTTTTCCTGTCGCCGTCGTTTCGTCATAGTGGAGGGAGCCGCCATGCGGCGAATAAAGGCGGGCAACGCGAAACCTTGATACCCGCAACAGTGAGCCGAACAGCCGAGCATAGGCGCCACCCTTGGCGCCGTGCCCGTGCAGCACGTCCGGCCGCAATTCCTGGATGATTCGGTAGGTGCGCCAGGCCGAGGCGAGGTCGCCCGGCCCGACATGGCGCTGCATCGGCGTGCGATGGATGCCGAGCGCCAGGCTGTCTTTCATCGTCTCGAACAAGCGCTCTTCATAGTCACCGCCGGTGGTCGAGTCGCAAACGATGCCGACCGAATGGCCGGCAGCGACCTGTGCCTCGGTCAGGTCGCGTACATGCCGGAAGATTCCTCCGACAGGTGAGCGAAAGCAGTGGACGATCCTGAGATTCGCCGCCACGGCAGTTTTCAGAACAAGCGTTCGCGGACGTAGACGGTATCGCCGGGCAGCAGTGGGTCGGATGTCACCACCCGCCCGGTCATCACCTTGCCATTGATGTCGCGGGTGATGTCGACGCTCTCCTGATTGGCGCGCGGCGTGAAGCCGCCGGCGATGGCGACGGCTTTCTGGACGGTGAGGCCCGGCACGTAGGAATACTGGCCGGCGGCACCGACTTCGCCCATCACGAAGATCGGCCGATAGCGGTCGATCTCCACCGAAACGTCGGGATCGCGCAAATATCCCTGGCGCAATTTGTCGGCGATTTCTTTTTCCAGCTGCTGCGCGGTGTGGCCGCGCGCCGGCACCGCGCCGACCAGCGGGAATGAGAGATAGCCGGACTGGTCCACGCTGTAGGTGTTGGTCAATCCGTCCTGCTCGAAGACCGTGACCCGGACGCGGTCGCCGGCGCCGAGTCGGTAGGGCTGATCGAGCACTTCATGGAAGGCGGCCGGTGTCGGTCGGTAGCTCGAGCAGCCGGTGAGCAGCGACAGAGCAAGCAAAGCGTGAAGGAGGGAAGCTGTGCTTTTCATGACCGGCCAGGAACCTTCATCGCTCTTGCCGCAAGCCGCGGCCAACCCCAGGAAAGTGCGTCCGTTATCATCCTGTTAGGGTTAATGGGCGGTAAAGGAGTGCGGTTCGGGACAGCGCAGATCGGCAAAAAGCTCAATTGTTCTATTGCTTTCGCCCGGCCTTCTTTGAGTGCCCTCTAATAAGCCCGCACGCCGATCTTAACGGGTGAGTTACCATAGCTGTTTACGGTCCATCCTCGACTCAAAGTTCGGAGCAGGATGCATGTCCGTTCAGTCCGCGGCCGCAGACGTCGACGTCGACCTGAGACAGCTTTTCGCCAGTCTGGGGCGGAACTGGCTGCGCATTGTTTTTATCACGCTTCTGGTCACCGGGATGGCCTTTGCTTTCGCCTGGCTCGCGGCGCCCTATTATAAGGCGACGGCCAAGTTGGAGATCGGCTCGCGGGAATCGGAGTTTACCCGGCCGCCGGGCACCAACGACGACGACAAGCCTATTCTCGACGAGCAGGGCGTGGCCACCCAGGTTCAGATCATTTCCTCGCCCGACATCCTCAAGCAGGTGGCGACCAAGCTCAACCTGGACAAGTTGCCGGAGTTCGACGAAACGCTGAAGATGTCGGCGCTCGGGCGCGTGCTTGTTCTTGTCGGCTTGAAGAGCGATCCCTTCGACATCCCACCGGACGAGCGCGTGTTGAACGCAATGCACGACAAGCTCAATGTCTACGCCGTTGAAAAGACCCGCGCGATCGCGATCGAGTTCGCCTCGAAGGACCCCAGGCTTGCCGCTGAGATCGCGAACGGCATTGCCGACGCCTACATCGCCTCGAAGAGTGATGCCAAGCTCGAATCGAACGCCGCCGCCACCGACTTTCTCGCGCCGGAAATCGCCGACCTGCAGAATCGCGTGAGGGACGCCGAGGCGAAGGTCGCAGCCTTCCGCGCCCAGTCGGACCTTCTGATGGGCGGCAACAATTCGGTGCTTCCAACGCAGCAGCTCTCTGAATTGTCGAGTGAATTGTCGCGCGTGCGAGCCGGTCGCGCCGCCGCCGAGGCGAGCGCCGAGAGCGTGCGCCGGGCGCTGCAGAACGGCGCTTCGCTGGACAGCGTGCCGGAAGTCCTGTCTTCCGACCTGATCCAGCGCCTGCGTGAGCGCCAGGTGGAGCTCAGGGCCAGCATTGCCGATCTTTCCACGACCCTGCTGGACAACCATCCGCGCATTCGGGCGCTGAAGTCGCAGCTTGCCGACCTCGACGGCCAGATACGCAATGAGGCTCAAAAGATCATTCGGGGGCTGTCGGCTCAGGCCCAGACGGCCAAGGCCCGCGAGGATCAGCTGGTTGCGGACGTCAACACCCTAAAGGCCGCCTCGGCGCGCGCCGGCGAGCAGCAGGTGCAACTGGACGCCTTGCAGCGCGATGCGAACGTTCAGCGCCAACAGCTTGAATCCTATATGGCAAGCTACAACGCGGTGGCATCTCGCAAGGACCGCAAATACCTGCCAGTCGCGGCGAGCCTGATCGCGAAGGCCCAGGTGCCGTCGCAGCCCTATTTCCCGAAGATCGGGCCGATCACCGGGGCCGCCGCCGCCGCTTCGTTGCTGTTGACGGCGATCGGCACGCTGCTTGGCGAACTGTTCTCCGGCCGCGCAATGCGTCCGGCCCCGGGTGCCCGCTTCGAGAATATAGAGCAGGTGGCGATGCCTGCTGCACGCACCGAACCAGTGGTCGCCGAAGTCGAAGACGATGACAGTCCTTTGGCTCCCTATGAGGCGGCTGTTGCCAGCGAACGATTGCCGGAGAGGCTGCCTCGGATATCGGAGAGCCAGGCGATCGAGCCAGGGTCCATCGAGGCAAAGCAATCTATCCCTGAGCCGAAACCCGAACCGCTTCCATCCAGGCTCGGCGAAATCGATGTCGACAAGGCGGCCGAGAAGCTGATCGCTTCCGGCGCGGCGCGCGCGATCTTCGTTTCGCCCGAAGGCGACGAGGCGGCCGCGTCCGCCGTGCTGGTGGCGCGCGAAGTTTCGGACGCCGGCCTGCGCGTGCTGCTGCTCGATCTCACCGCATCGGGAGCGGCGTCGCGGCCGATGCTGGACTCAAGCCTCTTCCCCGGCATCACCAACCTTCTGGCCTCTGAGGCGCAGTTCAGCGACGTCATCCATCCCGATCTATATTCGGATGCGCATGTCGTCCCTGTCGGCACCGCCGATCCGGTGCGCGCCATGCGCGCCGCCGACCGCTTGCCGATCATCATGCAGTCGCTGACCACGGCCTACGACCTCGTCGTGGTCGAATGCGGTCCGGCCGACGCGCAAGGCATCGGGCGCCTGGTCGGCGACGGCACCGAGGTCTTCCTGTCGATGCTGGAGGCCGACGATCAGGTGACGCAGGCCGCTGTCAAGCTGATCGAGAACGGCTATCCCAATCTCACGCTGGTGACGCCGGTAGGCCATGAGCCGCCCGGAACGCCGGTGCCGGGTCGCCGCTCGGCGGCCTGAAGGTGGCGCGAAGAACGCGGCGGTGCTGAAGGAACTCGGCCGACTGTTTAGGGGCGACGATCAGTTATCGTCCTCGGCTGGAGCGGGCGCAGCCTGACGCGCCGTCTTGCGGCGCAGCATCTTGGTCAGTTTCCAGACCGTCGGGTTGTTCTTGATGAAGGCTTTGGCGCGCGCGCCTTGCCGCATGGTCGTTGCCAGTGCGCGGCCCTTCAACGTCAGCGGCGCAAGCACCTCGAAATGCTGGATCTCGATATCGCACCAGAGCCGTTTGTAAGGCTCGTCGCCGACCGAGAAGTCGTAGACATCGAAGCCGAGATCGCAGGCTTCCTGGATATTGTCGAAGAACAGGAAATCGCCGGGGCTGGTGAAGGCGAGATCGTCCTCGGCGATGGCGCCGAACTCGCAGATCAACCGCTTGCCCGACCGGCTGGAGCCGGTCACCGCGCGCAGCTTTCCCGCCACCTCCAGGCCGTGCAGCAGGAAGGACGGGTTTTCCTGCGTCAGCGCCTCGGCAAACAGCGCTCGGAAGAAGTCGCGTACTTGCTTATCGCCGAACACATTGGCGATGCCCATCTTGGCGAAACGCGCTTCCTTCATATCGAGAAAGGCATCGAGCAGCCTGTCGACCTGCTCGCGGGTGCGCGCCTCGATGCGGCGGAAGGTGCCGACCGCCTCGAACTTGCGCGTTTGCGAGCGGTGCTTCTTACGCTTGCGCTTGCCGCTGCAGCGCGACAGCAGCGCGTCGAACCCGCCGTCTAGGTCGACCGCGAGCGCGAGGTTCGGGCTTGGGAAGCCGGGCAGCGCGGCGAGCGGGTTGGCGACGCCATCGAGGTCGGGCAGCAGCCTTTCCAGCGAGATCAGATCGATGTCCGGCCGCGCCCTGGCGATCTCCTTGAACATCGAGCGGATCGCCGGGCCGTCGATGGCAGGCAGGAAGCGCGGATCAGTCGCCGTGAAATTGCCATTGGCGTGGCGACCGCCGGTGAAACGGGCAAGTTTGAACGGGCCGCGCCGCACGACTTCCAGCGCCAGCGAAAGTGCCGGACGGCCATCGCACGATAGCGTCGCCACAACGATGTCGGCGCCGGTCGCGGTCGCCCAGTTGCTCACCCAGGATGCGCTTTGCGCCGGCGCAAACAGCGCCGAGGCGCAAAATTGAACGTAGTCGGCCAGGCCGGTACCGTCGCTTGCGCTCGCAACCCACCGGCCCCGATCGGCTCGCATGGATCGCGCGGAAGCCTCCTTGGCCGCGACCCGGTTGCCGTCAAATGACGCGGCGGCGTCAACCATACCTCAATCCTTAAGACGTATTGGATCCGACTTGGGGTTCGCATAGGCGCAATTCGTGCTTGGATATGCCTAGGCGCAAAAGGTGAAGGAATGATCGACGGGGGCGAGGCAATCCGGAAACTGGCGCTGAACCTTGCCCGCTACTCCGGTCTTGCGCCCTTGGCGCGGCCGTTTGTCGGCGGCATCGGCGCCATCCTGATGCTGCACCGCGTCACCGCGACACCTGAGAAGCCGAACAGCGTCAATCGGCATCTGAACATCGATCCCGCCTTCCTCGACAGGCTCATCGCCGACATGAAGGGAAGGGGCTATGCCTTTGTCTCCCTTGATGAAGCGATCGAGCGCATCAAGGTCGGCGGCAAGGGCGGGCAGTTCGCCACGATCACCGCCGACGACGCCTATCGCGACAACATGACCGAGGCGCTTCCGGTGCTGGAAAAGCACGGCGCCCCGATCACCATCTACGTCGCCCCTGGCTTGATCGACGGCGCCGCCGACCTCTGGTGGGACGTGATTGAAGACATCGTCGACACCAGTTCGCGCCTGACGCTGAACATGGCGGGTGGGTCGACAATCATCGATTGCTCGACATCAGGCCGGAAGCTCCAGGCCGTCGCGCGGCTGAACGTCTGGCTGACCGTGGAAGTCCCCGAGGCGGAGCAAGGCGCGGCACTGCGCGAACTGGCTCGTTCGAATGGCTACAAATTCGGCTCGGGCCGCCCATGCACGTTGATGAACTGGGACGAGCTTCGCACCATGGCGGCGCACCCGCTGGTTACGATCGGCGCGCATACCGTCAACCATCGCAACTTGAAGCGGCTCTCCGAAGGCGATGCGCGCCGCGAGATCGGCGACGTCCGCCGCATCCTCGCGGAAAAGCTCGGCGAGGAGCCGCGCCATTTGGCCTACCCATATGGCTATGCCAGCGCCGTCGGCTGCCGTGAGGTGGGCTTTGCCCGCGACGCGGGCTATGCCTCGGCGGTGACGACGCGGCACGGTGTGCTGCGCGCCGAGCATGCCGGCTTCCTGCATGCGCTGCCGCGCATCTCCGTCAATGGCCGCTACCAGAGCGTGGCCCATATCCGCACGATGCTGTCCGGCATCACGACGCCGCTCGCCAATGCCGGCAAGATGGTCGTTACGATCTAGAGGAATTCCAGGAAGGATGCGCGGCGTTTTCCGCCTCGGAATTGCGCAAAAACAAATACTTAGGGGGCCGGTGATCCATCAAGCGCTGAACCGCTCTAAGGTTGACACTTGATCATCTGGTTGTCGCAGAATGAACGCGATGGGTGGAGCCGGCCATTCGACAAATAGGCGCGAACATCTTAGCTTTTGCAAATGACAGCCGATCTTCCCGAACTCCGGGGCGCTCGCCTCATCCTTCGCGGGCCAATGCCCCAAGATGTGGAAACGCGGCTCGCGCTTGGACGGAATCGCGAGATCGTTGAAGCTTACGGTGGGACATTCGACCCAAACGCAACCTTTACCAGAGGCGAAGCCGAAGCCGCCATTCGCTTCATCGAGCAACAGAACTGTGCTTGGGTGATCGATGCAGGGTGCTTTGTCGGTCATATCCGCCTCCACAGTATAGATTGGCAGGACAAGAGAGCGGCCTTGGCCATCGGCATCGACGACCAAGCGTATCTCGGCAAGGGATATGGTCCCGAAGCGATCACGCTCGTCCTCGGTTATGCCTTCGGGCGCGGCCTGCATCGTGTGTCCCTGCGGGTGTTATCGAGCAATTCCCGCGCTATCGCCTGCTATCGCAAATGCGGATTTGTGGAGGAGGGGCGCGAGCGCGAAGCCGCACTCGTCAATGGGGTTTGGCAGGACGACATCATTATGGGGTTGCTGGACAGAGAATTTGGTTCGTCCTGAAGGACGTATATTGGGCGAACTCAGTCGCTTCGGAGTAATTGGTTTTGATCCTGAGGCGTTTCAGCCCTTCGGTGGCGGTTCGAGGATCAGCCATTTGATGATACCCATCGCCGGCAGCACCCAGAGCAGGCCGCTGAGCAGGAAGAACAGCAAATGCGCGGTGGGCCCATATTCGGCGAGCCTGGTGACCGCGACGGCGGAGGCGATCAGCGCGTAGATGACGACCAGCGCCACCAGCAGGATGGTTCCGATCAGCTTTTTCAGGCGAATGGGCATGTCGCGGTCTCGTTGACCGGCCCCGCTTAGGCCGATTGGAGCCCGCGCGCAAGCGTCGCTGCCCGGCGCGACGGCGTGCCGCGCCGTGCAGTCTTGCCACGGCGCAAGCCTTGGTCCACCAATCGCGCGTTTCAACCGTCGGGAAAGCGAAATGGCCGCCATCACCGCCACGGCTCCTTATGCCGAACGCGACCGCGACCTCACCAACCGCGCCTTGGTGCGCGGCTGGCTGTACGTCGTGGTGCTTGTGCTGTTCGCGCTGGTGCTGGTCGGCGGCGCGACGCGGCTGACCGAGTCCGGTCTGTCGATCACCGAATGGCAGCCGATCCATGGTGTGATCCCGCCGCTGAACGCCGCCGAATGGCAGGAAGAGTTCCAGCGCTACCAGCAGATCCCGCAATATACCGAGCTCAACAAGGGCATGAGCATCGAGGCGTTCAAGTCGATCTTCTGGTGGGAATGGGCGCATCGCATCCTTGCCCGCAGCGTCGGCGTCGTCTTTGCCTTGCCGCTCCTGTTCTTCTGGGCGACGCGGCGTATCGAACGCGGCCTTGGGCTCAAGCTTGTCGGCATCCTGGCGCTCGGCGGGATGCAGGGCGCCATCGGCTGGTGGATGGTGGCATCGGGCCTGATCGACCGTGTCTCGGTCAGCCAGTACCGGCTGGCAACGCACCTCACGCTTGCCGCGCTGATCTTCACCGCGACCATGGTGGTCGCGCGAGGTCTCGCACCGCATTCGGAGCCTGCGGCCGACCGTTCGACGCAGCGGCTCGCCGGCTTCATCGTGCTCCTGGCGCTGATCCAGATCTACCTTGGAGGATTGGTCGCCGGCCTCGATGCCGGCATGTCCTACAACACCTGGCCGCTGATGGACGGCAAGCTGATCCCGTCCGATCTCTTGCTGCTCGAACCCGCCTGGCGCAACTTCTTCGAGAACCCGAAGACCGTGCAGTTCGTACATCGCATCGGCGCCTACACGGTGTTCCTCGTGGCGCTATGGCAGATGATCGCTACCTGGCGGCGTTTGCCGGGCACCACACATGCGCGCCGCGCCACGTTATTGTTTCTGCTTGTCGTGGTGCAGGCTTCGATCGGCATCGGCGCGCTGCTGATGCAAGTGCCGCTGCATTTAGCGCTCACCCATCAGGGTTTCGCGCTGGTCTTGCTCGGCTTCGCCGCCGCGCATTGGCGGGGCACCAAGGGCGCTTATCCGCTGCCGAACGAGATCAAGGTCGCAAGCTGAGACACCTTTGGGATGGCCTCGGCGACTGACAGCTCGCGCTTTATTGATCTGGTCAGTGCTTGATGCCGAGCATCAGGTCGAGGTTCTGCACCGCGGCCCCCGACGCCCCCTTGCCGAGATTGTCGTAGACAGCCATCAGCAGCGCCTGGGCCCGCTCGTCATTGGCGAACACATAGACCTTCATCCGGTTGGTGCCGTTATAAACCTCCGGGTCGATCTCCGGCATGCGCTCCATATGCGTATAGGGAGCTACCTCGACCACGCCGCCCTTGATGGACGCAAAATGATCCGCGATCGCTGCGTGGAGTTCGGCGCCAGTCGGCACGCGGTCGAGGCCACCGAGCTGCAGCGGCACCACCGTGATCATGCCTTGCGCGAAATTGCCGACCGCCGGCTGCATGATCGGGTCGTGCGAGAGCTTCGCATAGGCCCTCAGCTCCGGCACGTGCTTGTGCTGCAGCGTCAGCCCGTAGGGCAGGAACTCGGGCGCGTCCTCGCCCTTGCCGACATAGTCCTCGATCATTGGCCGGCCACCGCCGGAATAGCCGGAAATGCCGTTGACGGTGACCGGGAAGTCGGCGGGCAGCAGGCCGGCCGAAACCAGCGGCCGCAGCGTGGCGATCGGCCCCTGCGGCCAGCAGCCAGGATTGGCGATCCGTTTCGCGCTGGCGATCTTTTTCGCCTGGTCCTTGTCCATTTCGGCGAAGCCATATTCCCAGCCCTCGGCGACGCGGTGCGCGGTCGAGGCGTCGATCACCTTGGTCGTGTCGTTCGTAATCAGCGACACGCTTTCCTTGGCCGCCGCATCCGGCAGGCAAAGAATCGCGACATCGGCCGCGTTGAGGAATTCGGCGCGCGCCGCGGCTTCCTTGCGGCGCTCCGTCGGGATGGAAATGATCTCCAGGTCGCCGCGGTCGGCCAGCAGCGCCCTGATCTGCAGGCCCGTCGTGCCATGTTCGCCGTCAATGAAGATTTTCGGTTTCATCGCTTGCCAAATTCCTTGCGATTCCAGTGTTATATGCCGTGAGCGTAATTTACCGCGGTATGATTGCCGTTGCTCAGTTCGTCGAGCCGTGCCTTTCGCTCCGCCAACAGGCCGAGATAGTGCATGGCGATGATCGATCCGGCGATCGCCGTTATATCGGCATGATCATAGGCCGGCGCAACCTCGACGATGTCGGCGCCGACGATATCGATCTGGCCGAGCTGGCGCAGCGTCGACAGCATCTTTGCCGAGGAAGGGCCGCCGGCCACCGGCGTGCCGGTGCCCGGCGCAAAGGCGGGATCCAGGCAGTCGATGTCGAAGGTCAGATAGGTCTTCTTGCCGCCGGTGCGCTCGACGATGGCATAGGCGATATCGGAGGCGCGCATTTCCTCGACTTCGTGGCCATACAGGATCTTGATGCCGAACGTGTCGGGCGCGTGGGTGCGGATGCCGATCTGGATCGAGCGATCGGGGTCGATGATGCCTTCATTCACCGCGCGCGCGACGAAGGAGCCATGATCGATGCGTTTGCCGTCATCCGGCCAAGTGTCCTGATGCGCGTCGAACTGCACTAGGGCCAGCGGCCCGTGGATCGCGGCATGTGCCTTGAGCAGCGGCCAGGTGACGAAATGGTCGCCGCCGAGCGTCAAAAGGAACGCGCCTGATTTCAGGATCTTGGCCGCTTCGCGTTCGATCGTGCCGGGGGTCTTCTGGTGATTGCCGCTGTCGAGCAGGCAATCGCCATAGTCGACCACCGAAAGGTGCTCGAACAGGTCGCGCGAGAACGGGTATTGCGGATCGTTGTCGAGGATCGCCGAGGCGCGGCGGATCGCCTGCGGCCCGAAGCGCGCACCCGGCCGATTGGTGACGGCGGCGTCGAAAGGAATGCCCCACACGACAGCGTCCGCACCCTTCACGTCCTTCGTGTATCTGCGCCGCATGAACGACAGCGCGCCGGCATAGGTCGGCTCGAACGACGCGCCCGTCTTGGAGCGGGCGGTGAAGGCGTGGTCGATCTCGTTATTCGCCATTAGGGATCCTCGGTTTTCATCGGGGCAGCCACAACTACAGAAGCGGCACGCAACATGCCAGTCACAGCTTGCGGAAACGGAGCGGCGCTCGGCGAGTGCCATGGCAACACAGGATCTGTATCATTATGGCTGAGACCGCCTTGCTCAACCTTGCGTCCGCGCCCGCGGCGACCCGTGTCGACACGGCGGCCGGCGAGCGCTTCCTGGTGTTGGATTCCTGGCGTGGCATCTGCGCGCTGCTGGTGGCGCTGTTCCACTTCCCGACCACCTCGATAGTCTCGCAGAGCGCCTTTGTCGGCGGCTCCTATCTGTTCGTCGATTTCTTCTTCGTGCTCTCCGGTTTCGTCATCGCCAGCGCCTATGGCAGCCGGCTCGCCGATCAGGACGACCTCGCCCGGTTCGCGCTGGTGCGCTTCGGCCGCATCTATCCACTGCATGTCCTGATGCTTGCCGCTTTCGCCGGCTTCGAGGCGCTGCGGCTCGTTCTGCCGGCCTTGCACGGAACAGGCGCCGCGCCCTTCACCGGCGGTTTCGACGTGAAAGGCCTCGTCGCCAACCTTTTCCTTTTGCAGGGCATGGGTGTTGAGAATCACCTGAGCTGGAACGCGCCGAGCTGGAGCATTTCGGCCGAGTTCTTCACCTATCTGCTCTTTGCCGCCATCGTCTTCACCGCCGGCCAACGCGCCTGGATATGGTTCGTCGCCGCCGTCGTGACGGCGCCCCTTTTCCTGCTTGCGTTGTCGACGCGTCATATGGACGTGTCCTTCGATTTCGGCTTCATCCGCTGCCTTTACGGCTTCTCGCTCGGCGCTTTGCTTGCCTGGTTTCAGCACGATTCCATTGCAGAGGCGCGACAGGCGCTTAGCGGCGGGGCAGGGCGCGTCGCCTGGACGCTGGCCGAGCTTGCGATGATCGCGGTGATCGCGCTGTTCGTCTCGGTGGCGGGAACGAATGACGCCGGCATCGCGGCGCCGGTCGTCTTCGCGCTGGCGCTTTATCTTTTTGCCCATGAGGGCGGGTGGGTCAGCTTGGCTCTGCGCAGCCGGCCGATGCTGCTGCTCGGCTCGCTCTCCTATTCGATCTACATGGTCCACATCTTCGTCCAGGCCCGCATGATCAATGTCGGCGGCCTCATCGAACGCAAGCTCGGGCTCGGCATCGTCGGCGAACTGATGCTGCGCGGCGACCATGCGACCGGCTTCGGCACCGGCTCGCCTTGGATCGGTTTCGCGGCTTTGATCGCAATGTTGATCGCCGTCATCGTCGCGTCGTGGTTCACCTGGCGCTTCGTCGAAATGCCCGCGCTCGCCTGGTTCCGCCGCTTCTCCAAGCGGATTTGACCCAAACAACTAGCCGGCTTCGTTCACCGCCCTGTCATGGGCATCGCCTAACCGGGTCCCGACCCGGAACGGAGCGATTCCCCGATGCGAACACTCTGGCTGAGCCTTCTTCTGTCCGCCGCGCTTGCCGCAATTTGTGGCCAAAGCTTTGCCGGCGAGACACGTGCTGCCCAAATCCTCGACCGGTTCGAACATGCCAATCAGTGGCGCGATCACGTGATGATCGCCGCGCACCGCGCCGGCAGCATGCAGGCCCGCAAGACCCTTTACGCCGAGAATTCGCTGGCCGCGGTCGGGGGCTCGATCGCGATCGGCGCCGAGATCGTCGAGGTCGACGTCCGGCGCGCGAAGGACGGCGAGTTCGTCATCATGCATGACAGCTGGCTCGACCGCACGACCACCTGCAGGGGCGAGGTCGTAAATTATACGCTGGCGGAGCTGAAGAAGTGCCGGCTCGTCATCGAAGGCACAGGCGCCGTCACCAACGAGACGGTATCCACCCTGCGTGAGATGCTGCTCGCGACCAGGGACAGGATCCTGATCAACCTCGACAACAAGCTGGAGGTGACCGACCTGCCGGGCATGATCGCGGTGGCCCGCGATCTCGGCATGGCCGACCAGGTGATCGTCAAGGAGAACCTATGGAACCGCCAGCGCATCGATGCCGCCAGGACCGCGCTTGCCCAAGCCGGCGGCGGTTTTGAGTTCATGCCGATCCTTGCAGACGATGCCGTGCATGATGCCGCCTTCGCGGGCGAGGTCGACAAGGCGTTTGCGCCGCGCGCCATCGAATTGATCAACTGGCGCAACGGCGCCGAGACGCTGACCGCCACCGGCGGGCCGCTGTTCAGCAACCGCATGCGGGCCGAGGCGGCGCGGGGCGACTGGCATCTCTGGGCCGACACCTACGCCATCGTCAACAAGCCCGGCGGATTCCTCGCCGGCGGACGCGGCGACGAGCTTGCCGTCGCCGCCAGCCTGCCGCGCGAAGCCTGGGGCTTCTGGGTCGATCGCGGCGCAACGATCATCCAGACCGATGAGCCGAAAGCAGCGATCGAATGGCTGACGGCCAATGGTTACCGGGTGCCTTATGCGACGGACATCAAGCCGGCGGAGCCTGCGCATACCGCGAGCATCAATTAACTAGCGTCAGCGCTTCACCCCGCCCGCGCCTGCGGCGCGACCTCCCCATCGAGGGGAGGTAGAGCGTCGTGCCAACTCACCGTCGCTGGACGCCGGCGAACTCGATGAGTGCTAAGCGATCCTTCGAGCGAATGGCGCGGCGCCCTACCTCCCCCTGATGGGGAGGTCGCGCCGCAGGCGCGGGCGGGGTGACAGCACCGGCCTACGCCGCCTTCGCCACGCCATCCAACTCAGCCAGCACATCCCTCGACAGCTCCAGCTCTGCCGCCGCAAGATTCTCCCGCAAATGCCCGACCGATGACGTGCCGGGGATCAAGAGGATGTTTGGCGAACGCTGCAACAGCCACGCCAGGGCCACCTGCATCGGCGTCGCGCCAAGCCGTTCGGCGACACCCGACAAGGTTGACGACTGCAACGGGCTGAATCCGCCGAGCGGGAAGAACGGCACATAGGCGATGCCGGCGCGCGCCAGTTCGTCGATCAGCGCGTCGTCGTCGCGATGCGCCAGATTGTACTGGTTCTGCACACAGACGATGTCGCAGATCCGGCGGCCTTCCGCGATTTGCGCGCGAGTGACGTTGCTCAAGCCGATGTGACGCACCAGGCCCTTGCGCTGCAGTTCGGCAAGCGCGGTCAACGGCACTTCGATCGAGCCCTCCGCCGGGCCGTGGCTATCGAACATGATACGCAGATTGACCACATCCATCACCTCAAGACCGAGATGCTTGAGATTGTCGTGCACGGCCTGCTCAAGCTCCTCGGGCGCAAGGGCCGGCAGCCATGACGCATCGCTGCCGCGACGGGCTCCGATCTTGGTGACGATGGTGAGGTCGTCGGGGTAGGGCGCCAGCGCCTCGCGGATCAGCTTGTTGGTGACGTACGGACCGTAATAGTCGCTGGTGTCGATATGGTTCACGCCTTGCGCTATCGCCTCGCGCAGCACGGCAACGGCCGCGTCATGGTCTTTCGGCGGACCGAACACGCCTTTGCCCGCTAGCTGCATGGCGCCGTAGCCGAGGCGGCGGACCGAGCGGTCGCCGAGTTTGTAGGTGCCGGATTTGTTTACGCTGGACATCGTGGTTCTCCTTCGCTGTCGACGACGGAGATAGGGCATGGCCGCTGTCCCGATAACCGGGTATAACCGGCACGGCTTGTGCGGAATTGAGAACAATGGCGACTGATCTCAACGATCTTCAGGCATTTATGGCCGTGGCGCGCGCCGGCGGTTTTCGTGAAGGAGCCCGCGCCACGGCGGGCAGCGCGTCCGCGCTCAGCGAAGCCATCCGCCGGTTGGAAACCCAGCTCGGTGTGCGGCTCTTCAACCGCACCACGCGCAGCGTCGCTCTGACCGAGGCTGGTGCAAGCCTGCTGGCGCGGCTTGGCCCGGCGCTTGGCGAGGTCGAGGCGGCGCTCGATGTGGTGAACGGCTTTCGCGACCGTCCTGCCGGCACCTTGCGCCTCAACGTGCCGATAAGTGCCTCGCGGCTGGTGCTGCCCAGGATCGTTCCGGGATTTCTCGCGGCCTATCCTGCCATTCGCCTGGAGGTGATTGCCGAGGAGAACTTTATCGATCTGCTGGTGGCCGGCTGCGATGCCGGCATCCGCTATGACGAGCGGCTGGAGCAGGACATGATCGCCGTGCCGGTCGGACCGCGCACGCAACGCTTCACCACCTCCGCCGCGCCGGCCTACCTTGACCGGCACGGTCGGCCGCAGCATCCCCGTGATCTGCTTGGCCATGCCTGCGTGCGTGGCCGCTTCCCGAGCGGGGTCATGACGCCTTGGGAGTTCGAGCGGGATGGTGAGGTGGTGCGGGTCGATACCACGGGACCATTGGTCGTCAGCATCGGCGGAGGCGTCGATCTCGCCATCGATGCGGCGATCGCCGGCGTCGGCGTTCTCTGGCTATTCGAGGACTGGGTGCGGCCGCATTTCGAGAGCGGCGCCTTGGAACCTGTGCTGGAGCCGTGGTGGCAAAGCTTCTCGGGGCCGTTTCTCTACTATCCCGGACGCCGGCTGGTGCCGGCGCCGCTGCGCGCCTTTATCGACTACATCAAGGGGTCGACTGGGCCCTGGTAGCAGAAACAAAAAGACCGCCCGGAGGCGGCCTTTTCGAATATTTGGACCTCGCAGCGCTTAGCGCTTCGAGAACTGGAAGCTGCGGCGGGCCTTCGCCTTGCCGTACTTCTTGCGCTCGACCACGCGGCTGTCGCGGGTCAGGAAGCCGCCCTTCTTGAGCACCGAGCGCAGGCCCGGCTCGTAGTAGGTCAGCGCCTTGGAGATGCCGTGACGCACCGCACCAGCCTGGCCGGAGAGGCCGCCGCCGATGACGGTGGCGACGATGTCGTACTGGCCGGCGCGGTTGGCCGCGACGATCGGCTGGTTGAGGATCATCTGCAGCACCGGACGCGCGAAATAGGCCGCGAATTCCTTGTCGTTGACAGTGATCTTGCCGGAGCCCGGCTTCACCCAGACGCGCGCGATGGCGTTCTTGCGCTTGCCGGTGGCATAGGCGCGGCCCGACTTGTCGAGCTTCTGGACATGCACGGGCGCGGCCGGCTGCGCGGCGACAGTCCCGAGTTCTGCGAGCGAGGAAAGCTCAGCCATTACGAAGCCCTCTTGTTCTTGGAGTTCAGCTTGGCCACGTCGAGCGCGACGGGCTGCTGGGCGGTGTGCGGATGCTCGGCGCCTGCATAGACGCGGAGATTCTTCATCTGGCGACGGCCAAGCGGGCCGCGCGGGATCATGCGCTCGACGGCCTTTTCGACGACGCGCTCGGGGAAACGGCCCTCGAGCAGCTGGCGCGCGGTGCGCTCCTTGATGCCGCCGGGATGGCCGGTGTGCCAGTAATAGACCTTGTCGGTGAACTTCTTGCCGGTGAACACCACCTTGTCGGCATTGATGACGATGACGTTGTCGCCATCATCGACATGCGGGGTGAAGGTGGGCTTGTGCTTGCCGCGCAGATGGTTGGCGATGACAGTGGCCAGACGACCGACGACGAGACCCTCGGCGTCGATCAGCACCCACTTCTTCACCACATCCGCAGGCTTCTGCGAAAAGGTAGCCATGGTTTTGCTCTCAGGTTGACCTTTCCTGCCACGGGCAGGAAAAGGCGTTTCTTGTTGCTTGGATTGGCTTAAGCAGCCGGAGCCACCCGCCAATAACAAAACGGCGGCCGTTACGGGCCGCTGCTTCGGGAGCGCTTATAGGCGAGGGTGCCTGACGCGTCAAGGCGATCGAGAATGAGTTCGGCGAATAAAACAAAGCAAAAACAATGGCTTGATAAGACGGTATTATTTTACCGCATCATTTCCACGGCTCCGTGGGATCGAATAAGTGCCGGTGGCATGCGCGACGGTATGACCATCCGGTCCGGCGACGATGTCGATGTCGAACACCATCAGGCTTTTGCCGAGCTTCAGGATCCGGCAGTGGCCGTCGATCGGGCCGGCCTCGGCCTTGCGCATGAAGTTGATGTCGAGGTTGACCGTCACCGAAAGCGCGTCCGGCCCGGCGTGGCTGAGCACGCAGACATAACCGCCGATGTCGGCCAGCGTGAACAGCGACGGCCCCGAGACCGTGCCGCCGGGGCGCAGATGCCGCTCGTCGGCATTGAGCCGCACCGTGCAGCCACCCGGAAACACGTCGATCGCCTCATAGGAGGTGAAGTTGTCGTTGAGCTGAGGATAGACGCTCGCCATCAGCGCATTGACTTCAGCCGCGTCGAGCATTGGCTTCAGATTGCTTTGGGCAGGCATGGGCGGCGTCCTATATGAATTGGCAAGCTCCGGGCGATGCGCCTGGATCAAACGGTGCGACGGAGAAAACACGCCTCGCAGCTGTTCTTCAACCGGCAGCGTGCTAGTTCTGTTGCTCCATGGGCTGCGCGAGCAAATCGAGAGGTTTTACAAGTGGCTGAAGTCGTTGCCATCAAGCCCGCCGTCGCCGACGGCCCCGTTCTTGTCAGCCAGGACAAAGGTGTTTTGCGCCTGACGCTTGCCAGTCCGCCGGCCAATGCGCTGTCGCTGGCCACGATGGCAGCGCTTCAGGCGGAATTCGATCGCGTGAAGGCCGACAAATCCGTGCGCGTCATCATCCTGGCGGCATCCGGAAAAGTGTTCTGCGCCGGTCACGACCTCAAGGAGATGACCGCGCACCGCGCTGAGCAGGATCGCGGCAAGGCCTTTTTCGAGAAGACTTTCGCTGCTTGCGCTGCGTTGATGCAAACGATCGTTCGTCATCCCAAACCGGTTATCGCCGAGGTTGATGGCCTTGCCACCGCCGCCGGCCTGCAATTGGTCGCAAGCTGCGACCTTGCCATCGCCTCGCACGAAGCGACCTTCTGCACGCCGGGCGTCAACATCGGTCTGTTCTGTTCGACGCCCATGGTGGCGTTGTCGCGCAACGTCTCGCGCAAGCAGGCGATGGAAATGCTGCTTACCGGCGAGACGATCGACGCTGCGACGGCCAGGGAATTCGGCCTCATCAACCGCATCGTGCCACGCGAATATCTGAATCAGGTTGTCAACAAATACGCGCAAACCATTGCATCCAAATCCTCTTTGGTCGTCGAGACCGGCAAGGAAGCCTTCTATGCCCAGGCAGAAATGGGGCTGGCCGACGCCTATGCCTATACCGGCCGGGTGATGGTGGAAAACATGCTGACGCGAGACGCGGAGGAAGGCATCGGCGCCTTTATCGGCAAGCGCAAGCCGGAATGGACCGACGAGTAGCCGACCTGAATGGAGCCGCGCCATTCCATCGCTGAAGGTTCGACGTGGCCGCCCGCAAGCAACTGACGCGGCTGAAAGCGCCCTATCTCAAGCGCATCCTGCTTGAGCCTTCGCGCGTCGCTGACTGGGACCAATATCCCTGGAGCCTGCCGATCTTCCACACCCGCGAATTCGAGTTCGAATTCACGAGCGCCATCACCATCATCGTCGGCGAGAACGGCACCGGCAAATCGACGCTGCTCGAAGCGATCGGTGCGCTGGCCGGCTATGACGAAGCTGGCGGCGGCAAGGGCTACCGCCCGGTCGACCATTCCATTGCCATCGACAAGAGCGGCGCATCACTCGCTGACACACTGCGCGGCCATTGGCTGCCGAAGGTCACCGCCGGTTGGTTCTTCCGGGCGGAATCCTTCTATTCCGTCGCACGCTATCTCGACCGGGCGGCGCTCGAAGATCCGTTCCGGCCACCGCCACCCGACTTCCTCTCCTGGTCACATGGCGAAGGCTTCATCCGTTTCTTCGAGGAGCGTTGCCGCCGGCAAGGCATCTACATCCTCGACGAGCCTGAAAGCGCGCTGTCGCCGACGCGCCAGATCGAACTGCTGAAACTGCTTCGGCGCATGGAGCAATCCGGCACCGCGCAGGTGATCATGGCCACGCATTCGCCGCTGCTGATGGCTTGTCCCAATGCGCGGCTTTTCCGCATCAGCCGCCTCGGCCTCGATCTGATCGATTTTCAGGACACCGATCATTTTCGCATGATGCGCGACTTCTGCAGCGACCCGGCTGCCTTTCTCGCCGAAGCGCTGTATGAGGACGAGCCATGAATCACGATACCTACGACAACAGCTACATCGCCGGCATCCTCAACTCGGTGAAGACGGTCGCCATGGTCGGCGCCTCGCCCAACGACGTGCGGCCGAGCTACTTCGTGCTGAAATATCTTTTATCCAAAGGCTTTTCGGTGTTCCCGATCAACCCCGGCCATGCCGGCAAGGAGATCCTTGGCCGCACGGTCTATGCCAGCCTGGCCGACTTGCCGCAGCCGGTCGACATGGTCGATATTTTTCGCGCCTCCTCGGCCGTGCCGGGGGTCGTCGACCAGGTGCTGAAGCTCGATCCGTTGCCCAAGGTCGCCTGGATGCAGCTTGGCGTGCGCCATGACGAGGCGGCTGCCCGCGCCGAGGCGGCCGGCATCAAGGTGGTGATGAATCGCTGCCCCAAGATTGAATACGGCAAGCTGTCGGGCGAGATCGGCTGGACCGGCGTCAACTCCGGCGTTCTGTCGTCGAAGAAGCCGATAATGCGACAGGGTTTTCAGAGCTTCGGCGTGCGGCAGAAATAAGCGGCGGCAGCCCGCGCAAAATTATTCCTGGACGAAATGCATTTTCCCGGGCGTTCGCCCAAGGTCGCACCCCGAAAGGTATTTTCTTCTTTGCATTCCCGGCCGGGCTTCGCCAAGAATGCCCGGCGATTTTCGAAAGGTTAGGAGAGGGAGATTTTGATGACCCGTACGCCCGGTTTCAACACCTTAGCCGTTCATGCCGGCGCCAAGCCGGATCCGGCAACCGGCGCCCGCGCCACGCCGATATATCAGACCACCTCCTTTGTCTTCGACGATGCCGACCATGCCGCGTCGCTGTTTGGGCTGAAAGCCTTCGGCAACATCTACACCCGCATCATGAATCCGACGCAGGCGGTGCTCGAGGAGCGCCTTGCCGCGCTGGAAGGAGGCACCGCGGCACTTGCCGTCGCTTCTGGCCACGCCGCGCAGGTGCTGGTCTTCCACAATCTGATGCAGCCCGGCGACAACTTCATCGCTGCCAACAAGCTTTATGGCGGCTCGATCAACCAGTTTGGCCATGCGTTCAAGAACTTCGGCTGGGAAGTTCGCTGGGCCGAAGCGAATGATCCGGCGACCTTCGAAAGCCAGATCGACGACAAGACCAAGGCGATCTTCATCGAAAGTCTTGCCAATCCCGGCGGCATCTTCGTCGATATCGAGAAGATCGGTGACATCGCCCGCAAGCATGGCCTGCCGCTGATCGTCGACAATACGCTGGCCTCGCCCTATCTGGTTCGGCCGATCGAGCACGGCGCCGATATCGTCGTCCATTCGCTGACCAAGTTCATCGGCGGCCACGGCAATTCTATCGGCGGCGCCATCATCGACGGCGGCACGTTCGACTGGTCGAAGTCGGGCAAATATCCGATGCTGTCGGAGCCGCGTCCCGAATATGGCGGCCTTGTGCTGCACGAGACCTTCGGCAATTTTGCATTCGCCATTGCCGCGCGCGTGCTAGGCCTGCGCGACATCGGCCCGGCGATCTCGCCCTTCAACGCCTTCCTGATCCTGACCGGCCTTGAAACACTGCCGCTGCGCATGCAGCGCCATTGCGACAACGCCGCGAGTGTCGCCGGCTGGCTCTCCAACCATCCCAAGGTTGCCTGGGTGAACTATCCCGGACTGCCAAGCGACAAGAACAACGCGCTGCAGAAGAAATACTCGCCGCAGGGCGCAGGCGCCGTGTTCACCTTCGGCCTCAAGGGCGGCTATGAAGCAGGGATCAAGTTCGTCGAGGCGCTGGAACTGTTCTCGCATCTGGCCAATGTCGGCGATACCAAGTCGCTGGTCATCCATCCGGCCTCGACCACGCATCGCCAGCTTTCCGACGAGCAGAAGGTCAAGGCCGGTGCCGGGCCAGACACCGTCCGCCTCTCGGTCGGCATCGAGGACGTCAACGACATCGTCGCCGATCTCGAGCAGGCGCTCGGCAAGGTCTGACATGTCGGCCTTTCTTGCGGTCAATGTCGACAGCGTCGAACCGGAGGCCGGCGCGCCGGCCCCGGACCGGGTGATCTCGGGCGATCCGAAATTCCGCACCTGGAATGTCGAGGAGCGCGATGGCAGCCTCTATGCCGGCATCTGGGAAGCGACGCCGGGCAAGTGGCGCATCGTCTATGACGAATGGGAGTTCTGCCACATCCTGTCGGGCGTCTCGGTGATCGCCGAGGACGGTGGCGAGGCGCGCACGGTCAGGGCAGGTGACAGTTTCGTGCTGAGGCCGGGTTTCAAAGGAACTTGGGAAGTGCTCGAGACGACGCGCAAGGAATATGTGATCCGGCTCTGAATAGGCTTCTTATTGGTGGAGGTTTCGTACGTTGGAGGCTGGCCGAAATGCCTACCGCTTCGTCATTCTATGGCGGAGCAAGGAGCGAAGCGACGCGCGCAGACCATAGAATCCATGCCACGACTTTGACGCGTTGCAGCGATGCAGAATTCTGCACCGCAGCATCCTTCGGCCAAGGTCACGGCATGGATCCTTGGGTCTGCGCGCCGCTTCGCGTCGCTACGCCCAAGGATGACGAAGTCGCGTAGGTCTCTGCTCAAAAGGTGACGGCAACCCGTTCCAGCCCATGAAAATGATAGCTGTCGCGGAAGCGCGGCGTCTGCGCCAGGCGTAAATCGGGCAACCGATCGAACAGCGTTTTCAGCGAGACCTGCAACTCCAGCCTGGCCAGCGGCGCGCCGATGCAGAAATGAATGCCGGCACCGAAGGAGACGTTCTTCTGGTCTGTGCGGGCCGGGTTGAAAGTATCGGGTTCGGCAAAGGCCAGGGGATCATGATTGGCCATGCCGAGCAGCAGCGCCACCATCTCGCCAGGCCTGACCAAAATGCCCGGCGAAACTTCGATTTCCTCATAGGCGTAGCGCAGGAACATGTGCAGCGGCGCGTCGTAGCGCAGGCATTCCTCGACCGCCGCAGCGTTTCTCTCCGGCGTTCCGAAGAAGCGGCGCGGATCGCCGCCTTGCGCCAGGATCGAGCGCACCGCATTGCCGGTCTGGTGCACGGTCGCTTCATGGCCGGCATTGAGAAGCAGGATGGCCGACGACACCAGCTCGTCTTCCGAAAGCCTCTGACCATTGTCCCGGGCTTCGATCAGCAGCGAAAGCAGATCGTCGCCCGGCTTCTTGCGCCGCTCGGCGACGTAGCCGCGCAGGAAATCGGAAAAATTGTGGGCGGCGCGGTTGGCCGTGTCTTCGGTCTCGCGCGTGCGGCCATGCATATACATGGCGACCATCCGGTGCGACCAGTCGAGCAGTTGCGGCCCCATCTCGACCGGAACGCCAAGCATCTCGGCGATAATGGTGATCGGCAAGGGCGAGGCGTAGGCAGGCAGAAGGTCGACGCCGTTTGGCTCGAAGCGGTCGATCAGCTCGTTGGCTAGAGCCTCGATGCGTGGCCTGAGCCGTTCGACCTGGCGCGAGACGAAGGCGCGGTTGACCAGCGTGCGCAGCCGCGTATGCACCGGCGGCTCCAGCTCCAGCATGGAATTCGCCTCGATCGCATCAAAGGCCACGAGATGCGAGCGGTCGTCGCTCACGCCGCGGCTGTCGGGAATTCCGGCCGGGTTCTGGCGGCCGAAGCGGCGGTCGCGCAGCAAGCGGTTGACGTCGTCGAAGCCGCCGAAACACCAGAAACCATAGTCTTCCCAGAAGAAGGCGTTGGCATTGCCATGCAGGAAGGCGTAGGCCTCATAAGGGTTCTGCACGAAGGCTGGCTCGTGCGGGTCGAGACGCAGGCGGCGGCTCAAGGTGTCGAAGTCGAGATAGGCTGGCATCATGGTTGATCATTAGCGCGCCTTGTCAGCCCGATGCCAGACCGTATCTTGGCGCCCGTGAAGCCGAAGCGTTGAGCCAGGCGAGCCGGGAAGGATGTTCTGATGAATGTGATCGTCGTCGGCGCAGGCATCGCGGGACTGTCTACTGCCTGGTCGCTGGTCAGAGCCGGCCATAATGTCTCGATCGTCGAGCAAGGGCCTATCCCCAACCCGCTCGCGGCTTCCGGCGATCATCATCGCATCATCCGCCGCGCCTACCGCGCCGGCACCGGCTACGGCCAGCTGATCAGCGAGGCCTATGATGCCTGGGACGAGCTCTGGGTCGATCTCGGCGAAAACCACCTCGATCCGCGCGGTTTCCTCTGTGTCTCGCGCGAGCCTGGCGACGAGGCAGAGGAATACCGCGAGGGATTGGAGGAGGGAAATTTTCCCTTCGAATTGCTAGATCCGGCAGCTGCCGTGGAGCGCTGGCCGTTCCTCGAACCGGGCACCTTCCGCTATGCCTATTTCTCTACCGAAGGCGGCGCGTTGCATTGCAAGAAAATCGCCGCCGGCCTGGCAAAATGGCTGCGCGCCCGTGGCGCCAATGTCTATGAGAACAGCAAGGTGGTCGAGGTCGACGCCGATGCCGGCCGCATCGTGCTGGAAAGTGGCGAGACGATGCAGGCCGATCGCGTCGTGGTGGCCGCCGGTGCCTGGGTGCTGAAACTGTTTCCGGAGCTCGGCGGCGAGCTGAAGACGTTTCGCACCGCGCTCGCCTATGTCGAGCCGCCGGCGGATCTCAAGGCCGCCTGGGAAGTGGCGCCCGTCATACTCGATGTCGGCGGCGTCACCGACGGCTATATGATCCCGATCACGCGCGGCGCTGGTATGAAGTTCGGCTCCGGCCTGCATAAGGTGCCGACCAGCGACGCAGACTGGAACCGTGAACCGGTGCCGGGCGAGGGCGAGGTGATCCGCAACCTGTTCTCGCCCCCGATCGCCCGCATCACCGAATACAAGGTGACCGAGGTCGTTACCTGCGCCTACACCTTTACCGCCGACGAGAAATTCCTCGCGCATGAGAAAGGCAAATGCCTGGTCGTCTCGGCCTGTTCAGGCCATGGCTACAAATTCGGCGCAAGTGTCGGGCGACGTGTCGCAAGGGCCATCGGAGACGGCGACATTGCCGGCCTGAAACGCTGGTTGCGCGCCGAAATGATCTAGTTGGATAGCCGGCTAATTGACGTGGTTTCAGTGCACCGTCTTCAGGATACCTGCCACCTTGGCGGCGATTGCCGCGTCGAGCGCCGGCCAATTCGCGAGAAGCTCGCGCGGAAAACGGTAGGTGAGGCTGAGATCGTCGCCGACCTGGATGTCGCGTTCGCAGGGCGCCAGCGATTCTTCCGCGCTTGGCCCGCTCAGGCAGCGGGCGACGAATGGATCCTTGCCGGGACGTTCGGCGACGGCCAGCACCTCGTTCAGATAGCCTGATTTTTCAGCGAAGGCGTAAACCGTCGTGCCGCCAGGACCGGGCGTGCCCGGCTTTTCGATCAGGGCGCTGTAGATCGGCGCAAAGCGGCCGCTCATATCGCGCGACATCATCCGCGGCTCGAACGACAGGAAAACGATCTTCCTGGTCGTCGCGTGGTTGAAGTCGTCGCGCGCGGCCGTGCTGTAGCCGTCCATCTCGGGGTAGCGCAGATAGAGATCGAGCCGCGAGGCGATGCCGTCGCGCCTCGCCTGGTCGAAGCGGATGAAGTTCGCCGGCACCCTGATCAGATTGTTGCCCATGACGATCCGGCGCACCGTCGTGTCATCCGAATAGCCGGCCATGGCGATTGATCGGCCTAGCCATTTGCCGCCGACGCTGATGGCCACCGAAAGCAGCGCCAGCGCCGCGAACGTGCAGAAGACCCGCTTCATCAAGGTCGAATCGACGACCTCGATGTCCGGGCTCTCGGCGACGGTTGCCTGTCTCATTCGCTCTTCCCCGATCCGCTCACCTGTCCTGCGGCGGCACAGTCTCGCGCGGCACGGCTCTTGCAGCGCGTTGGCACGACTGTGCGTTTTCATGGTAAACGGCTGGTAAACATGGATCCCGTTGTGCTTGTTCTTTACGCTTTTGCGGTTGGTCTCACGGCTTGCGGGCTGGCCGGATCGGTCATGGAGCTGCTGTCCGGCCGACGCCTGGCCTTTGCCGAACCCTATGTCTCGCCCGTCCATATCCTGCGTTCGCTCGCCGCAACTGCTTGCGCCGGGCCTTTCATGCTCACCAACGAGGCTTTGGCCGCCCGGCGCGAGGGCCGCATCGGCACGATGGCGCTGTTGTCCTGCGGTTGCACGGCCATTGCCTGGGCGCTGGCGCTCGGCGTCGTGTTGATCGCCATTGCATCCTGGGCGACCGTCAACTTAGGGTCCTTCGAATTCTCTGGTTGAGACGATTCGGAGACGAAAATGCCGGTCTATGCGATCGATGGGAAAGTGCCCCGGTTCGAGGACGCCGATACGAACTGGATTGCGCCGGACGCGACGCTGATCGGCGATATCAGGATTGGCCGCCACGCCGGCTTTTGGTTCGGTGTCGTCATCCGCGGCGACAATGAGCCCATCACGATCGGCGCGGACACCAATGTGCAGGAACATACGGTCATGCATACCGATCCGGGCTTTCCGCTGACGATCGGCGAAGGCTGCACGATCGGCCACAGGGCGCTGTTGCATGGCTGCACGATCGGCGACAACAGCCTGATCGGCATGGGCGCCATCGTGCTGAACGGCGCCAGGATCGGCAACAACTCGCTGGTCGGGGCCGGCGCCCTGGTGACGGAAAACAAGGTTTTCCCGGACAATTCGCTGATCGTCGGCTCGCCCGCCAAGGTGATAAGGACGCTGGACGCTGCTGCGATCGAGCGCCTGCGCGTCTCGGCCGCCCACTATGTGGCCAACGCCAAACGCTTCAAAGCCAAACTGAAGACAGTTTGACAGCGGCGAGCTGCTTCGCGCATCCATCAGACGCGGCGGCTGTCCATCGCTTCACGCAGCACGGAAGCACCGGCTTCGAAGCCGGCGCGCTCCGCGCCTTCCAGCGCCGTTTCATAGTCGTCGATGCGGGTCCTCAGCGACGGGTCCGCGCCTGAGAGGAGCAGCAGGCGGATCGCGTCAGTGTCACGCCGGGACACCGCATAGTGGAGCGGCGTCCAATCGTTCACGCCGCGCATATCGGGGTCGGCGCCATGCTCGAGCAGGATACGAATGACGTCCAGCCGGTCTGGCCGTTCCGTCGACAACGCGGCAATGATCGAGGGAAATCCGGCAAGATCCTCATAATTCGGGTTCGAGCCGGCATCGAGCAAGGCGGTGATGAACGGGGCCGGGCTCCAGTAGACGGCATATTCCAGCGGATGGCCAAGGCCGAGCTCGAACGGCATCCTCTCGTCGAACCAGTGCGCTGAACCGCCAAGCGCCGTTCCCAAGGCCTCGAAATCTCCGGCCTTGAAGGCGTCATCGATGGCCTTGAAAAGCCGATGACGCTCGCAGCGGTCCTTAGGTATCTCCAGCATAGTCAGTGGTCCGAAAAGCAAGATAGTGCTTAGATCGATCAGTCTTGGGAAGCTGAACAGTGGTCTCCGGTTTTATCCGGTTTTGTTCTTTGATCCTTTCATCGGCCTGGGCTTCAGCCGTATCCGCATGGCGCCGCTCTTCGATGTCTCGATTTCGAATTCCGCTGTCTTCCTCACGAGGTCGCTGAGTTTGCCGAAGCCATAGGTGCGAGGATCGAAATCGGAGAACAAGTTTGAAAGCTGTTTGCCGAAGGTGCCGAGCAGGACCCATCCATCCTCGCTCTCCATTTGGCGTATGACTTTCTTGAGTATCGGCGCAGCGGCGCTTGGCGACTGAAGCGGCTTTGCAGCCGGGGCTGCGTCCTGAGGATTCACCGCGCCGGGAAGGAGGTTCTCAGTGTAGACGAAGCGGCGACATGCTTGCCGGAAGCTTTCCGGTGTTTTCTGCTCTCCGAAGCCGAAAACATCGACGCCCTGTTCGCGGATTCGGGCTGCAAGCCTGGTAAAATCACTGTCGGACGAAACCAAGCAGAACCCGTCAAAGCGGCCGCTGTGAAGCATGTCCATGGCATCGATCACCAGGGTGATATCGGATGCGTTCTTTCCCGTCGTGTAAGCAAACTGTTGTTGCGGGATAATGGCATATTTCGAAAGAACGTCCGCCCACCCCTTCGATCTGGTGCTTGAAAAGTCTCCGTAGATGCGGCGGACGCTGGCTTCGCCAATCTTTGCGATTTCTTCAAACAAGCCATCGACGATTTTCGCCGGGGCATTGTCGGCATCGATAAGAACGGCAAGGCGCGGGGATCTGGGCTCGGTCGGCATTCAACGCTTTCGGTTCGCTTCTATTGTGCAATACCCGCGGTTGCCGCAGCTGCATTCGCGCCGGCAGCTGACGGCGAAGATAGCAACCGATGATGGTGCCGTCGAATCCGTTCGCCAGAAATAGCGGAGCCGGCCCCGGGGACAGGGGCCGGCTCCTAAAACCCGGTCGTTGGGGACGGGGAGGGTGGGGACTCGACCGGGCTTTCTCCCTAAGCGCGCCGCATCAATGCGGCGCGCTTGACCGCTTCATGCATGCCTCTGCCCTAAACCGCCATGCGCTGAAGGGCGACATGCTCTCGCGTCCTAGCGGACGCTGGCGACGGCGTCGTCGCGGCCGTCGTTGATGGTGACCCAAACGCCCGAATTCTCAGTCGATTGACGCTTGAGATAGGTGTAGACCGTATCGTTCCAGGCGAGCACTTTCGGCTCGAGATTGTCGAGAATGAATTCGCCGAGGCTGGTGCGCACGGTCAGCACGGCATGGCCGTCGCCATTCGGCTGGCGCACCACCGTCATCAACAAATTGCCGGCCGGAACACCCGCCGCCATCAGCTCCCGGCGCTTCTCCAGCCCATAGTCCTCGCAGTCGCCATAACCCTTGTCGGGGTAGGCCCAGTATTCCTCGACACCGTAGATCTCCATGTCGGTGCGCGGCTTGACGCGGGTGTTGACCGAATTATTGACGTTGACGATCGTCGCCCACAGCTTGCGCGTCAGCTCGACAGGAGCCCCCTTCGGTGTCCGCTCGTTGCATTCGACCGGGATGCGCTGACAGAGATCGTAGTGACCGACCGGCTGGGTGGTGCGGCCACCCGTATGCATGAAAGCCGGTGCTGCGCTTGCCGTTCCCCACGCGGAAAGCTGCATCGCCATTGCCAAGAGCAACAGCTTGCCCCTCGTCATTTTCATTGTGGTAGTCTCCCCGTTTGAGAAGACTGTGCCACGTTGGGATTTATTTGACGCAAAAACCCGAAGTAGACATTGAGTAAAACGCCAATAGAATAAACATAAAATTTGAGCTATCGCGATCCGGGATTATTCAGTTTTTACGCGGCTCGCACGAGATCCTGATGGCGCGCCAAGCGGTCTGCGTCCGGGCCGCAACAAAAAACCGGCCTTGACGGCCGGTTCGCTTTCGCGCCTGCGGTGCGGTCGTGTCAGGACCGCGGCGCGTTGAATTCCTGATCGAGCGTTTCCGGCCGCTGGATGACGGCGAACTCTATGGCGACGCCATCCTCGAAATGGCGCACCACCTGGCCGCGCATCGTTCCGAGCATGACCTGGATGCCGATCGCCGGCTTGACGTCGATCTCGATCGCCGCGCCGGAAAGCGACAGGTCGATGATGCGGCACTGATACTGGCGCCCGTCGGTGAGCTGCAGGACGCTCATCGGATTGCGTGGCGCCACGCGCTCGTGGCGGCGATCCTCGGGCAGGTCGAGTTCATGCTTGTTGGCAAGCCAGGTGAGCTGCGCGGCAAGCTTGTCCTTCTTGCGCTCGGAGGCGATGACGGTCATGGCGAAACCGTCCTGCGACGTGCGCGTCACGACGCCTTCGACGCGGCCGATATGATCGATATAGGCGATGACCTTCTCGCCCGGCATGCCGATGCGATCAGTGCGCAGCGCAACATTGCCGGGCGACATATCGATAACCTGGCATGGATGCTCGGTGCGGTCTTCCAGCATAAAACGCCCGTAAATCTTGACCCGGACACGCTGAAAGTTGCGCCGCTCAGCACGTGACGGCGCATATTCTACCGCCGCTGACCTCATGACTGCCTACACCCCGTTGGCATTCCGCGCGACGATGCGAGGAATTTCACCCAAAAACTACAGCGAAGCAGGTTAACAAACGGGAAAAATCGGCCACGAAAGCCTAAGCCCGAAGGCTGGTAAAAGGTGGAAAAACCAGCCGCGAGCGAGGCAAAAGCCGCGCGCGGCTGAGCTCATTCATGACGCCCGCCGTCGAGGACGACGAGGTGGCGGATGCGGCGCGCGCGGCCGAGCGCCGAAATGGTTTCCGGGGGATCGAATTCGGACGGAACGAGCGAGGGAACCTCGATCGCCGGCCGGTTCTTCAGGAACATCGGCTCCTTCTCGGGGTCTATCACCCGGATCGTGTCGATGAGCGCATCGGCGAGCGGGTCGGCGCCCAGCCAGAACGGCTTGTCGGCGGTGCTGATGATGCCGAGGCAGCGCGGGTTCTCGGCGCCTCCGTCTAGCGGCAGCGCCAGGATCTCGAATCCGTTGGAGCGGCCGTTGCGGCTGAACCCCTCATAAGTCATGAGCAGGACTGATTTCTGATGGAAGACGCCCTGCATGAGCCGCGACACCAGCCGCTGGTCCTTCTCGCGCCAGAGCGAAGGAAAGGAGAAGCCCTTGAGCTCGCGGCCGTAATAGGCGCAGAGCCTCGTGCCGGCCAGCCGGAACACCGCTTCGCCACGCGTATCGCGCTCGAGGATGAAGGTGTCGGCCAAAAGCGACTTGATGTCAGCCGGTTCCACCTCCGATCGCTTAGGGGCGAGGCGACCATCACGCAGCCGGTTCCAATATTGGAACAGCGCGACCGATCCTTTTTCATTCATTTCCGTTCCGCTCCGCACAATCTGTCTTTTGATGTCCCATCGGCGAACAGACAGGGCGCCCTCCGATGACCTTCATGCGGTGCGGAGCAGGATGCGTGCCAGTATCGTTAACGTTTGTTCACGCCTCGGGGTCGTTAAGGTTAACAAATGGTTTACATTGCGCGCCGCTGAAGCCTGTGGCACATCAAAACCACTCCAAAACGGTCGTTCTCGCAGCGATCGGCAGCACTTCAGTCACGAGTTTATGGGGAGCAGGGGACTCGACCGGCCGTTCAGGGAAATCCTGGACGGCCTTCTTTTTGATTCGTCCCGGTCTGATTCGCTCCCTTTCCGCTCGGCAGCTGTGGCGATTCGCTGTTTGTGATTCGAACGGGCGTGATCTACATGCTCGCCGAAAACCCCGAGTCCCAATCCTGCAAGGGCGCATGAGCGAACCGGTAAGCCCCACTGAAACCGAACCGCAGCCGGATGAAGAGGCGCCGGAACCGCGCCGCGAGCCTGTGTTCAACTTGCCGCGGGTGGTGCTTGCGGTGATCAGCATTTGCGCGGCCGTCTATCTGCTGCAGCAATATGTGCTGAACGAAGCGCAGCAAATGACGCTGCTCTATGACGGGGCCTTTATTCCGGTGCTGTACACCGGCCAATACGGCTTCGACTGGTTCCTGTTCACTCGTCCGTTCACCTATGCGTTCATGCATGGGAGCGTTGCCCACATCGCCATCAACATGATCTGGCTTGCTGCCTTCGGTTCGCCGCTCGCCAATCGTCTCGGTGCGCTACGATTCGCGGTGTTCTACGCCGTGACGGGGCTGGCCTCGGTCGCTCTGTTCTGGGCAATGCACCCGTATGGCGAGGTACCGCTGGTCGGCGCGTCCGGCGCCATTTCAGGAATGATGGGCGCGGCGGCGCGCTATGGCTTCCACGTCGACCGCTCGTCCGGCACGGCGGCCTTCGCCGGCGAACCCTTGCCGATCGCGGCCGTTTTGCGCTCGCGTGGCGTCATGACCTTTCTGGGCGTCTGGATGCTCATAAATCTGGCTACCGGTCTGCTCGGCTTCGCGCCGGGTATCGACGGCCAGATCGCTTGGGAAGCCCATATCGGCGGCTTCGTCGCCGGCTTTTTCGGGCTGCGTTTTTTCGACCGTCCATTGCCTGCGGTCTGAGACCCGCTTCCACTTGAAATGCAACCAATGACGGCGCACGATGTTGCTAGTGCATGTTGCCCAAAAGTGTGTAGCGGTTTTGGGAGGACGACATGCATCAAAACACAAACTTAAAGCGCGCTTCGACGCGCTTTAAGCCACCCGGTGTCTTCCTAAGGCGCCGGGGCGGAAAGCCGGTCAGGGCATGAGCCGGCGTCAAAGGCAGTGGAGGACGCCATGACGGTTAAGGCAATTCTTGAAAGCAAGGGCCATGACGTGTTCACGCTCGGGCCCAATGAAAAACTCAGCGAGGCCATTCGCATGCTGGCCGAGCATCGGGTCGGCGCGCTCGTCATCACCAATGGCGACCGCAAGATCGTCGGCATTCTCTCGGAGCGCGACATCGTGCGGGTGGTGGCCAAGGAGGGCGCCGCCGCGCTCGACATAGCCGTGCGCTCCGCGATGACGCCAAAGGTCAAGATCTGCAACGAAAGCCACACCGTCAACGAGGTCATGGAGATCATGACGAAGGGCCGATTCCGCCATTTGCCGGTGGAAAAGGGCGGTATGCTCGACGGCATCGTCTCCATCGGCGACGTGGTCAAGCGCCGCATCGAGGATGTCGAGCGCGAAGCCGAGGAGATCAGGGCCTACATCGCCACCGCCTAGCGGGCACGGCGAGAAAACCGCCGGCTGTTTCCAGCCGGCGGCGTGTGGCGCGTTCTATCGGTTGTCGAGTTCGGCGCGGACGAGCTCGAGCCCGCGCCGGGTGATGCGGTAGGGCCCGCCATCGATCGATGAGACGGCCTTCTTCCGCCTCAGTTTTCGAAACAGCTCCAGATCGAAGCCCGGATAGCGCCAGCCGTCTCGGGTCAGGCACCGGACCGAGGCGATCTTCCTGCTTTCGTTCTTTTCGATTTCGATACGCCCGCCTTGCGCGAGCAGGTGCAGGATGCGCTGTGTCCCACAGCGCCGCGCGTCCTCTTGGACGCGCCAAGGACGCTGTGGCACTTTTAGTTGGCGCATGATCCTTTCCGAAAATCAGTTCCGATTTTCGGGGTCATGCGCTGCGCGAAATGTCCATTTGAGGAAAGTCCCGGGAAAAACAACAAAAGCCGCCGCCGCGAGACATCGCGGCACGGGGTTTCAGGTTTTTCTGCCCTGCCTCGCTACGAGGTCAGGGCTTCACCGGGACTGAGCGTAAGTGGACATCCACTCTCCATTGGGATGGGCGTCCTATAGGCGAACGTGGCGGAAAAGGCCAGCGAGTGGGCTTTGCGCTTGTCTCGCAAGGCGGTTTGCACTAGCGAAGTTGCTCGTCAAATTATCCGTTTGCGCATATTCGCGAATTCTAAGATACGCAGGCACTCCATGAGCATCATCGACACCCGCACCCCCGACGCAAAACGTCTGATCCCCGGCGCCACCGGCGACTGGGAGATCATCATCGGGCTCGAAGTGCATGCGCAAGTGATCTCGGAGGCCAAGCTTTTCTCCGGCGCCTCGACCTCATTCGGCGCCGCGCCCAACGCCAATGTCAGCCTGGTCGACGCGGCGATGCCCGGCATGCTGCCGGTCATCAACGAGGAATGCGTCAAGCAGGCGATCCGCACCGGGCTCGGGCTGAAAGCCGAGATCAACCACAAGTCGGTCTTCGACCGGAAGAATTATTTCTATCCGGACCTGCCGCAGGGCTACCAGATATCGCAGTTCAAGCAGCCGATCGTCGGCGAGGGCAAGGTGACCGTCTCGGTAGGGCCCGACCGCCAGGGCGAATTCGAGGATATCGAGGTCGGCATCGAGCGCTTGCATCTGGAACAGGACGCCGGCAAGTCGATGCATGACCAGCATCCGACCATGTCCTATGTCGATCTCAACCGCTCCGGCGTCGCGCTGATGGAGATCGTCTCCAAGCCCGACATCCGCTCGGCCGACGAGGCCAAGGCCTATGTGACGAAACTGCGCACCATCATGCGCTATCTCGGCACTTGCGACGGCAACATGGACGAGGGTTCGTTGCGCGCCGACGTCAATGTCTCTGTGCGGCGCCCGGGCGGCGCCTTCGGCACGCGCTGCGAGATCAAGAACGTCAACTCGATCCGCTTCATCGGCCAGGCGATCGAATCCGAAGCGCGCCGGCAGATCGCCATCCTCGAGGACGGCGGCAAGATCGATCAGGAGACGCGGCTGTTCGATCCGAGCAAGGGCGAGACGCGCTCGCTGCGCTCCAAGGAAGAAGCGCATGACTATCGCTACTTCCCGGATCCGGATCTTTTGCCGCTGGAATTCGACCAGGCCTATGTCGAAGCGCTCGGCAAGGACCTGCCGGAACTGCCCGACGACAAGAAGGCGCGGCTGATTTCGTCGCTCGGCCTGTCGACCTACGACGCCTCGGTGCTGGTGTCGGAAAAGCCGATCGCCGACTATTTCGAGAAGGTGGCTTCGGGTCGCGACGGCAAGCTCGCCGCCAACTGGGTTATCAACGACTTGCTCGGCGCCCTGAACAAAGCCGGCAAGGACATTGAAAATGCTCCGCTTTCACCTGAGCAGCTCGGTGCCGTCATCGACCTGATCAAGGAAGGCACCATCTCCGGCAAGATCGCCAAGGACCTGTTCGAGATCGTCTGGAACGAAGGCGGCGATCCGCGCGAGCTCGTCGAGAGCCGCGGCATGAAGCAGGTCACCGACACCGGCGCCATCGAGAAGGCGGTCGACGAGGTCATCGCCGCCAACCCGGACAAGGCCGAGCAGGCGCGCGCCAAGCCGACCATGGCCGGCTGGTTCGTCGGCCAGGTGATGAAGGTCACAGGCGGCAAGGCCAACCCGCAGGCGGTCAACGACCTCGTCAAGGCCAAGCTCGGCATCGAATAGGGCAGTGTTCGTCCGCACCGCCAGCGAGCGTGATCTGGGCGCCATCCGGGCGCTGCTGGTCGAGACCTGGCACGCGACCTATGACGCCATCTACGGCGTCGAGCGGGTTACTGCGATCACCGACGGTTGGCATTCGATCGCCGCGCTCAAGGCACGGCTGACGCGGCCGAATTCCGAGTTCCTGGTAGCCGACGACGGCAAGCGGCTTGGCGGCATGGCTTTCGCCGCCGCCACCACCGACCCGAAGACAGTCCTCCTGAACCAACTCTACGTGCATCCGGCCTGTCAACGACAAGGGATTGGACAGTCGCTGCTCGCCGAAGTCGTGGCCAGTTTTCCCGAGATGCGTACGCTGCGCCTCGAGGTCGAGGAGGCGAATGCCGCGGCGATCATCTTCTATGAGGCGAACGGGTTCCGGCCGGTAGGCAGGACAGCGGATTGCGGCGGCAGTTCGGGATTGCCCGCGCTTATCCTGGAAAAGCGGCTCGGCTAGATCGCCGGCGAGCATCCCTATTTCATCGCGCGGTTTTGATTTGATCGCGCCGATCCAGATGATCAAGGCTGCTCTCGCCGGCGCCGTACCCTCCATAAGGCAGGGCGTTGCCCGCTAGGGGGACAACCATGCCGAGCTTGCCAGAACTGATGCCGACCGAGGTGTCGGACGAGACTTTTGGCGGCGTGACCTATCACGTCGCCGGCGAACTGGTGCCGGTGCTGTCGGTCGATGTGACCAACATGCCGGTCTATTTCGAGCATCACATCCTGTTGTGGAAGAACACCACGATCACGATCGGGCTGAAATCGCTGAAGGGCGCGCTGAAGCGCATGATCGCCGGCATGCAGATTTTCGTCACCGAAGCGTCAGGGCCGGGCGTCATCGCGTTCAGCCGTGACGGCCCGGGCCATATCGTGCCGATCCATCTTCGGCGCGGCGAGGAGATCCAGGTGCGCGAGCACCAGTTTCTCGCCGCCACCGCCAGCGTCGACTACACCTTCGAGCGCGTGCGTGGCCTTGGGACGATGCTGTTCGGCCAGAGCGGCTTCTTCATCGACCGCTTCCGTGGCGAGACCGGCGACGGCATCGTCTGGCTGCATGGCTACGGCAACGTCTTCGAAAAGATGCTGGCGGCCGGCGAGACCATCGACATCGAGCCGGGCGGCTGGCTGTTCAAGGATGCCTCGGTCAGGATGAACACCAGGATCGACCGCCTTTCCAGCGGCTTCTTCGGCGCCAACATGAACTTCGTCGTCAACCGCTTCACCGGTCCTGGCCGCGTCGGCATCCAGTCGATGTATCTGCACATGCCGTCGGAAGAGTAGGCGTTGCGGAGCCCCGCGGCGACAGCTCGCGAATCGGCAGCCGATCGGGTCGCGAGCGGTCAGGCGGAGGGGATCTCCACATTGTCGATCAGCCGTGGCAAATGACCTTCACATTAAAGGTCTTACCCTTGGGGCTGCTTATGCGGTATGGGCAGGAATGGGTGCAGTGGGAGCGGCGTTGGTCGGTATCGTCTAGTTCCATGAGCCCATCCTGCCAGGACAGCTGATCGCATTGCTCTAGTAGTCGTGGGAATCGTGGCTTGCAGCTGCAGGAAGGCGTCTAGCTCGGCGTATCAGGGGTATCAATTCCTGCCGGACAGGCGTGTTTGATAGACTGCCTACAAATAAACCGCTGACAAACAGCCGGCCTCGCTCCGTGGGAGCGCTGGGCGGAGTGCGTGGCGCGATGAGGCCTCTTCACCTCCTCGCCGATTCATCCAACGCTGCTGCGCTTAGCGGGGCTCATCGATACGTCAACATTGCCGGAATGACCCCCATGAGCTTTTGCGGGCAAGTTCCATCCGGTGGACGATGCCAGCTTGATGGCTTGCTGGATGTTTTTGCCACGGAACCCGGCGCGCTCGATAAAGCGCCGAAAGAGTCCGGGCGCTTTTGCGATGATGGTATTTCGCTTGGGCACGACCACCATGTCCGCGCGCCGCTCGATGCCAGCCACAATGTCGCGCACGACTGCTTCGCGCGAAACCATTTTCCAAACGCCTTTGTCATTTCCACCCCACAAGGCACGGCCGGCGGGATCGGCCACTACGTCGTCCATCATCGGTGTGGGGAAAAAGGTGGGATGCACGCTGCCGACGCCGACTCCCAGATGCTGCAATTCCAGGCGGACGCTGTCGCACAGGGCCCAAACTCCTGCCTTGCTGGAAGTGTAGGACGCCTGGAGCGGCGAATGGACGAAGGCAGCCATCGACGAAACGCCCAAGAGGTAGCCCTGCCGCTTCTGCACATAAGGCAGGCCGGCGCGGAAGGTGCGCCAGACACCGTTAAGGTTGATGTCGATGACGCGCTCGAATGCCTCCGGATTGAGCGTGGCCATGGGCGCCATGGTGTCGATGCCTGCGTTGGCGATCACCACGTCGATGTGGCCGAAATGCGCCGCGGCTTCCGCCATGGCCGCCTCCAGGCTCTCCATGCTGCGCACGTTGGCGGTCCAGCCGCGGGCTAGGGAGAGGCCGCCCAAGGTCTTTGCCTGCGCCTCGACCTTGGCCAAGTCCAGGTCGAACAATGCCAGGCGGGCGCCCTTGGCGAGCAGTGCCGCGGCGAGCGCTGATCCTAAGCCGCCGGTGGCGCCGGTGATGGCCACGACCCGATTGATCAAATCATATTTCGACAAGGTTCATCCTTTCAGGGGGATATGGCGCTTGAGAAAATCGAGCTGATCGGCCACCACCCGTTCGAAGGCTTCGCCGACGTAGATGTCGAAATGGCCGGCCCGATACAGGCACACTACGCCGCGCGGCGCCTTCTTGGCATAGCGCTGGGTCGGCCCGGCGGGCGCGACAGAGTCGGTCTCGCAGATGCAGAAAAGAATCGGGCAGGACACCTTTGCTGCCCGGCGGCCGGGACGGTAGCGCAGGATGTTCACCGCGAAGCGCGCTGCGACGTGGTTGCGGAAGGAAAATTCGCTCGGCACCAGGGCCAGATAGCCGCCATGAGCGTCGGGCGCGGTCATGAGGGCGGCGGAATGTGGCGGGCCGGAAGTGGCCACCATCAAGGGTGTCATTCCGACTATGCCGCGCAGCTTGTCCAAGATGGCCATCGCCGTCACTTTGAGGCTGCTGCGCAAATCCATCGCAAGGGCGGAGGCGATGCCGTCGGTGAAGGGACATTGGGCAATGGCAGCCGCCACTTTCTGGTCGCGCGCGGCGGAGGCAATGACATGGCCGCCGCCGAAGGAGGTGCCCCACAGGACTACCTTGTTGCGCATTAGGTTGGGCTGCTGCCGTGCAAAGGCTATTGCGCTGGACCAGTCTTCCAACTGTTTGCCGATGTCCAGCAACTGCCGGGGAGCCCCCTCGCTCGCCCCGAAATTGCGGTAGTCGAAGACCAAGCATGCGTAGCCGGCGTCGGAAAAGCGTTCGGCAAACGCATCCAGGCGCATCTCCTTGATGCCGCCCAGGCCGTGCGCCATGACAATGACGGGGAAGGGCCCGTTCCCCTCCGGTTCATAAAGCCAGCCCCGGCACCGCTCTCCTCGCTGGCCAGAAAAGAACTCTACGTTCGCTCGGCGCCTCATTCTTCCCCCGATATGTCGATGTGTGAGAACATTAGGGGTCATCGACAAAATTGCAACACGATATTGTAATAGGTTCTAAACATGGAAGTCAATCCAATAAAGAACGAAGCGGGCCGGGAAAAGGAGACTCGAAGCCAGCGCAAGGCCAAGGCTACCCGGTTGTCGATCCTGGAAGCTGCGGAGACTTTGCTGGCGGAAGGGGGGCGCGAAGCGGTCACCCTGGAGGCGGTCGCAACACGTGCCGACGTGGCGGTGCAGACCCTATACAACCGGGTCGGCGGTCTCTCGGCGCTGTTAATCGCCGTGGCCGAGCGCGCGCTGGAAGAGAATCGGCAATACATGGACGCCGCGTATGCCTCGCCGGGCGGGGTGGAAGATCGCTTGTACGCGGTGGCTGCGGCCTATACCAACTTCGCCAAGGAACGCCCGCACCAGTTTCGCATCCTGGTCGAGCCGCCGAACGAGCCTGAGGCGCTGACGCGGATCGCGAACTTGATCCGGGAGCAAAATGCCAAGTTGGGCGCCCTGATCCGCCGGGGCATTGACGAGGCGGTCATCGATGGCGGGTTCGCCCCTGAACTCACTTCCACCGCCCTATGGACCATGATGAATGGCGTATTGAGCCTGATGTGGCGCACCGACAGCCTGCGGGCGGACGCCGCGCAAATTGACGCCATGTTCGGCACGGTGATGAAGATTCTCACCGACGGCCTTAAGAAGCGCGGGGTGTGAAACCCACCGCGTGTTCCAGTGACGCATGAGCAACCCGATAACTTCGGTGGCGCGTCCTGCGGCGACAGGCCCGCGGATCGGCAGCCGATCGGGCGCGGGCGCTCAGGCGGAGGGAATCTCCACATTGTCGATCAGCCGCGTCGTGCCAAGCCAGGCTGCCGCGAGCAGACGGCCGTTGAAGTTCTGCTGCCAGGGTTCGAGCGTGACGCTCGCGCGGGCGGCGACATAGTCGACCTTCCGGAAGCCCGCGGAGACAAGCGCCTTTGCCGCATCTTCGGTGGCCGCGGCCTCATCCGCGCCGGTTGAAAGCGCCGCCGCCGTGCGGCGCAGGATTAGGTTGAGCTTGCGCGCGATTTCGAGCTCGGCCTCGCCGAGATAGGCGTTGCGCGACGACATGGCGAGGCCATGGGCGTCGCGCACGGTCGGCGCGCCGATGATCTCGACGGGGAGGTCGAGATCGCGGCAGAGCTGCCTGACGACGCAAAGCTGCTGGTAGTCCTTCTCGCCGAACACGGCGCAATCGGGTGCCGCCTGCAGGAAGAGCTTGGCCACCACGGTCGCGACGCCGTCAAAGAAACTCGGCCTGAAATCCGTTTCGAGGCCGCCGGAGGGTCCACCAACCGAGATCTTGGTGGCGAAGCCGGCGGGGTACATTTCCGTCACGCCCGGCGTGAAGGCGAGATGCGCGCCCGCATCCCGCAACCGGTCGAGGTCGCGCGCCAGCTGGCGCGGATATTTGTCGAGATCTTCCGTCGGCGCGAACTGGGTCGGATTGACGAAGATCGAGACGACGCAGCGCTCGGCCCGTTCGAGCGCGATCCTGACCAGCGAGATATGGCCGTCATGCAGCGCGCCCATGGTCGGCACCATGGCGACCTTGAGACCGGCCTGCCGCCAGTCCCGGACCTGCGCGCGAAGGGCGGTGACGCTGTCGACGACGATCGGCTCGTTCATGTCTCGTCCTTGCCGGCTGCCGTCGTGAAGACGTGGTCGGGGCTGGGAAAGGCGCGGCTGCGCACCTCGGCGGCGTAGCGCGCCGCCGCATCCGCGATCACACTGCGCAAGTCCGCATATTCCTTGACGAATTTCGGCACGCGGTCGACGGTCATGCCGACCATGTCGTCGATCACCAGGATCTGGCCGTCGCAGTCGGCACTGGCGCCGATACCGATGGTCGGTATGGAAATATGGTGGGTCAGCTTGGCAGCCACGGCCTCCATCGTGCCCTCTATGACGACGGAAAAGGCTCCGGCTTTTTCGACCGCTTCGGCATCGCGCAAGAGGGCAGCGATATTGTCCTGCGTCCGGCCCTTGATCTTGTAGCCGCCGTCCTTCTCCACCGACTGCGGCTGCAGGCCGATATGGCCCATCACCGGTATTCCCTCCGTGACGATCGCCGCGATCTGGGCGGCCATGTCGACGCCGCCCTCGAGCTTCACGGCCTGGCAGCCTGTTTCCTCGACGATACGCCTCGCCGACGTCGCGGCCTGGGCCGGTGAGGTCTCATAGCTGCCGGCCGGCATGTCGACCACGACGCAGGCTTTGGCCGAGCCGCGCATCACGGCCTGGCCGTGGGCGATCATCATCTCCAGCGAGGCACCGAGCGTCGTGGCGTGGCCATGCAGGACCATGGCGACGCTGTCGCCGACCAGGAGCAGGTCGACATGCGGATCGAGCAGGCGGGCGATGGGGTAGGTGTAGGCAGTGAGGCAGACGATCGGCACGCCGCCCTTGCGGCGGCGAATGTCTTCGGCGTTGATCCGGTTGTCGGCGGACGGATCCCGGGTCAATGTCACCTCCCTCAAGGGCGCGCCCGACACGGGCTGGCCGAGCTTTAGAAAGACAGGCAGCGCTTGGCAAGCCGCGCTGGGGCTCGCGGCACGGCTGTATCGATTTAGCGCACGAAGCGTCTATACGCACACCATGGCAAAACCCTTGCCTTCGTGCTGGCGGAACGCCATAAGCAGGAGAAAGGCGCAGCCGCTGCCGCCGCGAGGATCTGGATGAAAACTTTCCTGCTGCAGTTTTTCACCTGGTGGAACAGCCAGACGCTCGGCACCCGCTTTCACACCTGGCGCTTCGGCAAGCGGGTCGGCGAGGACGAAGCCGGCAACGTCTATTATGAGGGCGGTATCGATTCGGAAGGCCGCACCCGCCGCTGGGTCATCTATCGCGACTATTCGGAAGCCTCGAAGATCCCGCCCGGCTGGCATGGCTGGATCCATCATCGCGTCGACGCGGCCCCCTCCAGCGAAGGCTACAAGCCACGTGAATGGCAGAAGCCGCATCAGGCGAATCCGACCGGGACACCGTTGGCCTATCGGCCGAAGGGGTCGATTCTGACCAACCAGCATCGCCCGCAGGTGACCGGCGATTACGACGCCTGGACGCCCGGATCGTAATCCCCGGATCATAATCTAAGGCGCCGCTTCGGTCCTTTATCGCCACAATTGGCATTTAGCTGCTTGCTGACTGCGCAGCCATGATTAGCCTTGGGCATTGAAGAATCACCCGGGCACAACCACCGGTATTTGCATGAGTTCTTTTGGCCAAATTTCAAAGGCGCTGATCGCGGCGACATCCGTTCTGGTTGCCTCGACGGCGGTCTTCGCCGCCGCGCAGGCGCCGGCCGCGCCTCCTCCGGCCGCCGAACGCATCGCCAATCCGGTGGCCGAGTTCGCCGGCATCGACAAGATCACCGGCCGCATCATCACCTTCGATGTCTATGTCGACGAGACCGTGCAGTTCGGCGCTTTGCAGGTGACGCCGCGCGTCTGCTATTCGCGGCCCGATACGGAACAGCCCAAGACCGATTCCTTCGTCGAGGTCGACGAGATCACGCTTGACCGCAAGATCCGCCGCATCTTCACCGGCTGGATGTTTGCCGAAAGTCCCGGCCTCAACGCCGTCGAGCACGCCGTCTATGACGTCTGGCTCAAGGGCTGCAAGCAGAAGTCGGATGTGCCGGCGCCGACCGCGGCCAAGGCCGATACGGCCAAGCCGAAGACCGAAGCCGCCAAGCCGAAGGCTCCGGCGCCGCAACCGGCCGACGCCGCCGAGCCGGCTGACGACGAGCCCGCCACCGCCAACTGATCTCGGAACCTGCCCGCCCTTGAGCCGTTCCAATCGGCAAGGCGAGGAGGATTCCGCGATGATCACCAAAAAGCCGATTACTGCCAACACGGAGGAGCTTCTCGATATCGAGAGAGGCTTCTGGACAGGCGATTCTGCCTATTATGAAGCAAACGCCGACACGGAATGCCTGGTCGCTTTTCCGCAGATGGCCAAGGCGATGACCAATGCCGAATTGGCGGAGACGGCCAGCAAGCCCAACCGCTGGCGTGGTCTCGACATCAAGCTGAAGGGCATGGTCGAACCCGGTAGCGACATTGTCGTGCTGACCTACGAGGCGCGAGCGAGGCGCGAGAAGGGCGAGCCCTATGCGGCGTTGGTCAGCACCGGCTATGTCCATCGCGCCGACGGCTGGAAGATGATGTTCCATGCTCAGACGCCGTTGGAAACCGAGGCTCAAGGGTAGAAGACGGCCTCGCCCTTCAGCGCCTCGGCCAGCAGCTTCTCATACTGGCCGCGCGGCACGTCGACGGCGCCGAAGCGCTTCAAATGCTCGGTGGTGAACTGCGTGTCGAGCAGCGCGAAGCCGCGCGCCTTCAGCCGCTCGACGAGATGGTAGAGACAGGTCTTCGAAGCGTCGGTCTCCCTGGCGAACATGCTTTCGCCGAAGAACACGCGTCCGAGCGAGACGCCGTAAAGGCCCCCGACCAGCCGTTCCTCGCGCCAGGCTTCGACCGAATGGCAATGGCCCTGGCGATAGAGCTCGACATAGGCTTCGCGGATCGGCGCGTTGATCCAGGTCGAGCGGCGCTCCTCGCGCTTTTCGGCGCAGCCGTCGATCGTCGCCTCGAAGTCGAAATCGTAGCGGATGTCGAACGGATGCTTGCGGATCGTCTTCCTGAGGCTGCGCGGTGTGTGGAACCCGTCCAGCGGAATGATGCCGCGCGTTTCCGGCCGCACCCAGAACACTTCCGGGTCGTTGGCGCTCTCGGCCATCGGAAAGACGCCCGAAGCGTAAGCCCTGAGCAGCAGGTCGGTCGGTATGCGATAGCCTGGCGCGTAGGGGCGGGTCATCGCATCCCCGTGCTATTCACCCTTGGCCAGGTATTTTTCCAGCCAGTGGATATCATAGTCGCCATTGGCGATGTCGGGATTGCCGACAAGGTCCCGGAACAGCGGCAGCGTCGTCTTGATGCCGTCGACGACGAATTCGTCGAGCGCGCGGCGCAGCCGCATCATGCATTCGACGCGGTTGCGACCGTGCACGATCAGCTTGCCGATCAGGCTGTCATAATAGGGCGGGATCTTGTAGCCCGAATAGACGCCGGAATCGACGCGGATGCCAAGGCCGCCGGGCGTGTGGAAATGCGTGATCGTGCCGGGCGAGGGCGTGAAGGTGCGCGGATCCTCGGCGTTGATGCGGCACTCGATGGCATGACCGTTGAACTTGATGTCTTCCTGCCTGACCGACAGCCCGCCGCCCGAAGCGACGCGGATCTGCTCATGCACGAGGTCGATGCCGGTGATCGCCTCGGTCACCGGATGCTCGACCTGCAGGCGCGTGTTCATCTCGATGAAATAGAACTCGCCATTCTCATAGAGGAATTCGATCGTGCCGGCACCCGAATAACCGAGATCGGCAATCGCCGTGGCGCAGATGCCGCCTATGCGCGAACGCTCCTCGGCATTGAGCGCTGGTGAATTGGCTTCCTCCCAGACCTTCTGGTGACGACGCTGCAGCGAGCAGTCGCGCTCGCCGAAATGCACGCCGCGGCCGGCGCCGTCGCCGAACACCTGCACCTCGATATGGCGCGGCTTCTCCAGATACTTCTCGATATAGACGGCGTCGTCGCCGAAGGCCGCGCCCGCTTCCGATTTGGCCGTCTGCAAGGCGACTTCGAGATCGGCTTCGGTGTGCGCCACCTTCATGCCGCGGCCACCGCCGCCGGCGGAGGCCTTGATGATCACCGGATAGCCGATCTCGGCGGCGACGCGCTTGGCTTCCTTCTCGTCGCTGATCGCGCCGTCGGATCCAGGCACCACGGGGATGCCGAGCCGTTTTGCGGTGCGCTTGGCCTCGATCTTGTCGCCCATGATGCGGATATGGTCACCCGACGGGCCGATGAAGGTGATGTTGTGGGCGGCGAGGATGTCGGCGAACTTGGCGTTTTCCGACAGGAAGCCGTAACCCGGATGCACAGCGTCGGCGCCGGTGATCTCGCAGGCGGCGACGATCTGGTGGATGTTGAGGTAGCTTTCGCGCGAGGGCGGCGGGCCGATGCAGACGCTCTCGTCGGCAAGCCGCACATGCATGGCGTCCGAATCCGCCGTCGAATGGACCACCACCGTCTGGATGCCGAGCTCCTTGCAGGCGCGCAGCACCCTCAGGGCGATTTCGCCGCGATTGGCGATGAGGATCTTCTGGAACATCTCTTGGCTGGTCCCGGCTCTACTCAAGGACCACCAGCGGCATGCCGTACTCGACCGGTTGGGCATCCTCGATGAGGATCGCCGTCACCGTGCCGGCGCGCGGCGAGGGGATCTGGTTCATCGTCTTCATCGCTTCGATGATGAGCAGCGTCTGGCCTTCCTTCACCTTCTGGCCGATCTCGACGAATGGCTTGGCGTCGGGCGAGGGCGCCAGATAGGCCGTGCCGACCATCGGCGAGGGCACTGCGTTCTTGGACGGCTCGGCGGCCGCGGCCGGCTGAACCGCCGGGCCTGCGGGAACTGGGGCGATCGCGGGCAATGGCGCGGCAACCGCATGGACGGCCTGCGCCTGGCGCGAGACGCGCACCTTGAGATCGCCGAGTTCGACCTCGATCTCGGTCAGGTTGGTGTCGTTCAGAATGCCCGCCAGGTCGCGGATCAACTGCTGGTCAACACCGGTCTTTTTTATCGACATTTTCGAGCCTTCTGTTTGGGGGCCGGTCACAGGCGTGCCGCCAGTGCCTGCAGCGCAAGCGTATAGCCGAGCGGCCCGAACCCGCAGATCATGCCGACAGCGACCGGCGAGACCATGGAGACGTGGCGAAAGGGCTCCCGCGCGTGGATGTTGGAAAGATGGACTTCCGCGACGGGCAGCGGCGCGATGGCGCGGATGGCGTCGTGGATGGCGATCGAGGTATGGCTGTAGGCGCCGGGGTTGATGACGATGCCTGCCGCCTTGTCGCCGGCTTCCTGGATCCAGTCGACCAGGTCGCCCTCATGATTGGACTGGCGAAAATCGATCTCCAGCCCGAGCGTGGCGCCCGCCGCCTTGCAATCCTCGGCGATGGCCGCAAGCGTCTTGCCGCCATAGATCCCCGGCTCGCGCTTGCCGAGCGCATTGAGATTGGGACCGTTGAGGACGAAAATCGTTTTCAATATGCCGACCTTGTTCTACGCCGACCCCAAGCCGGCGCACTGGGCCTCTATAATGGGCATAGCCGCCCGCGAAAAGAGCGCAAGTGCGTTCTTTCGCTGTCCACAGCGGCCGGCTTTTGCACTCGCAAGCGCTCAGAGCGCGCTCTTTGCCTCTTCGATCTTTTCCGCCAGGACCTGCTTGCCGAGCGCTCCGAAGATCACCTCGTTGCCGACCACATAGGACGGCGTGCCGGTGATCGACAGTTTCGTGGCAAGGTCGTAGGTGCGTGAAAGCGTTTCGGCGATGCGTGGATCCTTCATCTTCTCGCGCAGCGTCGCTTCGTCGGCGCCGAGCGAAAGCGCCACCTTGATCGCGGTCGCTTCGGTGGCGCGGCCCTGGCCCCCGAGCAGCGCGGTATGGAACTCGCCATATTTCTCCGGCTTCATAAGATGGAACGCCATGGAGACGACGCTGGCCTTCTGCGAATCCGGGCTGAGGATCGGGAATTCCTTGAGCACGAAGCGCAGATCCTGGTCGGACTTGGTCAGGGCCTGCATGTCCTCGATGGCGCGTTTGCAGAAGCCGCAATTGTAGTCGTAGAACTCGACGATCGTGACCTTGCCCTTCGGGTTGCCGACGACTCCGTCGAAGGTGGAGTTGAAGATCTCGTCCTTCGAATCCTTGATGACGCCGAGCGCGGCGAGCCGCTGCTCCTCTTTCTGCTTGGCCTCGAGCGCGTCCTGCACCTCGAGCAGAACTTCCGGATTCTTCAAGAGGTAGTCGCGGATGATGCCTTCGACTTCCTTGCGGTCGATCTTGGTGTCGACAGAGGCCTTGGTGTCGGTGGAGGACGTGACCTGGGCCACCTGCACGGTGTCGGCCTTCGCGGCCTGCGGGTTTCCCGCCACGAAGCCGAAGGCCAGCATGCCGAGCGCCACTGCCAGACCGCCGGCACTGCCAAGCAGGATTGCCTTGTTCATGATCATCGTTCCTTTTGCCTGTTCCGGTCCGCCTTGGTCGTCGCCAACGTCCGGGAGGTTCATTTGAGTTTGTTCGATGGCGTGTAGTTTATGATATCCTGAGCGCGGACCCAGCGGGGTTCGCCGCGCTTCAATTTCTGTTGAGCGCGCATGGCGAAGATCTTCGCGTTCTTATAGTCGCCCGCATAGTAATGGCCCTCGGCGGTGGCGAGGTCGGCGGCCGGGATATCGCCCTGTTCGCCATAGGCCTGCGCCAGAAAGCGATACGCATCGGAATTTTCCTTATCCCGCCCGACGCCGTTGTTGAGCTGGGTGACCGCTTTCTTCAGCGAATCGGGCGTGCCGACCGCCATCAGCGCCTGGCCGAGCGAGACCAACAGCAGTCCGGAGCGCGCGGGATCGAGGCTCGCCGCCTTGGCATAGGCGTCCGCCGCGTCCTGCGGCTTGTTGATCTTCATCAGGATATCGCCGCGCAACTCCTGGAAATAGGGATTCTTCGGCTGCTCCTTGATCAGCGCCGCCGTCTTGGTCAGCGCGGCGCCCGGATTGCCATAGAGATAGGTCTGCTGCGCGTCGCCATAGCGCGAGGCGAGGCTGGTCGGGTTCTTGCGCATCAGGCGCGCAACGGCCGCCTGGCCCTGCATGTAGGCGGCGATCTTGATGCGCATCATGTCATGCCGCTGCTGCAGCGCCGGCGGGTCGACAGCGTTGACGAAGGGGCTTTGCTTGACCAGCACTTCGAGGTTGGCGATGCGCTCCTGCGGCATCGGATGGCTGATCCGGTAGGGGTCGACCTGGGTGCCGGCAAGCGACAGCGCGCTCTGGAAGCGGGCGAAGGTCTTCAGCATGCCCATGCCGGACTGGCCGGTGGCGTTCAGATAGGCGATCGCCGACCGGTCGGCGGTGATCTCTTCGGTACGCTGATAGGCGAGGATTGAGCGCTGCGCCATCTCGCCGCCGCCCGCGGCGACGCCCATGCCCGCACCCGCTAGGTCCCTGCTTTTGGTGGTGGCGCCGGCGACCATGGCGCCGGCGCCGAGCAGCGTGGCGATGATGGCCATGGTCTTGGCGCGGTCGAGCTGGTCGCGCAATTTCTGCTGGTGCCCGCCGGCGATATGGCCGGCCTCGTGCGCGATGACGCCGATGATCTCGTTGGGTGTTTCGGCAGTCACCAGCGCGCCGGTGTTGATGAACAGGCGCCGTCCGGTAACGAAGGCGTTGAAACTCTGATCGTTGACCAGAACGATATCGATGCCGTCATTGGCAAGCCCCGCCGCCTTGAAGATCGGCCGGGCATAGTCGCGCACCAGCGCCTCGATCTCGGCATCGCGCACCACCGGCACGCTCTGCGCGAAGGCGCTGACCGAGCTTGAGACGGCAACAGTGGCGGCAAGCAGAAGCGTCGCGAAGCCGCGCGCGGTCCGGCTGAGGGATTTCGATTCGCCAATCAATGGTCGGGGTCGGCTCAACATAAGGTCCACTGGTAGACGAGCGGGCGAAAGATGAAAAGTCGGCGCCGGTAACTTCCTGCGCGCTTGTGATCCCCACATCAATCGGGCATTTGTGCGGCGCTGTCCTCCAACCGGGGCAGTTCAAGGGCAAGTCTGCGACGGTTTGCGTCCGGAATTTCGCCGAATAAAGGCAGTTGGAAGAGGTCAAATGGTCGTTTCGTTTTCGCGCCGGGGGGAAGTCGAGCCGTTCCACGCCATGGACATCCTGGCCGAAGCCAACCGGCTGAAGGCTGCCGGCGTGCCCGTGGTGTCGATGGCTGTCGGCCAGCCGTCCGATCCCGCGCCGGCCGGCGTCCGCGAGGCCGCGGCCGCGGCTCTGAGGCATGGCCGCATCGGCTACACCGACGCTTTGGGTCTGGCCGATCTGCGTGAGGCGATCGCGGCGCATTATGGCGAGCATTACGGGATCGATGTCGCGCCGTCGCGCATCGCCGTCACAACCGGCTCGTCGGCCGCCTTCAACCTCGCCTTCCTGGCAATGTTCGATCCGGGCGACCGCGTCGCCATCGCCGCGCCCGGCTATCCCGCCTACCGCAACATCATGGCTGCGCTCGGCATCGAGGTCGTCGAAATCGAACTCGGTTCGGATGCCTACCTGCATGCCGAGCATCTGAAGGCCGCGCATCGCGAGAAGCCGCTGAAGGGCGTGCTGTTCGCCAGCCCCGCCAATCCGACCGGCGCGGTCATTCCGGCGGCTGAACTTGCAGCGCTGGTGAAGACGGCCGAGGAACTCGGCATCGCCGTGATCTCGGACGAAATCTACCACAGGCTGGCCTATGCGGCGCCGGATGTAACCGCGCTGGCGCTCGGCGCCGGCGTCACCGCGATCAACTCCTTCTCGAAATACTATTGCATGACCGGCTGGCGCATCGGCTGGATGGTATTGCCGGAGGAACTGGTGCGGCCGGTCGAGCGTGTCGCCCAGAGCCTCTACATCTCGCCGCCGGAACTGTCGCAGATCGCCGCGATCGAGGCGTTCAAGGCGACCGAGGAACTGGAAAAGGTGAAGGCGCGCTATGCCTGGAACCGCGACCTTCTGATGAAGCGTCTGCCGGAGCTCGGTTTCGCGCTCGCCGCACCGATGGACGGCGCCTTCTATGCCTTCTGCGACGTCACCCGCCACACCAATGACAGCATGGCTTTTGCGCGAAAAATGCTTGCCGAAGCGCATGTCGCGGCAACGCCCGGCCGCGATTTCGACCCGCTGCAGGGGCACCGCACCATGCGCTTTTCCTATGCCGGCAGTCATGACGACATGGTCGAGGCGCTGGCGCGCATCGAACGCTGGCTGAAATAGAAGCCATGCCCGAACTCGAGCAAGCATTGGCCGAGGTGGCCGCCGAAATGGCGGAGCGCACAGATCGCGGCGAGGTGGCGACCTACATTCCGCAACTCGGCAAGGTCGATCCGGGGAAGTTTGGCATCGCCGCCGTCACCAATGATGGCCGCGTCATCCTTGCGGGCGATGCGGATCAACCCTTTTCGATCCAGAGCGTCTCGAAAGTCTTCACGCTGACGCTGGCGCTGGGCAAGGTCGGCGATGCGCTTTGGCATCGCGTCGGCCGCGAGCCGTCCGGCAATCCGTTCAACTCGATCGTTCAGCTCGAGCATGAGAACGGCATCCCGCGCAATCCTTTCATCAATGCCGGCGCCATCGTCGTCTCCGACGTGTTGCTCGCCGGCCATCAGCCGCGCGAGGCGATCGGCGAAATCCTGCGCTTCATCCAGTTCCTCGCCGATGACGAGACGATCATCATCGACCGCGACGTGGCGGCATCAGAGCGGGCCACTGGCTACCGCAACTTCGCCCTGGCCAACTATATGAAATCCTTCGGCAATCTCCATCACGCGCCGGAACTCGCGCTGGGTGTGTATTTCCATCATTGCGCGGTCGCCATGAGTTGCCGCCAGCTTGCCATGGCGGGCCGGTTCCTCGCCAATGGCGGCAGGAACCCTGCGACGGGACATTCCGTGGTGTCGCCCGAGCGGGCGCGTCGCATCGGCGCGCTGATGCTGACTTGCGGCCACTATGACGGCTCCGGCGATTTCGCCTTCCGCGTCGGCATTCCCGGCAAAAGCGGTGTCGGTGGCGGCATTCTCGGCATCGTGCCTGGCGTGGCTTCGCTGGCGGTGTGGTCGCCCGGCCTCAACGAGAACGGCAACTCCAAACTAGGCTCCATCGCCCTGGAGAAGCTCGCCCGCGTGATGAACTGGTCGATCTTCGCGCCTTGAAAGCAATTCCAGGAAAAGTGCGCAGCGGTTGAGCTCGGCGACTTCGCCGTAGCCTTCCGTCCGGAATTGCGGAGGCAAAAAAGCAATTCCAGGAAAAGTGCGCAGCGGTTTTCCTTTGAAGGCTGCCGACGGAATGAAAAATCCCGCGCCGGATCCGGCGCGGGATTTTTTTAAAAAGTTAGTCTAACGACCTGAAAGGTTTAGAAAAAACCCTTGCGCTGCCACCAGCCGGCGCGCTTCGGCTTGTCTTCGGTCTTGGCCTCGTTGCTTACAGTCGAAGATACGACGGGGACAGCCGGCGCATCGACCGACTGCGGCTTACGCCGCGTCGGATGGGCATTGGCGGCGGGCTCCGCCTCGGGCGCAGCGGGAGCGGCGGCCCCCGGCTCGGGCTCGGCAGCCACGGATACGACCTGGACTTCCGGGACAGGTTCGGACACCTTCTCGGCCACGGTTTCCTCAGCCGCCTTCTTAGCCCTCGAACGGCGAGGCTTCTTCGGCTTCTCCACCGCCTCGGCATCGTCATTGGCCGCCGCCGGAGCCGAAGGTTCTTCAGCCGGGGCTGCGGCTGATGGCGCAATGGCAGCGTCCTCGCCTTGCGCCGCTTCGTCCTCGATGTCGCCGCCAGCTTCGCCGGCCACGGCCTCCGAAGCCTCATCGTCGTGGCGGTTGCGCTTGCCGCCGCGCTTCCCGCGCCGGCGCTTCTTGCCGGAACCGTCCTCGGCAGCGGCCAGCACGGCCTCGCCACCGGCGGTCACCTCCTCGCCACCGGCTGTCACCTCCTCGGCGGCCTCATCTGTTGCATCGTCATCGGCTTCGCCAGCTTCCGTCGGTGCAGCCGCGGCATCGCCATTTTGCTCGCGGTCGCGATCCCTGCCGCCACGCCGCCGCCGGCGCTTGCGGCGCTTGCGATCGCGGCCTTCGCCGTCCTCGGACCGCTGCTGCTGGCCCTGTTGCGGGTGGCGCGGCTGTTCGGCCTGGACCGAAACTTCCTCTTCCTCCTCGATGACGATCTCGTCCTCGGGCTCCTCCGGCTCGACATACGCGGGCAGGCTGCGCACCTCGACAAAGCCCTCCGGCTTGTCGGCAACGGCACCGCGGAAGATCGAGTAGTGCTGGGTGCCGAGCGTTTCATCGGCCTCGATCGTGATCGTCAGGCCGAAGCGGGCTTCGAGCTCCACCAGGTTCGCGCGCTTGTGGTTGAGCACATAAAGCGCGGTCACCGCCGGCGTGCGCACGATGATGTGGCTGCGCGAATCCTTGAGCAGGAATTCCTCGATCGCCCGCACCACCATCAGCGCCACGGAGGAATCGGAGCGCACATGGCCGGTGCCGCCGCAATGCGGGCAGGGCTTCATGGTCGATTCCAGCACGCTGGCGCGGATGCGCTGGCGCGACATTTCCATCAGGCCGAAATGCGAGATGCGGCCGACCTGGATACGGGCGCGGTCGTTCTTGAGGTGATCCTTCAGCCGCTTCTCGACGGAGCGGTTGTTGCGGTTCTCCTCCATGTCGATGAAGTCGATGACGATGAGGCCGGCAAGGTCGCGCAGTCGCAACTGACGCGCGACTTCCTCGGCCGCTTCCAGATTGGTGTGGAGCGCGGTCTCCTCGATCGAATGCTCCTTGGTGGAGCGGCCGGAGTTGACGTCGATCGAAACCAGAGCCTCGGTCTGGTTGATGATGATGTAGCCGCCGCTCTTCAGCGTCACCTGCGGCTGCAGCATGCGGTCGAGTTGCGCCTCGATGCCGTTGCGCACGAAAATCGGCGTGGTGTCGCGGAACGGCTGAACCACCTTGGCGTGGCTCGGCATCAGCATGCGCATGAAGTCCTTGGCCTCGCGGTAGCCGTCTTCGCCGGAGACCAGGATTTCGTCGATATCCTTGTTGTAGAGGTCGCGCACCGAGCGCTTGATCAGGCTGCCTTCCTCATAGACCAGGGCAGGCGCCGACGACTGGAGCGTCAGGTTGCGGACGTTTTCCCAAAGCCGCATCAGATATTCGTAGTCGCGCTTGATCTCGGCCTTGGTACGGCTTTCGCCGGCGGTGCGCAGGATGACGCCCATGCCCTGCGGCACTTCGAGGTCGGCCACGACCTCCTTCAGGCGCTTGCGGTCCTGGGCGTTGGTGATCTTGCGCGAGATGCCGCCGCCGCGCGCGGTGTTGGGCATCAGCACCGAATAGCGGCCGGCAAGCGAAAGATAGGTGGTCAGCGCCGCGCCCTTGTTGCCGCGCTCTTCCTTGACCACCTGCACCAGAAGGATCTGGCGGCGCTTGATGACTTCCTGGATCTTGTATTGACGACGAACCGGCTTGCGGCGGTTGCGGATCTCCTCGAGCGCGTCTTCGGCGCCGACCGATTCGACCTCGTGCTCGTCCGAATGCGAGGCCGAGACCTCCTCCAGCATGCCGCGATCATTGTCGCTGGCGGTGGCCTCGCCGACCTGCTCGGGCTGATCCGCCTGCGCGACCGCCTCGGAAATCACATCGGCTTCGACGCTCGCGGCAATCGAGGAGGGGCCACCTTCGGATGGCTTGCCTTCCTCATCGTCCGGGGTGTCATCTCCGCCGGTCCCGGCGGCGGGCTCTTCAGCCGTTTCCGATGCGGCCTCGACGACCTCGGAGACTGTCTCGGTATTCTCTGCCGCGGCGTCGGCCGTCTCGTCGCCGGCTTCCTCGGCAATCTCGGCGGCGGTTTCGGCTACGGCCTCGGTCGGGCTTTCCTCATTTTCCGAGGCAGCGTGCTTGTGCTCGCCGCGGTCGCGGTTCTTGCCGCCGCGCCGGCGGTTGCGCCTGCCGCCGCGATCGCGCGCCTGCTGCTCTTCGCCGCTCTCGGCCTCCTCGTCGTCTTCGTCCTCGGCCTCCTGCGCTTCGGCGCGCAGCAGAGCCTGACGGTCGGCAACCGGGATCTGGTAGTAGTCAGGGTGAATTTCACTGAAGGCGAGAAAACCGTGACGGTTGCCGCCATATTCGACAAAGGCTGCCTGGAGGGAAGGTTCGACCCGGGTTACCCGAGCCAGGTAGATGTTTCCTTTGAGCTGCTTCTTGTCCTGAGATTCAAAGTCGAATTCTTCGATGCGGTTACCGCGAACGACGACAACGCGTGTTTCCTCCGGGTGGGAGGCGTCTATCAGCATCTTGTTGGGCATTATTTTGTTTCCTGCCGGCAGCCGACAGCCGCAGCTGGCGTGGCAGAGCCCGCCGCTGTGCGCCTGTATGTGTGTGCATGCCGGATAATTGAATGTCCGCCGGCCGCCGCTTGAGCGCAATGGCGGTGCCGCCCGCAGCCATTATGGCGCGGTTTGATGCGGACCTTTCCATGATTGCGCTTGAAGCCATCGGCACCAGCAGAACCTTTTGAACCAAAGCCCGGGCAGAGCCGGACCAGCTTGTTTGCTCACAAAGAGCCGGCGCGGGGCACACCCGGCCGTTTTCCTCACGCAAGCGATTCCCCCGCCACGAGGGCACGCCTGCGAAAATCGTCGCGACCACCTGAGCCCGGAACGGTAAGGAGCCGCCTTTGCATCCGACCGACCTATGGCAGGAAACTGCTGAGGCGAGCGGTTCCAGGATTGCAGTGATCCAACGTCGCTTTTATGATTTGGCGGGATGGAAGGCAACCCCGATTTCGGATGCCGGCAAAAAGCGCTTCCGCAGGGGAAGGCGCCTCTCGTCTCGCTCGATGAAAGGCTTGGTTAACCTTCTCTGAATACCAATCGTTAATCGAATTGGCGGCCTGACAGGCACTCTGCGAGAAGATTGGGCGCAATGCGTCAAACCGGGAGCGACTGGAAAGAGATGGGACTGGCAGGCACCGCAGACAAGAGGGGTGGGGCCGCGGCGCATTTCCCGCGCACGGCCTGGGCCGCCTTGCTGCTGGCGGTCCTGTTCTGTTTCACGGCCGCCGCGCGCGCCGACGCCCCGCTTGGCGCGACCGGCTGCAAGATGGCCGGCGACGCCACCAAGATGCGCATCGTGGTGAACTTCGACCGCGAGCCGGACATCAAATGGTTCCTGCTGCGCGGGCCCAATCGCCTGGTCGTCGACCTGCCGCGAACGCGATTCGCTCTTGACGCCAGGGATGTGAAGCCGCGCGGCCTTGTGCGGGCTGTCCGCTACGGCGATCAGGGACATGGTTCGCGCCTCATCCTCACCGGCAAGGGGCCCTTTACCGTCGACAAGCTCGACGTGCTCAAGAACGACGACGGCAGCGGCTACCGCATCGCCATCGATATGTCGGCGGCCTCGGAGCGGGAGTTCGACGACGCGCTGGCCAACCAGTCGCTGACGACCGGCTCCACGGTTTCCACCGAAAAGGGCGAACGGGTCGGCACCGGACCGGTCTCGGCGCCTGGCCATCGCTTCACGGTGGTTGTCGATCCGGGCCATGGCGGCGTCGACGGCGGCGCCGAAAGCAACGCCGGCACGGTCGAGAAGGATGTCACGCTCGCTTTTGCGAAGGAACTGCGCGACAAGCTGGCCGCGGTGGGCAAATACGATATCTACATGACACGCGACAACGATGTGTACCTGCCGCTCGACGAGCGCGTTCGCATTGCCCGCCAGCACGAGGCCGACCTGCTGATCTCGATCCATGCCGATACGATCGCCGTCAAAGGTCTTCGCGGCGCCACCGTCTACACGCTGTCGGACAAGGCATCCGATCCCGAAGCCCAGGCGCTCGCCGATCGCGAAAACCTGTCCGACCAATTCGCCGGCATGAAGATCGAGGACGACAACAAGGAAGTCACCGACATCCTGATCGACCTGATCCGCCGTGAAACCCACGGTTTCTCGATGAGCTTCGCCCATACGCTGGTCGGCCAGTTGTCCACCAGCGTCGGCCTCATCAACAACCCGCAGCGCTCGGCCGGCTTCAAGGTGCTCAAGGCTCCGGACGTGCCGTCCGTCCTGGTCGAGCTTGGCTACCTCTCCAACGCCAGGGACGAGGCGCAACTGCTCAATGCCGACTGGCGCGGCAAGGCGGCGCAAAGCATAACCAACGCCGTTGCCCTGTTTGCCGCGGCCAAGGCCGGAACCGTGACGGGTGGCTGAGCGGCCGCACCCGCTCACGACCGCCGGATGACTGCAACCACCAGCAGCGTTGCATGACGACAACACCCGGCGTTATTATCAAGGAACCGAGTCCTCAAATTTCGCGCTGCCGTATTTTGTCCACATGGTCGCGACATGGGTCTTTGATTGCGGATTGGGACCGCCTCGGGAAGCTTGCGCGACTGTCGGCTTCGTCTAGGAAATTCCCGAACCTCGGACTGGAGCGGGCATGATTCGTCTCATCGGCTATTTCTTTGGCATCGGCACGACGCTGGCGCTGCTGGTAGCTGCCGGTGTCGCCATCTATATCAGCCATGTGGCGAAGGACCTGCCCGACTATGAGGTGCTGGCCAAATACGAACCGCCGGTAACCACGCGCATTCACGCCTCGGACGGCTCGCTGATGGCCGAATATGCGCGCGAGCGGCGCCTCTATCTGCCGATCCAGGCGATCCCCGACCGCGTCAAGGCCGCTTTCATGTCGGCCGAGGACAAGAACTTCTACAACCACCCCGGCATCGACATCACCGGCCTCGGCCGCGCCATCATCGTCAACCTGCAGAATCTTGGCTCGGGCCGGCGCCAGGTCGGCGCTTCGACCATCACCCAGCAGGTGGCGAAGAACTTCCTGCTCACCTCGGACCAGACCTATGAGCGCAAGATCAAGGAGATGATCCTGGCCTTCCGCATCGAGCAGGCCTATTCCAAGGACCGCATCCTTGAGCTCTATCTCAACGAAATCTTCTTCGGCTTCGGCGCCTATGGCGTCGCGGGTGCCGCGCTCACCTATTTCGACAAGTCGGTCAACGAGCTGACGGTCGCCGAAGCGGCCTATCTCGCCTCGCTGCCGAAGGGCCCGAACAATTATCATCCCTTCAAGCATGCCGACCGCGCGATCGAGCGCCGCAACTGGGTCATCGACCAGATGGTCGAGAATGGCTACGTCACGCGCGAGGAAGGCGCCAAGGCCAAGGCCGAGCCGCTCGGCGTGACGCCTCGCCGCAACGGCTCCTACCTGTTCGCCGGCGAATATTTCACCGAGGAAGTGCGCCGCCAGATCATCGCGCGCTACGGCGAAAACGCGCTCTACGAGGGCGGCCTGTCGGTGCGCACCACGCTCGATCCGAATATCCAGCTTATCGCCCGCAAATCGTTGCAGAACGGACTGCTCAAATACGACATGCTGCGCGGCTATCGCGGGCCGGTGAAGCATATCGACGTTTCGGGAGACTGGGGCGTGCCGCTTGGCAATGTGAAGGGTCTCGAGGACGTGCCGGAATGGACGCTTGCCGTCGTGCTCGACAGCTCGGCTTCCGGCCTGACCATCGGCCTGCAGCCGGCGCGCCAGGCCTCCGGCGATCTCGTCAAGGAACGCGTCCAGGGCACCGTCAGCAAGGACGACATGGGCTTCGCCATGCGCCACTTCGTCAACGGCAAGTCCGTCAGGGCAAAGTCTCCGGAGGAGGTGCTGGAGCCCGGCGACGTCGTCTTCGTGCAGAAGAATGACGGCTCCGACGACACCTATATGCTGCGCCAGCTGCCGGAGGTCGAGGGCGGCCTCGTCGCCATGGACCCGCATACCGGCCGCGTGCTCGCCATGGTCGGTGGCTTCTCCTACGCGCAGTCCGAATTCAACCGTGCGACCCAGGCGATGCGCCAGCCCGGCTCCTCGTTCAAGCCGATCGTCTATTCGGCGGCGCTCGACAACGGTTACACGCCGGCCTCGGTGATCATGGACGGCCCGATCACCATCCAGAGCGGCAACACCACCTGGACGCCGAAGAACTATGACGGCACGGTCGCGGGCCCGGCCACGCTGCGCTCCGGCATCGAGAAGTCGCGCAACCTGATGACGGTGCGGCTCGCCAACGACATGGGCATGAAGCTGGTCGTCGAATATGCCGAGCGCTTCGGCGTCTACGATCATCTGGCGCCCTATCTGCCGATGGCGCTGGGCTCCGGCGAAACGACCGTCATGCGCATGGTGTCGGCCTATTCGATCATGGCCAATGGCGGCAAGTCGATCAAACCGTCGCTCATCGACCGTATCCAGGACCGTTACGGCAAGACGGTGTTCAAGCAGGACGAGCGTGGCTGCGAAGGCTGCAACGCCACCGAATGGAAGAACCAGTCCGAGCCGGAACTGGTCGACAATTCCGAGCAGGTGCTCGACCCGATGACGGCCTATCAGATCACCTCGATGATGGAAGGCGTCGTCCAGCGCGGCACCGGCGCCACCATCGGCGAGCTCGGCCGCCACATCGCCGGCAAGACCGGCACGACCAACGACGAGAAAGACGCGTGGTTCATCGGCTTCACCCCGAACCTCGTTGTCGGCCTCTATATGGGCTTCGACACGCCGAAAGGCCTTGGCAAGGGCGCGACTGGCGGCGGCCTGGCGGCCCCGATCTTCAAGGATTTCATGCGCGTTGCGCTCGACGGCAAGCCGAACACCGATTTCCAGGTTCCGGAAGGGATGAAGCTGATCGCCATCAACCGCAAGACCGGCATGCGCGCCGCCGAAGGCGATCCGAACACCATCATCGAAGCCTTCAAGCCTGGCACCGGCCCGGCCGACAGCTACTGGGTGATCGGCATGGGCGCGGATGGCTCGAACGGTTCCGGCGGGGCGCTGTCGCCGCAGGCCAACCAGGCCATCCAGGACGGCGGCGGCGGGCTTTACTGACGTCCTGCATTCGCGAAATGGGCCGGCAAGAAACCGCCGGCCCATTTCGCTTTACAGGCCGCGACGGCGTGCCTATGTATCGCGCCTATTCCGAAAAGACCGAGAAGAACAGGACAGAACGAAGAGCCATGCGCGCGGAAACGCTCAACATTGTCGACGAGATCAGGCAGGCGATAACCCTGCTGAGGAGGCATCTTTGACTGGGATCAGGCTGTAAAACGGCTTGAGTACCTGAATTCGCGCGCCGAGGATTCCAGCCTCTGGAACGAACCGATCGAAGCGCAGAAGCTGATGCGGGAACGCCAGGAACTGGAAGACGGTATCGCCGCCGTCAAAGGAATGACGCAGGCGCTGGAAGACAATATCGGCCTGATCGAGCTCGGCGAGGAAGAGGGCGACAACGGCGTCATCGCGGAAGCAGAGGCAGCGCTGCGCTCGATGCAGGGCGAGGCAAAGGCCCGTCAGGTCGAGACCCTGCTGTCGGGTGAAGCCGATGCCAACGACACCTATCTCGAAATCCACGCCGGCGCCGGCGGCACCGAGAGCCAGGACTGGGCCTCGATGCTCTTGCGCATGTACACGCGCTGGGCCGAGCGCCGCCGTTTCAAGGTCGAGGTGCTGGAAGTCCATGACGGCGAAGAAGCAGGCATCAAGTCCGCGACCGTGCTGATCAAGGGCCACAATGCCTATGGCTGGATGAAGACGGAATCCGGCGTCCACCGTCTGGTGCGCATTTCGCCCTATGACAGCAACGCGCGCCGGCACACGTCCTTCGCCAGCGTCTGGGTTTATCCGGTCATCGACGACACGATCGAGATCGATGTTTCCGAATCCGACGTCCGCATCGACACCTATCGCTCGTCCGGCTCGGGCGGCCAGCACGTCAACACCACCGATTCGGCAGTACGCATCACCCACATCGCAACGGGCATCGCGGTCGCCTGCCAGGCCGAGCGCTCGCAGCACAAGAACAAGGCCAAGGCCTGGGAGATGCTGCGCTCTCGGCTCTACGAGGAAGAGCTGAAGAAGCGCGAGGCTGTCGCCAATGCCACCGAAGCCTCAAAGAGCGATATCGGCTGGGGGCACCAGATCCGCTCCTACGTGCTGCAGCCCTATCAATTGGTCAAGGACTTGCGCACGGGCGTCGAAAGCACCTCGCCGTCGAGCGTGCTTGACGGCGACCTCGACGAGTTCATGGAAGCCTCGCTCTCCCATCGCATCGAGGGCGGCGCTGGCGAAGCGGTGGCGGACCTCGACTAATGCATGCCGCCCAGAAGTGTGCAGCGGTTCTGGGACAACGACATGCATCAAAACAAAGACCTAAAGCGCGTCGCCTGAATCCGTTTCAGCGCGACGCGCTTAGGCCACATCCTCGCCTCAGGGCGACGGAGGAAGCCGATGACGCGACTGCTTGCGGGAAAATGCTTCTGCAGCGCCGTCCACTATGAGGTGGCGGACGAATTCGTTTACGCTGCGAACTGCCATTGCTCGAACTGCCGGCGCACGACAGGCTCCGCGTTCAAGCCTTTCGCCGGTATCGAGCGCGACAAGTTTCGTCTCAGCGCGGGCGGCGACAGGCTGCTGATCTTCGGCGACGAGAGCGGTCATGACGCGCATTGCGGGCAATGCGGCTCGCTGCTCTATTCGTTGGTCCGCGACGGCGCCTACGTCCATGTGGCCATGGGTACGCTGGTCGACGATCCGACCATTCGGCCGACTGCGCACATCTTTGTCGGCTCCAAGGCGAAGTGGTTCACAATCGCCGACGACCTGCCGCAGTATGATGAGCACGTTCCCGGCTGAACGTCTGGAACCAGCTTGAGCCGAATCTCGTTGTCCGGCACCCAGTTCCGCGTGGCTAACCGCTCGTTAACCAAGCCGGCGCACGATTCTGGATGGCAGAGGTTGGCGTGAAGCGCGGCATTGCCGATGCAAGCGGATGCTTGCGCCAGCCAGGGAATCAGCCCAGCTTCATGCCGGGGTTAAAAGCATTTATGGCCGGATGCGGCATATCTGCGACCGACGATCCGGCCACTGGGAAGACACGTTCCGGGAACGGGCAAGCGAAAACGCTTGATGCTCGAAAGGAACGCTTCGATGTCTGCTGCCAAATCAAGATCGGCCCAAGCCGTTCGACCGGCTGGCCGACTTTTGTTTTCCCTGTTCGCGACGGGGGCGATCGCGGTGCTGACCGCGCCTGCCTTCGCTCACGACGCCAAACCCACGGCGGTATTGCCGCAGGGCTGGAGCTACCCATTTGCCTGCTGCGCCAATTATGACTGCAAAGAGGTGCCGCAATCTTCGATCAGCGAGCGGCCCGAAGGCTACGTCATACAAGGTACGGGCGAAGTGGTGGCCTATGCCGACAAGCGGGTTAAGAACTCGCCCGATGGCGAGTTTCACTGGTGCGCGCACCAGGCTGGGCTCGACGCCGGCAAGACCATCTGTCTGTTTGTGCCGCCGCCTTCTTACTAAAGCGCGTCGCGCTGAACCGGATTCAGGCGACACGCTTTGAGTCTTTGTTTTGATGCATGTCGTTGTCCCAGAACCGCTGCACACTTCTGGGCGACATGCATTAGAGCAATTCCAGGAAAAGTGTGTAACGGTTTTCCGTCCGGAATTGCGTCTAAACAAAGAGATAGAGCGGTTCGGCGTTTCCGTGAAACGCTGAAATGCTCTAGACTTCGCGACGCAAACGCGAAGCGCGAGGATCTTCACGCGCGGCGGGATATCTGCCGAGGCTGCTGACAGACAGTTGTCAGGATCGCTTCTTTATGTTGCCCTGCCGCAAAGGGGAATTCCGGCGTGGCGGCAGACAACGGAGAGGTGATTTTGATGACGATCAAGGGAAGCTGCCACTGCAAGGCGACGACATTCGAGGTTTCGGAAGCGCCGCAAACCGTGACGCAATGCACATGCTCGTTCTGCTCCAAGCGCGGGTCGCTTTGGGCCTACTATGTTCCGTCGCAATTCAAGCTTACCAGCCCGCCTGAAAACGTGACCTTCTACAAATGGGGTTCGAGAACCGTCAAACACGGCTTCTGCGCCACCTGCGGATGCGGCACCTTCACCGAAACGCCGGACTGGTCGACCGGCGAGCCTGATTTCGACAATCCCAAGATCAGCGTCAATTCCCGCCTGTTCGACGATTTCGATCTGGACAAGGTCGAGGTGGTGGTCATCGACGGCAGGAATTTGTGGTAGAGGCGAAGCGGGAACGACCGCCGAACTTTGCCGGCCGTATTCCCGTTCCGTTTTTCGCCGCATTTCATGCTACAAGGCTGCGGAAGGGCTGATTTGGCGCGGCCGCAAAGGCCGCGAATTGGAGAGGGACCAATCTCATGAAGAAGACTGTGCTCGTCGCCGTGGCGACGGCTGTGCTGGTGAGCGCCTGCACCACCACCGATCCATATACCGGCGACCAGAAGGTCTCCAACACGGCGGCCGGTGCCGGCCTTGGCGCGCTGGCAGGCGCCAGCCTTGGTCTGCTCGCCGGCGGCAATGACCGCCGCAACGCCCTGATCGGTGCCGGCATCGGCGCGCTCGCCGGCGGCGCGATCGGCGCGACGATGGATCAGAACGAGGCCGAGCTTCGCCGTCAGTTGCAGGGCACCGGCGTTAGCGTCACCCGCAGCGGCGACCAGATCATCCTCAACATGCCGTCCGACATCACCTTCAACGTCGACCAGGACGCGGTGAAGCCTGGCTTCTATCCGGTGCTGAATTCGGTCGCGCTGGTGCTGAAGAAATTCCGCCAGACCACCGTGGACGTCTTCGGTCACACCGATTCGACCGGCGGCGACCAGCATAATTTCGATCTGTCGCAGCGCCGCGCGCTTGCCGTCGCCAATTATCTGTCCGGCCAGGGCGTCGATCAGCGCCGCTTCGCCGTCACCGGCTTCGGCAAGACACGCCCGATCGCATCCAATGCGACCGCCGCAGGCCGCGAGCAGAACCGCCGCGTCGAAATCCAGCTGTCGCCGCTCACCTGAGCGAAAACGGCTCGCAGGGGCGCAACTCCATCAAGGCAAAACGGCCCCGGACGGGGCCGTTTTTGTTTGGCGTGGTCCAAAGATAGGTCGAAGGTCTTAGGACATTAGCTTACCCTAATTGATACTTTTCCAGAACCGCGGAAGAGACTACCATTCTGTTGTTCCAGAGGGGATGGGGTGGTCAATCGGCCGCGCAATCAACATCTGCCGCCCCGGTCTTGCACGGCCAGATCAAGGGAATCTGGGAGGAATGCATGACAAGAACAGCTCGTCTCGGGCGCTGCGGCGTCCTCGTTTTGGCGGGTCTTATCGGCACATGGTTCGCCGCCGCGGCGGCCCGGGCCGAGGACGCCAACAAGGCCGACATCGAAGCCCTGAAGAAATCGCTGGCGAAATATGAAGACTATACGGCCGCCGTCCGCGACCTCTATTTGTCTACCGTCGGCTGCGTCCACTATAGCGGGGAGAAGATAGCCGGTGCGATGTACTATCCGAAGGGCGCGATGGGCATCCATTTCGTCAACGTGCCGAGTATCGGCCGGCCGCTCGACCCGATGAAACCCAATGTCCTGATCTACGAGCCGACCAAGAAAGGCTTGAAGCTGGTCGGCGTGGAATGGCTGGTGCCGCTGACCCCGGACACCAAGGAGGCTCCGACACTGTTTGGCCAGAAATTCATGGGGCCGATGGAAGGACACTACCCGCTCATCCCGAGGGAATTCGTCCATTACGACCTGCATGCATGGCTGTTCAGGGACAATCCGAACGGCATGTTCACCCCGACGAACCCGAACGTGAAATGCACCAAGGCTGAGTTCCCGATGCTGGAAAAGCCGACCAAGATGATGCCGGGCCCGATGTAAGGCTCCGTCCTCGGCTGGATAGCTTCAGGCGAAGCGGCCGCAAAAAAAGAAACGGCCCCGCTAGGGGCCGTCAGACTGCTGACAAACCCCGTCGATTTCGGCGGGGTTTTGTTTTTGGGTATTGATTGAGCTGAGTAACTTGGTGTCTGGAGCAACTGTCAGGAAGGCACGGCGGCCGATAGGCCTCATGCGAGGCT
>NZ_JAVIIT010000039.1:0-5748 GCF_033977265.1 Mesorhizobium australafricanum | reverse complement strand
CTTTGTGCTTGACGGCACGAGGGCGCTGGTCGGACAACTGGGGCAAAGGCGGCAGCCAGCCAGGCTGCACCTCGACTATCTTGCCGTTGATCGGCAGGCACTGCAAAACCGACTGCGGGGCTGATGTGCCAGTTGAGATCGGTGTTACGCCGGATTGTTTCTACGGCGCAGATTACCCGCAGATCTACCACAAGGCCGGCGCATGGCGGGGTAGGTCGAAAGCCCCTCAGGGCGACTGGAGACGTGCCTCGCGCCTATCGCCTTCTCAACCTCAGATGATCAGCACCGCGCCGCAAAGGCGGTCCCCGCTACAGCGCTAGTTGAAGAGCGCGCGGGCGACCGCCTTTGCTCTCTCCAGCGCTTCAGCTCGCGTCGGTTTTCGACCGTCGTCGACAACAGATGACAAACCGCTCAGCGGCAGTCAGCTGGCACCTCGAACTGTGTCCACGCCGAGGTGAAGTGGTTCAATGCCAGCAAAGGTTTCGGCTTCGTTGCACTCGCCGACGGCGCGGACGCATATCTTCATATGCGGGTGGTGGAGGCGGCCGGATGCCGCAGTGGCGCGCATCTCAAGGTTATCCTTGAGGAAAGGCCAAAGGGCCGTCAGGTGGCGCAAAGGTAGAGGTCGTGAAAGCGTCAACTCCTCAGCGTGTAGCGGACCGATCCAGTGTTGGACTGGGCCCCCAGTCGGAGATCTCAGGCACTGTTAAGTTTTACAATCCTGAAAGGGGCTGCGGCTTCATCGCACTAAAAGCGGCGAGAAGGATATTTCGTTCATGCCTCTGCGCTGACCCGGTCTGGGCTCGCTGCGCTGGTTGAAGGGCAAAAAGTATTCGCCGAATGCGCGGCAGGCAAAAGAGGTCTGGAACGCATTCGGCTCGCATAGCTCATCGCTCGGGCAGCCGATTCTTATTCTGGGTAAGGAGCCCGCTGCCGGAAGGCGACAGCGGGCTCGCATCGAAAACAGCGCACGAAGGGACAGCGCTGAATTCACGCCGGCATGCACTTCAGGGACGTGCAATGCCGACACCGGGACCTTACAGGCCGAAGAGCTCATCGCAATGCACAAAATCTTTTCGCATGTGCGAAATTGTCAACACCACAGTTGCGTGCCAGTGCGGCACGGGAATTTGGCTGGTGACGATTGTGGAAGCGCGGCCATGGCGATCGTCGAGGATCTCCAGGAGGTCGCGACGCTCGGTGGCATTGAGGACCGACAGGCCCCAGTCGTCGAGGATAAGGAGTTGAACGCGCCCGAGCGTCTTGAGCAGGCGGCCATAGCGCCCATCGCCACGCGCTTTCCAGGCCTCGAAGGTCGTACAAAACCAGGTGTAGCCAAAGCCGTCGGGATTGGCGGCGCGATACTCTTCCCATAACAGCACCCGCGTTACATTGCGCCGGCGCAACTCCTTCTCGACATAGCTCCAATCGGGTACCGGCCGCCGCGGGCTTTGCGATGCTGCCTTCGGCGCCGGGAAGAGCAGCAGCTCAAGGCCTTCGTCATCCATCCCCTCTGGCAGCGGCCAGCTCAGCCCGGCAAGACGGGCGCGCCGCAGATAACCATGCACGACGCCATTGCTCACCCCAAGCGTGTGCGCGATGGCGCGTTCGGTCAGGCCCTGGACATGCCTTAGACGTAAAACTTCTCTGATCCGGCGCATCGACAATCTCTGGGTTGGCATCAGGCTTCCTCGTTTGAACGAGGCACCCTGTAGCTGAGTTGTCGGCCGAAGCGTCCAGCACCTCCGAAAAGGTGCTCACGATCATCTGAAATCGTTGCTCACGATCGTCTGAAATCGTTGCTCATGATCTCGTGAAATCCGTGCTCACGATGCGGTGAAATCCGTGCTCACCATCGTCTGAAATACGCAATCGGACCCAAACTTCACGTCGGGTACGTGGTAAAAGCGGCGACTTTGAACATTGCGCAGGGCCCGGGCGTTCATGGTCAGCGTTCGGTTGGGCAGGCAAATTACAGGAACTTACCCCCATTCACCGAGACACAGCAGTATCGCTGGCCGGCTTTCTGGAAGCACCGCCAGAGCAGCTCCGGTTCGGAGGGAGCACCCGCTTGGTGGTGCTCTCGCCTTCGAGGCTGACACGCTGATTTAGCCCAACTGATGCTGCGGAAGGGTAGGGGGACCTACCCGCCACCGCCGGCCACATACATGAGCGATACCGCACCAGCTATGCTTGCCCCCGGTTCGGGAGCGTGAACGGCAACGTGCCGAACCACCGCTCCCTTGCGATCGCATTGGCCAAGGCTGGGGAGTGAAACCCGACAATGTCCGACAACCGACATGGTCGGTTTGGGTGCGAACGCGTTGCCCGCAAGTCATTTCTGTCTGGCACGTTCCATGCTTACCCGATCTGTCGAACGCGTAGCGCACCAAGGAGCAAAACAGAGTCATGACGATGTTCGCTGCAAACCCCGGCGGCTGGGTTTCCAAGACCCTGCTGGTAACCATCTTAGCCTTCACCGGGATCAGGTCGCCAATGGCCGGCGAAAAGTCTCCATCCGATTTCCTGCTCCGCAATGGCATGGAAGTGGTGGTCATTCCTGACCATCGCGCTCCGATCGTCACCCACATGGTCTGGTACAAGGTCGGCAGTGCCGACGAGCCGCCCGGCAAATCCGGCATCGCGCATTTCTTCGAGCATCTGATGTTCAAGGCCACCGCCAACCACGCCGCCGGCGAGCTCGATCGTGCGGTGTCCGAGATCGGCGGCTCCAAGAATGCCTTTACCTACTACGACTTCACCGCTTTCCACGAGACCGTGCCGCCCTCGGCGCTGGGCCAGATGATGAGCTATGAGGCCGACCGCATGCGCAACCTCGTCCTCACCGACGACGTCATCAAGACTGAACGCGACGTGGTTCTCGAGGAGCGCCGCTCGCGCATCGAAAATAATCCGCAGGCGGTGCTCACAGAGGAGCTTGATGCTACGCTCTGGCAAAATCAGCCTTATCGCATCTCGGTCGTCGGCTGGATGCAGGAAATCCAACAGCTCAACCGAGAGGACGCGAAGGCGTTTTACGACGCCCACTACCACCCAAATAGCGCGGTGCTGGTGGTGGTGGGCGATGTCGATCCCGACGCCGTGAAGGCAATGGCCGAAAGGACCTACGGCAAGATCGCGCGTGGACCGGATCTGCCGCCGCGCATCCGCCCCGTGGAGCCGGAGCAGAACACCAGACGCACGGTGACGCTCACCGATGCGCGCGTCTCGGTGCCGAGCTTTTCCACGCAATGGGTGGTGCCATCCTATCATACGGCCAAACCCGGCGAGGCGGAGGCGCTCGACCTGCTGGCCGAGATCCTCGGCGGCGGCAACCGCAGCCGGCTGTATCAGGAGCTCGTCGTCAAGCAGGGAATCGCCTCCTCGGCGGCCGCCTATTTCCAGGGCACGATGCTCGATGCCACCAACTTCACCGTCTATGGCGCCCCGCGCGGCGACGCCAAGCTCAGCGATGTCGAGGCGGCGGTCGATGCCGAGATCGCCCGCATCGTCAAGGACGGCGTGTGCGACGATGAGCTGGAGCGGGCCAAGACCCGCTACGTTCGTTCGATGATTTTCACCCGCGACAAACAGGACGAAATGGCCAATCTGTACGGCTGGACGCTCGCTACCGGCGGCAATGTGAAGGACGTTCAGGAATGGCCGGACCGCATCCGCAAGGTCACGGCGGAAGAGGTCAAGGCGGCCGCCGCCCGCTACCTCGTGCTCGACCACTCGACCACCGGCTATCTCTTGCCCCAGCAACAGGCGGGGAATTGATGATGAGCCTGGTCCTTGAACGGATGAGCAGCGTTCTTTCCCCCGCGAGGGGAGAAGGAACGGTGGTGCGCGCCATCGCCACTCTGTGCATTGCCCTGTTCTTCCTGTCGCTGCCGGCGCTTGACGCGCGCGCCGCGATGAACATCCAGGAGGTCAGGTCGAAGAAGGGCATCACCGCTTGGCTGGTGGAAGACCATTCGATCCCGCTGGCCGCCATCCGCTTTGTCTTCGACGGCGGCACCGCGCAGGATCCCGCCGGCAAGGAAGGCCTGGTCAATCTGATGACCGGCCTGTTCGACGAAGGCGCCGGCGACCTCGACAGCGATGCCTTCCAGCTGAAGCTCGACGATGCCGGCGCCGAGATAAGTTTCCAGGCGGCGCGCGACGGCACCTATGGCTCGATGCGCATGCTGTCCGACCAGATGGACGAGGCGTTCGGCCTGCTGAAGCTGGCGGTGAACAGCCCGCGCTTCGACCAGGCGCCGATCGATCGCATCCGCGCCCAGGTGCTCTCCGGCATCCTCGCCAACGAGCGCGACCCCCACACGGTGGCGGAGCAGCGCTGGCTGCGCGCGATCTATGGCGGGCATCCCTATGCGCGGCCGTACCAGGGGACCAAGCAGAGCTTGGCCACCATCACGGCCGCAGACATCAGGGCTTTTCACAAAGCGAATTTTGCCCGCGGCGGCCTGCATGTGGCGGTGGTGGGCGATATCGACGCCGCCACGCTGAGCGGCAAGCTGGACGAGGTGTTCGGCGATCTGCCGCAGAAGCAGACGCTGGCTCCCGTGGACGACATCAAACTCAAGCTCGGCCAGCAGCTCGAAGTCAATTACGACCTGCCGCAGACCTCGCTGCAGCTTGCCTGGCCCGGCGTGAAACCGAACGCGCGAGATTTCTTCGCTGCCGCGCTGATGAATGAGATCCTCGGCGGTTCGACCTTCACCTCGCGCCTCTTCGAGGAGGTGCGCGAGAAGCGCGGCCTTGCCTATGGCGTCAGCTCGAAGCTAGTCGATCACGAGCATTCCAACGCGCTACTGGTGACGACTGCGACGCGCTCCGATCGGGCCGCCGAGACGCTTTCGATCGTGCGCAAGGTGGTGAAGGACATGGCCGAGAAGGGGCCGACCGAGGAGGAGCTCGCGGCGACCAAGAAATACCTGATCGGCTCGTTTGCGATTAACCACCTCAAGTCTTCGGATTCGATTGCGGCGACACTGGTCGGGCTACAGCGCGACAATTTCGCCATGGACTATATCAAAAACCGCGCTGCGCTGATCGACGCCGTATCTCTGGAGGATGTCAGGACGGAGGCTAGGAAGCTTCTGTCGGCCGATCCGACCGTCATGATCGTCGGGCCGCCGCTCAACCGATATTAAAGGATGAGCGGCAGCTTCCTTGCTGGTTAGCAAGGCAGCCAATCGCTTAAGCTTGCATCACCTGTCTCCTGGCGCTAATGCCGCCCTCTTTCTGCGGCGTATGCCTACGACAAAAAATGCGAGCGCACGCGATCCGCGCGGCCCGCAATGATAAGTCGAGCTGTGGCGTCTAAGCTGACGCCTCAACATCGTAGATCGGCCACCTCCGATTGCTAGGTACCGAGGCACAGCCGTCCCGGCGCCGGCTTGCCGCGCCAGCATTGACTGACTTTGAGGTTCTGAGCGCGCTGATTCCTCCCGGGTCAGCCGCGCCAGCTTCTACGATCCCGAGATCAATCGCAGCTACGGCATGATGGCATCCCATTATGGCGTCGGCGTTCTTCCAGCACGGCCGGATCAACGCGACCCAGGATCAGACCGAAACTGGCCGCTTTCAAATCGGAACGGCGGCCGGAATGAAATCGGAATCGGGAGGGTTATGTGAGGTCGGGCGCGACTTTTCGGCAGGCTGAGCCGATCTCACATAACCCGGATTGGTCTAAGCCGCGGGTAGTCTAGGCACCTTATGGGTGAAGTAAAGCCAGCTCAT
>NZ_JAVIIT010000038.1:0-6302 GCF_033977265.1 Mesorhizobium australafricanum | reverse complement strand
GCGATATCATAGGTCGCACGCAGCCGGTAACATTCTCGGATCAGCGCATCGAGGTTTTCTGGGTCGACTTGGATTGCCTCATTTCCTTCCGCCGCAAGATAGTCGTACTGAGCTGGATCAGCCGACAGAGTAATTGGATGAAGGCCAAGGCGCCGGGCCGCCTGGACGTATAGGAGACCATCACCCCTTGTGCTGCCTTCAAGCAAGATGAACGCTCTTTTCGCCATTACCATCGCCCTTGACCTCCGTTGCGTGCTACGCGGTGGTCTGAGCGTTACCGGCATCAAATTGTCCAGCCGTGCCTCCTCAGACCTTGCCGTGAAGGTAACATTGTCAGCGATTTGCGGTTGTGAAGATATTTTAAATTTGTTTACTGCCGAGCTAAGCCAATTGGATACCAGTGCGACCTCGGGCCGGGCGGCAAGCGAAGGCTAGGGAGATGTGCCAAGGCATTTTCGCTGACGCGCGCGCCGAGACGAGCGATGACGGACTTTGGGTAACGAGGTTGATCTAGCGGCTTCGATCCCGTCTTGGAACCTGGCACGTGCGAGCAGTTTGGGCAACTGATTTTGTCCCTTCAATCTTCGCTAGGATTTGGCGGCGGCCATGACGAGCTTGAAGACCATCAGCCTGGCGGTTTTCGACGACAAAGAGCCTTTCGTGCGCACCGTGCGGTAGCGAACATGGCAACGACGCTCTCGATCGGATTCGACGTTCGCAGATGATCCCAGTCCTTGGTCAGGCAGTCGAGCGCCTTGTCATATTTCGCGCCGTATTTCTCGGCGAACATATCGATCGCCATTTCGGCGAGGGCTCGTGTCGGCGCGCCGTAAATCTCGCGCAAATCCGTCTTCATGTTGGCCTGCACCGAGAGTGGCACCTTGTTCAGGACGTTGGCTGTCCTGTGCACCCAGCAGGGTTGGTGCCTAGTGCAGGGAAAGACTGGCCTGAAGATCGCGCCTGATATTGCCGTCGGCGATGGCGCGCTTGGCTTCTGGTCGGCAAACTTCAATCCCTTCATCGCGGCAATGAAGTCATCGGCCTCCATCTCCACCGCCCGCGCAAGCAATTTGCGCGCCCCGCTGCGAAGCAGCCATGAACGAGACTATCAACATTGTTAGCCTTCGTCAGCCCGACCAAATTGATGATCCACTGACGGACGGATGTGAAAGGCGAGGCACTTTTGTGAGTGCGGCGGCACGTGCTGCTGAGGGGTAATCGTCTCCCTTCGGAGATGAGGAATCCGTAGGCGGCGATGCAGAGCGTGGCGTGATGATGGAAGCCGCGCCAGCCGCGCCCTTCAATATGCCCGAGCCCAGTTCCTGCTTGAGCTCCTGATAATCGCGTTCGATCTCCAGCGCAATTTGGCCAGATCAACAAGGCGGGTGAAGCCGATGTCATCCGGTTAGCTGGAAAGCCAGTACTTTGTCGGCTCCTTCTCCCCCTTGGGCCATTCGATCAGAACCCATTCCTGCGGCCAGGGCTTGCTGAGCTCGAAATCGCGCTGGGCGATGCGCTCACGCAGCCGCGCAAAGCGCGATCTGAGTGGCAAGTTGGTGCCCTCGCGGCCAGGTGATCGTGCGCAACGCCTTGGCTGGGAGGCTGAAGGCGAGGCCCTTGACCGTGACCGGCTGATGCAATGCATCGCGGCGTAAACGCTTTATCGGCCGCCCGCGGCCCGGCGTCGACGTTTTGGGCGGCAAGGGTCCCGTGCCGGGCGCCCAGACCGTGGCGTTCGGCAGAATGCCAGCGATATAAGGCAGATCAAGCGCCCTCACGGCTGTCCTTAGATCGCTGTGAGTGCCGTAACGGCATCCATCCACACTACACCGCGCGGCAAGCCGCGCAGGCCGAGCGGATCTGAGCAAGCGCGATCTCAGGGATCCCGATCGCCTGGTCAAGATCATGCGCGCGGTGCGCAAGGCATGATCGCCTCCGGGGTTGTGGTTTACGTGTCGTGTCAGCCGGTCGACTTCCGCAAGGAAGCCGCATCGTTGATGGCTCTGGTCAGGGATGGCGGCCTCGACCCGTTCTCAGGAGCGCTTCACGTGTTCCGCTCGAAGCGAGCGGACCGGGTTCGCATCGTGTGGTGGGACGGCAGCGGGGTCTGCCTTTACTCGAAAATCCCGGAAGAGCACAGCTTCGGCTGGCCGGCGCTATCGGCGGCGCGGATGCGCCTGGACCATTCTCAATTGATGGCGCTTCTGCCTGGTCTGGATTGGAAAAAGATCCGCCCGGCCAAGGTTAGGCGGCCGTTGTCGACGGGCTGAAATCGGCCTGCGGCAAGATGAATCATGGTGTTGTAATTGTTGGGAAAGCGGCTGTTTTTGTGCTCTATCTCCCTCCATGGTTCTGTCCTCTCCTGACCTGCCGGACGACGTCGATACGCTGAAGGCGATGGTCCTCGCGATGGCCAGCGAGCGGGCTGCAAACGAAGCCCAGCTTGCAGCAGCGACGGCGGAGGCCCGCCCGGCTGACGGCCGTCGACAAAAGCCCCAACGAGCGGATCGCCAACCTCACGTCGATCGTGAAGGTGCTGGAGCGTGCGCATTTCGGCAAGCGTTCCGAGCGGCTGCGCCTGTCAATCAACGACGAGCAGGCTTCTTTTGCCTTCGAGGAGGTCGCGACCGGCCTTTCGGCGATCCAGAGCGAACTCGATCGCGCGATCAAGGACAAGCCGAAGCGTGCCCCGCGTCCGCGCAAGGGCTTTGCCGCTCATCTCGAACGCATCGAGGAAGTTGTCGAGCCGGAAATCCCAGCCGACTGCGCGGGGCCGGAAAGGGTTCTGATCGGCGAGGATCGGTCCGAGCGGCTGGACGTCGTGCCGCCGAAGTTCCGGGTCATCGTAACGCGTCGTCCCAAATATGCCTTCAGGGATCGTGACGGTGTGGTCCAGGCGCTGGCGCCGGCGCATATCGTCGAAAGCGGCCTGCCGACGGAGCGGCTGCTTGCCTATGTCGCCGTGTCGAAATACGCCGACGGTCTTCCGCTTTACCGGCAGGAGGCCATCTATCTGCGCGATGGCGTCGAGGTCAGCCGGTCGTTGATGGCGCAGTGGATGGGGCATCTGGGCTTCGAATTGCAGATGCTCGCCGACTACATCCTCGAGCGCATCAAGGAGGGCGAAAGGATCTTCGCCGACGAAACGACCTTGCCGACCCTTGTCCCAGGAGCCGGCAGACCATGAAAGCCTGGTTATGGGCCTATGCGCGCGATGATTGACCATACGGTGGAACCAGTCCGCCCATGGTTGCCTATCGTTTTGAGGACAGCAGGGGCGCCGAGTGCGTAGCGCGTCACCTCGCCGGATTCAGTGGCATCCTGCAAGTGGATGGCTACTCGGCCTATACCAATCTGAGCAAGGCGCGAGCCAGCAGCAACGAAACGATCAAACTCGCAGGATGTTGGGCGCATCTACGGCGCAAGTCTTACGAACTGCATGTCAGTGGCGGCTGCGGGTCAGCATCACCGTGGCGGCTTCGTAGAGAAATCCGCGCAAATGACGATGGTCACGCCGGGATATGTGGCCGTCATAATTGACCTCTCCTGATTGGCAGCGGCGGGTCATCAGACCAAGCCAGACGGTCGTCTTCGCGGTCGACATCGGTCGCCGCATGATGGGGCTTCGCGGGAGGAGCCTTCGAATGTTGACGACGCACTCTGCTGAGCCCAGCGGTGCACCCCAACAAGCGGAATGGCTCTGCCCACGTTCAGGCAGGGACATCTCAGCGAGCTCGAAGCCGAACGCCTGCACCCGGCATACCCGCCTCACAAAGATACTTAACTCTGCCACCGCGATTAGGCGCGGCCTAACGTCGACCGCGAAGAGAAGCGAGTGACCCGCGGGGTGACATGGTCCGGAAAAATATCAGGAGGAGCTTGACCTCAAAGACCCCAATCAGAGAGAAGCCTGTTAGACGAATCCTGGGTCATAAAAGTTATGTCAACTACCAAAAGCAGCGGTATCGATCCCCGTTCGACCACTTTAGAAAGCGCTCCGCTTTAGCTATCAGGATGTATCGGCATGTGGGATAACGTGACGACGTTGGACGTTTCGAAATTCATCTGTGCAGCGTTCGAACTGGCGCACAAATCCGGTCTCCACATTACGATGGGAGACGATTTTGAGGAGTATGTCAGGATTACCGGCAGACTTCCCGGAAAGTACCCAACCTATCCAAATTTCCACCCAGAGTATTCTGATCTTACACATGGAAAGGCTTTTTGGATCATCGGGCGGGATCGGGAGGGAAGGGTAGCGCATGTCCAGGCAATGCGTTTAGATGAATTGTCCAACACAAGCCTTGCTGAGTACCTTGGGACACTAAGAGCCTACTTCGCAGACCCTGATCTCAAGGCGGCGCCTGGTTCCTCGTGCAGCTGCGAAGCGCCCACTGCTCGCAGCATAACCGGGCTTGTAGCTTATCGCGGCGACCTCTGGCTGAGGGAAGATTTTAGAGGACGCGGTCTCCTGGCCTCTCTTGGTCGGATCGCATTTGGACTGGCCTGGGCTAAATGGACGCCGGATTTCATTTACGCGCTGGTTGCTGGCTGGAACATTGAAAAAGGCATAGCAGATCGCAACGGCTATCTGCACAAAGAGCCACATGGGGCAATCCTGCGTTTGCCCGCGCAGGGAATATACGATGACGATTGGCTCGTTTGGTTGACCCGAGAGGACGTGCTGAAGATGCTTTCGAGCTCTTCCAATGGCGCGGCCGCGATAATAGAGTGACGCGATTGCCTCTCCTGTAAGAAAAACTGTTGCACAGCATGCAGACCTGATGTCGAGAAACAGCTTTGGCACGGAACCTTTTTTGTTCGACAGTGAGCGCTTCAACCGTCAAATTCTGAAGTGCGGCTTCAGGTGTAGATCAGTTGAGGGAAAAGCGTCGATTCAAGAAAGAAAACTCGACTAAATTAATAATGTTATGTATAACAGATCTTTTTCGTATTGAAAATAGGTGAAGATATGGATATATTGTTTTCTAAATCTGAATATACGTCTCGTATACGTCGTGTAAAAGAAAAAAATGCTACATGAAGAGCTAGAAGTTCTCGTTATTAGGAATCTGCTAACATATACTACTTAAGCGGATATGATGCATTGTCATTTTATACTGTGCAGGCACTTGTGGTGTTCCAAGATATCGAGTTGCCGCTTTGGATCGGACGAATGGTTGACTCTCCGTCGGCGCACGCAACGACCTTCCTGCCTGACGACCGCATTATCCCCTATCCTGATATCTACGTTCATACGCCAGAACGGCATGCCTCCCAGTTCATCCCGACCATTCGGGATCGGGTGGTTCAGACCGCCGCCAAGCTGGTGCTGGAACCGATATTCGAGGCGGACTTCGAGGACAGCGCTTATGGCTACCGACCACGTCGCAGTGCACGCGACGCGGTCAAGGAAACGCACCGGCTGATCTGCCGGGGCTATACTGACGTGGTGGACGCCGATTTGTCGAAATACTTCGACACGATCCCGCATTCGGACCTCCTCAAATCGGTGGCCCGACGCATTGTCGACCGGCGGGCTTCGAGGTTCTGCCGCGACGATGGGTTGTCGAGCGAACTTTCGCCTGGCTCGGACGTTGTCGCCGGCTCGCCAAGGACTTCGAGGCAACTATCGCAAGCGCCGAGGCGTGGATATTCATCGCTTCCATCCGCCTCATGCTCCGCCGCCGCCCAGCTCCACCTCGCACGTAACCGAGTTTCGAGTCAGGCTCTCAGGCTGGTCCGCCGAATTCCAACTAAACCGGCTACGGCACGCTGAACATGCGCCACGCCTCCAATCTGGTCGCATCCGGTTTACTGACGACATTTCAAACCGCACCACTTTGCGTGGTAGACATTTCAGTCGCGTGGGCATTTTGGCGCAAATCTCTCGCCTCGATACGCCAGTTTGTGGGAACAAGCCCGTCGAAGTGTCGTTTTGGTTTTGTCCGTAGGATCGCGGACACCGCCTCCAGGATCGGTCGCTGGATTCTAGGAAACGGCGGCGAAGCTGCGTTGGGCCAACAGGGATCACTAACCGCCTCAGGAAGAGACTATGATCGATCTACTCAGCGACACTGTAACCCTCCCCACCCTGGAGATGCGTCGCGCGATGTTAGCGCGGAAGTTGGCGATGCCGGTTACGGCGAAGACCCGACGTTAAACCGACTGGAAGCGTTGGCTGCCGAAATGTTGGGCAAGGAAGACGCGGCTTTCATGTCGAGCGGATGTCAAGGAAATCTTGTCGCTCTGCTTGCGCATTGTTCCCGCGGCCAAGAGGGGATCGTCGGCGACCGCTCTGA
>NZ_JAVIIT010000037.1:0-6547 GCF_033977265.1 Mesorhizobium australafricanum | reverse complement strand
AGGGCTGATCTTGCCCATGGGAACCTCCTGACTGAAAGGTGTTTTGTTGACACCCTCATCTTCTCAGTCGGGAGGCTCCTGTTAAACCGGGGCTCCAATCGCCGCGATCAGCGGCTTAGTCCAATACGCATCCAGGCCTGCCTTCGGCCCCATTTGGTCGATGAGCTTCAGCGCCGAATTGATTGTCAATTCCGGCAGGGACGACTCCTAGGCAGCCGCTTTTTTTGATACCCACGATCGCGCGACGCCGCAGTCAGCCGCGCGACGTCGCGGTGTGCAAGGAGAGTTGGTCGGCGGGAGTGTATGCGTTGCTCTGGAATCACCCGCTCTCGATTGTTGTGCTCTTATGAATCTCAGACATAGACGCGTGGAACGTGGTCCCGGAGCTGAGCATACAGCCCGACGATGTCAGTGCCCCACCAGGTGGCGACCTCATGCTGTGTGATGGTCTGATCTCCCTGCTGCCCGAGCAAGAGCACCTGATCGCCGAAACAAGCATCGGGGATGTCCGTGAGGTCGATACGGAGATGTTCTAAATGAACCGGCGGCAGCAGAGGCGCACGCCGGCCTCTCACCAGTGCCTCAGCGCCGGGCGGGAGCTGACGTGGCAGCCCGTCTCCCCAACCGATACCGAGCACTCCGACGACCATTCCTTGCTGGTAGCCAGGCAGGTCCGGCGCCGTCCCGAGCGAGGAGTCGGTCCGCTTGATTGAAACCAGAGAGCTCGAAATGGCTTTAAGAGCTGGCCGCAGGGTGACAGGCCGGGTGGAATGATCCGTGTCGGAGACACCAATGAACAAGGCGCCGGGATCGACGGCATCGAAATCCATCTCAGGGTATCGAAGCACACCCACCGTGCTCGCCACCATCGCAATGGGAGGTCGTGTCCCAGAAGCATTGGCCGATTGAAGAATCTGCTGCAAACGGGAGCGCTGTTCGCTTACATGGAAGGGCGTCTCCGAAGGCAGTTCGCTGAGATGCGCATAAAGCCCTTCGACATCGACATCGTCATAAGCATGGCCGGCCGCGAGCAATGCGCTGACAGCCGACGGCGCTGCCCCCGACCTGTAAAAGCCAAGATCAACCTTTACAAAGACCCGCGTGCTGTCCATCGCGGCACGCCAGCGTTCCAGTTCCTCGAGGCTGGAGATCGTGACTGTAAGCCCGAGCCGTTCGATGATGTCGGCCGATGACGGCAGAGGTCCTGGATAGAGCAGGATTGGAAGCTCGACTCCCATATGCCTTATCGCGACCGCATCCGGCAGCGCGGCGACGCCGAAGCCGTCAACCCCCTCTGCAGCCAGAGCTGAAGCCACCGGTCCGGCGCCGCACCCATAACCGTTGCGCTTCAGGCACGCGAAAATCCGTACTGCCGCGGGCAGGTGTGCGCGAAGCTGGCGATAATTGTGCCTGATCGCGTCTAGGTCGATCTCGTACCAGCTGCCGCGCAGCGGCGTGCGGTGGGGGTCAGAGGCGGCGGGTGGACCGCAATGTATCAGTGTCTGATAGTCAAGCTGCAAAGTTTTTCCGATACCGTCTAAGTGTTGGTGATAGGTGGGTTCCTAACCGCGTTCGGGAGCATTCCACCCTCAAGGAGGCAATTTAACCATCAGAGGCAAGGCCATCAGTGTTAGCAAGCCCTCAGGGAGCTTGCGGGCCTCTCTTAGCGTGCGCCGCTTTTGCTTGTCAGGTAGCCTTGCGGCCAAGTCCCATTGACTTGGCAAGCGAAGAACGGGCGGCGGCGTAGTTCGGGGCCACCATCGGATAGTCAGCCGGCAGGCCCCATTTGGCGCGGTATTCGTCCGGCGTCAGGCCATAGTGAACGGAAAGATGCCGCTTCAGCGACTTGAACTTCTTCCCGTCCTCCAAGCTGATGATGTAGTCCGGCGTGACGGACTTCCTGATGGGCACCGCTGGCGTGAGAGCTTCCGGCTTTTCCGCCGCGCCGCCGCCGGCGCTCTTCAACGCTCCATGCACTCGATCGATCAGGGCCGGGAGATCGCCGACCGGGACTGGATTGTTCGAGACATAGGCTGAGACCACCTCGGCGGTCAGCTCGATAAGGGCGCTGGTGTTGTCATCGGTTTCTTCCATCGCGGTGCACTCCTTGCCTGAAGCAATGTCGCCGAAGCTCGTTTTTTTAACGGTGGCGCGGCATGAACGCAACGAAGTCCGCGGGTAACGGGGTCGGGTTGAAAGTCTACGGAGGCTTTTTCCCACTGACGGCCCAGGAAGCGCGCGATTATCGCCGCCCTCCCGGGCTCTACAAGGTCATGAAGTTTATCGGACCTCTCTAGTCCAGCAGGCTGTTGAAAAAGGCACTCGCCACCGGACCACAGCGGTGATTCACTGGTTCCGAAGAGATTCGGAGGTGACGAGTGCGCGGTGGCGACGATCGAACTGGCGAACTGTTCAGCTATGTTGACCTTGAGGCGCGGGTGCGGCGCAACCATCCGTTGCGGACGATCCGGTTAATCGTGAGCGAGGCGCTGTCGGCGCTGGAGCGGGACTTCGCGGCGCTGTATTCGCCGATCGGAAGGCCATCGATCCCGCCGGAGAAGCTGCTGCGGGCGATGCTGTTGCAGGCGTTCTATTCGATCGGCTCTGAGCGGCTGTTGATGGAGCGGCTGGAATACGACCTTCTGTTCCGCTGGTTCGTCGGGATTGGCGTTGACGATGCGGCCTGGGATCATTCTGTGTTCTCCAAGAACCGCGACCGGTTGCTGGAGGGCGACATCGCCGCAAAGTTCCTGAGCGCGGTGCTGGCGCAGCCCAAGATCAAGAGGCTTCTGTCGACGGATCACTTCTCGGTCGACGGGACGCTGATCGAGGCCTGGGCGTCGATGAAGAGCGTCAAGCAGAAGGCCGGCCCAAGCGGTGGTCATGGCGAGCCGCCGGCAGACGGCGGCGGACGCAATGCGGAAGCGGACTTCCACGGCGAGAGGCGATCGAACGAGACGCACGCCTCGACCACCGACCCCGACGCCAGGCTCTACCGCAAAGGGCGGGGCAAGGAGGCGAAGCTGTGCTTCATGGGGCATGGGCTGATGGAGAACCGCCATGGCCTTCTGGTCGACGCCTGCCTGACGTTTGCCGACGGGCATGCCGAGCGGGTGGCGGCCCTGCACATGATCGAACCGCGTGCCGACCGTCCGCAAACAATCACACTCGGCGCCGACAAGGCCTATGACGCTGAGGACTTCATCAATGAGTTGCGCTCAATGAAGGTGACGCCGCATGTAGCGCAGAACACCAGCGGCCGTAGTTCGGCCATCGACGGGCGCACCACCCGGCATAGCGGCTATGCTGTCAGTCAGCGTATTCGCAAGCGCATTGAAGAGGCGTTCGGCTGGATCAAGATGGTCGCCGGTCAGCGCCAAACCAAGTCCCGCGGCCGCGACCGGGTCGGATGGGGCTTCACCTTCGCTGCCGCCGCCTACAATCTGGTGCGGCTGCCGAAGCTCATCGCTGGGACCAGTTGACATGGCCACGGTTCCAGCCATCGCCAAGGCCTTTGCCGGTCGCTGGCGTATCGTCGAAATGGATGTCTGGGACAACGATTTCCTCGATCTCGTCGAAGAGGCGCATCTGACGTTCAAAGGCGCGGCGGGCGGCGAAATCGGCTTCGGCGCCCTCAAAGGCTTCCTTGATGTCCGCTACGGCGCGCGAGACGGCTCGGCCTGCGCGGAATTCTCGTGGGAGGGTCACGACGAAAGCGATCCCGCATGCGGTCGCGGATGGGCGATGATAGGCACCGCAGGCCGCCTCGTCGGTCACTTCTATATCCACAATGCCGACGATTCAGGCTTCGTCTGCGAGCGCACCTGACTTCTTCAACAGCCTGCTAGTCTAGTCTAGGTCCGCTTTACCATGGTGTCGGGTTGCGCGATTGTTGCGCTATGGATACAGGCGAGCGATGCGCCAGACGAAGAAGGCATTGCCTTTCGTGCCGAGCGAATTTCACGCTTCGACAGTCGAGGATTCCAAAGGCGTGATTGGCATTCTCTCGATTCACACCACGGAAGGCCTTTTGGATATCGCGCTCGACGCCGCACGCTGCCGATGCAATCCTGAAGGCCCATCTGTTCGATCCGGTCGAAACTGCCTGTATAAAAAAGAGCTCGGTCGTAAGCCGGGCACAGGAGTTACACGGGAACGCGGGCCAACCGGCGGGATCAGCCGTGCCTTAGCCTGCAGCCGCATCATGACGGCTGAATTAAGTCTCGCTAGGCAACACTTGGCGGCCGAGCGCAAACGCCTCGAATCCTGCGGCGTGGGTGAACTGGACAGCAGCCGATCAGCTGTGACCAAATCGGGAACCGCGGGTCCCGGCGAGTCAGATAGCGTTTAGCGAATCTGCCGATTTTCCTGGTCCGAAGGGGCCCTCCTTCCTGGTGCGGGCCGAGGTTCCCAGTGGGCTGTGCAAATGTATGGACACATCGCCGGACAGGCTCTGGATGCGGTCTCAAACGTCTGCGAATGTGCACCAGATGGCGGGCCGACCTGGCTTGGCGGTCTCCGGCAATCGCGCAGGCGCGACAGCTGCCGCCGGGCTGAGTAGCTTCGCTTCCGCCAACTGCAGCGACGTGTGCACGGGGCAGGGGCGGCTCGAGCCGTCCATCCGGCGGGAGGAGATAGAGTTGGTCCGATTCGGATGGCGACGCGAGCCGCAAGCGAGCCCTATCGTGAATTGTCCGGCGATGACAAATTACGAAATGTATAGGCCTTCGGCCGAACGTGATCTGAGGGAACCGACCCCCCGGTCCTGCCCGGTGAAATTGGCCGAGCCGACCGACTTGGAATCTTCCGGCTTTGCCGCCCAATGCCCGGACTAATCCAAGATCAGTGGCAATAACAGCCGTCCATCCCCGCCGCCTCGACGGTTCAGATGGGGATTTTTGTGCTGGGATAGATCGGACTGTCGGTCGCTACGCGATAGTCGTGAAGCCGCGTTTCGCCCTGCTCGCGTCTTGGTAGCGACCATCGCACGACGTTCGGAGACCCGCCTACCATGATAGAAGAAAAAGTCGGTTTTTGTACGCTGTGTAAGTCACGGTGTGGCACCATCAACGTCGTCGAAAACGACTGGCTCAAAAAGGTGGTGCCAAATCCTGATCATCCGACCGGCAAGGCAGTTTGCCTCAAGGGCCGATCGGCGCCGGAAATCGTCCACAATTCAAGGCGTCTTAGGCGCCGCTCCGGCGCACGACGTCGAAGAGTGATCCCAGATCCGCAGTGGGTGCAGGTTTCTTGGGACGAAGCACTCGATGAGATCGCTGATCGGTTGAAGGGCCATGTTGCCCGAGGCGGTCCGAGTCAGTCGCCTTCGCGGTAACCTCGGGATCGTCATCCCCGTTGTCGGACAGCACCTATTGGATCCTGCGATTCGGAGAGCTTATTGAACGCGCGGCGTTCGATAGGGATTTCGTGCGAGATTGGACGAATGCTCCATGTCTTGTCAGGTCGGACAACGATCGCTTGGCGCGGAGCCGGTAGCTGTCGCGCGCGGATGGTCAGCACGTGGCTGTAGTGTGTTCGAAGACGATTTCCTCGATTGCAATTGCGGCTTTCAACCAGGGCGAAATCCTTATCATGCCTTGCAGGCTGTGCGCCGGGATCTTCGCCTCGGGCGGAAGCAGGACTGCTGTGAAGGCGAGTTCCGCCGACAGTCGCCTCGCCGCGTGACCCCCTTTGCGCTTGAAGCCAGTTTCGCCGGTCGCCTGGTAGAGCGGCTCGTCATTGACACGCAGCAGCTTTTCCCTGCCTGGCATCTGGCCGCTTCTGGAGCCTGACAGCCCGGCCATTGAGCCGGCGCTCGGGCGCAGGCATGGACGCGGGGCGCGTTGACGCCGCAAAAAATTGCCGATTGCTTCATTTGAAGCGGAAAAGGCGGATTTCGAAATCTTCAGGTAACACGCCTCCCCGATAAGCGCGTGGTGACGGCTCCCGACGGCTTATAGAGGACGTGTGACAGGCGATGTTTATTGGAGTTTGGCCTTTGGCTCGGCTCGGGCCTGATCGGGGGCTTGGCTGATGGGCAGCGCGACTCCTGTGCCAGCCCTATGACCGAGCCGGCGTTGGAGTGCCTGCCGATCAACGGCAAGATAGTCGAGGTGCAGCCTGGCTGGCTGCAGCCTTTGCCCCAGTCGTCCGACCAGCGCCCTCGTGCCGTCAAGCACAAAGGCACCGCAATCATAGCCGTTCTGCTGCTGGGTGATGCGGGCCGGCTCCAGGCGGGCTCCCAACCGTTGTGCGAGCTGTGCCGCGGGCTGGTCGTTGAGCCGCCCGGCGGAGTCGTAATGATAGGCAACCGGCTTTTCCCGCTCGCGTCGATCAACCAGAAGCAGCGACCAGTGGCTGCCGCGGCGGTCAGGATCGGTAGCGCTGGCATCGTTGACAGGCAGGAACATGAAGTCGGCGATGTCGTTGCCATTGCGATCATAGACGATGCGCTGGAAAGCCCTGAGCGCGGCATTGTCGGAGCCCAGGCGCAGATGGTAGTGGGCTATCAGCGGGTCGACGAGCCGCGTTCGGGCGGCGAGATCTG
>NZ_JAVIIT010000036.1:0-8764 GCF_033977265.1 Mesorhizobium australafricanum | reverse complement strand
TGTTGCGAGCCTGCATCGTCTGTGCGGGCGAAATCTGAGACGTGGGACCGATTGATATTGCTAAAGGGACCCATCGTATCTCCCTTGCCTGTTCCGAGCAGCTCAAGCCGCCCTGGCGGCTGGAAACGTTTAGTTCGCGCATAAAGCCGCGGATAGGCCGCGAGATGATCCGTGAAACGATTGCGCGACCTAGGCCGCCCGGCTGAGTCGGAGCGTAGCTTGGCTGACCTGACAACAAGCTGACGCGCTATGAGAGCTCAGCATCATCTGAGCGATGCTGAATCAGAAGTTGCGCCGGTCCGTGACATCATAATGTTTCACGATCCCCAGACGAGCTTAGTCATTCAGGCGGACTTGACGGCTACGGCTACGGAGCCGACCCCACAACGACCAGCCCGCGGCACAGCTCGCACAACGGCTGGGAGCCCGCCTGGAGCCGGCCGGCGTAACCCAGCAGCAGAACGGCTATGATTGCGGCGTCTTTGTGCTTGACGGCAACCAAGGCGCTGGTCGGACGACCGGGGCAAAGCTGCAGCCAGCCAGGCTGCACCTCGACAACCTCGTCATCGATCATCGATCGGCAGGCACTCCAACACCGACTCGGTCATAGGGCTGGTACAGGAGCGCTGCCCATCAACCAAGCCCCCTATCAGGCCCGAGCCGAGCTAATGGCTTCCTTCAGAAGCAGAGAGCGATCTGACGCAGGGCGTTGAGTCTCAGTGGCTACCGTCAAAGCAGATCAGTGCTAGACGTCGTGTTCCGAGGCGAAGATCGGTGGCCGCCCCGCACGTACGGAGGGCGAGCCATGGGAGAGTATAGCGAAGCATTTGTTGCGTTGGATGTAGCCATCACCGCAACCGGCTCCGACGCTGCGCTATTTGGTGGCTCCGCGTCTTCGCCGGTTGCTCAACCCACGCCACACGACGTAACAGAAACGGTCGAGGCTCTAATCGCCACGGGATGACAACTCAGTGGCATGTATGGACGTATATGGACCCCGCCCGATTGCAACAGGTCGGCTGGATCAGGATCGTTGGGCACAACTGCTGACGTATATCCGGCTTCCTGATGCGGCTGGACAATGTCTTCGCCGCGAGCCCAGTGGTGTCCAGTCGCGCAAGCCTCGATTCCGATCAGGCAGGGCGGCAATGCCTTGAAGAATCCAACGACATCGTCGCGGCGCAGCTTGCGGCAGCTCACGGTCGCGCCGGCACCATTGATCCCGTGAACCTGAAAGACATGCTTGGCGATATCCAGGCCAATTGTGGTAATCTTCTCCATGGATGGCTTTCCCTTATGTGACTTTCGACAGCCACACTTTGGCACATTGCGATGCCGGGAGCGGAGGCCGTCCACATGGGGTAATCGCGGGAGCGACGCACCCTGGAACCAATCATAGCCTTGGAGGGTGGCTGTTCCCCGATAAGATGAAGGTACGGGCTCACGACTGGACGCCGGGCCCAGGCATCTAACGGAGAACAGCCATGGCAGAATATATCGGTCTCGACGTGTCGATGAAAGAGACGGCAGTGTCGATCCGCCGTGAAGGCGAGCGGATCTGGCGCGGGAAGTGCGCATCTGATCCCAACATCATTGCCGAGCTTGTCCGCAAGCGGGCGCCAGCTGTAAAGCGAGTGGTGTTCGAAACGGGGCCTCTCTCCGTATGGTTCTATCATGCGCTGCGCGCCGAGGGTTTGCCGGCAATCTGCATCGATGCCCGCCACGCCAAAGCTGCGCTCGATATGGCGGCGAATAAGACGGATGCGAATGACGCCGATGGTTTGGCGCAGCTTGCAGAGGTGGGCTTCTTCCGCGAGGTGCGGGTGAAAGGATACGACAGCATGCTGACCCGAACGCTCGTGGCGGCACGCACCCGGCTGGTCCGGATCACCACCGAGCTTTCCAACCAGATTCGTGGAATCATGAAAACGTTCGGCTTGCTCGTTCCTGCAGGTAAGGGAACCACGTTCGAGAACAACGTTCGGCGCCTCCTTATCGATAACAAGGAGCTTGCTCTTATCGTGCTGCCGATGTTGGAGGCCTGGCGCGGCATTCGCATCCGCGCCGCCGAGCTCGGACGCCAGCTCGTCGCGGATGCCCGCCAAAGCCAGGCTTGCCGCATCCTCATGTCGATCCCCGGCATCGGCGCCATCACCGCGACCTCTTTCGCCACTGGCCATTGAAGATCCGGGCAACTTCAAGAAGTCCCGATCTGTTGGCGCCTGGATCGGCCTGACGACGCGCCGCTACCAATCCGGAGAAGTCGATTATGACGGCCATATATCCCGACGCGGCGACCGCCATTTGCGAGGGCTTCTCTACGAAGCCGCGGCGGTCGTTCTGACGCGTAGCTCAACTGACAGCACCCTGCGCACATGGGGACTTCAACTGCGGGAGAGGATCGGCTTCAAAAGAGCTGCTGTGGCCGTGGCGCGCAAACTGGCGGTGATAATGCATACGATGCTTAAAACCGGTGAGCTCTTTAATCCGAATGCGGGAGCCACAACGTAAAACCGGATAGCGTTCAGACTCTGAACGCCTGAGGCGTCCCTGCCGGGACGTGAGCCGAGCCATTCCGCTGATGGGGTTGCACCGCTGTCTCAGCAAAGTGCGTCGTCCACATTGAAGGCTCGTCCCGCGAAGCTCCATCATGCGGCGACTAATGTCGACCGCGAAGACAACCATGCACCCGGCAGTGCCGCTTCAACAAACTCCACGCTTGACGCCCCAACTGCGATTAGACAACCACATCAGGTCAAGTGATCGCAAGCTTGCACCGAGCGAGTGCCCAGCCTACTTCACCTCCTCAAAAGCAGAACTCTATTCTTCGCGGAATGCGCGATTGATCTGATCAGACAGGGGCTTGAGAAAATAGGAAAGCGCTGTCCGCTGGCCCGCCTGGATCATCGCTTCGGCCGGCATGCCTGGGATCAATGTCAGATCCTTGATCTTCGTCAGTTCAAAACGCGGAACTGACAGGCGCACCAGATAGTAAGAAGTGCCGTTTTTTTCGTTCGTCGTCAGATCGGCCGCTATCCAGCTTACATACCCGTTCAGCTCCGGTGTGGTTCTCAAGTTGAAGGCCGACATCCGCAACACGGCTTGTTGACCAAGGCGTATCTGGTCGATGTCCTTCGGAGAGATCTGTACTTCCAGAAGAAGATCGTCGCCATCAGGCACAATCAGCATGATCGGATCGGCGGGTCTGATCACACCACCAACCGTATGGACAGCAAGCTGTTGGATGATTCCTGAGTGCGGCGCGACGATATCGGTTCGCCGAAGCTCATCCTCAGCAGCTACCTTGCGTTCTAGGAATTCCTCCACTTGGGCCGGGACCTGTATGAGTTCCTTGCCGACTTCCGTCTTGAGATCTTGATCAATCTGCAGGATTTGCAGACGAGTTTCGGCAATACGGGCCGCCGTCTGTGCCTGGTTCGCGACCGTTTCACCACGTTGACCGCTTAAGGTGGCAGCCTGCGACTTGAGGCTGTTTAAGCGTTGGTCCGAGACAATGCCTTGTTCGCGCAGCCTACTCAAAGCAGCAATTTCATGTCCGAGAATGTCAATACCTTTCTCAAATGCAATCTGCTGCGCTTTGAGGCCCTCGATCTCATGCCTATATTGCGCGATCCGCTCGGCCAGCTGCGACTTTTCTCCTTCGCGGGATTGCCTGCGAAATTCGAATAACTTCCGCTCACCGAGTATTGCGGAGGCCGCCGAGGAGATATCTCGCCGCTTGAGCAGCCATTCCGGCAAGACGATCTCTGCCAGATCGTCACGCTCGGCTTCGAGCCGTGCTAGCCGGGATGCCAACTCATCGAGTCGCTTAATGATGATGGCTAGATTGGCGCGTTGCTGAGTGGCATCAAGTCGCATGACAACGTCGCCTGTCTTGACTCTATTGCCCTCACGCACGAGGATTTCTTTCACCACCCCACCGGTCGGGTGCTGCACTTTTTTAATGTATGAATCGACGACAAAGTGTCCGGACGCGACGACCGCACCAGACAGATTCGTCACTGAAGCCCAGGCTCCCGCTCCTCCGAGAACGGTGATGCTCAAAAAAAGTGCTGTCAGTAAGTTTCGGCGAATAGAACGGGAAGCGTCGGCTTTCGTGTCAATTTCAGACATCGCAATCCTCGAATCGGGGCAGTCTAGGTCTTTATGTGGACACAGCGCACTTGGATGCAGACGCAATCCCCCGAGCAGATGCCTTCCCAACATCGGTCGCAGACACATCCTTGGATTCACTTCGTGGCGGCGTCGCTGCTCTTCTCTGCAAGACAGTGGAAAGCACTTCATCGCGCGGACCGAAGGCTCTTTGGCGCCCACCTTCGAGCATCAATATGCAATCGACGGCGGCGATGGCGCTGGGGCGATGTGCGACGACAACGGCAATGCCGTTGCGCACACGAACGGAATTGATCGCCTCGACCACGGCGATCTCGCCTTCCGCATCAAGGTTGGCATTGGGTTCATCAAACACGACTAGGAAGGGATCGCGATAAAGAGCTCGGGCAAGACCGATACGCTGACGCTGCCCGGCGGAAAGTGCCGAGCCAGCTTCACCGATCTGAGTTTCATAGCCATGTTCAAATCTGAGGATCAGTTCGTGTGCACCCGCTGCTTTTGCCGCAGCCACGATAGCCTCAGAATCAGGATTGTCATCAAAACGACAGATGTTTTCGCCGATGGTTCCGTCAAACAATTCAACGCCCTGAGGCAAATAACCGAGATGGCGGCCCAGTGCTTCTCGGTTCCATTGATCGAGGCTTGCGCCGTCGATGCAAACCTTTCCGGCGGACGGCCCCCAGGCGCCGACGATGGCGCGCGCGAGAGTTGACTTGCCAGAACCCGATGGACCGATGACCCCGAGTGCGCTTCCCGCTCGAACGGCAAACGCAAGGCCTGCCACAGTGGGTTTCTTCTCGCCGGGTGGCACGATCATCACGCCTTCGACGCGCAGTTCGCGTTCAGGAGCGGGCAATGGCATGACCGAAGCGGTTTGAGGCATCTTGGCCATGAGGTCCTTCAGCCGTGCCCAACTCTGGTGCGCCAGAAGCAAAGTTTTCCAGCTTGAAATCGCCAAATCGACTGGAGCCAAGGCCCGGCCCATCATAATGGAGCTGGCAATCATCACCCCAGCGGTAGCTTCACGTGCGATGACGAGGTAGGCGGCAACGGCGAGGATCGCCGATTGCAGCATCATGCGTAGCGACTTTGAAATCCCGCCGAGCCCAGCTGCCACATCTCCGGCCTTACGATTGGCAGCAAGATATTTGGCATTCACCTTATGCCATCGGGCAGCGATCCGACTTCCAAGGCCCAGAGCCTCTATGACCTCGGCATTGCGGCGCGCTGCTTCCAGTAGGCCGTTGCGGACCATGTTGTGGTTGACTGCATCACGTGTGGCCCGCCGGGAGCATGCGTTAGTTAGAGCCGTTAGGGAAACCAGGAGGACCGCCCCGACAAGCGCAGTCATGCCGATCCAGAAGTGAAAAAGGAAGCAAATGCTGAGATAAAGCGGCATCCATGGCAGATCGAAGAACGCCGCGGGGCCGTTTCCGGCTAGAAACCCGCGAACGTTGTCGAGGTCGCGAAGCGGCTGCAAGCCATCGCCCGGTCTGCGTGTTAAAAGCGGCAAGCGAACAATTGCCTCATGAACGCGTCCGGAAAACTCCCCGTCGAAACGCTCGCCGATCCGCAGCAGTACGCGTGCGCGCAGAATGTCGAGCAGGGATTGGAATGCATAAAGTCCCGCAGTAAGCACGACGAGACCCAGCAACGTCGGTACGCTGCCGCTCGCCAGAACGCGGTCATACACCTGCAGCATGAACAGAGGCGAAGTCAGCGCAAGCAAGTTGATCACGCCACTGATTGAGAAAATTGCCCAAATGGTGGCCGTTAGGGCGAAAGGCCTCGAGGAGGACTGCTCTTTGTTCGCTGAAATTTTCAAGAAGGGACCCCCTAGGAAAGGCCTTCGTTCATAAGCACCGTCGGGGCTGGGATCTGCCACTTTTTGGGCCCGCAAAACCGGCCTACATCACCGGCGACACCAACTCCTGACACACGGCGACTGCTCAGCGCGGGAATGCTTAGTCCTGGCGTCTTGGAGGAGACGAAGGTGAAGTCAGACCCAGTCAGATGCAGCGCCTCAATGTCTGCTACACTGTTAACAGCGCTCGGTCGTCCTCCTCCATGCGAAGTTCATTTCGACCGTCGCCGAAATGATAATTAAGCCCTCTCCGCCGAAGACTTTGTCGTTGTCCGCGCCGCCGAAGGCTCGGTCGATGCCCCCACCGGCCGAGATGGAGTCTTTGCCAGCACGGCCGTCGATCCGAGCATTACCTTGGAGAAATCTAAGATTAAGTCGTCACCGCTACTGCCGTACGGGGTATTGGCTGCGGGCCCAGCTTCGATAGGCGTTGCCACCGCATATACTCCTCACGATTGATTTCATAGCACTCTTGTGTCGCTGCACGAATTTGTAAAATCGATTGATTGGATAGAATGCATTCACTTTCTGGATGTCCTCCGGGTAGCGCGCCGCATCACACCCTCGAAGCTGGATTGGCTCTACGCCCCGCTGCCCCGTGGGACACAACGGAACGGCAGCTTGTGATGAGCTTTGCCCCGAAAGCAGCCGCCCGCTTTCAGCCCTGGACTACGTCACTTAGCAATACCCACTTGTTTGCACTTTCATGATTCCTGCGCGAGGCGTCGTTTATCGATACCGCGCAAGAAATCGGCCGGGCATCCATGCGGACACCCGACCGAGTTGCCTGAGCTGATAAGCCCATTCGCAATCCAGGAAGCACAAAGCACTTTTCCCGGATCTGCTCTCCAGGGCTATTTCTTGACCGCTGCCGAGAGTTCCTGGTTTGCTCCAAGATCAAGGCAGCGACGACGACTCACTTCACGATTGGCCGCAACCAATATCGTCACTGATCCAAACAATCACGCCGCCTTGATAGCCAACACCGCATTGGTGCCCGCGAACGCAAAACTATTGGAAAGCGTCACCTTGACTTTCCGCTCCCGCGCCACGTTGGGGGTAACGTCTAGATCGCAATCTGGATCTGGTTCGTCATAGTTGGCGGTAGGCGGTACGATCCCATGCCGAATTGCCATCACGCAGGCGATCAGCTCCAGTGCACCCGAGGCCCCGAGGCAGTGGGCATGCATCGATTTGGTCGAGGATACCGACATTCGATAGGCGTGGTCGCCGAACGCTCGCTTGATTGCTGCGGTCTCGATCTGATCGTTTGGCTTAGTGCCGGTGCCGTGAGCGTTCAGGTAATCGACCTCCTCCGGGACCAGACCCGCGTCGGCTAGACAAGCGCGGATCGCCGCCTCGGGACCCTCAATGGTCTGTGCCGCGATGTCGAAAGCGTCGGCCGAAAGGCCCGCACCGGCCAATTCCGCCAATATTTCAGCGCCTCTAGCGCGGGCATGGTCGTAACTTTCCAAGACTATCATGCCTGCGCCTTCGCCGAGAACAGCGCCCTGCCTGTTCGCGGAAAAAGGCCGGCAAGTATCGGGCGATAGCACTCGCATAGCCTCCCACGATTTCACTACTCCCCAAACCAATGGCGCATCGGCGCCACCTGCCACCATCACATCAGCGCGGCCCCACCTAATCTGGTCGACGGCGGAGGCAATGGCATGGTTAGAGGAGGAACAAGCCGAAGTGACGCCGTAGACGGGACCGCGCAGTCCAAGGTCCATGCTGACATGTCCAGCAGCGGCGCCCGGCATGACCTTGGGCGCGGTGAAGGCCCCGGTCCTCTTTCTGCCGTGGAGCAGCATAGCCCGGTAATCTTGCTCAATCGCCTCCCATCCGCAGACGCCCACACCGACCGTCGCACCCAGGCGATAGCGGTTTTTGTCAGACGCGGTCAGCCCTGCTTGCTGGACTGCTTCGCGAGCGGCAAGCACTGCAAGCACGCTGAACCGATCCATCGAAAGAACTTGCTTACGCTCGATCTCATGCTGAGGAAGATTGCGGATGGCGCATCCCGTGCGCGCGGTGATGTCGTGCAGCGAGGGACCGCTCAACACGCCGATTGCTGAACGGCCGTCGCACATGGCGGCCCAAATATCGGCAGCACAGCTGCCGAGCCCACAAATCCCGCCTATGCCGGTGATAACAACGCGCTTGTTCATTGTCAGTGCTCATTAAGCGCACGGACGGCTTCGACCACGCTGCCCACGTTCTGCAAATCGCTCCAGGCCTCAGTAATGTCCGTTTCGATCTGGATCCCGTATTTCGTCTCAAGATCAAACAGGATGTCCGCCATTTCCAGCGGATGGATGCCCAAATCAGTCAGCTTCGTCTCAAGAGTGATCGGATTCCCATCCGGTTCAGCGTGCTTGCAGATCTCCGCCAGGATTTCGGCCGTAAGCTGGTTAGTCATGCCTTTCACCTCCCGTCTGGCGGCCGACCATGAATCTCGGTGACGCGAAAGATTCACCGATCAGCATTGTTGTGATGCAAAATTTCGCGCTATTGGGGAAATTGATATTTTGGATAAGAATCATTCAAGCAATGGATGGTGTGCCTATAGCCCAGAGGCGGACTCCGAACTATTTGTTTGCGACCGGCGTCGGGTTGGAATAGCCGCCCAGCATCACCGGAATCGGGAGGGTTATGTGAGGTCGGGCGCGACTTTTCGGCAGGCTGAGCCGATCTCACATAACCCGGATTGGTCTAAGCCGCGGGTAGTCTAGGCACCTTATGGGTGAAGTAAAGCCAGCTCAT
>NZ_JAVIIT010000035.1:0-13747 GCF_033977265.1 Mesorhizobium australafricanum | reverse complement strand
GATCACCCGGGACCAGCTGGTCCAACGTCACCATCTCAAGGGCGGTCTGTTCGGGGGCGGGTCGCTTCAACATGACCCAGTGAATCAAAAACCCCCGGCTAACGCCAGGGGTTTGTCAGCAGTCTGAGCCCGCTTTCGAGCGGGCTTTTTTGTTGGACAATGGCTTGGGAGGAAGTCATGTCCGCGCCGCGCGGTCGGGCGCCATGCCGTAATCCTCTGAGCGCTCGACGGCGCGGTAGAAATCGGCAAGCTGCTTGCCGCGCTCAGGCTTGAAGATGCGGCCGGCGATGACGACCGAGGCGATGCGGTCGATGCGGAAGGCGCGGAAATCGTCACGCATCTCGCACCAGGCAACCAGGGTCCAGACCTTGCCCCAGAACCACAGGCCCAAGGGCCTGATGTCGCGCGCGGTGCCGCGGCCGGCCTCGTCGGAATAGTCGATGGTCAGCACCTGGCGTTTCTCGACGGCGCGCTCGATGAGGTCGATGGCTTCGCGCGCGGCGTCGCTCACCACCCACATCGGGGTGTGGATCTCGGTGCGGGCGATGCGGTCCTTTTCGGTATCCGGCAGCACTGCGCCGATCTTGACCAGCGCCTCGTCAGCGGCCCTTGCCATTGCCGCGCCGCCAAAGGCGCGCACCATGCGGGCGCCGGCAACCAGCGCCACGATCTCGTCACGTGTGAACATCAGCGGCGGAAGGTCGAAACCCTCCCTCATCATGTAGCCGACGCCGGCTTCGCCGTCGATCGGCACGCCGGTCGACTGCAGGTCTGCTATGTCGCGGTAGATGGTGCGCTCGGAAACCTCGAGCCATGTGCCGAGCTTCTGCGCGGTGACCAGCCGGCCACCCCGCAAATGCTGCACGATCTGGAAAAGCCTGTCGGCACGACGCATCGATTTCTCCCCCGGGGTTTATGGCTTCAGCCCTTCGCGCTTGCGCTGCGCGGCAACGAACTTCGCACCGAAGGACAATCTGCCGGTGGTCGGCGTCTCCGCATCCAATACGCGCCAGAAGGGCGCGACATCGCTCAACGCCATGCCGCGCTCAACATCCTCGTGAGCGGCCTCGGCAACGGTGCGAAGATGATAGCCGATCGTCACCGGGCATGTCACCTCGGCGCCGTGCTCGATGGCCAAAGCGGCGCGCAGCGCGCGAACATCCATCTCCACCCCTTCAGGGATCGAGCGGATGAAGTCGTCGACCTGACGGGCGGTCGGCACCAGCATCGGCTGGCCCTCGACGACATCGCCAACCGTGCGCGGCGACGGCTTGATGCCGTTGATGCCCGCCGTGTTCAGCCTGTCGTTCCAGCTTTTCACCATTCGCGGATTACTCCGGATAGTCGGATCGAGTTCGTTGCTGTCAGGATCGAAGCCGCTCCAATTACCGCATGCCTCCTGACAACATGCTGTCAGGAGGCTGTGGCTAAGCTAGCGGCAAACAGAGGCTTCTTTCCCGGAACTCGGCATCATTGGCTGCCATTACATCTGGGCGCTGTGTCGTCACAATCCAAGTCGCGGCGCCAAAATTTCAGTTTCCGCGCACGCGGCCGGTGTAAAGGTCCGGCCAACCGATGTCCTTGCGGATATCCGCGGGCAAGGTGTTCAAGAAACGCTGGGTGCGGATCTCGTTCCGCACCGTGCGGATGCTGCCGACATAATGCTGCACGCTACGCAAGATGGTGAAACCGTTCATGACCAGACTCCTCTCTTTTTGATGAGGAGAGTATCTCACACCGCTCCTGACAGCAGTCTGTCAGGAGGTTGGCAGGGTACGGAAGAATGCGCCGTAAGGCTGGGCGAGGGTCCCGGAAACCGGCGTTTGTCAGGGGCGTTCCCTCAGGGCCTGCGCCGAGATCGGCTTTGACAGGCGCGGGCATTGCTGGTCAAAGGCGGCATGACGAAACTGCTCGCCCTTGTCATCATCGGCATCATGCTGATCCAGGTCATCAAGCCGCTCGGCTGGCCGGGGTTGAAGCGGCGCGGCGACTTCTGGAAGCTGGCACTGCTTGCCATGGCGGCGATATCGTTGGCGGCCGTCCTAGGGCATTGGGCCTAAGTCAGGTTGCTCTTTTCATCGCCAAGCACGAAATCCAGCAGATGCTCCGCCCAGGCGCGATAGCCTGCTTGCGAGGCGTGGAAGCCATCGGAGGCAAAGCCGGCCTCGGGATCGGTGATCGGCAGGCGCGCTGCGGCAATAGCGCCGCGCTCGTTGCAGAGGCGCACGCCCATGCGATTCATCGCGCCAGCGCGGATCTCGAGGATCCTGCCGAGCAATGGCGGCATTGCCGGCGCGCGGGTGAATTCCAGTACCGGCGACCACACCACGCGCGCTTCCGGCCATTTGGCCCGGAGCGCATAGAGCAGGCCGCCGAACTCCTTCTTGAAGCGCGGCACGGAGTGAAAGTTCTTGGTGTCATTGGTGCCGATGGCGAGCACGATATGCGTCCAGGGATCGGCCGACAGGTTGGGCAGGACATAGTCGCGGATCTGCCCGGAGGTCGCCGAATTGAAGCCGGCGGCGCGCCAACGCACGGCGCTGCCCGCGCGCTCGGCGATCAGGCCGGCAAGCTGCGCGGCAAGCCCATATTCGGATTGCTCGATGCCGACCGACGCTGCCGAGGAGTCGCCCAGGACCAGCAATGCGACCGCCGGCGACCGGCCCGCAATCTCATGCAGGACCGGACCTCTGGCCGGCAGCATGCGCGTGGTGCGGCGGCGCACGCCGAGGCCCTGCCAGATATAGACCGGGAAAGCGAGCCAGGTGAGAAAGGCAAGCAGGCGCTGCATGGCGGTTTCCGTCAGAGCAGTTCACCGTTTCACGGAAACGGCGAGCTGCTCTCTCCTCTTTTCGTTTAGCGCAATTCCGGACGGAAAACCGTTTCACACTTTTCCTGGAATTGCTTTGCGTGACAGCAAGCCATTAGCGCATGTCTCGCCCGAGGTGAACGACGTCGATCATTCGCAGCAGTCGGGCTGGTCCTTTGCCTTGTCCTGATATTCGTCGTGGAGGCGCACCCAGTCCATCAGGCCGTGATAGGGGCCGGTCTCGTCGCGGCCCTTCGGCGTCATGTCGAGATAATGATAGGCGCCGATCAGCGCGTCGCCGCCGCGGGCACGCGACAGGAAGGTGAGGAAGATATCGCCGCACTCATTGCGGTAGAAGACACTGGTGCCGGGCAGGTCTTTCGAGCGCAAAGGGCGCTTCTCGAAATTGTAGGTGGTGTCGCCGGCGGCGATCTGCTTGTCGGTGAAGGAGACCTGCAGGTCGAAGTTGAAATCGGACGCATAGGACGACACCCAGTCGAACTCCCAGCCCATGCGCTGCTTGTAAGGCAGGATTTCGGTCAGCGGCGCACGCGAGACGACGATCAGCGAGACGTCATGGTGCTTGAGATGCTGATTGGCGCCGTCGATATGGTCAGCGAGGAACGAGCATCCCTTGCAACGGTGATCGGAGCCCGGCGTCATCATGAAGTGATAGACGATGAGCTGGCTCTTGCCGGCGAACAGCTCGGCAAGGCGCTTCGGCCCCGCTTCGCTTTCGAAGACATAATCCTTGCGCAGCTTGAACCAGGGCAGTTGCCGCCGCTCGGCGGCGATAAGGTCGCGGAACCGTGTCAGTTCCTTCTCGCGCTCGAGGTGTTTTCGGTGCGCTTCGAACCAGTCTTCGCGCGAAACCACGGCATTGCGTTGCATGACCATCTCCTGTCCTCTCCTGCCAAGGACGTTCGACATCGGCTCAACCCGACACAGCCGCCGCTGTTTCGCTGCATCAGGTAGGAATGCGGCCCGCAAAAAACAAAACCCGGGCCGATGGCCCGGGTTTTCAAGGCATGAAGGGGAGTCGCGTCAGGCGGCCTTTTCCAGCGCCGGCTGCCATTTTCCAAGCGCCGCCAGATGGTTCATGTGGGCGCGGTGGGTGAAGGCGGCCTGGCCGGCGGCGACGTTCGAGGCCTTGCCGCTCCACGCCTTCTGCGGCGCCGCCTGCAGGGCACGGCCATAAGAGAAAGTCAGTTTCCACGGGTGTGGCCCGATGGCGTTGATGGCGTTGAGGTTGGCCGTCGCCTCCTCGTCCTCCTGGCCGCCGGAGAGGAAGGCAATGCCCGGCACTGCCGACGGCACCACCTCGCGGAACAGTTTTATCGTCTTCTCCGCGATTTCCGCGGGGCTGTCGGTCTTGCCCGACTTCTTGCCGGAGATGACCATGTTCGGCTTCAAGATCGAGCCTTCCAGGACGACGCGCGCCGCGTAGAGTTCGTCATAGAGCTTGATCAGCGTCGCCTTGCTGATCTCGTAGCAGGTGTCGATCGAGTGGGCGCCGTCCATCAGCACTTCCGGCTCGACGATCGGCACGATGCCGGCTTCCTGGCAAAGCGCGGCATAGCGGGCCAGAGCATGGGTGTTGGAGGCGATCGAATTGGCGGAAGGCACGCCCTTGCCGGTGTCGATGTCGATCACGGCGCGCCACTTGGCAAAACGCGCGCCGAGCTTGTAATAGTCGGCAAGCCGCTCGCGCAGCCCGTCGAGGCCCTCGGTGATGGTGTCGCCGGGAAAGCCGGCGAGAGGCTTGGCGCCGGCGTCGACCTTGATGCCCGGAATGGAGCCGGCCGCCTTGATGATGTCGACCAGCGGCGTCCCGTCGGCAGCCTTCTGGCGAATGGTCTCGTCATAGAGGATGACGCCTGAGATGTACCGGGACATCGCCTCCTTGGACCGGAACATCATCTCGCGATAGTCGCGCCGGTTGTCGGCGGTCGATTCGACGCCGATGACGTCGAAACGCTTCTTGATGGTGCCGGAGCTCTCATCGGCAGCCAAAAGGCCTTTGCCATCGGCCACGATAGCAGCGGCAATATCTTCAAGACGTTCGCTCATGATGCTCTCCTTGACGGTGTTGGTTCCGCGCTTAACGGAACTCTACCGCCAAAGGAATGGGGTCGAAAAGCTCGAATCGATTGAAAGCCAGGCGCGGTTTCGCGTGTTCCCGGAATATTGATTGAGCCGCAATTCCGGACGGAAGGCTACGGCGACGTCGCCGAGCCTAAACGCGCCACACCTTTCCTGGAATTGCTTAGCGCTTCAGCACCTCGACGCCCGGCAAGGGCTTGCCTTCCATCCATTCCAGGAAGGCGCCGCCGGCGGTCGAGACATAGGTGAAGTCGTCGGCGACGCCGGCATGGTTGAGCGCGGCCACCGTGTCGCCGCCGCCGGCGACGGAGACCAGCTTGCCTGCCTTTGTGCGCGCGGCCGCATGCTTTGCCGCCGCCACCGTGGCGCGGTCGAAGGGTTCGATCTCGAAGGCGCCAAGCGGGCCGTTCCAGACCAGCGTGGCGGCGCGATCGATCCAGTCGTTGACGCTCTGCACGGTCTTTGCGCCGACATCGAGGATCATGCCATCGGCCGGCACCTCCGAGATGGCGACGGTCTCGCTGGCGGCGCCCGCCTTGAATTCCTTGGCGACGACGCCGTCGGCGGGCAGGATGATGGCGCAGCCCGCCTCCGCCGCCTCGATCATGATCTGCTTGGCGGTGCCGGCGAGGTCATGTTCGCAGAGCGATTTGCCGACATCGGTGCCGCGCGCGGCAAGAAAAGTGTTGGCCATGCCGCCGCCGATCACCAGCGCGTCGACCTTCTTCACCAGGTTCATCAAGAGGTCGATCTTGCTCGAGATCTTGGCGCCGCCGACGATGGCCACCACCGGTCTAACCGGATTGCCGAGACCCTTTTCCAGCGCGTCGAGCTCCGCCTGCATGGTGCGGCCGGCATAGGCCGGCAAGTGACGCGCCAGGCCTTCGGTCGACGCATGCGCGCGGTGCGCGGCGGAAAAGGCGTCGTTGACATAAATGTCGCCATTGGCGGCGAGCTTTTCGGTGAAGGCCGGCTCGTTCTTCTCCTCGGCCTTGTAGAAGCGGGTGTTTTCGAACAGCAGGACATCGCCGTCCTTCATGGCGGCGACGGCATCCGCGGCCTTGTCGCCGACGCAGTCGGCGGCGAAGCCGACGGGGCGGCCGAGAACTTCGGCCGTGGCCTTGGCGATCGGCTCGAGCGAGAACTCGGCCGAAGGCCCGTCCTTCGGGCGGCCGAAATGCGCGAGCAGGATAATTTTGGCGCCCTTCTTCGAGAGCTCGGCGATGGTCGGCGCGATGCGTTCGATGCGGGTGGCATCGGTCACCTTGCCGTCGGCGACGGGCACATTGAGGTCGACGCGCACCAGGACGCGTTTGCCGCTGACGGCGCCGATGTCATCGAGTGTCTTGAAGCCGGCCATGGTCGTTCCTTCCTAGTGCCTTGACGCAATTCCGGACGGAAAACCGCCACACTTTTCCTGGAATTGCTCCAGCGAAAACGCGGCGACCTTACCCGGCACAAAGGACGATGCAAGGGCTGCGTTGAAGCGAGCGCGCAAAAATGATGTCGCCGTGAGACATCAGCCTTCGCCGGCTGCCTTTTGTCCGTCCAGATCGGGCGCCGCCGTGTCGATCGGCACGTCCTCGGCTGCCCGCCTTTGCGCCGGCCCGCGCCAGTTGCGGATCAGCGCGGCGACGCGGTCGCCGATCTCACCCGCGCTGAGGAAGACCGGCACGCGCGCCACCGGCGCGGTCGGCTCGAAGGACAGGCCAAGCCCGGTGATCCTGCCTTTCTCGTCGACATCGCGCACGATCAGCTCGATTGGGCCGATCATCACGCGGTCGGCATATTCGGGATGTCCGCCGAGCCGTTCCGAAACCAGCGCGGCAACGGTGAGTTTTTGTTCGGCCTCAGTCAGGCCCGGTCCGTAGGCGGCTTCCAGCTCGGCGGCGGAGCGGGCCGGATCGAGGGCGAAGGCGCCGAAGAAGTCGGCATCCTCCGGATCGACCATGGCGCGGCTGGCAAAAAGCTTGTCGAGCAGGCGCGGATAGCGGTCCGGCACGAAGATGTACACCTGATCGCCGGCCGCCAGCCTGCCCATGTCCTGGAAGCGCATCGAGCGGCCGTCGCGCAGCACCAGCGAGGGCCTTGCCCAACGCGGGATGCGCTCGCCGCGCGCCACCGGGCTGCCAGGTGCCACGCGATAGGCGAGCAGCTCGTGATGGGCCGAGCCCGGCAATTCGAGCTCCACCTTGTCCAGCGGCCCGAGACGCGCCGGCACGATCAGGCCGAGGCGGCGCGCCAGCGGCCCGACCGTCCAGCCCTGCACCACCAGCGACACCAGCACGATTATGAAGGCGGCGTTGAAGATCAGGCGGCCATGTTCGAGGCCGCCGAGCAGCGGCGTGATGGCAAGCAGGATCGAGACCGCGCCGCGCAGGCCGACCCAGGAGACGAAGGCGACCTCCGGACGCGGCAGGCGGAACGGGATCAGACAGAGCCAGACGGCTAAAGGCCGCGCAACGAAGATGAGAAACAGCCCGAGCAGGGTCGCCGGCACCAGGATCGCAGGGAACTGCGAAGGCGTGGCGAACAGGCCGAGGATCAGGAACATGATGATCTGCGCCAGCCACGACATGCCGTCCTGGAAGCGCTTCAGGATGGTGACGGCGCGGATGTCGGAATTTCCGGCGATCAGACCGGCAAGGTAGACGGCGAGGAAGCCCGAGCCGCCAATGGCGCCGGCTGCCGCGAACACCATCAGCGACAGCGTCAGCACGAAGATCGGCAGCAGGCCGTGGTCGAGATTCAGCCGCTCGACAAGGCGTACGATGCCAAAACCGCCGAGCACGCCGATAACGGCGCCGAGTCCCATATTGGCGAGGAAGCCGAGCAAAAGGTTGGTGGCCAGCACATTGGCTTGCGGGTTGGCATGCGCGGCGATGATCTCGACCAGGGTGATGGTGAGGAAGATGGCGATCGGATCGTTGGTGCCGGATTCCACTTCGAGCGTCGCGCGCACGCGCTCGCGCAGATGGATTTCGCCGGCGCGCAGCAGGAAGAACACGGCAGCCGCGTCTGTCGAGGCGACGGCGGCGCCAAGCAGCGAGGATTCCAGCCAGCTAAGTTTGAGAAAATAGGAAGCGGCGACGCTGAAGATGCCGGTGGTCAAGATAACGCCGATCGTGGCCAGCGACAGCGCCGGTCCGGCTGCCTGGCGCAACGCGTTGAGCGGCGTGCCGAAACCGGAATCGAACAGGATGATGGCCAAAGCCAGTGAGCCGGCAAAATAAGCCAGCCGCGCATTGTCGAATTCGATGCCGAGTCCGTCGACACCGGTGGCAAGCCCGATGCAGAGGAACAGGAGCAGCAGGGGAGCGCCGAAGCGGAAGGCGATCAGGCTCGAAAACGCGGCGGCAACGACAAGCGTGGTGCCGACCAGCGTCACAAGATAGATCGCATGCTCCATCCGCTATTGCCCCTCAAATGCGCGTCCCTCCCGCTTTACGGCAGAGTGGGGCGAAGACATGACCAGTGCAAGGCGGCAGCATGGTTTTTTGGGCAGTGCCTCCAACTTCGTCATTTCAGGGTCTGCGCGCGTCGCTCCGCTCCCTGCTCCGCCCTGGAATGACGACGCGACTGGTGTTCCGGTTAATCTCCGTGGTGCGCGGATCCGCCTGATCTTAAACGAAAACGCCCGGCCGAAGCCGGGCGTTTCAAATTGGCAGATGAACCTTGGATCAGGCGATGGTCTTGCCGAAGGCAACGGCGGTGTCGCCCATGCGGTTCGAGAAGCCCCATTCATTGTCGTACCAGGACAGGACCGAAACGAAGTTGCCGTCCATCACCTTGGTCTGGTCGAGTGCCACGATCGAGGAATGCGGATCGTGGTTGAAGTCAATCGACACGTTCGGATGGTGGGTGACGGACAGAACACCCTTCAGCTTGCCGTTGGACGCGGCGATGACCGCCTCGTTGATTTCCTGCGCGGTTGTCGAGCGCTTGGCGATGAACTTGAAGTCGACGACCGAGACGTTCGGGGTCGGCACGCGGATCGAAATGCCGTCGAGCTTGCCCTTGAGCTCGGGCAGCACAAGGCCGATAGCCTTGGCCGCACCGGTCGAGGTCGGGATCTGCGAGAGCGCTGCCGCGCGGGCGCGGTAGAGGTCCTTGTGCATGGTGTCCAGCGTCGGCTGGTCGCCGGTGTAGGAGTGGATCGTCGTCATCATGCCCTTCTCGATGCCGACGGTCTCATGCAGCACGGCCGCCAGCGGCGCCAGGCAGTTGGTGGTGCAGGACGCGTTCGAGATGACGATGTGGTCCTTGGTCAGCTTGTCGTGGTTGATGCCGTAGACGACGGTCAGGTCGGCGCCTTCGGCGGGCGCCGAGACGAGGACGCGCTTGGCGCCGGCGGTCAGGTGCGCGGCGGCCTTGTCGCGGGCGGTGAAGATGCCGGTGCATTCGAGCGCGATGTCGACGCCGAGGTCCTTCCACGGCAGTTGGGTCGGGTCCTTGATGGCGGTGACCTTGAACTTCTCCTTGCCGACGGTGATCTGGTCGCCATCGACCGTCACCTCGTGTGGGAAGCGGCCGTGCACGCTGTCATAGCGCAGCAGGTGCGCGTTGGTCTCGACCGGGCCGAGATCGTTGACGGCGACGACGTCGATGTCCTTGCGACCGGATTCATGGATGGCGCGCAGGATGTTACGGCCGATACGGCCAAATCCGTTGATGGCAACTCTGACGGTCATTGTTCTCTCCCTTGGAGGCTGGAAAGCGGATGGGTCCGCAGTTTCATAACGGCGGACGGTGTAAGAATCCAGCCGCAGAAGGTCGCATTTAAATCGATTAGGTTGGTCCAGCCCGGCAAAACCGTTAATCGGCGCTGCCGGGCCCGGACCAATTCCTATTTGCCGTGCAGACGGGCTTCGACCGCCTTTGCAGCGGCATCGGCGGTGATGCCGAAATGCGGATAAAGCTGCTCGATCGTGCCCGAGGCGCCGAAGCCGTGCATGCCGACGAAGATGCCGTCAGTGCCGATCAGGTGGTCCCAGCCCTGGCGGATGCCGGCTTCGATCGCGACCTTCACCTTGGCGTTGCCGATGGTCTTCTTGCGGTAATCGTCGCTCTGCTGGTCGAACAGTTCGAAGCAGGGCACCGAGACGACGCGCGTGGGGTGGCCGTGCTTTTCGAGCAGGTCGCGCGCACCGAGCGCGATCTCGACCTCGGAGCCGGTGGCAAAGATCGTCACCACCGCTTCGCCGCCGGCGGCGGCCAGTTCGTAGGCGCCCTGGCGGCTGAGGTTCTTCTCGCTGAATTCCGTGCGCACCGTCGGCAGGTTCTGGCGGGTCAGCGCCAGGGTCGACGGTGTCTTTTCGGATTCGAGCGCGATCTGCCAGCATTCCGCCGTCTCGACCGCGTCGGCCGGGCGGAAGACATTGTGGTTGGGAATCGCGCGCAGCGCCGCCAGATGCTCGACCGGCTGGTGGGTCGGGCCATCCTCGCCGAGGCCGATCGAGTCATGCGTCATGACGAAGATCGAACGGATGCCCATCAGCGAGGCCAGACGCATCGACGGACGGGCGTAGTCGGAGAAGCACATGAAGGTGCCGCCATAGGCGATCAGGCCGCCATGCAGGGTCAGCCCGTTGATCGCCGCCGCCATGCCGTGCTCGCGAATGCCGTAGTGGACATAGCGCTGGCCGTAATCGTCCGGCGTGATGTTCTTGGTCTGGCTGGTCTTGGTGTTGTTGGAACCGGTGAGGTCGGCCGAACCGCCGATGGTTTCCGGCACCGCGCCGTTGATGACTTCCAGCGCCATTTCGGAGGACTTGCGGGTCGCGACCTTCGGCTTGTCGGCCGAGAGCTTCTTCTTGTAGTCGGCGATGACGGCGTCGAAGTTGGAGGGCAGCTTGCCGGCGAGGCGGCGCTCGAATTCGCTCTTGAGCTGGGTGTCGGCCTTGGCCAGGCGACCTTCCCAGTCGGCGCGTGCCTTGGCGCCGCCCTTGCCGACGGCGCGCCAGCCGTCGAGGATGTCGGCGGGAATCTCGAAGGGCGGCGATTCCCAGTTGAAGAATTTGCGCGCCCCGGCGATTTCCTCGGCACCCAGCGGCGAGCCATGCGCCTTGTTGGTGCCGGCCTTGGTCGGGGCGCCGAAGCCGATGGTGGTCTTGCAGGCAATCATCGTCGGCTTGTCGGAATGGCGCGCCGCCTCGATGGCGTAGGCGATGGCTTCCGGATCGGTGCCGTCGATGTGGCTGGCGTTCCAGCCCGAAGCCTGGAAGCGGGCGACCTGGTCGGTGTTGTCGGCCAGCGAGACCGGGCCGTCGATCGAGATGTTGTTGTTGTCCCAGAAGACGATCAGCTTGTTGAGCTTCAGGTGCCCGGCCAGCGCGATGGCTTCCTGGGAGACGCCTTCCATCAGGCAGCCGTCGCCGGCCAGCACATAAGTGTAGTGGTTGACGAGGTCGTTGCCGAAGGCGGCGTTCATGATGCGCTCGCCGAGCGCGAAGCCGACCGAATTGGCAAGGCCCTGGCCAAGCGGGCCGGTGGTGGTCTCGATGCCGGCGGCGTGGCCATATTCGGGATGGCCGGCGGTCTTGGAACCGAGCTGGCGGAAATTCTTGATCTGGTCGATCGTCATGTCCTCATAGCCGGTGAGGTAGAGGAGCGAATAGAGCAGCATCGAGCCGTGACCGGCCGACAGGATGAAGCGGTCGCGGTCGGCCCAGTGTGGGGCCTTGGCGTCGAATTTCAGGAAGCGGCTGAACAGCACGGTGGCGATGTCGGCGCAGCCCATCGGCAGGCCGGGGTGGCCCGAATTCGCCTTCTCGACGGCGTCCATGGCAAGAAAACGGATCGCATTGGCCATCCGGTCATGTTGTTCGCGCGAGCTCATGCTTCCTCCGGGAAATCGGGTTGAGGGCCTTGGGAGAACCCTAGGGAAAGGGTTGCGCGACACATAGCAGGCACGGCCTTTTAGTCAACAAATGGGGGCGGTTTTTGCCGGGCTTGTGATGCGGTGTTTTTGTATGTCGGGCGCCTTACATTAGCGATAGCGGGGGACAGTCGCGAGAGCTTTGTTGACGCACGCTTCACCCGGTGCCTAATCTTTCCAAGGTAACGCGTTCTGAACGCGAGCGATTCGGTGATGGGCAGGGCATAGGACGAAGCCATGACCGGGGAAACGACCCTCAAGGAAGTCATCGCCAGGCTGGGCAAAGCCATGGAAGGGCTGGAAAACGCCGTGGCGGCGAAGCTCGAGCATGAGCGCGATTACTCGGAAGCCGAGGCCGAGGTGCAGCGCATGAACGCCGACCGCTCGCGCCTGGCGCAGGAGCTCGACAATTCAGAAGCGCGCGCCGAGCGGCTGGAAGATGCCAACAAGGAAGTGTCGCGCCGGCTGGTGACCGCCATGGAAACCATCCGGGCGGTGCTGGACAGGTAGGGCAATGGCACAGGTCACGGTTTCCATCGACGGCAAGCAGTATCGCATGGCCTGCGACGAGGGCCAGGAAGAGCATCTGATCGACCTTGCCGAGCGCTTCGACCGTTATGTCTCGCATCTGAAGGATTCCTTCGGCGAGATCGGCGACCAGAGGCTCACCGTCATGGCCGGCATCATGGTGATGGACGAGCTCTCCGAGCTCGCCAAGCGCGTCAAGGGCATGGAGAGTGAAGTGCTGACACTGCGCAAGACGCGCGACGAGGCGCTGACCAAAGCCGACAAGAGCGACAACGTGCTGACCACCGCGCTTGCCGCACTTGCGCAGCGCATGGAAGATCTGGCGACGACGCTGGCGGTGAAGAAGGCATAAAGCGCGTCGCGCTGAAAACGGATTCAAGCGACGCGCTTCGCCCAAAACCGCTATGCACTTTGGGTGACATGCATTGAGCCCGTCCGCGGCCAAACAGCCATCGCGGAAATTCCTGCTGTCTTTTCCAGGAAAAGACGAAATTTTTCCGCCACTCCAATCACGCTTGCAGACACAAGCCTTTTGAACCGGGCCGCGCGGCGGTATAGAAGGCGGAGCCACGCCGATGGGGTTGTCCCATGCCGGCGACATGTCTCAGGGTAGGGAGCACACAATGAGTCTTCGTATCAACGATATCGCGCCGGACTTCACGGCCGAGACCACGCAAGGCACGATCAATTTCCACGACTGGATCGGCGACGGCTGGGCGGTGCTGTTCAGCCACCCGAAGAATTTCACGCCGGTCTGCACGACCGAGCTCGGCACCATGGCCGGTCTCGAAGGCGACTTCAAAAAGCGCAACGTCAAGATTATCGGCATTTCCGTCGATCCGGTGTCGAGCCACGACAAGTGGCAAGCCGATATCAAGACCGCCACCGGCCAAACTGTGAACTACCCGCTGATCGGCGACAAGGACCTCAAGGTCGCCAAGCTTTACGAGATGCTGCCGGCGGGCGCGGGCGAAAGCTCGGATGGCCGCACGCCGGCCGACAATGCCACCGTGCGCTCGGTCTACGTCATCGGCCCGGACAAGAAGATCAAGCTGGTGCTGACCTATCCGATGACGACGGGCCGCAACTTCGACGAGATCCTGCGCGTCATCGATTCCATCCAGCTGACGGCCAAGCACCAGGTGGCGACGCCGGCCAACTGGAAGCAGGGCGACGACGTCATCATCACCGCCGCCGTCTCCAACGAGGATGCGATCAAGCGTTTTGGAGCGTATGAGACGGTGCTGCCGTATCTGCGCAAGACCAAGCAGCCGACAGCTTGAACTTCCTTCTCCCCGTTCACGGTAGGGCTATCGCATATGAGTAAAGAGCTCATAGAAGAAGTCTTTGCTCCAGTTGGCTCTGCGCATTTTGCTTGCGATAGGTTTGTCGAGGGGGTGAGCGGTCAAGATGTTTTGAGCGAGCCTGCG
>NZ_JAVIIT010000034.1:0-14848 GCF_033977265.1 Mesorhizobium australafricanum | reverse complement strand
CAGTCAGCCGGGCCGGATAGTTCAACTGACGACAGACGAAATGCGGGGGAGGCCCGTATAGAGCGGCGCCGATCGCAATGACCTCATTTCCCATTACTTGAGCGATGTAAAGGGGTCCTTGCGCGAACTCTTCGACCAGTATCCTAGGTGAACACCGCCATATGTGCTTGCCGCCCAACAGATAGGCTGTATGTTCGGCTAACTCATCGACATCGCGGCACAATCGGACACCGTTGCCACCGTTACCCATGACTGGCTTAAGAACTACAGGCAGGCCAATCTCCGCTGCAAAACGTTCCACATCTATCGCATTCGTCGCCACGCAATAAGTGGGGGTTGGAACGCCAGCCTCCGCGAGGAGTTGACGTTGAGTGAATTTGTCGCAGCATCGTTCAATGGATGTGGGGTTCGGTCCAGGTAGATGGAAATGCTGGCAGAGCTTGCCGACTGTCGCAAGGAACGCCTCCCTTACGCCCGTAATGCCAGCGATATCATAGGTCGCACGCAGCCGGTAACATTCTCGGATCAGCGCATCGAGGTTTTCTGGGTCGACTTGGATTGCCTCATTTCCTTCCGCCGCAAGATAGTCGTACTGAGCTGGATCAGCCGACACAGTAATTGGATAAAGGCCTAGATGCTTCGCCGCTTGGACGTATAGCAAACCAGTATAACCCACTGTATTACCCTCAACAAGTATGAGCGCTCTTCTTGCCATTGGCTGTTGACTCCTATGTCGCGTGCTGTGCGAGGGTCCGAGCATAGACCCCCAGCCGTGCCCTGACCTCAGACCTTGCCGTGAAGGTAACATCGTCAGCGATTTGCGGTTGTGAAGATATTTCTAAATTTCTTTTACTCCCGAGCTAAGGCGCGCCACGGCCAGGGCGGAGCTATGGCGGAAAGTGGGTGATGACGGTTTGAGGAGTGCAGCGTATCGAGGCGGGTGATGAAGCCTGCCAGAACCTCTCAACGAGAGCGATACGCCATGGACGAGACTATCAACATTGTTGGCCTTCGTCAGCCCGACGAAATTGATGATCCATTGACGGATGGGCTTCGCAGCGGGCGCGCAAATTGCTCGCGCAGGCAGTGCAGATGGAGGCCGATGACTTCATTGCCGCGATGAAGGAACTGAAGCTTGCCGACGGCCGTGACCGGACTGTCCGGCATGGTCATGGACCGGAGCGGAGCATCCAGACGGGGATCGGGCCGGTGCCAGTCAGCATCAATCGTTCCATTCCATCCGACGCTTGAATGTATGGTCCGCCCCGTCTGCGTGGGCATGCCTCGCCCAAGATGGAGATCCGCGCAGCCAAATCCTCATAATCGCACCGGTCTAACCGTTCAATGGTTCAGGTTCCAAAGCTGCTGTTCGATTGTCAGGACATCTTCCTGCACCAACGGCAGACAGGCTCGCCCACTGAATCTGTACTGGTGAACGTCCTGTTCCTACGCAGCCGCGATCTCCGGATCGAAGGTAAGGTCATTGCGCAGGGCCGCCCAGACCATGCGTGAGTTTCGCCGCCAGCGGCACCACGACGGCGTCCTTGTGCGTTCGCTCCGATAGGCCGCGGACCCATCGGCCGAGCGGGGTGTCTGAGCCAAGGTGCGCAGCAGCACCGCACGTCCGCCAAGAACCAGGCCTTCGTGAGTTCGTCGGCAAAGTCGCCGTACCAATCGGGCGTAACGGACAATCTTCTTTCCTTCGGCACCCTGATAACGGGCATTATGAACCCAAGTCCGACCGGCATCGGGAAGAGCGGGCTGGCCTGCGCGCTCGGCCACAAGGCGCAGTCAGCTGCATTAGGAGGGGCTTCCGGGAAGGAATAGTCCTGCCATTGGAGCGAATGCCGCCCGCTGAAACATCCTATGCACATCCACAGGACGAATTTCGTTCCTCAGAGAATGGAACATCGTGAGGAGGCCTGCTGCATGTCATACAGTGATCCACGGGAATTTGACTTGTGACCCTCGTCTAAAATAAGCAAGTCCGTTTTGGCCAGCTTCGCGTAGGCGAGCGAGGCGAAGCACACGGTGGTACGCGACCGAGAGATCCACGGGGCATGTTATGTTGGGCGGCAACCGGATGGCAGCCTGACGCTGATTCCGATCTGGATGACGATGGTGGAACGCTTCTCGTAGCGATCCTCGATCGATTTACAGGAGATCGCGGCGTTGTTCGGCGTTGAGCTTCTCCGGCCGCAAGAGACCACCCTGACGATGGCGGTCCGCGAGGCGCCTCGCCTTACGCTTTCATGCCCGCGCGACCTGCGCCGTGAGATCGATGCGTGTGTAGGGCTTTCTCCAAGGCGTTTCACGCCGGTCAGGAGATCATCATGCACCGTAGACAATGTCGAGCCAACCAGCCAGACCTGTTCTCCGTAGAGAATAATCCGCCTCCAGTTCTTCCGGGCGAAGTGCGGGAAAGCGCTCTTCCATGGATCGAAGCTTTGTTGAGGGAGGCGGCGGCGGGCCAGAGAGGTCTGGCGGCAAATCATGAAGATCACCGCTGAACATATTGCGCGCGGCGCTTACGTCTATGTTCGGCAGTCCACGGCCGATCAGCTTATCAACAATCCCGAGAGCTGGCGGCGCCAGTATGGCCTTGCAGAGCGAGCGCGAACTCTTGGCTGGAAAGACGCCGTCATCATCGACGAAGATCTCGGCCGTTCGGGATCCGGCGTCAACCGGCCGGCTTTGAGAAGCTTCTGGCGGCGATCTGCGAAGGCCGGGTGGGTGCGGTCCCGCCATTGAAGCCCCCCGATTCGCCCGCAGCAATGGCCGGGACTGGCACACGCTCATCGAGTTTTGCGGCCCTTGTTGGAACGAGGACAGACATCTGCGAGCCGCGTCATCCCAACGATAGGCTGCTGCTGGCATGAAGGGTACGATGAGCGAACTGGAACTTTCGATCCTGCAGGCCCGCTCGATCGAAGCTCTGAGGCAGATGGCGCGGCGGGGCGAACTTTTCCTTGCGGTGGCGATCGGTTAAACAAAGTCGGGTCGGATCCGGATCGAGAAAGACCCTGATCTGCGGGTGCGCGAGGCGATCGATCTCGTATTCCGGCGTTTCAATGAACTGCAGACCATCCGGCAGGTGGACCTGTGGCTGCGTCTATGCGGGCGAACCGGCCGCAAAGTCCCATCGAGCCGGACGCAAGCGGATCTTGCGCGGGATCAGGCGCGACCGCACCGACACAGCGTCGACCGCTCCGTCATCGCCCTGTGGCTGGCCACGAGTCGGTCGAAACCACGGCCATCTTCGACGCTGCCGACATCCGGTCGCGCCGATATCAGCCCGACGACCATCTCCTCGCATTCTGTCCGTCGCGATACCGCCGCAAAGTCGCCCGACAGCAAAGCTGTGCCATGAATTCCGACTTCGGAATTATTGTCATAATTCCGGGTGCCGGATTATTCCGAGTAGCGACAGGGCAGCCAAGAGCACGGGGGATCTCCGGCTGTTGGGTCGGCATAATCAGAGGCTCTTCAAGCAACGGCGACGTGCGACGGCAGGTGCTTGTCCATCATGTATTGAAGTGCGTCGTGGCTCAGTGTGGCGTGCCATTTATCGTCGGGAAGGCAGGATCGGAACTCCGGCCGCGGCGCTCGGCCAGCCAGGCACGCAGCACCGTGACTGTATCCTTGCGAAGCGGGGTATTGTGGAGTTTTCGGCCTTTTCCCTGGCATTGCACATAGGCGGCCGGGCCGAGGATGATATTCTCGCAACGAAGGCTGATGACTTCGGCCGCGCAGACCGGTCTGCGCGGGCCAGCAACAGAAGCGCCTGGTCACGGCGCCCGACCCAGCTATCGAGGTCGGGGCGGCAAGCAATGCGGCGACCTCGACGCTGCCGGGGAAGGCGACCGGCCGGCGCACGTAACGCTTGCTGGGAATGGCGAGCACGCGCTCCGCCAATGCGCTTGGAGCCGCCATATTCCACAAGGAGTGTGACACCAAGCAAGCATCTCATGAGCTCGGCGGGGCAGAAAGCTGCCGCACCCTCGCGGATCGCGTTCGTCTTCCGACTGCTGATCTCCCGGCAGCAGGAGATGTCGGTGTGTATTCAGGGTGACGCCCGCCGAAGCGCGCCTGCTCGACTTTCGGGAGCTAGCATGACGACAGTCATTGAGATCGCCACGAACCCACTCGCCAAGTTGCCGTCGGATGGTCATTTCCGATCACGGATAGATTACGGCAGTTGACCATGCCGAATCATGGTGCTTATGCCAGTAGAGATCTATAAGTTGACTGGTGACGGATCCGACGCGCCCATTTGCGATCGCGGCTTCGTCGATGCGTGTTACCGGCATTATGCCGCCGGCAGTCGAGGTAATGAACACTTCGTCGGCCGCTTTGATCTCGGCACGAGTTATATCAGCAGCCGTAGCCGAGAGCCCAATTTCAGCGCAAAGATCGAACACAGTCCGACGCGTGATGCCAGGCAGTACCCCAAAAGCGGGCGTCCTTAGGAATCCGTCCTTTACAAGGAACACATTGAAGCCGGGCCCTTCCGCAATGTGGCCGTTCGTATCTACGATCAGCGCTGTCTCAGCTCCCATGTCGTAGGCATCGAAAAGTCCTTTCACGAGATCGAGCCAATGATAGTTCTTGATTGTGGGATCCACCGATTTAGGCGGGATGCGGACGGTCTCGCTGATCGCGACGTGAAGACCTCTTTCCAGCTGCTCCTTACTAGCGATCGAGCCAAAGGGGACCGCAAACGCGATGAAACGGTTCTCCGCTTGGCGGGGATCGCGGCTGAATGTCGGCGATGAACCACGTGTGCAGATCATCTCTACGTAGGCTGACTTGTGCCCCGACAAAGCGACACAATTTCTCATGATCGTTTCTATTTTCTCTCGATCATAGGGCAGCTTCATTCGCAACCGTTCCACGCCCGCGAAGAAGCGGTCAAGATGCAAATCCAATCGGAAGAACCTGCCATTCCAGACGTGCACCGTGTCGTAGGTTGCGTCGGAATGCAGGAAGCCCCAATCGAGCACCGAGATTTTAGCCTCGGACATCGGTAGGTATTGCCCATCCATGAAAGCGACTCCGTGTGGATACCGACGTCGATCAACGTGATGCTCATCGACAGTTAGATGAATAGGTAAGAGCTGCGTCATAGCCGGCGCCATCCTTTCAACTTTCCTTACACGGTACGTTCGCTCTGCCTGGGCTGAACAATCAGGCAAAATCACACCGTCCCGAGGCAGGATCGGCTGCGCTCGTAAATCGCACATTTCTCCAATCGAAAAAGCTCAATTTGATGGTGGACACGCAATGGCAGTTTCAAGAAGCAGCGCGAAGTGAGGGCCTTAGCGGAATCCGTCCAACGCTACACCGTAACCCGGGGCTCGAACTTGACTCGATCAAGCGTGATCATGCTCTTAAATTTTCGGACATTGGGGTTGGTATAAAGCTTCGTCTTGACGAAGACGTCGAATGCCTCGACGTCCTCGACCGCCACGATCAGGACGAAATCGGCGTCGCCTGTGACCATGTAGCACTGGGTAACCTCCTTGGCCGCCCGCATCGCGCGTTTGAAATCGTCGACGAGGTCTAGCCGTTCACGGTCGAGCTCTACGGTGACGACAACGGAAAGCGATTTGCCAAGAGCCTTCGGATCCACGAGCGATATATCGGCAACGATCACGCCATCCAAACGCAACTTGTTCACTCGACGCATGCATGAAGCAGCCGAAGAACCGACAAGCTCCGCGAGTTCGGCAAAGGAGAACCGGTTGTTCTTCTGTAGCGCCGTGAGGATCCTTCGGTCTAGGTCGTCCACCGTGCGATACCGCTATTTTGAGATTTAATAACCGTTAAGAATTTTAACAATGGCATGAATTTTCGCAACCTTTATTGCGATTTATTTCGATAATTGAAACAAACAATCCCTCCATGCTCGGCGGATGATCGAATTGCGCCCCAGCGAGGGTGTCTTGAAAGGCGCCAATCATGGGGCTGAGGGGAACCGCCCGTGCGTAGACCAGGAATGGAGGCGGCGATGGCCAACCTCGGCCCTCATTATCCCGTTCGATCCGCCATCTCAGTTGTTCTGGCCGACGAGGTAGCGAGCTCGGTATCTTTCGAAAAGGTCGAAGCCAGGACTGGTTGACTCGCCATCGCCGTACAGCCACTCGATCAGGAACCAGCCTCGGCGCGTAGTGCGGAGCGTCCAGTAATGCGTTGGGCGGGGCGGACGCAGACAGCGGTGAAGCGTGAGTGTGAACAGAAATGGAGCCCTCGCGCGGGGGTGACACGGCTCCAGGCGTTCTCAGACAGCGTCTGCGCCAAATCGTTGGCCGAGCCGGCGCGGAACGTGCCCGACGCCGCCACTAGCAAAGATGGATGGACGCGTCCGTTGCACGGTTGAGCGGCAGCAGTTGCCGGCTTGGCGGCCATAGGGGATCGAGGACTGAACGCCGGCAACATAGGTCAAATCCATCGCCGTCAACCCGTCGCGGAAAGAGGTGTCGTCGCCGTAGCCGGCATCGGACAGCACCACACCTTGCGTCACGTCGGCCAAGCGGATCTAAGCGAGCGCAATCTCCGGCTTGGTGCGGAAGAAGATATTGGGACCACCTGCCCTTGAATCGACAGTCCGGCATCTACGTCCGCGAGGGCGTCGACCTAGATCAATCGACCCTGGTTGACTGGTTGGGCGGGCCGCCTAACTAGCTGGGGCGCGGTCGCCAATCGCATCGACGAACTCCTCCCTTGGAACTGCCGCCGCCGATCCGACGCCAGACTGGCGGCCTGGCGGGTGGCTGCGATCACCCGAGTCTACATCATCCTGATTACTGCTTGGATGCTCGGCGAGGTCGCCGAGCTGCTGTGGGAAATCTATTTCGACATGGAACCGGAGGACGGTTGCCTCTGGCACTACGGCCCAGGCGATCAGCAAAATGCTCGCCTGCACAGACTTCGGCTTCGAAAGCCTTGCCGACTTCATCCGAGAGCACAAAGCCAATCGCTGCGATGGCCAAAACGGCAGCTCAAAAGAGCCCGGGTCATGACCCGGCGCGCACTGAAGATCTGCTTGCTTTGCGTGGATCGGGACCGTTTTCGCGCAAAGGGTGCGTGTTTCATAAATTCGCGGGCACCCATTCCGCTAATTCGCGGACAGCGAATTAGCGGAACGACTGTCCCGTTTTTGCGAAATACGCACAAAGGGGAACCCGTTTTAGGTTAGATGAACGGCACGAGGGGAGCGGTCCAACTCTCCGGGCTGGCGCAGCCTCATCGGGCGCGGCTAGGTTCGATTTCGGCTTTAGCTAGATCCCATGAGGATGAACAGCCGGCCGCGACACGCTTTTAGAGTCTGGCGCGCCCGCACTCAGCTCAAAGGGTGGGATTCCGAAGATTTGCGCTGGAGGGTCCAGTGCGGGGCACCCCACCCGGCTTTGCACGTACCGCCGCTCGCGCATGAGATCCCGTAACCTTGACATCACTCTCGGGTATCATATATTTGAACTTCTATGGTGCCGCTCCTCGGCTTCATATTGATGGCAATTGCCGGGCGTCGAATTCCTTCGAAGTCTGGCACGGCTTCGAAGAAACTGGACGCCTGCTTCAATCCGTATGGACAGGAAGCGTGTGCTGAGGGCGCAACCGCCACCCGGTGACATAAAGCGCTATTAGCCAGAGCACCGGCAAAAGGGTCAGCAGTGATGCAACGGCGGCGACCGTCGGATCTATCTCGTTGCGAATGTTCTCCCACATTTTCAGCGGCAGAGTGTAGACCGAGTACCCACTGACCAACGACGTAATGACGACCTCGTCAAAGGAGTTGAGGAACGCGAAGACGGCGCCGGCGATTATGCCCGGCCTAATCAGTGGCAGCGTCACCCGCATGAAGGTCTGGAACGGCCCGGCACGCATGCTATGAGCCGCCTGCTCCAGCCGTCGGTCGAAATTTGCCAGCGTCGCCGAGACGATCACTACTACATACGCAGTCGAGCCTACACTGTGCGCCAGGACGATGCCGGTTTGCGTGCCTGTTAGTCGGAGATTGACCAGCCCAAGATAGGTCGCCACTCCCACAACGATAACTGGGATAGTAATCGGCGTAATGATCACCATAGTCAGCGACCCGCGCATCCAAGGAGTGGCACGGCTAAGACCATAGGCGGCGAGCGTGCCCACTATGGTCGACAAGACGGTGACCGCACTGCCAATCTGAATGCTGGTCCAGGCGGCGCCGTACCATGACGGATCACCGAAGAAGGAACTGTACCACTGCAGCGACAGGCTCGAGGGCGGAAATTCCAAATAGGACCCGGCGCTGAATGACATGATGATAACGACGATCTCGGGAAACAGCAGATACGCTAAAACAAGCACGACAAACACCGTTCCAATGATTTTTAACAGGTGGCCGTCGCCACCGGCCTGGTAGAGCTGGGTCGTCCAGCGCTTCGCCCGATAGAGAGCGGGGAACCCGCCGAGATAGCTCTTCAGCTTGCTGAATGAAGGAAGCCAGGCCATCCAAGATTTCTGCGCCTGTTGGACAAGACGGCCCTGAGTACCGGAAAGATCAATCCCGAGCATGAAGAGAACGACACCGGCGACCGCCAAAAGGATAAAGGCTGAGGTAGCAATGTCCGCCATATCGAAGCCGCTCGAGACCTGAGCCGCGATAAAGGTCGACAGCATGGCGTCCCCCAGTCCGCCAAGTGCGGCAGGCGTGATGTAGAAGCCGAGGCAGATCACAAAGACCAGTAGCGAGCCACTCCGCACGCCCGGAAGGCTGAGCGGGAAGAACACCCGCCAGAAAGCGGTGTACGGCCGCGCACCCATGCTGCGCGCCGCCGAGATCAGCGATTTGTCGATGCCCATCATGACGCTGACCAGAGGCAGGATCATCATCGGAAGCATGATATGCACAATGCCGATATAGACCGCCATGCGGTTAAAGATGAGTTGCAGGGGGTTGGATATAAGCCCGAAGTGAAGCAGCAGATTGTTGATCAAGCCGTTGTCGCCGAGAATCACGAGCCATGCGTAGGTGCGCGCAAGAAAGCTGGTCAGGTAAGGGATAAGGACGAGCACGAGGAGCACCATGCGCAGCCGCTTCGAGGCGACCACGATCAAATAGGCCGTAGGGTACCCGACGATGAGGCAGGCAATCGTGGCTACGGCGCTTATCTCAATTGTCTGGAAGAGCACATGGACATTCGCCGGCTGGCCAAAAAAAGCCTGATAGTTGGCGACCGAGACGGCCGGCGCATTGAGGCTGGTCAGAAAGAGCAGAACAGTCGGTATGCCGAAGACAACGAGGAGGACGGCGAGAGCCGGCACTGTGAGCAAGATGGGCATTTGCCCAAAATCGTATTGCAGTCGCATTCACCTTCCCCTTGCGCGCTTCATGCTGCCACAATTCGGACATCGGACCGGAGCCAGTCGAGCCGCACCGCATCGTCAGGTCGGAAAATCTGCCCTCCCGAAGCGACTTGTTCGCGTACGACAAGCAGGCTACTGCCGACGCGCACCTGGTATTTCCGCAGTGGACCGGCATAGATCATGCCCTCGACCGTCCCGGTGACGGATTGGCGTTGGTCCGCATCGGCGCGGCACGGCGCTGTTGGAGCGGCGATGCCGATACGCTCCGGCCGGATCATGGCCACGCTGCCAAATGGCTGCTCTACATCGGCTTCAACCTCAAAATCGTGGTTTTCGAGGATGTTAGCTTCGCCCAGAAAGTCTGCCACAAAGCGGGTCGCAGGCCGGTCGTAGAGGGCTTCCGGTGTATCGGCCTGCTCGATTTGACCGGCGCGCATCACGACAATGCGGTCCGACAAAGTGAGTGCCTCCTCTTGATCGTGCGTGACACATATGGTGGTCTTGCCGAATTCTCTGTGTAGACTCTTGATCTCGCCCTGCATCTGCTCGCGAAGATTGCGGTCGAGCGCGCCGAGCGGCTCGTCGAGTAGAAGGATCGGCGGATCAGCAATCAGCGCGCGGGCAAGCGCCACACGCTGCTGCTGGCCGCCACTCAATTGCGACGGCATGCGATCGCCGAGGTCGTTGAGGTGCACGCGTGCAAGCATCCGGTCTATCCGTGCCGCCCTCTCGATGGCAACCATACCGCGCATTTCAAGCGGAAATTCCAGATTGCGGCGCACCGTGAGGTGCGGAAACAGCGCATAGCTCTGGAAGACGATGCCCTGGTCGCGCCGGAAGGACGGCACTGCGGCAACCGACTTTCCAGAAATGAGGATGTCCCCCTTACTGGGCGCCACGAACCCGGCGAGCAGCATTAATGCAGTGGTCTTGCCCGAACCGCTTGGGCCGAGAATAGTCAGGAACTCACCATGAGGAACTGAAAGTGATAGGTCTTTGACCGCAGAAACGGCACCATACATCTTGGTGACGCCGCGGAATTCGATCTGCGCGGGAATTGGCCCTTGCTCCAATGCGTCATGCTCCATACGTGGGACGAGCGCGGGGAGACCGCGGTAGCGGCTGCCGCTGAGTTCAACGCTATCAGCGGGTGACTCGTGCTTCCCGAAGACCAAGGTGTCCGACATGGTGGGCTCCATCATAATCACAGACGGCAAAGTCGACCCACTGAATGTGGTCACCTTGCCGACCAATCTAGCGAGCTGGATCTACCGAATTACCCAGTCGCTCCAGCGCCTGCTGAGGCGTTGCGCATTGGTCAGACCATCCGATCCGGCTTCGACATACCACCGCCCATCTATTGGAATGCTTTTCGTCATGTAATCAGGATGGCTAGCCAGCCTTCGCGCCAACGTTTCCGGAATCAATTTGAAAGCATTGCGGTTCGTCGGCCCATAAGGGATAAGTTGGGCGAAGGCAGCTTGGCGGTCGGCGCGGCTGGCGAATTCAATGAACCTTTGAGCATTGTGCGCGTTCGGGCTGCCTTTTGGGATTACCCAATATTGCGTAGTCAGCTTCGCCTGGTCGCGGTTGATCTCAAGCCCCGCGCCCTTGTCAATCAAGGTGAGGGCCCGACCATCATAGGAATTCATGACATCGCCAGTTCCACTTTGCATTAGTTGCTGGATCTCGGATCCAGTCATCCACCATTTACGAATATGCGGCTTTATCCTCTCCAGGCTCGAAAAAATGCGGTCGATCTCCATTGGATAAAGTTGATCGGCGGGCACCCCATCCGCCAGGAGAGCCTCCTCCCAAGGGCCTTCAGTTCCATATTGACCACCGGGGAGGAGCCGAACGGCAGGAAACTTCTGTACGTCCCAGAATTCGGCCCAGGTCGTCGGTCGCGGCTTACCAGCCGGGAATTTCTCAGTGTTCCAGACCATGACGTAGGAGTAAATAAAGTAGCCAAGACCGAATGGCTCCTTGGCGAAGTCGACGATGGCGTCCAATTGTCCCTTCTGATGGATAGAGTAATCAATCTCCTCTAGAAGGCCCTTTGCCGCCGCTTCAAGCGCCGAGACCTGGATCATAGCTCCCACGTCTACCGTAACATTGTTCGTTTTCACCATCAACTCAAGCTGCTGATTACCGAAGTCCTGGGTGATTGGGGTCACTTTGATTCCGGTCTCTGCTTCGAACGGTTTCGCATAAGCTTCAATGTGCGCCTTTCCCACATCACCACCGTTGAGCACGATACGGAGCTCGCCCGGGGAAGCAGCCGAGGCCCGGCCAGCGACTGAGGATATTGCCCCGACCGCGAGAGCGGTCGAGGTGGTTTGCATGAAACGCCTGCGGTTTATCAAAATGCCCATTGCTTTCTCCCTCTTTGTTTCCGCCTCGGGACGGCAAGCCATCTTCGAAACGCAGTATAGCCTTGGCTTCAGGCAGCTACCACCATTTCTACCAAGTTCACCCAATAGCCGATGCCATACGGCACGGATTCATCATACTTCTGGTTCACAGCCTTCTGGTTCACAGCACGCCAACCGCTCGGCATCAGCTGCAGGCTCAACGACCAAGCCATGCGCGTGCGGACGAGATCGGGTCTTGGAGTCGTCAACACAATTGCAGGTGCAGCGAAAAGACAGATTGAGGAACTTGTCGGCGGTCTTTATGCGCAGAACCGACCGGCTAGATGGAGCCTTACGACTACCAAGCCCACCGAAAAGAAGCTCGCGTCGAGAGATTCTCATTTTCCATCGACCAGCGACCGCGGTTGGTCCGCATCTATTAGTCGACACCACAAGTGAGGCATTCGATCTCAGCATCTCTGAAAGAAATACCTGTTCAAGGATAGCATTTAAGGTTGATAACCCCTCTGGGGAAAGAGTCTTCGCCAAAATGCGTCGGCTGCTGAAATGTAGGCTCCAGAAACCAGAGCAGTTTGAAATATCTTCAGCCTCGGGCCGGCAAGGGCGGGGTGCGGGCCAGTTCAGGATGCGCTACTACCATAGTGCGAATGGCGAAGCGCCGATGTCATGCCCGATCTGTTTATTGAGGTAGCGGGTCTGCCGGATCCAGATCGGCTTCAGACCGGTGCCGAGACCGCTGCTGCAGACGGATTTGCAGCATCGCAAGAAATCGCATCCCGGTTGGTTTGACTGCCGTCGATGAAGATCCGGTCGGCCATGACTTTCCAGCGCCTTTGTAAAGAAGCGCATGGCCCACGGCCCCATGCCCGCAAATAGAATTCGACCGTATCGCCATTGGTGAGATACAGCCATTGGCCTTGGACCTTGATGTAAGTCTTGATGTGTGCCGCTTGCTGGTCACCGCCCGCCTGCGCCGGAAAAGGAACGATCCAGAGATGGATCGCGGAAGGGTCAATGCTGATACCACATTCGGCCATTATCTACCGCAGATTTCGAAGGCACACCCTAGGGGGGCAAGTACCAGCGAATGTACAGCAGAACGACAGACTGATCGAGACGGCGGCCACCAGAATGCCGGACACCAAACGCCAAGTTGGCGCAACCGAAAATTTTGCAACAGGCATCGAACGAGGTAGAAGGCGAAGTAGACAGCCTCTTCGCCTCCACTCATTCCCAAGGCAACCCCGTCAGAAGTGGGCCACGGCCCCTGCATGGAGGGCCTTGGCGAAATCCAGCATCTGACAGTACTCGGGGCGGTTAGGCTGATACTGATTGGTCTCAAGCCAGGCGGAGTTGATGGCAATCACCACCTTGTCCTTCGGATAGACGAAGATCGCCTGGCCAGCGTGGCCTAAGGCTGCGTAAGCGTCCTCATATATCCACCAGCAATAGCCATAGCCCTTTTCTCCGCCCAATGAGGCCGTTGAGAAGGTCACTTGAGCGCTGGTCGCTTCCACCAACCAGTCGGGCGGGAGCACCTGGACTCCGCCGGCCTTGCCGCCCTCTAGCACGAACTGGCCGGTGCGAGCTAAGTCGCGCAGAGTCATAGAGATGCCGGTGCCGCCGCGCTCGTAGCCGGCTGGATCTACGATCCAGTACGCGTCCTTCTCCATCCCGTAGGGCTGCCAGAGCTTCTGAGAGAGATACTCTGACATCGATTTTCCGGCAGCATTAGAAACCAAGATCCCGGCCAGGTCGGTATCGCCGTCCGAGTATACGTACTTTGTGCCCGGTTGATTGTCCCTCGGGAGGCGACGCATGTACGCTACGGTGGGGTTGACACTATTTACGAACGGCTCTGACCGCTGCTGGGTCCCATTGCCGTTGGGGTTGCGGTAATCATTATCCCACTTGATGCCCGAGGTCATAGTCACCAGATGGCGGATTGTTACGCCCTCGTAGGCGCTCCCCTTGAGCTCAGGAATGTATTCAGTGACCATCGAATCCATGCTTTTGATGTAGCCATCCTGGATCGCCGCGCCAACCAAGATCGCTGTGACCGACTTGGAGACCGACTGAACGTCCCAGCGGTCTCTTTCTGTACGGCCGAGGCCATAGCGCTCTATGAGCACCTCACCGTCCTTAAGCGCGATGAGGCCCGAGACGCGCGTCGCCTCCATGTAACGGTCCACATCCATGGCTTGGCCATTCCAGGTCCAGCGAGGCGAGATCTGATGGACCGTCAGGGGCGGGATGCAAACATGCGCCCCGCAGCCCACCACACGCACCGGTTCGATTTTCGCCCTCTCGCGGTAGCCAACGATCTGCTGATCTGGAGTCCAGTGAAAGGACACGCCCCTCGGCGGCAGAGCCGCGACGTTCCTGCCCGCTGCCGCAGCGCAAGGAATCACCGCCGATTCGATTAAAGTATTCATCCTTCCTCCGATGTTGGTTCTACCGCTGCTCTTCGCATAAATCTGCGATGACGCCTGAAGGCCAGTGTCTCACGCCGTAGGATCAGGGAGAAATGCCTGCTCGAGGGACAGCCACTAAGATTAATACCAAGCTAGCGAGGAGAAATTGCGCCAAAATGCATGGGATTATGAAATATTTGGCATCAGAAACTGGCGCGGTTTGAACTATGTCAGCCTCTCCCGAGCAAGACGAGCATGCGGGCGCGAGAACGGAAATCGTCGACGCTATGCCGAGCCGAGGTTGGTGCCGTACACCGGGGTAGGCATCAGGTAGACGTCGCGGCAAAGCGAGCCTCTCCCGCAGCATCATCACCTATCCTTCGACACACGCGTGCTTGAGGAGACGGTTAAGGAATTGCGATTCCACTTGCAAAGCGCGGGGATCGGTCTACCTCAACGGGGCCAACATGAATGCCTGGTCGGCTTTGCGCGACGCGACGACATCGGTTCCGACCTCTCAAGCCTCAACTCACAAGGCTGGCGCACTTCTACTACGTGCTAAGGCCTGTTTACAATCAGGATTGAACGAAGCCGCTGACGCGGCATTTGGCGGGTCGGTTTGCGGTTGAGGCTTCTGTTTTGAAGGATTGCGGCTGTTGAAGCGCAATCTTGGAACAGGAGCACTGAGATGGCCGAGTTGAGCCCTCTTCG
>NZ_JAVIIT010000033.1:0-18204 GCF_033977265.1 Mesorhizobium australafricanum | reverse complement strand
TGAAGCCCAGGCTCTCGGCCGCTCGCGCGGTGGGTTCGGCACCAAGCTCCATGCCGTCGTAGATGCACTTGGCCTGCCGGTCCGCTTCGAGATCGGCCCCGGTCAGCAAAATGACATGGCACCTGCCTGTGGGCTGGTCGAGGGGTTTGCTGCAGGCCAAGTGATCGCCGACCGCGCTTATGATGCCGGTCGACTGCATGATGTGATCCTCGACCAAGGCGGTGAACCGGTCATCCCGCCGCGGCGCCATCGCAAATACCAGCACAGCTACGACAAGATCGCCTACAAAACCGCTGGGGCATCGAGGCGTTCTTCGCCAAGCTCAAGCAGTGGCGGCGCATCGCAACGCGCTACGACAAGATCGCTGCCAACTTCCTCGGCTTCGTCAAGCTCGCTGCGATCATGCTCTGGCTCAAATGACTAAATTGTCACTACAGCCTAGTTTAGACATGCGGCGGTCTCCCCGATCTGAGCTGGTGAGGGAAGTCGAGAATGGAAGTCAGGTACTACGTTTCGAAGAGCGCTGACCGCTGGACGGTTCGATATGACGAAAAGGACTATCCCTACCCATCCCATTCGGAAGCTGTACTGGCAGCTGTTAAGGCCGCTAGCAGCGCGTCAGCCAACGGATACGAAGCCGAGGTGTCACCGAATGGCCAATCGCATGATATCGTGAGCCATTCGCTAAGCTTTTGAGATTAGAGCAGACCCGTTTCATGCTACTCGGACTCAGCCTCCCTCAGGCCGAGCGCAGACCGCTGACTCGCCGGATTGCCTCAAAGAGACGATCACAGGATCTCGCAAGGTTCTTCGTCGGCGCGGTCGCGACCCCGAGCAAAAGACCTGATTGAGCCGTGGCTGGCGACGAGTACCAGGCGGACAGCGGCGCGGGAGACATGCCGAGGGCTGAAACTTCGCGTGCTATGGCTAAATCCGATGTTTCGCTCGGCAGCTTCAGTAGCACGGCGAGGCCGGGGGTCGAGAGCTGATCAGCGCTTGCGAGTGGGCGAAGCCGCGCCAGCAGGGCCTCGCGCTTGGCTGCATAGGCGCGCTTTGTTCGGCGGAGATGGCGGATATAATGGCCCTCCCGCATGAATTCGGCGGTCGCGAGCTGCACTGCGGGGCCTTGCGCGGGCGCCAGACACGCCGCCACCTCCGCGAAGCGGCTGACAAGTTCGGCCGGCGCGATCACGAAGCCCAGCCGTATGGTCGGGCTGATCGTCTTGCTGAATGAACCGATATGGATGACGCGCCCATCGCCGTCGACCGACGCGAGCGCCGGCGCGGCCCTGCCGGTCAATTGCAGCTCACTCAGATAATCATCTTCAATCACCCAGACGTTGTTAGCGGCGCTCCATTCGAGCAGGCGAAGCCGTCGCTCTAGAGAGAGGGTGTAGCCCAGGGGGGCATGCTGGCCAGGTGTGACGAGAACGAGCTTCCCATCCGGGTGATGGCGCAATGCGTGGTCGAGATCGATCCCATCCCGATCGACCGGGATCGGAGCCAGCGACAAGCCCGCAAGCTCCAGCCCTTTCCTGGACCATGGGAAGCTGGGATCCTCCACCCAGGCAGTGCGCCCGTCCAGGCGCAGAACGCTGAGCGTCAGGCCAAGCCCGCCAGCGAAGCCCCCGGTGACGATAACCTGCGATGGAAGGCAATTGATGCCTCGGGCAACCGCAAGATAGCCAGCGATTTCGCGTCTCAACTCCAACTCGCCGCGAGGATCGGGATAAAGAGGGGGCGCACCTGCCTCGGCCCGGACCGCGTGCGCGCGAATACGCGCTAACAATGTGGCCGGGAAAGTCTCGGTTGCCGGCACGCCCATTTGGAAGAACGCAGGTCCCCGCACCATCTCCAGATAAGTCTCCAGGAAGGTGCCCGTGCCTGGCGGCGGCTGAGTCCTTGTGAGCATGCGAGGGCGTTGAGCGACATGCGTGCCCCTGGCCCGTGACGCCTCGATCAGTTGGGCGGCGGCGAGCTTCTCGTAGGCAGACCGTACGGTTCCGCGCGCTACGCCGAGTTGGGCAGCGAGATCCTGCCACGATGGCAGTCGCGCACCCGGCCTGAGCACGCCATCCTCAATGGCTTTGGCCAGCCCCCGTCGGATCTGTTCCGACAGAGAGGCCTTGGCCGAACGATCGATGTTCAGATTCATAGGATTGACCATCCTCGGATGGTACATCATTTCTGCGCTTTCTTGGTCCTTTTTTATGCCCCAGCGGCGGACCACCTATGGGCGGTCAACAGGAGAAGACCAGTGAAGATCGGACCCATTATCCCAGCGATATTCATCGCACTCACCTCTGCCTTGCCTGTTTGGGCGGATGGGCATCAGACCGAAACGGTCGCCAAGAAGTTCGACCAAGCTATTCCGAACGTCCCAGGCAAGTCGCTGATTGTCGTGGAAGTCGACTATGCACCTGGCGCCGCTTCGCCGCCGCACAGGCACGCAGGATCAGCCTTTATCTATGCCTACGTGCTCTCGGGCGAGATCGAGTCGAAGGTGAACGACGGCAAAACCCGAATCTATAAGAGCGGCGAGAGCTGGTTCGAAGCGCCGGGCGCGGTCCATTCGATCAGCCGCAACGCCAGCAACACCGAGCCGGCGAAGTTGCTGGCCGTTTTCGTCGTCAGCTCACAGGACCAGAAGCTCACCACGCCGGTTGAATAAAGGGAACCTAAAGATGACAAGCAGACTTGATTACAACCGTGTCGCCCCCGGTGCCGCCAAGGCGCTTGGCGGAGTGTATGGTTACGTAATGCAGAGCGGCCTGCCCAGCGAGCTGGTGGATCTCGTCTATCTGCGGGTCTCGCAGATCAACAACTGCGCCTATTGCCTCGACATGCATGCCCGCGAACTTATCAAGAAGGGCGTGAAGGTCGAGAAGCTCACGTTGCTGCAAGCGTGGCAGGAGGGCGGCGGCCTCTTTAGCGAGACCGAGCGTGCCGCACTTGCCTGGGCAGAGACCGTCACGCGCGTCGCCGAGACCGGCGTGCCGGAGTGTGCCTACGAGGCCGCACGACAGGTTTTTGACGAGAAGCAACTCGTCGATCTGACTGTCGCGATCAGCATTATGAACAGCTATAATCGCATGGCGATCAGCTTCCGGAACACGCCCGAGGCTGTCGTTGACCATCATGGAGAGCAATCATGGCCGTCGAGATCAGTGGCGTAAGTCTCCCTGACAGCAAAATCGCGCGCGAGGTAACCGAGTTTGTTCGCGACACTGAGAGCCATCTGCTGTTCCATCACTCGATGCGGGTCTATTTCTGGGGAGCCATGACGGGGAAACGGAGGAATATGACCTTTGACCCGGAGCTCCTCTATACGGCCGCTATGTTCCACGACGTCGGCCTCACTCCTCGCTATCAAAGCAGTCAGTTGCGTTTCGAAGTTGATGGGGCAAATGCCGCGCGTGACTTTCTTCAGGCGCGGGGGATTTCCGAGAGCGACATCGAGATTATCTGGAACGCCGTCGCACTCCACACCACGCCTGGAATACCCGAGTTCATGCGCCCGGAGATCGCGCTGGTGCAGGCGGGGGCCGGCATGGATGTCGCAGGTCGCGGATATGACGAATTCACAGTTGGCCAGCGTGATGCTGTTGTGGCCGCTTTTCCAAGAGAAGCTCGCTTCAAGCATGACATAATCGACGCCTTCTACGAGGGCATGAAGTATCGCCCCGACAGCACGTTCGGCACGTTCAATGACGACATTCTAGCCTTTAAGGAGCCGAACTTTCGCAGGGTTGACATCTGCAGCGTGATCCTTGACTCACGATGGGATGTGTGCGCGGACAAGGCCGCTGAGAGAATGCAGCGAGGCGAGCGCTGCGTTCGTAGCTGATGATCGCAAGCCCATTCGGCCTGAAAATTCCGGACCGGCCTAAATCTCCGCCGCTGAGGTCTGCTTTCAGGCTGAGGAAAACTTCGTCCCTGCGACCGTGATTGGACGTGAAGCTGCCGTCCACACTTAATGGCCCCAATTTGCCCTAAGAGCGTATCTATCGTCCCGCCTTATCCATAAGCAACCGCAATTCGGGCTCAGGCGCGACCCAGAAGGTTCGAAAAGCTTCCAAGAACCCCAGTCGATCACGAATTGTAGAACCGTCCAACGACGGCTGTTTCTCGTCGAATGTGGCGAAGCCGCCGTCCTAGGCGGACGAGCCGCCGAGGACGTGGCCGACGGAATGTCGCAGCGTGCAAAGATCCGCCTGCCGTTCACGCTCGAGGTTGCCTAGTGCGGCGATGAACTCGCCGGGAGACGCGCAGGCTGAGATGCCCAGGGCGGCTATGTCCAGGCTGACGTCGACAGGTAAACCCGAATTGGAATCATCTTGTATCTGATTGAGCCTGCCGCCGATGAAAACGGGTATGGCCGAGCCCACTTTGGACAAAGCAGCTTGCACTTCCTGCGCATAGTGCAAAGCAATGCCGTTGTAGGTGCTGATGGCGATGACGTTCGCGCCGCTCCCGATGGCCGAGGCCACAAGATCGTCGGCATCGGCTGAGACGCCCCCGTCGATACACTCGATTCCCAGTCCTGAGAGGACGTGCTCGATCAGGACCTTGCCATGCTCGTGTACGTCACTGCATCCCACACAAACCTTCAGGCCGGAACGGGAAAGGCGTATCGCGATCTCCTCGGGGACTTGCGTGAGCCAGTGCGCGACATCCTTGTTGAGTTCGGCTACCCATTCCGCGGCGATTAGCGGGTGCCGCCCCCCGGCGCCGCAGGATATGAGCCCCCGGCGCCGTAAAGCGATTCAAGCCTCCGTGGTCCGAGCCGCCGAATAGCCAGCATCAGTCGAGCAGGATCTTCAATATCCACGCCGACGGCGGCGAGCCCCTGAAGGGCATTGCGCTCAAATGTCCGGGCGCCCGCGACGAGCTTTTCAGCTGCGATATCGATTGCGTGCAGATCCAGAATGTCGAGAGAGGCGGCTGCGTGCTCCACAAGGGGCGCAGCGAATATCTGTGCGTCAATGATTTCTTCGACATCGGGGATGCGATCGTTCTCCGTCACGGGGACGGGATTGATGGCGTGGCCGGTATGCTGGCGGGTGAGCGCCCAAATGTCCGCCTGGAGGTAATTGGACAGGCTCGCGAAGTTTCCGATCGGAGAGGAGCGATAGCTGACGGTATTGCCGAAAATCATCGTGCCGGTCGTGCTGGAAACGCTGGCTAAAGCCTTGTGGAAGGCCAAGCGAGAGAGAGGTGCCGTGAAGTGATGGCCGTAGCAATGGCTAAGACGGCCCCCAATAAGGTCTTCGACGATATATTTCTCGATGAGCGCCATGCCGAGCGCGCACGTCACGTCCGAGAACAATCCGGCGAACCCGTCATCTAGGTTCGAGTGAATCAGCACCTCGACGTCCTGCGCGGCAATCAAGCCCATTGCCGTTACGGTCGCCTCAGTCGTGGCGACGTCGTCGTCCCAGTCGGGGAGTCGAAAGGTAAAATATTGGCCTAGATTGCCAATTGCGGTTGCGCCTGCCGCCAGCGCGTGCCGCGCGTTGTCCAACGCGCCAGGCAACCCGAGCATAAAATCACCAAAGGGAGCTGCGGCCGGCACCGCATTTGTTATTCTGGCAAAATCCTTGGGCCCATTCAGCACGATCCCGGTGCCTCGTCGGCGACCACGTCGCTCAGCCGCTGGATATCCCATCGACCAATCCAGTGTAATGCCGAAGCGGTGGATGATTACGCCATTCGCCGCGCAGCTTTCATGGACGACCCGGATGGCGTCCAACGTGCGCTCCACACCCCGAAAGCCGATGTGAGCGTGTTGCATGATGTGCCCTGCCGCGGCCATCCGCCGCTTGTACTCGGCCTCGCTTGGTGCGGAGACCAATTCAAGGAACGCGGTCCTCCCAACCGACCAATCGCGTGCCAGTTGGCGGCCCTCTGCTAGCAACTCGCTTCCCGGTCGAAGCCGTCCTGACAGGAGCTTGGTGACGTCCATATCCTGGGGCATTCAGAACCTCTCGAGCGCGCCCGCACTTGCGGGATGGCGAATCGGGTGGGCGACCTGGCGGTGCACCCACCCTCCAACCCATCACTTGATGCTGGGAAAAAAGCCGAGCAACGCCGCCACGATAGCCTCTGGCGCATCCTCTTGGACGATATGTCCCGCGCCGGGTATGACCTTGAGAACCGAAGCAGGGATCTTCTTAGCCAGCGTGCGGCCATGCTCGACGGAAATCCACCTGTCCTCCTCGCCCCAAAGGATTGTTACCGGGCATCCAGCCATCACCCTCCGGCGGCTTATCGACCAACGTCGGCATCAGCGGCGGAATGAAGGATAACCGGCGCACGCCGGCAGGCTTACGCATTGGAACTCCCCACAACTCGAATTTGATTCAATATCGCATGGCTCCTTCTGTTCCGTTAGCTGTTGCTAAATAAGCAAATCGGAACATACCGGCCGATAGACCGTTCCAGGGAACAGAAAGTTGTGCGGCGGGAGGCCGCTTTGCCAAACATGACACCGGAGCAATGTCGTGCCGGGCGGGCTCTTCTGAGGTGGCCCCAGGTGCGCCTCGCCTCGAAGGCCGGCATGGGCGAAGGCGTCATCCGCGACTTTGAGAGCGGCAACAGGGTACCCAATCCGAGCAAGATGATCGCAATTCGGCGCGCACTGGAGGCGGCTGGCATCCTTTTCGTGTCGGACGGTCAGCAAATAGCTGGCGGCTTGGGCGTCAGGCTTAAGGCCGGGGGATCGCCACACATCCTCTCACGGAAGGTGAGGCGGGCATCATCGCCACCAGCGAAATGTAAGGGAGAAACGGCTATGGCTGAGGACAAAACTACGCGCGACAAAACTTCCGCAGCGCTGGAAGCAAGGCTCACCTGTTTCCGAAACAAGATGCAAGCTGCCAATGTTAGCACAGACGAGATAGACGTCTTTCAACGAGTGGCAGAAGTAATGGACGACGGCAGAGGCGGCGTCGACCCGGACGATTTGATCGCGCTTTCCTTTGTAATGGCAAGTGAAGCGTGAGGGTACCGATGGACATCTCATCTTCGGCGATCATGGTCTTGCTCGCTTGCAACCCCCGGCAGGCTTCGGTGTGTCACCGGATCGAAACGCCATCCCAAATCTATTCCTCACTCGCTGATTGCCAAGATGCTTTGGCGGATCGTTTGGCGCGGTCACCTAATGGCGAAATCCTTGGCCGATGCAGAGATATCGATGAAAATGTCACGGCTTCGCTCCCAGACAGATATGCATCTGTAACGGTGACGCGCGGCACCCAACCAACGAACTATCTCGTGCCGCGTAAAAGGTAGTGGGCAAAGCTTTCGGCCGGAGGATGGCATCCCCAAGAAGAGCGCCCGCCGGCGACAGCGGGCGCTCCGAAAACAGACGATGAAGGGAGCATCGATCGTCGGTCCAAGCCAGTGGAATAGCTGGCAGTCAGTGCTGGATCCAATGCCGGGTGGAATCGGACTTCGGTCGCAGGGCACACTGACCGTGGCCCCATAGACGGAACGAGTACCGTAACCGGCCGTTTGCACGCAGCCGCTCCCGCTGCGGCTGGCGGGTGAGCGGTGGAGGGCTCCGGCGCTGGTGGTATTTGCGCCGGGGCCTTATAGAAATGTTGGGCAGAGGATTTTGACGCCCATTACAGGGCGAGGCGCGAAGCCCTTGCTCCTCCGATAGGCATGGTAGACGCGCTGGGTCACTCCTTTCAGCGTGACCCAGCCCGGGTCGGCCGGTTGATTGCTATAGCCGCCCTCGTGCGCGAGCACGCGGGCGAGCGATTCCTACTCGCGGGATGCGGTCATGTTTTTTCCTTTCGTTGAGGAACCTTCTTGCGCGTCGGTAATTAAAAGCCGCGGCAAGGGGGATTTCCGGATTTGGATTGCTTCAAGAAGCTCGAGGCGCTGATCGACGCCGGCGGCGCCAACCTGGTCGCCGAGTCGCGCCTGCTTCTCGGTCAACTCAAAGGCACGTCGCAGGAGCTGGCAGGGGCCGTCGACGAATTCCTGCTCGACATGATGACGCTGGAATTCCTGCTCGGAGCCGAGCGCGAGGCATTCCACAATTCAGCACGACGACTGGCGCGCATGCGTCTGACGATGGTGAAGCTGCTCTCGACCTAACGCTGTCCGCGCCGGCCGAGCCTTGCGGGTTGCCGAGCGAGATTTGCGTCGTGTAGCCGCTGCCGCGGTCGAGCGTATCGGATGGAGCGGTCAATATCGTCGGCAAAAGAGCGCGCGAAAAGGGCTGTCGGCGGCTCCGTCGCGGGAACGAAAAAAGAAGAGAAGCAGAACCTTCGTGTGCGATTTTTGCACACGGCATCGCGCAACTATCTGATATTACTTATCTATCTGCCCCATCCATCATGGGCGCAACGGCCAGTCTATGGTATTGATTTTTCATCATTTTTCTTTGACATCAAATCGTTAGGGCCTGCCGAATGCACACGAATTCAAGCCAGGATACGACCCTTTTCGCCACGTTTCGACTTCTCGGGGCACACGGGAGCGCACACGAAAAAATGGCCACCTGCACAAAACTCTCGTCCGGCTCCTGGCCGTTCAAGTACGTCGCAAAGGTCGCTACGTCAGCGAGACCTTCCTGCGTCGAGACGACGCTGGGCAACCGACACCGAGCGCCGGGTCGATCGTGCTGAGACGCTGACCAAATCCCGTATAGCGCGCCTGAAAACGTTCGGCGAACTCATCGACCTTCATATCGACGACATGTGCGATGTAGGCAAGCCCCCTCGCCGCTCCAAGGCCGCAGCCCTCGGATCTCCACCGACCGCTTCTTGGAGCAGATCTGGTACCCGGTCGACGCCTTCTTGGCTCCCAGGTTTGTACCGATCATCGGCGCGACCATGGTCATCGGGCCACCAGCGGCGCCGGTGACAATCGCGCCCAGCGCCTGCATTTGCCTGTCATCGGCCCATTCGTCGATATAGGCAGCGGCCGTCCAGTTGCCGTCCGCCATCGGACCGGGCGCGCGCGACCATCGCAACGTTGACGTCGTCCAGTCGGGCATCGCCGAAGTAGCCGGTGTCGATGTGAAAGGCCAGGGCTGCGTCAGGGAGGATTAAGTGAGCGCTTACTATCGAAGCCTGCTGCGGCAAATCATTTCCTGCAAACGCACGAAGACGCGTGGAAAGCGTTGTGTTTAGTTTTTCAAATCCGCTCCAGTCCGCTCGTGATCGCCGGAGTCGGGGCTGAAGTGATCACGACACGATACTTCAATGATTGCGAGCTCTGGCAACACGAAGGATAACATGAGCGCTGTCATTCAATGCGGCGGGAAGGAAACGCGCTTACGGCCGCAGACATCCATTTTGCCTGTGCCAAAACCGCTGATGCCGATCGGAATGCGACCCGTCCTCGAGCTCGTGCTCAAATGGGCTCGGGCGCAATGGCATCAGAGCAGTTTACATCACGACCGGATATCGCGGCCACGTCATTCGCAGCGTTTGCGGCGATGGGAATCAGTGGAACATGCGGATCAACTACACGCAGGAACTGGAGCCGCTCGGAACGATCGCACCGTTGTCACTGCTGCGCGAACACCTCGATGAGCCGTTCCTGGGAGGTGGGAAGATGTCGAATGTACAAAGCGTGAACCGGCCGTATGGCGATCGTAGGCAGGGTCCTCACCTCCTTCGTGACGATCCAAATGGGACGCCTATGGAGGGACGCGGCCCCCTGCAGCCCCATCTGCTCTATATCGGAGGCGAAGACCATCATCTTCGTATTCCGGCCATGTCCGCCCTGCGCGATCACGGCTTTCGCATAACCGCGGCTGGAACGGGCGAATCCGCCCCGTTTGAGCAAGCAGGCATCAACTATCGGCGCTTCCATTTCGACCGTTTCGTAAGTCCGCTCGCCGATTGGGCCGCGGTCAAGAGCATTTCGAAGATCCTTGTCGAGGTGCAGCCCGATCTCGCACAGAGCTTCGACACCAAACCATCCGTGTTCCTTCCTCTGGCTGCGAGAAGCACTCCTGGCGTATTGGTCATTCGCACGATCAACGGACGGGCTTTCCTCTACTCGTCGCGATCTCCCACGGCCTTGACGTTGCGTCCAGTCTATCGCGCGCTCCACAAAATTGCGGCTCGCACTGCCGCGGCCACGGTTTTCGAAATTGGTGACGATCTTGCATTCTTCGAGCGCCACGGGATGGCAGGGAAGAAGCCCGTGCTGGTTCCTGGCGCTGGCGTCGATGTCGATGGTTTCGATCGGGCATTGACGTCAGGGCCTTCGCCATCCCAGCTTCGCAAGGAGCTTGGGCTCGGCGACGCCGAAGTCGTGATCACCGTGACGCGGATGACCCGGCAGAAAGGTATTCCGGCGCTGCTCAAAGCGGCAGCTAAGGTGCACGAAGTGCGTCCCGATGTATGCTTCCTGCTTGTCGGCCCGCGTGAATCCGAAGGTCCGCTTGCCGTGACGCAAGCGGAGATCGAGCGGCATGCGCCCTATGTGAAGGCGATAGGACCGAGGTCGGACATCCCATCACTGCTCGCGCTCGCGGATGTGTTCGCCTTTCCGACCGAGTATCGGGAAGGCGTGCCACGGGTGCTTCTCGAGGCGGCGCTCGCCGGTGTGCCGATCGTGACCACTACCATGCCCGGTTGCGCCGAGGTCATTTGCGACGGATGGAATGGCTTCCTGGTTCCGCCCGGAGCACCTCGCCTGTTGGCTGCAAAAATTCTCGACCTGCTCGGCAATCGGGAGAATGGGCGAATCATGGCCGGTCGCGCGGCCGAGCGCGTCAGGAAGGAGTTCTCCCTCGAAAACGTTGTCGCTTGTCAGGCCGCTCTCTACAGGGACCTCATTGATCGCGCGGGCGGGTCTCGGTTCAACGACGACAAAAACACCCGCGAGCAAAGAGGTCACACATGCGGTGCGCCATAGGGATGAGTGCGCGCGCCGTGCACCTCCTGCGGTCTGCGGGGGCAGCTCAACTGGCCGCGAGTACCTTGCTCCTGCAAAGCCTTGTGTTTGATGTGCCAGCACGCGCCGAGCCTGGAACCACGCTGCACTTCGCTTCCAATGGCAACTTCGACTCGCACGGAAATTATCTTCCCGGCACCGTTGGGTTCAATCTGGCGGACGTTAGTAGCGTCCCTCAGCTCAACTCTTTGCCGGACGGCGTCAGGGGCCTCGTGTGGGTTGGCCAGTGCAATGGCGTCGATACCACGTTCCTCAACACCGTCCGGCCGTACATCGGCAACGCCAAAGTCTTCGGCTTCTATCTGATGGATGACCCAGATCCGACGGGACAGCATCGCCGTCGCTGCACAGCTGACAACCTGAAGGTCGAGTCCGACTGGATTCATGCCAACCTGCCCGGCGCAAAAACATTCATCCTCCTCATGACCACAACTTCGTCCAGGAAGCCGTCGTTCACAGGTACCTACAACCCCACCAACTCACATGTAGACCTGTTCGGTATCGACCCTTATCCCTGCCGAACGGAGTTGAAGGGCTGCGACTACAACGAGATCGACCTCTATATCGCTGCCGCGGAATCCGCGGAAGTGCCACGCGATAGTATGGTCCCGGTCTATCAAACCTTTGGTGGCGGCAAATGGGTCGATGACGGCGGCGGTCAGTATACTCTGCCGACTGTCAGTCAGCTGGAGCAAATTCTGGCCCGATGGGACGCGCTCATCCCGACACCCGTGTTCGACTATGCCTACAGCTGGGGATCGCAGAATGCAGATACGGCGCTCGGCAATTCGCCGGATTTGCAGGCGGTGTTCTCGCGCCGCAAAGAAAGCGCGATAGGCTTTAGTTTGGATCGATTGGGGATACTCAAATGGTGACCGCTCGACTGCGGCGCAATCGAGAAACGTCCCCCATAGGCTATGGGCTTGGAGGCTGCCTAACGGGAGAGACGGACAATCGGTTTGGGACATCGTCCGCTGCCCGGCGATCCACAAAGAGGTTTCAGATCGCTGCTCTCAACCGCCGGCTGAAGGACGAACCTCCGGATTGGGAGGTGTGCCGATGATACCGGACGTGTTGTTCGCGCTCGGACTGCTGCTGACACCTGCTTCGCAATTGCGGCTCGAAAGCTTTCCGGTGGGACCGGGCGAAATTTGTCTTCTCATCTGGATAGTTCTCATACTCGGCCGCGAGGCGGCTCGTCTTGGCCAGCCCCTTACGCCGGCTCTTTCGCGACTACTTATCTTTTGGTCGATTTTTACCATTGCGCAAAGCCTCGGCATGCTGACTGCAAGGCTCATCGGCGACCAGCACGATCCCGAGTGGTTCCTGCACGATGTCATGGCCTATCCTCTTTTGGCCGCCATAAGCTGTCTGAGCCTGATCGACCCCGATGCCGGGCCACGTTTGCGTCGCGTCAGCTGGCTTTTATGCGCGCTCGGCACGCCGGTTGTCGCCGCACAGCTCGCTCACCTCTGGGGACTGTTCGATATCCCGTCGGTCGATCCTTTGTGGTGGGATCAATTCCGTGGCTGGTCATCAAATCCGCATCAGCTTGCCATATTGTGCATGGTGCTTGGAATTCTGTCGCTTCATCTCGCCGAAACCGCCACCCGGCTCGGCGCGAAGATTGCCGCCCTCGCCTGCGCTATCGTCCCCGTCTACGCGGGCCGGCTTACGGGCAGCGATTCATTCACTCTCATTCTTGTAGCCGCCGGCCCGATCTTCATTGCATTCAAATTCCGAACTTGGCTGGTCTCGCGTGCACCGCGGGTCAGTTTCCGCTCGGCGTTCGCCTGGATGATCGTGCTGGCTGTACCGGTGATCGTAGTTTCGGTCGTCCCGCTGGCTTACTCGATTGCCGTCGAGGCTCAGGGTCTCGCCAATTCGATGGCACGGGAAAATCCGGAGGAAACCGAGGAGAAGACATCGCTGCGATTTGAGCTGTGGGGGCAGGCGATCCGGCGGGGTGTCGAATCGGGGATGCTGGGTTTGGGTCCTGGGCCGCATCTTGAAATACCCCATTCCATCGTGTCCCAGAGGAACATGGACACAGCGCAGCCCGAATTTGTCGAACACCCCACGCCCTCCTTTGCGCCGAACTTCGAGGCGCACAACACATTTCTCGATCTTTTCACCCAGGGCGGGCTGATCATCGTTTTGAGCTTCATATGGATCGTCGCAACGGCTTTCTGGTTCGCCTACCGGACCGGGCAAGCGGGGCTGCCGACCTTGCTCTGTGGTCTCTGCATATACTCGATCGCTACCTTCATCCTCAGGCATCCGATCTTCTGGTTTGTGATCGCGCTCTGCCTGGTCGCGGAGCCGAAGCCGGCGGATCTGGTGCGATCCGTCACTGGAGGCAAAGCGCTGAGCGGCATTCTTTCGCGCTCTCCGCTCCGCATCGGATATGGCACGAGCAAACTGCGCACCAGGTCGAGCTAATTGCGGAAACGGACCGCTGGCATGGAGGTACGGATGCAGCTGATGCACAGCACGGGTCACACCACCGGCCCCATGCCGTTTGAACCTGATGTCGAGAACGAGCGGCAGGACAATCACGCCACGATAGTTCCCGAGCTGGGTTTCCAGCAGATGATCGGGATCCTGCGTCGGAGGAGCACATTTATTCTCACGGTCGCAGCGTTAGGAACGATACTGGCTGGTGTCGCCGGTCTGCTCATCACACCCAAATATACCGCAACCGCGCAGGTCCTTGTTCGGGCTGCCACTCCTCTCAGCCCCGAAGCGCTCCAGCAGGCCGTCGACACTCAGGTGACGATGCTGACCTCTCCCTTTCACTTGCAGCACGTCCTCGACAGCCTGCGGAAAGACACAGGCTTCCGGGGAGCGACATCCGAACCCGAAGCGAATTCGGGCGCCACTGCGCAAGCTCCCGCTGCGCCAAGCACGACCGAAGCCGGGCCACTGAGCTTGAAGGAACTCAAGCGCCGGCTGGATGTCTGGATTGGGGCGCTTACCGGGCACAAACGAGACGGCACGGGGCTTACATTCGACGATCTCCAGCGTCGCTTGCAGGTCCTGCAAGAGCGCCGCTCACGCGTCATCGACGTCACCTTCCAGTGGACGACCCCCCAGAAGGCTGCCGATATCGTCAACCGGACAGTCCAGCTCTACGTCCAGAACAGCGCCGAGCAGCAGCGGGCCTACAGCACCAACGAAATGGCTCGGCTTGAAGAACGAATTTCAGCTGTGAAGGCCGATATCGAGCGGGCTAACGCGGCGCTCCGCGAGGCAAGTCAGCCGCGGTCCGGTGCAAGCCGGATCGCCGGCAGCGAGGAACAAGTGGCTGACCCGGACCCGCACGAGCTTGAGCGTTCGGCGGCCACCAGCGCACAGCTTTACGAAAATCTGCTACAACGACAAAAGGATATCCGCGAACAAGATGAGCTGGTCAGCCCAGACGCAAGTATCCTCTCGCTTGCCTCTCCGCCGTCCCGGCCGAGCTCTCCGAATCCGATCCTGTTCATGCTCCCTGCCTTGATCGCCTCTTTGATCTGCGCGAGTTTGCTGGCTCTCGCCCTGGAACGGCTGGATAGAGGCCTGCGCAGCGAGCGCGAAATTAACGATGCGCTCGGTCTGTCGTGCATCGGCCTTGTACCGCGGATCCCCCGCCAACACCTGCCTCTTCTTGGCAGGTATCTCCGGGCAAAACCGTTTTCCCCTTACGCGGAAGCATTATGGTCGGTGGTCGCGACGCTGCGGATGGCAAAGCCCGGTAACGCGAAGGTGGTTTTGATCACCTCCAGCATTCCTGGGGAAGGGAAAACCAAGTTAGCCCAGAGCCTCGCGGCCTACATCGGCTTTCTTGGGCGTAGCGTGCTCTTGGTCAGTCTCGATTTTCGCAAAGGCTCGCGAGTTGGCGAGTCCAACGATGCGAGCGACAGACGGATCGTCGATCTGTCCCCGCAAAGCCGACCGCCGGCGGAGCTCATCCGGCATATCGCGGAGGCTGGATTCGACTATCTCCCGATGACCGGTTACCACCTCGATCCCTTGGCCGCCACCGAACAGATGGCGGGCCTCATCCGTCAGCTGCGCGAGCGTTACGATTATGTCATCATCGACGGTCCGTCTGTCCTTGGTGCTGTGGAAGCTCGGTTGCTTCCTTCGATTGCCGACAGATTACTCCTGGTCGTGAAATGGGGGAGCACAAGGCGCGAGGTGGCTCAGAACGCGTTGAGCCTGCTTCATAAGTCCGGCGGTCTCGACAAGGATCATAGCGATCTTGCGATGGCCATCGTGACACAGGTCGATCTCAAGAGGCACGCTCGATATCGCTACGGTGATGTGGGCGAGTTCTCGTCGGGGCCGGGACGGAGCAGATAGCGGCAGCCAATCGAAGTCACAATCGTAATACCTTTCGTTACCTCAGAGGATTGAGGAAATAAAAAGCCTTCAAAACCGTGTAACTGTCCAGGCGGAAGGGGCCAGAAAGATGAAACACGATGCTCCGCACAAGACAGATGTGATCAGCGGCTCGGGCGCGGAGAGCGCAATCCTGCTTCTGATATTGATGGTCTTGAACGACTTTCATCGACAAAATATTTCCTATTGCTACTGGAAAAGCAGCAAAAGGGTCCATCGAGGCTTAACGGGCGAGGGAGATCTCGATCTACTTGTCGCGAAGCAGGATCAGCACCGCGCTCAAGCAATTCTCCTTCAGCGGGGCCTCAAGCTTTTTCCTTGCGTAGCGTTCCGTGACCATCCTTCGATCTTGAGCTTTCTAGGTTATGACGAACCGAGTGGCCGACTCGTTCATCTTCATTTGCACTCGCGATTGGTCGCGGGCAACAGCCTCCTCAAGAACTACTGTCTACCGTGGCAAGAAGCAATTTTGGCGCGGACTATCGTTCATCCAAGGCTGCCGGTCCGTATGTTGGATCCGGTGGACGAAGCACTGCTGTTGGTCATACGCAGTTGCCTTGAATTGAGGCGGTCAGATCCTGTTATGCTCCGCAACTGGCGGGCCGAAACGCACAAGTTCGCGCTCGATCGCATGGAACTCGCCGCCCGCGATGATCGCGTGACGCTCAGCAGCCGAGCCGCTGAACTGTTGGGCAATGATCTGGCAGAGATGGTTGTCGCCGCCATCTACGGCAAACCTGCGCTGCAAGATCAGCGACGCCTCCGGCGGCGCATCAAAAGGCATTTCCGTCCTCATCGCGCCTACAACGCATTTGAGGCCGGGCTGCGGAGCCTGGGGCGCGCTGTCCATCTCGTCGGTGGCAGCTTAAACAAGCGTTTTCTCTGGGCACCCCGGCCATGGAGCCGTCGTGCGCCGGGCGGCGGCCATGTGGTGGCTGTGGTCGGCGTTGATGGCTGCGGGAAGTCCACCGTCGTCGCGACAATTCGGGAGTGGCTTAGCCAGGAGGTTGATGCCGTGCCGATCTACTTCGGCACCGGAGCCGGAAGGCCGTCCTTCGTCCTATGGCCGTTCAAGCTGGTGGTACCCCTGATCACCCTCTTGGTTAGGACCAAGCCCAAAGGCGCATCGCACGGCAAGATCTCGGATCGGCCGCCGGGGCCGCTCTACAGTATGCTCCTGATGATCTGGGCCACAGCCGTTGCTATCGAGAAGCGCATCAAGCTGTCGGCGGCGCATCGCGGAGCCAATCGGGGGCTGGTGGTCATTACCGATCGATACCCGCAGAATGAGATCGACGGCTTCAACGAAGGTCCGCTGATGCCACGTCTGACCGGGGTGCCGCCATGGCTACGCCGGTTCGAGGCAACAGCTTATTCCCTTGCCCATCGCCTTCCGCCAGACCTCGTCATCAAGCTGATTGTCCCGCCAGAGACTTGCGCGAAGCGCGAGCCAGACATGGATCCTGCGGTGATAACGAACCGTATCGAGGCGATTCCGCAATTGGCATTCTCGGGAGCGCACGTGGTTTCCATCGACGCCCAACAGCCTTTGGCAGAAGTTATTCGCGCGGTGAAACAAGAGGTTTGGCGGATACTTTAGCGTTTCCCATCACCTTCCCGCTCGTCGACCGGCGCCTTCAGCCACAGCTTGAATAGCCGTAGCAGGCGCCGGTCGACAATGCGTCGGGCCACCGATTTGAGGAGGTCCCGAATTCGCGATCGTGTCGAAGTATTTCGACCGATCGGCGTCTACCACATCAGTATAGCCCCGGCAGATCAGCCGGTGCGTTTTCCTTACTCATAACGAAGCGGGGCAGGATACCCAGATGCGAGAGTCGACGCCGAGGCCAGGAGGTCCGACGCCTGTCGAGATTCACGCAACAACGAACGAAGATGCCGTGAGCGAGAGATGGGGGGCAAGGGCAGCGAATTGTACTTGATGAGAGCCGCCGACGCCGTCGATGTCGAATGAAAGCGCCCCGGTCGAGCTGTTGTAAATAATGTGATCGGTGCTGTCATGCGCGCCCTTGCCAATGTGGAACTCACCCGCCGGCTGGGCATCCGGCTGAAGCCCCGTGAAAACGGTGTGGTCGAGCTGTATCTTGTCGTCGGCGATGTTGAAGTCAGTGATCTTTGCGACATTTCCGGCTTTGAGGGTGGAATTGAACACGAAAACGTCCTTGCCACCATTCCCGGTCAGGATGTCGGCGCCGCCCCCGCCGTTGATGATGTTGGCCCCCGCGTTGCCCTTGATTGTCTGAGCGAACTCGTTGCCGGTCAGGTTGATTGCCGTGGTGCCGGAGGGATTAGTGGTGGCCAGGAGTTCGATCTCCGAGCCAGGCAGAAGCGCATGACTCACCGAGGCGAGGACCTTGTCAATGCCGCCACCGATCGCCTCGATCACCCGATCACCGGCATTGTTGACATAATAGGTGTCATTGCCGGCGCCGCCGATCAGTGTGTCGGCGCCGGTTGTTCCATTGAGCACGTCCGCGCCGGAAGTGCCGTGGAAGGTGCTGCCGCTTGTCGAGGTAGAACCACTTGCGGATGTCGATCCGCTTGTCGAGGTAGAACCACTTGTGGAAGTCGATCCGCTCGTTGAAGTAGAACCCTGGGTGTTATGCTGGAGGAAGACGGCTTGCAGCGCCGGATCGCTTCCAAGCCCCGTATCCCCTTGCTGGGAGCCCCATGCATAGGCATAGTCGAACGCAGGCGACGGCACCAGCTTGGACCAATGGTCCATCATGGTCTGCTCCTGAGCGGGGGTAGGCATCACGTACTGGCCGCCGGTGTCGGTCGTCCAGGTGCCTCCGCCAAACGCTTGATAGACCGGAACGATCTGGCTGGCCGGGATGCCCGAGGCCTCGGCGGCAGCAGCCGCTCTATCGA
>NZ_JAVIIT010000032.1:0-18506 GCF_033977265.1 Mesorhizobium australafricanum | reverse complement strand
TGTTGCGAGCCTGCATCGTCTGTGCGGGCGAAATCTGAGACGTGGGACCGATTGATATTGCTAAAGGGACCCATCGTATCTCCCTTGCCTGTTCCGAGCAGCTCAAGCCGCCCTGGCGGCTGGAAACTGTTCTATGGGGCTCAGCTGTCGACAGGCTGACGGACCGAGAGCGCGGCAGGACCAGTCGAGATCATCCCTCCAGGCGCGAAGGAGGAACTCGCTGCACGGCCCGCCGATCTTCCCGTTCGACGAGCCCCGTCCAGCCGCCGTTGCGAAGCTGTCGGATCTGGTGATGCCGCGCCTCGCCTATGCAGCCTTGCGGCGCGGCAACCTAGGTGAGCGTGCGTATTGCCTCAGGCGCTTGCGAAAGGCGCAGCCTTCCATGTCGTCTCGCGCGGATAATCACGCGGGTAATCATCAAGTAATTTCCGGAAACGCGCTAATCCCGGTACCAGCGGTTTGGATTACATTTCGCCCACCCGCTGCGCTTCCACTATCGTTTCCAGAAGACATCGAGCTCCGCCAGCTGGCGCTCGATTTCCTTCACGACCTCATAGACATTCAATCCGGACTTGGCAGCGATCAACTTGGCCAAGATCTCGCTTGCTACCAGAGCCGGCGCGATACTTTTGAAGAAGGATTGAGGATTGCTAATTACAATGACGCTTGCCTTGGCCATACGGGCGAGCGGCGATACGCTGCTGTCGGTGATGGCAACCACAGCCACTCCTTGGCGCGCTGCTTGCCTAGCCGTTTCGATGGTTGCACGACAGTAAGGCTCGATGCCTACCGCCAGCACTACGTCGCCTTTCCCGACACCTCGCAAGGCATCGATGCCGAGTCCCCCGGCCGCATCAAGAACGACCGCCTGCCGGCCGAGCCGTGACAGCGTGTAGGCAAAATGCTGTGCCACCGGATGCTCTGCGCGCAGGCCAAGGCTGAAGAGATTTCGGCTCTCGGCAAGGACACTGGCAGCAGCCGTCAGCTGCATCGCGTTCGCGCATTCCCCGAGCCTCGCGATTTCCGCTGCCAGCGTGCCCGCGACGACTCCGACCGTTGAGTAACTGCCATCGCCATCTTGCCGACGCTCAGGCAGCGGCGATTCGGCAGACGTGCGCAGGGCCTTCGCATAAATGCTGCGCATGTCTTCGTAGCGGTCGAGGTCGAGCCATCGCGCTAGCCTCATCATGGTCGTGTGGGACACACCCGCTAAATGCGCTTGCTCGCGCATGGACATCAACGCGACGTCCTGCGGATGGTCCAACACAAACCGGGCAGCCCGCTGGAGCTGAGGCGGCATCGTCTCAAACCGTTCGACTAAAAGGTCGGTTAGAGGCCCCTTTTTCATAGTCCTTCGCACCAGTCGGCCAGCTGAAAGGTACGCCCGATTTCACAAGAATAGACACTCGAAAAAATTCCAATTGGACGCTCTTGCTGAACCGCACTGCACCGGTACTGGGCTACATCACCCGATGAGATACGCGCCAGTTCTTCATTGAAAACAAAATGCCGCGCCCTTTCTGAATGACATCTCATGTCGTAGCGACAAGCACCCTCTTCTGCGCCTTCAAGTTTCAAGAACGCAGAGGCACGTACGTTCGGAGACATACCCTGTTTGATTGCCGTAGAAGGCGCACACTTACTGGATTTGAGCATTTGAGAGACCAATTCGCGTACCTATGGACCACGCTTTTTCGCGCTGATTTCGGGCTCGTCAGGTTTTGCGGGGAGAATGGGGAACAACTGATGAAAAGCTGCTGCGACCATGTTGATCGCCTGCGATGAGCTTCCGCGCGAATGCCAGTCTACCGCGATCGTGCCGGCGCACTCCGTCCGGACTTCTCGTCAAGCGCGAGCGACCGGTTAAGGTTGTTGACCAACATCTGGTTCCCGGGTTCTTTCCTGAGCGCTTGGCGATATAGCGCTTGTGCCGCGCCATGCCGTCCGCAAATGTCGAGCACAACTCCCTTCGCGTTCAATGTGCGCAAGTTGCCTGGAGCCGCGATCAAAACCCCGTCGAGCACCTGAAGGGCCTCCTTCGGGAGTTTCCTTGCTAGTAGGGCTTTCGTAAGCTGGATCGCCGCGTCGACATTGCCTGGTTGCTGCTGCAGCTGATCCCGCAAAGCCCGCTCGTGAGCATCCTGACCAACGGAGCTCAAGATGCGTTCGCGCATGGCCGGATTGATATCCTTGGCACCGAGCAACTCGGGTGACGGCGTGTCCTTCACTGAAAGAGCTTGCGTGCCCCAGCTAGCGCAACCGCCGAGAGGAAGAATGACAAGTATTGCGAAGGGAACTGACGCCAGACGAACTGAACGCAGCTGCGAAACGACTGTTGTTCTCATGTGAATGCCGCTATCCTTACGACTAATGCTACGCACTTCAGCTGGGCTCAACGCGCAAATTGTTACGTTCTCCTGACGTTTCATGATTCGTTGCAGCGGTGAGCTTGACGGATCCAACCGGCTGAATCGTAAACTCCGAATCCAGATCCTGATAAGACAAAACGACGAGATCGATCCCGTTGCGAGTAAGGAAACCGCGGACGAAGCGTCGGACATCCATTGAAGCCAATATGACAGGATGCCGCTGACCCGGCGCAGGGTTCGAATGGATCTGCCGCATTTGTGACAGCAGCATCTCACTTTGCCCGTCCCCCAATACGAGGTAGGGACCAACAGCCGAATCACGTATCGCGCTGCGCACCAAATTCTCGGTTTCACGTTCGATAATAAAGGCGGGCACCACACCCTGAGCGTTGGCAAAACGATGACAGATCTGTCGCGTCAGACCGGAACGAACATATTCCGTCAACAATGCGACGTTTTGCTCCTGCTCCCCCCATTCGGCCAGTGCCTCCAGGACAAGGCGGGTGTTGCGGATCGGGATATCTTCGTCCAGTAGACGGCGCAGGACATCGGCAATCCGGGGGATCGGCGTCGTGCGTAGCACCTCCTTCACCAAATCGGCATATTTCTGCTCCATTCGGCCCAGCAATTCACGCGTCTCTTGGATGCCCACCAAGCGCCGCGCACGGCGCGTCAGCGTTGCCTGGACTCGCGATGCAATAAGTTCGATGGGACTGTGATAGCCGATGCCGGCGTCATTGAGAGCCGATGCATGGCTTTGTTCGACCCAGATCTTGCCCGCTTGTGGGTCATGCTGGAAGGGGATGCCGCTCAATTCAATATTGACCAGATCGTCGGTGAGCCTTAGCTGCGTCGGATCAATCGCATCCTGTTCGACCGGTACGCCCTCGACATCTATCCTGAACTGCGGGTCCGGCAACTGCTGTTCGACTGCAACAGGGATGCGAGGAACAATGATGCCGAGGTCAGATGAGACCAGTTCCGAAACGCGCTCAATGTGCTGTTGCAATTCGGTTTGGTTGATCGCATCTCCAAGGCTCGGTGCAAGGAGCAGGGTGATCGGACCTCCTTCCGGAGGTGGGGTTTGCTTTTTTGGCTCCCCGGGAGCTGCAGTGGTAGCATTTGCATTGTCGCCGTTTTGCTTATCACCTTTGGTAAAACTTGCCGTCGCGAAGACCGCGGCCAACACGAGAAAGACGGGCAGAGGGAAGCCGGGAACAAACCCCATCGCAACCATGACACCAGCAGCCAGCCTCAATGCCCGCGTATTGGCGGTGAGCTGGCCGGCTATGTCGGCACCAAGGTTGAGTCTCCCGGCCCCACCTACACGCGTGACTATGGTCGCCGATGAAATCGACAGCAGCAGCGCCGGAATCTGTGAGATTAATGCATCACCTATGGTCAGCAGAGTGTATTGGTGCAGCACCTCGCCGAAGGGCAAACCCTTAGACAGCCCGATGGAAACTCCGCCCAGCAAGTTGATACAGATAACCACCAGCCCGGCGATGGCATCGCCCTTTACGAACTTCATGGCCCCGTCCATAGCGCCATAAAGTTGGCTTTCTTTCTCCAACATGGCGCGCCGCCTACGAGATTCATGCTCATCGATGTGGCCATTCCTTAGCTCGGCATCGATCGCCATTTGCTTGCCTGGCAGAGCGTCCAGCGTGAATCGCGCCGCCACTTCTGCAACGCGTTCGGCACCCTTTGCGAGAACCATGAACTGGACCATGGTCACCACTAGAAAGATGACAAAACCTACGACGATGTTGCCTGAGATTACGAAATCGCCGAACGTGTGGATGATGCTGCCGGCCTCCCCCTCTGCAAGGATTAGTCGCGACGTTGCAATGGTAAGCGCGAGGCGGAACACCGTAGAGATCAAAATGACGCCGGGCAGGGAAGAAAGTTCAAGTGGCGTGCCGACATACAGGGCAACCATTAGAAGAAGTATGGCGAATCCGAGGTTGAATCCGATCAGGACGTCAACGACCGCGATTGGGATTGGCATGATCATCATGCCGATCGCCAGAAGCAGCATTAACGCGACCATTATATCCGGGTTGGCCGGCGCTCGCGCGATGAAGTTGCGCATGAGGTTCGCCATTGCGACCTTCTTTATGTTTGTTTGAGAAGAACTGTGCTGCTGCGAAGTGAAACGTAGCTTTGGAAAACGGCTCGCGCCTCGTCCATGCGACGGGCTCGCAGCAGCGCATGGCTACGCATGAGAGTCAGAGGGACGCGAGAAGATTGCTGGTCATCAAGTACGTCCAGCCTGTCCAGGATCGTCAGTGCTTCATCGCCGAGACCCTCAGCAATCAGCGCATAGGCGAAAATCCGTAGCAGGCTGACATCTTGAGAATTGTCGCTGACGGCGAGCCGCAACAAGGCTAGGCTTTGGGCGCTCTGCCCACACGCTAGGTGGGCATAGGAAAGGGCGCAGAGCAAATCTCGCTCCTGCTCGGAAATCAGCACGACATCACCGGTCTTTGGCAACGTGTGTCCCTACGGGATGACGTAACATTTGAGTGTTATTCTTCATCCAGGTCGACCTTCGCTCGCCTTGATCAAGCTGTTCCGGTTCTGTCGCAACAGCACCAGCCGCCGGAACTCCTCTTGGAGGGCGGAAATACCTTCACGCGCCACCGAATCCTCAGGTACCGCCGCTAGCGCGTCGACCAAGGCCTCCAGAAGAACACCACGCTTCCCTTCGCGCAGGATTTCCGGATGACGTAGGCGTGGCGTGATGAAGGAGAGCTGGCTACGTGCGAGAGTATGGCCATAAAGAGCGGCCATTGCAGCGCGGGGCTCGATCTCACTGATCTGAGTGCTCTCGCTTGGGCTGACGCGCGTGACCGCCTCGATTTCACTAATTCCCAACGATCCGTTGGCCGTGCGTGCGAGCGGCATATCGTGCGCGTGCGCACGCCGCAAAGTCGATGCATGCTTCTTGCTACTATTTGCATGAGCGCGATCGATCTCCATATTCGTAAGCGCGATTTTCCCCGCATTCTTGGTTGCATCATTGGCCGGCTCGGCTGCTCCTGCAGGCTCGATGTTAAGATCGCGCGCCGAGGTGCCGGAGCCGACAGGGTAGCTGGACATCTTGACCATGGAGTTCTCCTACCGAACCTGGAAGTTTAATAAGGGAGCGCAGCAACGCGGCCATTTCGGCTCAGCAGCACATGAGCGTCCTCAATCCGATCGACCATCCATCCATTATCCAATAGAGCGCCGACGAAATACTTCTGCCCACCGATCAGAAGATGTGGCAGATTCCCGCGCCAAACAGCTTCAATGGGGATTGCGGATGGCGCCTTGTCCTCTTTGATCACCACACCGTTCACGAGTGTTAGCGCTCCATTCGTGCGATGATCGAACCGCTGTTGGATCTTCTGCCACTTGGAGACCAAGGCAGGCGTGACGGTGCCCTCGGCGGTAACAACACTGTCTGCGGATTTGATCTTGATATCGAATAACTGCGCCCGATCAATTTCGTCTTGCAGCGCTTTCGCCGCTAACTGGACGCTCTGATCACCAGGGCGGTTGATGGTTACCTTCGATATAGGTGCGGGGTTAGTAGGATTGGCGCTCAATCCACTGGCGCTGCCGTAGAGGGAAAAAATGGTTGAGAGCGCGCCGACTCCAATGCAGCTCAGCAAGACGACGGCTATCACTGGCATTGAGAGGCGACGCATGCCAATGGGGCGCTTTTGCCCGGCATCTTGAACGGACCAGAGAATGGACATCGCGCCCACATGAATGACGACAGGAAGAGACACAACAACGCGCTCGCCTGCTGCAACATTTTGGTTGCCCTCTATGCGGACCCCATCCGCAAGGGCCTCGACCTCGATCGAATTGCCAAGAAGACTGATACGAAGATGACGCGCCTCTAGCCCTTGCTCGATGAAAATTATATCGGACTCAAGACCACCACCGATTACATTCGGCCCCAGAGGCGCATTACCAGTCAGCCCAGAATAGAGGCCCGACAGCACCTCGAAATCGACGGAAATGGCGTCATTCACGGAACTCTCCCGCACAAGGAGATGAGCCGTACAGCATGGCCGTACGGCTCATTTTGACTCCACATTGCACTGCCAAGGCAGCGATCGGGACGACACTACGTCCCGTTTGCAATGTTACTGAACGCGCTCGTCGGCCACCTTCTTGATTGTTTGAAGGTTGGTTGTAACGGTGCGCAGCATCACACTCCTTTGCGTCGCCTCTGCGCTCATTGCCGTGAGCGCCGCAATTTGCGACTGGAAGGCGGCAGCCCCAGCCCCGTCAGCAGCCATATTGCCAATGGCCGGAGCAGCACCACCACCAGCAGGGGGAGCAACTTTAGACATATCGTTTTTCCTTTCCGTTCGAATTGTGCCGTGCTTGACGGCTTACACTCCTGACGCCGAAGGATCCGGCGTCAGGCATCCTCTTCCGTGTCACCCATGGCGTCATCGAAATCAGCCATGGTATCGCTCGCCATTTGTACCGCAATGGAACTCAGAACACTTTGGAATGCCGCATTCTGATCTACGGCTTGCGGGTCACTTCCGGAACTGACCGAACCGCTGTCCCGACCACCCTCCCCAACCGGTCGGCCACTACCAGAAGGCCCGCCGGGCTCATCCTGCCTATCCCCATGGCCCGCACGAGCCAAGGAAGCACCGTTGCCGCCACCTCCACCTCTAATTGCTCCGACCATCAGGTACCTCGGTTCCTTTATTGCCCTCAAGAGGCTGCGATGCAGTGTTCAAAATCGACTTGCTCAAAGTAAGAGCGCGAGCTTTCGAGAAGCTGACGGCTCAAAAAAAACGAAGGGACGCTGTCACAAAACTGATGGTCGTGTACGGGCTGGCCTGCTCATATCGATGCGACGGCGGCTTTGAAGGCACCATTTTCCCGGCAGGTGGGATCGGAAGGGGCTGTCATGCTCGGTGCCGCAATTGAAGCAGTTCGATGTGAAGCGTGTTCGTAGTATGCGAACTCTGCCGATGGATGAAATTAGATGGTAGGGGGCTCGCCGCGCCATCGTTATAGACCCGTTCACGATCGCCGCTAAACTGGCGGTCCATAGGTATATAGCGCGGGTGCGGAACGGTGCTTTATTTTTTCAGACGCAAGTCAGCGAGTGCTTTTGCCAGCGAGCGTTTGGCGGCTGCGGTGGCGTTTGGGGGGGCAACAAATCCGGACGCGCGATGAGGCCATCGACGATGGCCCCCCTGACTCCGCTTCGGTGGTTATTACTCTCTCGTATCGGTGTTTTCACTGCCCTGCGACTTGAAACGATACCGAGGGCTCATTCACACGCTCCCTTCAGTTCCTGTGCTTGTCTACGGTTTATCCTGGTGACGCAACAATATTGGCGAATTGCTGAGTGGCGGCCGCGTTGGGCACAGATGGGCGTGTAGCGCGCTGAGGCATGGATCCGCGTTCTTTTTGTCTTGTTGGTGAGGCGGGATGAAGGTGAGATCGGCTTGTTGGTAGAATGGTCTGCGCTCATCGATCAGTTGGGCGATCTTTTGCTCCGGGTCAGGGCCTCGCAGCAGCGGGCGGCTGGTATCCCTTTTGAGGCGCTTTTTGATAACCTCCAGCTTGGTATCGAGCCAGATCGAGACCGCCTTGTCGCCGATGAGACGGCGGCTCTGCTCATGCATCAACGCGCCGCCGCCGGTGGCGATCACCGCGGGCGCTTCCTCCAGCAGACGGGCGATCAGTTTCGCCTCCATCTCCCTGAAGTAGGCCTCGCCCTGCTCTTCGAAGATTTGCGAGATCGATTTGTGGGTCTGCTTTTCGATTATTTTGTCCGTGTCGTGGAAGTGGAGCTGCAGTCGCTTCGCGAGAGCTGGGCCGATGCTGGATTTGCCGGCGCCCGGCATGCCAACGAGCACGACCGGCCGACTGCCGAGCGCCGCGACGACTTCCTTCGCCTGTGATGACCCGACGGTTTGCGGCATGCTTGGTTGCCCGACAGGTCGCAATTTCAGGGCCGCAGTGGCGCCTGCACCGCGTTCGCCTTCGGCTTCCCACTGAAGCACGGCCAGAGCGCCATCGGGGACTGGAACGCCCTGGCAGTTTTCCATGACGCGCTGCATGAGTTGCTCCGCAGGAGCGTCCCCACCCGCCCGCCGCAGCTGGTCCAGCTGCTTGTATGTGTGATGATTGGCGAGCTTGGCTTGGTAGCTGGCCGGCGTATGGAACTCAACCTGGAAGCGATAACCATGCGGTGTGGCGAGCACGCTCTGGATGCCGCTGAAAGTCGGATTGCGCATCCTGAACCAGTTGGTTGTGTGGCGTTCGGCGTAGCCGCGCTCGTCGAAGGCCAGGATGGCTTTCTTAAAGCCACGGGTAAAATCCTGGTCGGGGAGTTCGAAGATGTGGCGGACAGCGTTGCTTATCAGCTGCGGCGCGCTGCCAGAGGGGGCGTTCAATCCGGTGAGCTGTTCAGCCATCGAGCCTTCCGATCGCACCCGGCGATCGAAATGAGGCATGTTCACCGGGATGCCGGCCTGCCTGAGGCTCTCGGCAACCCAGATTGCCGCTGCGGTGATTGCCTCCTCTTCAACTCTCGCGCGCGTCGCCTCGATTTTGGCCTGCTCCGATGCTTCCTGGCGGCTCAGCGTTACCGTCACATCGGAATCCACGGCGGCAGGGCGGCGGCCGGAGCGTTCGGGCAACAGGCCGTTCTGTGCGGCGAATTTGATCGAGGCCTCCATGACGCAAGCCGCCAGCGTGGGATTGTCCTTGAGTTCCTCCAAGGTCGCATCGACATCGAACCTGCCCTGGCTGAGTGTCGCCGCCATGCTCTTGACGTAAGGCACGGGCTGCAAGCCCGGCGTCTGGCATAGGAGCCGCTGCAGCTCATGGCCTTTTTTCATAAACCGGCGGGTGCCGGTGTCGGATTTATAGGCATCCGTCCCGACCTTAATGCCGAGGCTCAGCAGGTTGCTTGTGCTTTCGACGAGGTCGTCCGGATTGTAGCCATCTGGGGAAGGATCGATCCGGGCTTGAGTGTGGTCGAGCAAAAGCTGGACGCGGTCGCGCGGCTGGGACGTTGCCGGATAGCTCTCCGCTAATTCCTGGAAGAGGTTTGCAAGCGCTGGGCTCACCGACGGGCTTAAATCGTCCACGATCTCGACGGTTGCGGACAAGTTTTGCTGATCCGCCTTCGCCGCCCATGCCGCAAGCTCGGTCACGAGCAACGCGGCCATCTCGCGCGCGACCGGATGCCGGGCGACCTCGATCTCCTGCCTCACCCTGGCGAGCGTGTCCTGGATATCCTGGCCCCGCACCTCTTCCGCGTTCAACAGGTTAGCGATGTCGCGCCTGAGCTCGTGGTGAATGCCCTCGTAGGTGCCAAAGACAGCACGCTCGGCAAACCAGCGTCGCGCCTCGTCGGACTGCGCCAGAAAGTTTCGCTGCAGGCAGCTATAGGTTTCCAGGACGTCCTGCGTGGTGGCAAGGATCTGGCGGGCACGACTGAATTGGTAGCTATCGTCCTTAAGCGCCGGGGTATGCGACTTCGCCGGCTTGAGTGAGCGAACGCCGCGCGCTTGCTCCTTCTCATCGAACTGCCGCACATGCTCATAAAGCTGCGGTCGGTCGCCGATGATGATGACCGCGTCCCCGTCGAAGTCGCCGTCAAGCTTCTTCTGTTCACTGGTCGGGATAGCAACCAAAGAGCCCGGAGCAAACACCTCCGTCGCCTGGAGGATGCCTATGCTGTCGACCGGCGTGTCCACCTTGGCGCGATCCTTGCCGTGTGTCCAGCTCGAATGCGATTTGACGTCTTCGGCGGACAGCACCAGCCCACGCTCGGCGTAGTCGGCCGGCCACATCTTGTCTGGCACGACGATCAGAATGCCTTTGGCAAAAAACATCGGATCGTCGCCCGCCAGTTCTTTCCCGTTCTTCTCGGCGACATTGAAACTGTATTGAATGGCTACGCAGCCATCCAGGAAGGCCGCAGTCGGATCCCCATCACCTGCCGACCTGACTTGCTTGGCGCCAAATGGCCGCAGGTTGGCCTTGTCATAGGGGGCTCGCCCGATCAGCACGCCACCCCTCCCCGTCAAGGTCTCGCTCTTGAGCGTGGGCACATGGACGCAATCATCACTGGACGGTACGGCGACCGCGCCGGGAGCGTCGATGTGTCCGGCCGTCACGGTGCGAAACAGATCCTCGGCCCCCAGCTCTTGTCCTTCTCTGCTGTCGAGCCAGGTCTTGGCCTTCTCGCGCGTCTCATCCGCCACCAGCTCGCTGCGCGGATAATGTTGCAGCGCCGAGGCAGGAACGGACGATCTCCTTGCCTCAGCAAAAGCAGCCACCCGATCGAGACCTTGGCCTTGAGCGGCCCGACGAACAGCCGGCATACGCTCGGCCAACGAAGCCTTTATGAAGCCGCAACCGTCATGCGGTCGCAAGGCGATCGGGCCTTCCGGCCCGGTCAGCCTGAAGGGATGCGCCTCGCCCGTCAGACGGTCCGGCAGCAGCGACAGTTTGAAGGCTCCTTCGAGTGCGTAGTCGTGGGGCCCTAGACCTTTGATCGCCGGGGGCGCGGCAAAGCCTCGGCGCTGCGTGTAATAATAGGCTTCTTTGAATGGCGCCCAGTGTCGCGACAGCTGCTCGAACGCCGTACCCGGTGCGGTTTCGGCATATGGAATTGCCAGCAGCTTCCCCCCGAGCGCCTGAGCCCCCGTTTCGCCTGGAGCGCGGGCGGCGATCTGGGCAAGGGTCTTTTTCGGCGGTTTTGACTTGCTGCCGCCGAATAGATCCATCCGGTATGGCACACCCTCGACACTCAATGTCCGCCCCAGCATGAAGGCGCTCGGCTTTCCCGGCAGTTGTACCGCGACCACCTTCACCGCCCCTGAGGTCAGGCGATGGAAAATGGAATAGCGCGTCTCGGGCTCCGTCGGCAATCGCCGCCCCTGCATGTCCACCACCGGCAACTGCATCAGCCCCGCATCACCCTCCGGCGGTCTCGGCTCGTGGTCCATAGCGCGCAATACCTTATGGACATCGAAGACGGCGGCTGGATGTCGGGCCTGGATCAGTGCCGCGTTCTGGGCCATGAACTCGTCCAGCGCCTCGACCGGCCCCTCTGCCTCGATCTGCGCGATCAGGTTCCAGCTCATGTTGGAAAGGTCGCCTTCGATGAGGCCGCGCGTGCTGGCCAGGATCTCCCTGGTTCCGCGATGCAGCTCATCCCGACGCCGCTTCAAAGTGGAACTTTCGGCATCGACGTAGGGCCTCTTGTAAAGCCCCTCAAGGACAGCACGGGCCTTGAGCACTTGATAAATCGACAAGGCTGGACAGCGGCTCGAATTCGGTCCAGCGATCCGCTCGGCCTCGCTTGCCTTGAGTTGCGCCTTGATCTTGTGCTCCATGACTGGTTGAATGTCGTTCAGCAGGTTCAAAGTCTGCCTGCGGTGCCAGCGCAACGCCCTTTGGGAGCTGCGCGCTAACGGCACCAGAGCGGCGCAGAGATTGCCCATGGTCTCGAGGTTCTCTGGCGCAAAGCCAGAGGTCCGATGCAATGCCTCGAGCCGATCCAAGCCTGCCCGTGCCAGTAAACCCAAATCGTCATGCAACTGCGCCTTCGCCAGCGCCTTGAAAATGTGCACGATGCTTAGCGCATCGGCCTGCTCCAGGCGATCGCTGGCGTAATGAAGATGATGGGCCAGCTGATGCAGCCGATCCCTCAGCAGAGCGGTGTCTGCAATTTCTCCGGCGTCCTGTCCCCGTACGACGCCGCGCCCGAAGATATTGGCGATGGTGCCGAGCGCGACGGTAGTGAAGGTGCTAAATCTTGGACCCGCCGCGCCGAACCCGCGCGCGATATCCATGATCGCCCCGTGGCATACCGGTTGTTCGGGCCATTTGCTGAAGCCATGCAGGACAATGGCAAGTTGCTGCGAGGAGAAATCGGACAGCCCCCCGGTGCGGTCGGCGCGACAACGAACTTCAGCAGCAATTGCGACCGAGGCGTCCCCGCACCCCGTCTCGTCAGTCCACTTGCTGAAACCGTTAACCAGATTTGCCAGATCCTGCGGATTGAAAGCAGATAGCTGCTCGGCGCGATCGGCACGGCGAAGCACATCGCCGGCGATCGCGACGGTAGCCTCGCGACAGCCCGCCTCTACCGGCCACTTGCTGAAGCCATTCACCAGGTTCGCCTGCTCCTGCGCAGTAAAATCGGTCAGGTGGGCGCCGCGGCGGCGAACCTCACCGGCAATCGCAAGGGTGGCCTGGCAACAGCCCGTCTCATCCGGCCACTTGCTGAAGCCGTTCACCAGGTTCGCCAGAGACTGCGGGGTACAATAAGATAGCTGGCCAGCGTGGTCAGCGCGGCGCCGGATCTCGCAACCGATCGCGACGGTAGCGCGGCGACACTCCACTTGTTCCGGCCATTTGCTGAAGCAACCTACCAGGTTGGCCAGATCCTGCGGATCAAAGACGGACAGCGCGTCGGCGCGGCGGCGAACCTCGCCGGCTAGAGCGACGGTGGCCGCAGCACAACCCGCCTGCTTTGGCCATTTGCTGAAACCGTTCGCCAAGTGTGCCAGATCCTGCGGGCTGAAAGCAGATAGCTCATCGGCACGGTCCCCGCGATGAAGCATCTCACCAGCGATCGCGACCGTGACGTCACCACAGACTGCTTCATCGGGCCATTTGCTGAAACCGAGCGCAAGGTTCGCCAGCTCGCGCGAATCAAAACCAGGGAGCCGGCGGGCGCGGCGGCAAAGAACCTCACCAGCGATCGCGAGCGCGGCCTCGCGGCAGTTCGCCTGATCGGGCCACTTGCTGAACCCGTTCACCAGGTTTGCCAGATGCTGGTGGGCAAAACTGGAAAGTCGGCCGGGGCCGCGGCGAACCAGCTCACCAGCGATCGCGACCGTGGCGCTACTACAGCTCACTTGGTCCGGCCGTTTGCTGAAGCCGTTCACCAGATTCGCTAGTGCCTGCGGAGTAAAATCGGACAGCCTATCGGCGCGGCGACGAATCTCACAGGCGATCGCGACCGTGGCTTCGGCACATGCCAACTCGGCAGGCCACTTGCTGAAGCCGTTTACCAGGTTCGCCAAGTCCCGCGAATCAAAACCCGAGAGCCGGTTGGCAAGGCGACGGACTTCACCGGCGATCGCGACAGTGGCAAGGCGTGAACTCTCTTGTCCAGGCCACTTGCTAAAGGCGTTCACCAAGTTTGCCAGGTGCTGGTGAGTGAAATTGGCGAGCCGATCCGCTCCACTGGCGCGGCGACGAATCTCACCCGCGATTGCGAGGGTGGCCGCACCACACCCCCCTGTGTCAGACCACTTGCTGAAGCCGTTCACCAGATTTGCCAGACCCTGCGGAGTAAAATCAGATAACGCATCGGCGCCGCGGCGAAGAACCTCTTTGGCAATCACCGCCGTGGCCGCGCCACAGCCTGTCCTCTCCGGCCATTTGCTGAAACCGTTCACCAAGTTCGCCAAGTTCTGCGAATCAAGAGCAGAGAGCCGGCTGCCGCCGCGGCGAAGCACCTCACCAGCGATCGCGCCTGTGCCGTCACCGCAGCCTGCAGCTTCCGGCCATTTGCTGAAACCGTTCACCAAATTGGCCAATTCCTGCGGATGAAAATCACAGAGCCAGTTGGCTTGGCCAGCGCGACGGCCCACCTCGCTGGCGATGGCGACCGTGGCCGCGCCACACCCCGTCTCTTGCGGCCATTTGCTGAAACCGTTCACCAGATTCGCCAAATGCTGTGGCTCAAAACCGGCGAGGCCGTTTGTCCGTTCGGCGCGGCGACGGACCTCACCGGAGACTGCGACCGAGGCAAGGCGTGAGTTTTCCTGTTCCGGCCATTTGCTGAACCCGTTCACCAACAGGGCCAGGCTTTGACTGTCGAGTTCCCGAAGCACTCCGCTTTGCTCGCAACAAAATTCAGCAATGCTGCCCATCCCATTTTGGCAAGCCGGCACCCGTGGATATCGGCTGAACGATAACGCCAAGAGCGCAAGCGCTTTGGGCTCGACATCAATGAGTTCGTGGGCAAACCTAGACACCTGAGCTGCCATGGCCCGGCAAGCTTCCATGCCTGCCGGGCCTTCCTCGCGGCTCACTGCATTGCAAACTGTGGCATATCCCCATGTTTGCCGGACGCGGATATCGTGCTGCCAGTTGGTGACAAATCGAGATGTGAACTGGGCAGCGGCCTGTTGCAGGAATGTTGCAAGTTCCGGCATCTTCAGATCTCTGCGATAGCGCACCACAGCCATTGAGAATTTGCGGATGTCACCAGCGAAACCGATGTCGTGTAGGGCGCCATTAAGCAGTTCTTGCGAGTTTGCAGTGCGGCCATCCCGCCTAGCTACATGGTCGATAGGTCGCTCGCCTGATCTGGCGCCCAGATCGGGTACGCTTTGTCGATGTGGCGGCAACGCGTCGATGCGCGAGCTTCCGGCCGCTTGATGGCTGCGCCGGGGTTCGCCACCGGGCTGCCGCCTTGGTCCGTTCCGTAGCGAGATTCCGCCGTGACCGTCCCGCCCGGCCTTATCGTCGATCGGCCGTTCTCCCGGTCTGGCAGCCGGTTCGCTCACGCTTTGCTGACGCGGTGGGCGCGCGGCTGTATATGAAGGTCCGGCTGATCGATCGCCGCGCCAGGGTTCGTCATCAGGATGCAAGAAGCCTTCTTCTCGGGTTGGCCCCTCGCCCTCCGGCACCGAGGGGAAACGACGACGCCGCCCACTGATTTGACCTAGAGCAGCAGCCAAAAGTCGGTGTGAGCCAAGCGAGGGACCGGCAGGGCGGCCGCCAGCAGAATTATCGGCTTGGGGCGCAATGGGAGCGGAGGACGTCCCTTGGTTTTGAGGCCCAGAGTGCATCCGCTGCACGACGGAATTGAACGATTGACTGCCTTCTTCAGGGGCGCGGCCTGATTGCGGGCACGGACCGCTCGATCCCCGCGTGCTGCCGGAGTCAGCACCTCCAATATGCGATCTTCCAGTTCGTCCAATGCCCGTCATATATCCAATCTCCAATGCGGGCAATGCGCCGCCTATAGTGTCGAGGCTGATTCGCTCATCCGTGGGTCGAGAAGTGCGATGGACCGGGCGCCCAGGCGAAGATGGTCTTCACGAAACGGGGGTTCTGAAAAGTCTGACGCTGGCCATGCCCTCATCAGCCGCTCGAAGCGCATGCGACCGAAGTACTCACCCCATTGGTCAACTCAGCATGCGTGAGACCCCATCGGTCCCGTTCGAGGTCTTGTGGATCGCCCTGACGCGATCGCTTGCACGGCACCGGCGGCTATTCCCAAAGCTTGCCTTAATCCGGAGCACGCGCAGCAGTCGCGGCAGGAGATGTCGCGCGCACGTCGGCGGCATGGAAATAACGGGAACCGCGGTCATCGAGCCATGCGCCAAAGGCGACGATGTCCCCCGTACCACCCGACAGACATCGATCTTTCGCAAAATGTTGCTTTCCTGAGACAATGACAAAGCTTTGGCCATCGCACATAGCCGTCCTTACCTTACATAAACCTGACCTGCGCTCAGCCAAAATGCTGAAGTTGCTAAAAGCGAAGACCACTGGAACTACTGCGGCAGCGGGCGCGGGCTACAGCCTGAGAGAACTGGAAATTTGTGAGCAATCTGCGTCATCGTCAGCCCTGCGGCCGCTCCGTGGCCGAAGAGGCCGAACGATGGGAATTGCGCGCCTGCCATATCGGCTGCAGAAGCAGACCGACGACCGGGCAACCGTGCAGGCGTTGTTCGCCAGCTGCAAAAAATTCATTTCCTGTCGGTACCCTCGTGTCGACACTGTCCTGGGCAACAGGGCGCGTGTCGTGACCACAAAACGAGCCGCAGTGGCCTGATCGGCTCGATGGGACGCAGGCGGCGAGAGCTCAATAGACACGGTGACGTCGAAGCAGTCTGTCAGTGGCCTTCGAGGAGATCATATCTCCCTGTTCATTCCCGCTCAGCCATCCGAGTTCGCAACCGGTTTGAACATCAAACATCAGACCGGCAAATCAGTAGCCTCGTCATTGCCACCCACAGGCTGCGCACTCCAACATCTGTGAAATTACCGGCACGTACAAAGGTGCTCGTCAGCCTTTTGACAGCTAAATGAGAGATACACCGGACGTTGAACAACGCAAAGCCTTCGAAGCGGCCGTTAGGTTCGATCGAAATGCAAATTCCGCATCCGAGCTTAGCTTGGGTCCAGCTATGATTTGTCTCATCTAGGGAGAGTGATTTGGAGCCCCACAACGGATGGTTTGATACGGACGCCTGGATGCGCGACTACGCTGCTCTGCAGGAACAGCAGCGGGCGAGGCAACAATCGGGAGGCATGCCCGCGGATCAAGCACATTTTGAACAGCAACTGAGCGAGTTGCAGCTCAGTTCCGCTGATGCGCGCCCCAGTGATGCTACTTACCCTGAAGCTAGTATGCCTGACACTCGCCCTGCCAAGCCGCATGGAACCCCCCAGCGCGCTGACATAGAGGATTCAATGTGGATGCCTCCGCAGTCCAAGCCACGAAATGGCGGGTTCAGCAGCACGTGCTACACCGGGCCCTTGGGAGCGCCTCCTGCTGTGCGGACGAAGGACGGCAAAGGCCGGCACCTATGGTCACGTGTGAAGTCAGGTGTCGTCAAAGCCTTTTCGGGGAGTTGTCGTGAGGACTCGTCCGGAATGTCGGCGTCGGATGTAGTTCATTCAGAGCTTCGCATATATTACGCGAAGCGACGGCTCCCGACCGAGCCCTTTGAGGCGGACAAAATCCTTGTCTCCAGGTTTTTGAGGGCGTCTCTCGGCAGCACATTCGTGCAGACTGCCCAGAGGAATGCATCTCATTTGCACCAGTTCAGTGCATGGCTTAACCAGCGCGAGAGGGACCCAATTGCCGACCGGTTGAACGACCATGAGTTGGACAACGATGCACGGGAGTATGCGCAGCAATTTGACTCTACCGGCAGCAAGAAAACCAAAGATCAAATCATAGAGGCATTGGAAAATATACGACAAACCAATCTGCCACCAGCTGAGCTCACAGATGACGAGAGGCTTATTGCGGGGCTCAGCGAGGCGGCCCAATCCGCCGGCCGTGCGAGAAAGACCGTTAGTGGGTGGGAGACGAGTCTGCATAAATTCCGTACCTGGCTACGGCCCATGAACTTAACGCTGTCCAGCTTGCTTGACCGCCCCGAGGATCTGAATCGACTTGCGACACTCTCTGGCACAAGAGATATCCATGCAGCATTGACAGTGCTTCAGGAGTTCCATGCCGCGAACGTCGAGGAACGCCCCCCAAATTTCAACCCCCACCGCCGACAGCGCTTGGCTGCCCCTCCTGCCGAAGATGCTGCGCTCATGAAGAGGTTCAAAACGGCAGCCATGCAAGCCGGGGTTCCCAAAAACACGATTGACAGCAGCCTGATACATGCAAAAAAATTCGCCAACTGGCTCCATGAGAACGACAAGGAGCCGTTGGCTTCTCGGTTTCGAGATGAATCGCTGGCCGACGATTTAGACCTGTATAAAGCCCAGGGTAACGACCCTGAGAACCGTCTTCAGTCGACGCTGAATCATCTCCGGAGGCTTATGTCGGAAGGGTGCGGCATCGAACAGATCGGGCCCGGCCCGCGTATCATGGGGCGGCGCATCCTGGATGCTTATCCCGACGACGCCGAACTTATCGACCTTGTGACCCAAGAAAGATTGAGCAACCTTGGACCCGAGCCGACTGCGAAACAGAAGGCCCCTATTTTCCATGCGGCTAGCGTGCAACGCAGGTTTAGTGATTGGCTCCAAAGGGAGAAGAAGGGGAGCATAGTGAGCCGACTCAAGGGGGGTCAGCAGCAACAAAGTGAGTTGATGCGAGATGTCAAGGGCTTCGAACAAGCCACTAAGCAGGCCAAGCTGCGTCTCAACGACCTTCGGCAATACCTACAAGTCGTTGAGGCGAACAGAGCGCTCGGGTTGCGGGATCCTGAGGAGGCGGGTTCGTTCGCCGGGGAAGGCGCCCAGCAGGCCAGCTCGTTTCAAGAGTTTTCCTCAGCTCCAGTTACCCCGTTCGAGGGGGCTTGGGATTGGCTCACCACGCAGATGCAGTCCTCCACGCCCTCGTCTGCGAGGTCTCCGTCC
>NZ_JAVIIT010000031.1:0-20755 GCF_033977265.1 Mesorhizobium australafricanum | reverse complement strand
GGCAGCGCGCCGAAATAGCTCTCTAGGCTCGAAATGGCAGTCTCTCCTCAGTTCGACTGCCTGCCCAAAGAATCTCTTCCTAGCCCAACTTCAAGTCCCAAAAAGCCATATGCGATTCCCCTGCCGTAAACGGGGAGAAAGAGGCTGGCCGCTTTCTCGGTGCTCATCCTGCAACGTTGATGATTGGCGAAACCCGCCGTGACAGCGTCCTTCTCCCCGTTTACGGGGAGAAGATGGCGGTAGCCAGATGAGGGGCGGCGCCAACGCCGGAAGATGTCGCCCGCTTCCTATGATCCCGTATGTTGCGACTTCGCTTCAATGCAATAAAGCGGCAAACAAGAAGGCCCGCGCATCTTGCGATGCGCGGGCCTTTTCCGGAAATAATCGCTACGCGATCAGCTCTTCAGCTTGGCATTGCACAGGCTGTAGAAGCCGCCGCCCTTCTGGATCCACTTCAGGCCGTTCAGCGTGTTGGCATCCTTGTTGGCGTAGTACTGCTCGAGGCAGGTATGCATGCGGCCCTTGGCCGGGGTCTCGGTGGCGAATTTCGGCGAGATCGCCTTCGGGAAGCTCACGCCCTTCGGCGCCACCGCCGTCGGCTTCGCCGGCTCGCTGGTGTAGGTCGCTTCCGTCGGAGCCGGCACGGTCTCGTCGTCGTCGGCGCCGGCGCCGCATTCGGCCTTGCGGAAGTCGTTCCACTTCATGCCGTTGAGCTTGTTGGCAGTCTTGGCAGCCTGGTACTTGGTGCTGCATTCGGCCATGGTCAGGCCTTTGCCGCCGTCGGCAGCCGCCGCGGTCGAGGTCTTGCTCGTCTTGGCAGGCTTGGTGTCGGCGGCAGGCGCGGTCGCAGCCGCGGCGGTTGCGCCAGGGCCGCACTCGGCCTTGCGGAAGTCGTTCCACTTCATGCCGTTCAGCGTGCCGGCGGATTTTGCAGCCTGGTACTTGGCGCTGCATTCCTTGGAGCTCAGGCCCTTGGCTGCGTCGTCGGCAGCGGCGGCGGCCTTCGTCTTCTTGGCAGGCTTGGTGTCGGCGGCCTTCGTATCGGTCGCCGCCTTCGTATCGGTTGCGGCCTTGGTGTCGGTCGCGGCGGAAGCATCGCTGCCGCACTGCGCCTTGCGGAACTGGTACCAGGTCTGGCCGGCGAGCGTTCCCGCATCCTTGGCCGCGTTATACTTGGTGCTGCACTCGGCCATGGTCAGCGCGTTGGCCGGCGCCGCCAGGAACAAGGTTCCAACGGCAAGCCCCGTCAAAACTGCAAGTCTATGAATAAGCATGGCGTTTTCTCCCTTGCTGCCGCCAATATGTGTCCCTATGCCAAACCAATAACGCTCAATGTCCGGTTGCGCCAGATGCTTCCGGCGCGAGCGCCGTCACAAAGTGTGTTGCTCCCGATAAGGTGATGAATTGCTTGCGGGTTCGCCGGTAGCCAAGGTTCGCCGGCGGACAAGGCGCCGAAAAGCCTCTCGCGGGCGGGTGTAGCGCCGCCAAGTCAAAGGTGGTGATATGCCGTCGAATCACTTGCACCGCCCGTGACAATGATTTTCTAAGGAACGGTGATATATAGTCACGAAATTTGATGATCGGGTGCGGCCCAATTGTGGCAATACGGGCCGCTGAAAAACCGACGGGGACTGTAGGGACATGGCAGGTCAGTATTTCGGCACGGACGGTATTCGCGGACGCGCCAACAAGTTTCCAATGACGGCCGAGGTCGCCATGCGCGTCGGCATGGCCGCCGGGCTCTCCTTCCAGCGCGGCAATCATCGTCACCGCGTCGTGCTCGGCAAGGACACGCGGCTTTCCGGCTACATGATCGAGAACGCGATGGTGGCGGGCTTGTGCGCCGCCGGCATGGACGTCTTCCTGCTCGGTCCGATTCCGACACCGGCGGTCGCCATGCTGGTGCGCTCGCTGCGCGCCGACATCGGCGTGATGATCTCGGCCTCGCACAATCCTTACTACGACAACGGCATCAAGCTGTTCGGGCCCGACGGCTACAAGCTCTCCGACGAGATCGAGGAGCGCATCGAGGGCATGCTCGACAAGGATATCGAGCTGGCGCTCGCCGATTCCGACGGACTCGGCCGCGCCAAGCGCGTCGATGGCGTGCATGACCGCTATATCGAATTCGCCAAGCGCACGCTGCCGCGCTCGATGTCGCTTTCGGGCCTGAGGATCGTCGTCGATTGCGCGAACGGCGCGTCCTACAAGGTGGCGCCCGAGGCGCTGTGGGAACTCGGCGCCGAGGTGGTGGCGATCAATGTCGAGCCGAACGGCTTCAACATCAACAAGGAGTGCGGCTCGACCCATCCGGCCGGCCTACAGAAGAAGGTGCACGAGGTGCGCGCCGATATCGGCATCGCGCTCGACGGCGACGCCGACCGCGTCGTCATCGTCGACGAGAACGGCGCCATCGTCGATGGCGATCAGATCATGGCGCTGATCGCCGAGTCCTGGCACCAGAGTGGACGGCTGGCCGGCGGCGGCGTCGTCTCCACCGTGATGTCCAATCTCGGGCTGGAGCGCTTCCTCGGCGACATGAAGCTGCAATTGCACCGCACCAAGGTCGGCGACCGCTATGTCGTCGAGCATATGCGCGCGCACGGCTTGAATGTCGGCGGCGAGCAGTCCGGCCACATCGTGCTTTCCGATTTCTCGACCACCGGCGACGGCCTGGTCTCGGCGCTGCAGGTGCTGGCCTGCATCAAGCGGCAGAACCGTCCGGTCAGCGAATTGTCGAAGAAGTTCGAGCCGGTGCCGCAGCTTCTGAAGAATGTCCGCATTTCCGGCGGCAAGCCGCTGGAGGAAGCGCCGGTCAAGGCGGCGATCGAAGAGGGACGCAACCGGCTCGGCAAGTCCGGCCGCCTCGTCATCCGGCCATCCGGCACCGAGCCGCTCATCCGCGTCATGGCCGAGGGCGACGATCCGCAACTGGTCGAGGCCGTCGTCAACGACATCGTCGGCATCCTTCAGGAAACCCGCAGCGCCGCCTGAATCCAGCGGCACGGGTTCCTGATACTCCGAAAGCCCGCCGCCAGGCGGGCTTTTTTCGTTGTCGCGCGACGTCCCCCGGACAACGGCTTTCCATCTAGAATTGTATAGATTCGTGGTTAATCGATACGGTTAAACGGCTTTTAACCTTTGCAATTCATTATCCACACCCGAGGTCAATCATCTTCGGGCGGGCGTCGTCCCGAGGCTTCTCAGGGGTGACGGAATGTTCAAGACAACAAGAATGGCATTGCTTGCCGCGCTGTTCGCGGGGGTAGCCGGGCCGGCTCTCGCCGCCGACCTCGCGGAACCGCTTCCCGTCGAGCCGGCACCGCCGCCGGTCGTCGAAGCCCAGCCCGTCGATGTCGGCGGCTGGTACATCCGCGGCGATATCGACTATCACAAGTCGACTTTGCGTGGCATCGACTACATTACCTACGGACCACCGCCCGGCACTAACGATTTCGATTTCGGCAAGCTCAAGGGCGGCTTCTCGCTCGGCGGCGGCGTCGGCTACAAGATCAACGACTACTTCCGTACCGATCTGACTGCCGACTACTGGTTCAGCTCGAACTTCAATGGCCAGACCTCGGATCTCGTCTCGACCTCGACCGAGGTCTCCAAGATGAGCGCCCTGCTGCTGCTCGCCAACGCCTATGTCGATATCGGCACCTGGCATGGCATCACGCCCTATGTTGGCGCCGGCATCGGCGGCGCGCACATCAAGTGGGACACGGTCCACGATCCGAACACCCCCGAGACCAATCCGGGGTCGTCCAACTGGCGCTTCGCCTACGCTCTCATGGCGGGCGCTTCCTACTGCCTGACCGATAGGGTCATCCTCGATGCAGGTTACCGCTTCACCCACATCCAGGGCGGGCGCATGTTCGAGTTCTCTTCGACCAGCTCCGGGCCAGGGTTCGATCATGGCATCAATACCCACGAGGTGCGCGGTGGTCTGCGCTACCAGTTCGGCGGCAACAATGGCTGCGCCCAACCGGTGGCCTATCAGCCCGAGCCGGAACCGATCTACACCAAGTAATCGCTTCCAACATTGCTAAATTCGCCAGCCGCCCGGCATCAGCCGGGCGGCTTTCGCTTTCTGCGCCATCCGTAAAATCCGATCAAAATCAATTCGGTAACGGAGCGTTATCCTTAACCGGCACTTAACCACTATGGTTAACAATGCTTCCTGAAACGGCAGCTCTGCTCGCGCTCGCGACTGGCGCCAACTTCAGGAGCCGGGGACCATGATATCAAAATCGCGTATCGCACTGGCGCTGGCCGCAATCGTGCTGATGCCGGTGACACCAGCGGTGTCGGCCGACTACGACCCACCGATCTATGTCGACCAGGCGCCGGACTATCAGCCGGTCGAGGTCGGCTCGGGCTGGTACCTGCGCGGCGACGTCGGCTACGCCTTCAGCCATCCGTTCGACGACACCAGCAACAATCCGGGCTTTTCGCACAGCCGGACGCTGTTCGATGCCAGCGTCGGCATGGGCTATCATTTCAACGATTATCTTCGCGCTGACCTGAACCTGGGGATCCTGCCATCAAACAAGTTCGGCGACAGTGTAGACACCACGTGTAGCGGATCAACAACGACGACAATCGTCGATAACACCAGCGAAACGATTACAAGCCAAAGCACTGTTTTGGGCACTACGCAGCCCTGCAAAGGATCCAGCAACGCCTTGAACAAAGCCTATAGCTTGATGGTCAACGGCTATGTCGATCTCGGAACCTATGTCGGTATCACGCCCTATATCGGCGCCGGGGCCGGCGTTGTCTACGACAAGTACGCCAGTGCGATCGGCGCGAAAAATTGCGTTGAATCGACCAGCAGCGTCGTCGGCAGCGGCACCACCACCACGACGCAATTCAATTGCAATGATCCTGCCGGCTATGACGGCCAGGTCAGTTCGAAGGCCAGCTATGACTTTGCTTATTCGCTGGCAGCCGGCCTCTCCTACCAAGTGACCAAAAATGTTTCAGTCGACCTCGGCTACGAATATCTCTCGATCCCGAGCGCCCAGCATGTCGCCTACGACAACGGGCTCTTCAACGTTCACAAGGGTGTGAATTTCCAGACCGTCAAGCTCGGGCTGCGCTACGATCTCTGGTAGCGCAGCGGTCAGTGAAATTCGCGAATGGCGGGCCTTCAGGCCCGCCGTCGCCTTTTTTGCGGTATTGCCTTTCGCGGGCGAATATCCCGCCAGCGACAAAAATTTTGCTCTTGACGCCGAAAGCGTGAGCGCATATCGCCGTCCGTGGGCCACCCCTCCCCAACGAGGGGCCACTATCTGGAAGGATAGACCACGATGACGACGCTTACCAAGCCCGGACTCCGTCCGGCAAACTCCAATTTCTCTTCAGGTCCCTGCGCAAAACGCCCCGGCTGGTCGGTCGAGGCGCTGTCGAAGGCCGCGCTCGGGCGCTCCCACCGCGCCAAGATCGGCAAGGCCAAGCTCGAGCAGGCGATCGAGCTGACGCGCGAAATCCTCGACGTTCCCGCGGACTATCGCATCGGCATCGTGCCGGCGTCGGACACCGGCGCGGTCGAGATGGCGCTGTGGTCGCTGCTCGGCGAGCGCGGCGTCGACATGGTCGCCTGGGAAAGCTTTGGCTCCGGCTGGGTCACGGATGTGGTCAAGCAGCTCAAGCTCGCCGATGTGCGCAGGTTCGAGGCCGGTTACGGCAAGCTGCCCGACCTGACGCAGGTCGACTTCGACCGCGACGTGGTCTTCACCTGGAACGGCACGACCTCGGGCGTGCGCGTGCCGAATGGCGATTTCATTCCCACGAACCGCAAGGGTCTGACCATTTGCGACGCCACTTCGGCGGCTTTCGCGCAACGGCTCGATTTCGAAAAACTCGATGTCGTCACCTTCTCCTGGCAGAAGGCGCTGGGCGGCGAGGGCGCGCACGGCATGCTGATCCTCAGCCCACGTGCCGTCGCGCGGCTGGAGACCTACAAGCCGGCGTGGCCGCTGCCGAAAATCTTCCGGCTGACCTCGGGCGGCAAGCTGATCGAGGGCATCTTCAAGGGCGAGACCATCAACACGCCGTCCATGCTGTGCGTCGAGGATTATCTCGATGCGCTCCACTGGGCGAAGTCGATCGGGGGACTCGAGGCTCTCATTGTCCGCGCGGACGCCAATGCCGCGGTGCTCGACCGGTTCGCCGACAAGTCGGCGTGGCTCGGCCACCTCGCCGTCGAGCCGGCGACGCGCTCGAACACGTCGGTCTGCCTTGCCTTCACGGATCCGGATGTGGCGGCGCTCGACGCCGACGGGCAGGCGGCCTTCGCCAAGGGGATCGTGTCTTCGCTCGACAAGGAAGGCGTCGCCTACGACATCGGCTCCTATCGCGACGCGCCGCCCGGCCTGCGCATCTGGTGCGGCGCCACTGTCGAGACTTCCGATCTCGAAGCGCTGCTGCCCTGGCTCGACTGGGCCTTCGCCACGCAGAAGGCGTCGCTCAAGGCAGCGGCCTGAGACCCGTGGCGGCCTCCGGCCGCCACCATTGCCCGACACACCCAATCCCCTTCAAGGAGGCCGCCATGGCGCCCCGCGTTCTCGTTTCGGATAAACTTTCAACCACTGCCGTGCAGATCTTCAAGGATCGCGGCATCGATGTCGACTACTTGCCCGACCTCGGCAAGGACAAGGAAAAGCTGCTTGAGGTGATCGGCCAGTATGACGGCCTCGCCATCCGCTCGGCGACAAAGGTCACCGAGAAGCTGATCAATGCGGCAACCAGGCTCAAGGTGGTCGGCCGCGCCGGCATCGGCGTCGACAATGTCGATATCCCGGCCGCCAGCCGCAGGGGCATCATCGTGATGAACACGCCCTTCGGCAATTCGATCACCACGGCCGAGCATGCGGTAGCGATGATCTTCGCGCTGGCGCGGCAGATACCGGAAGCCAATGCCTCGACCCATGCCGGCAAGTGGGAAAAGAACCGCTTCATGGGTGTCGAGATCACCAGCAAGACGCTGGGCGTGATCGGCTGCGGCAATATCGGCTCGATCGTCGCCACGCGCGGCGTCGGGTTGAAGATGCATGTGATCGCCTTCGACCCGTTCCTGTCGGACAGCCGCGCCGAGGAGCTCGGCGTCCAGAAGGTCGAGCTCGACGAGCTTTTCGCCCGTGCCGACTTCATCACGCTGCACACGCCGCTGACCGACAAGACGCGCAACATCATCGACGCGGCTGCAATCGCCAAGATGAAGGACGGCGTGCGCATCATCAATTGCGCACGCGGTGGACTGGTCGTCGAGGCCGACCTCGTGGCGGCGCTGAAGAGCGGCAAGGTGGCGGGCGCCGGTATAGACGTGTTTGAGGCCGAACCGGCCGAGCAGAACGCCCTGTTCGGCATGGAGAATGTCGTGGCCACGCCGCATCTCGGCGCCTCGACCGCGGAAGCGCAGGAGAATGTCGCGCTGCAGGTCGCCGAGCAGATGAGCGACTACCTGATCAAGGGCGCGGTCTCCAACGCCATCAACATGCCGTCGATCACGGCCGAGGAAGCGCCGCGGCTGAAGCCCTTCGTCAAGCTCGCCGAAGTGCTCGGCGCCTTTGTCGGCCAGGTCACCGAGGATCCGATCAAGGAGGTCGAGATCCTGTTCGACGGCTCGACCGCGACGATGAACACGCGCGCTTTGATCAGCGCTGCCCTTGCCGGCCTGATCCGGCCGCAGGTCTCGGACGTCAACATGGTGTCGGCGCCGATCATGGTGAAGGAGCGCGGCATCATCGTCGCCGAGGTCAAGCGCGACAAGTCGGGCGTGTTCGACGGCTATATCAAGCTCACCGTCACGACCGAGCACAGGACGCGCTCGATCGCCGGCACCTGCTTTTCCGACGGCAAGCCCCGCTTCATCCAGATCAAGGGTATCAATCTCGACGCCGAGGTCGGCCAGCACATGCTCTACACCACCAATGCCGACGCGCCCGGCATCATCGGCCTGCTCGGCACGGTCTGCGGCGAGAACGGCGTCAACATCGCCAACTTCCAGCTCGGCCGCAACCGGCCGGGTGGCGACGCGATCGCGCTGCTTTATCTCGACGCGCCGTTCCCGGAAAAAGTGCTCGATCAGCTGCGGGCGCACCAATCGATCGACTCGGCCAAGCCGCTGCACTTCGACGTCGGCGGCTAGTGACATGTGACATGAGGAAAGCCTGGGATACGTCCCGCCTGCTACGGCAGGCGGGCGACCCGGCGCGGCTCATGCCAGGCGGCCGCCCTCCTGCCGCTGTATTCGGCGAGCGTGATGCCGCCGAGCACCAGCGCGAGCGCGAGCGCCTGATAGGGCTCAAACTGCTCGCCGAGATCAGCACCGACAGCAGCGTGCCGAAGATCGGGCACCAGGTGGATAAACAGGCCGGCAGCAAAATCCGGCGCGGCGCAATGCGTTCAAGGCTCGAAGCCGGGATGGTGCGGCGGCGGCGGCAAGTGAATGATGCGAAAGCCGGATTCTGTTGTGCCTGGATCAGGATGACCTTCATTGAGGTTCACCATCCTGGCCGGACCCTTCGAGTCTCTTCTGAAAAACCTGCAAAACGGGTTCTCACTTTTCGGGGTTGTGCTCCAGGGTTTCAGCAGCAAAGAAAGGGTCGCGCCCGCCGGCGCTTGACGCTATAGAGGCCTGTCGTTTCAGGCCGCCCGCGCGGCATTTCAAGGGAAAAGAACATGGCCAATGTGGTGGTCGTCGGCTCGCAATGGGGCGACGAAGGCAAGGGCAAGATCGTCGACTGGCTGTCGGAACGGGCCGATGTGGTCGTGCGCTTCCAGGGCGGTCACAATGCCGGCCACACGCTGGTCGTCGACGGCAAGGTCTACAAGCTGTCGCTGCTGCCCTCCGGCGTGGTGCGCGAAGGCAAGCTTTCGATCATCGGCAATGGCGTGGTGTTCGATCCGCATGCCTTCGTCGCCGAGGTCAAGAAGCTCAAGGAACAGGGCGTGGAGGTCACGCCGGAGCGCCTGAAAATAGCCGAAAACACCGCGCTTATCCTGTCGCTGCACCGGGAGCTGGACGGATTCCGCGAAGACGCCGCCTCGAACTCCGGAACCAAGATTGGCACGACACGCCGCGGCATCGGCCCCGCCTATGAGGACAAGGTGGGCCGGCGCGCGGTGCGGGTGATGGATTTGGCGGATTTGGAAACGCTTCCCCTCAAGGTCGACAGGCTGCTGACGCACCACAATGCGCTGCGCCGCGGGCTCGGCCATGCGGAAGCGACGCATGAGGCCATCATGCAGGAATTGACCTCGGTGGCCGCCGAAATCCTGCCCTACATGGACCGCGTCTGGAAGGTGCTCGACGACAAGCGTCGCGCCGGCGAGCGCATCCTGTTCGAGGGCGCGCAGGGCACGCTGCTCGACATCGACCACGGCACCTATCCCTTCGTCACCTCGTCCAACACCGTGGCCGGACAGGCGGCCGCCGGCTCGGGCGTGGGCCCAGGCGTCATCGGCTATGTGCTCGGCATCACCAAGGCCTATACGACGCGCGTCGGCGAGGGGCCGTTCCCGACCGAGCAGAAGAACGAGATCGGCGAGTTCCTCGGCACGCGCGGCCACGAGTTTGGCGTCGTCACCGGCCGCAAGCGGCGCTGCGGCTGGTTCGATGCCGTGCTGGTGCGCCAGGCCGTCGCCGTCAACGGCATCAAGGGCATCGCTCTGACCAAGCTCGACGTGCTCGACGGGCTGGACGAGATCAAGGTCTGCACGGGCTACAGGCTCGACGGCGAGACGATCGATTACCTGCCGGCCAGCCAGGGCGCGCAAGCGCGGGTCGAGCCCATCTACGAGACGCTCGAAGGCTGGAAGGGAACCACGGCCGGCGCCAGAAGCTGGAACGATTTGCCGGCGCAAGCCGTCAAATATGTACGCTATATCGAGGAGCTGATCGGCGCCCCGGTGGCGCTGCTCTCCACCAGCCCCGAGCGGGACGACACGATACTTGTGACCGACCCGTTTCAAGACTAGTTTCACAGCCCTTCCCGGCGCTACGGCTGATTTGCGGCTGGCGGGAAAAGAATGCAGGTCACCTGACGCATGGCAGATTTCGTTAGTGTTCTGAAAAAGCAGCTCGACAAGAAGAGCGATCCTTCGTTCGAGATGCGCAAGCAGATATACGACGGTGCCCGCGCGGTGCTGGCGAAGAAGCTCGCCGAGTATTCCCCGCCGCTGGCGCCCGATGTCGTCAGCAAGCAGAAGCGCTCGCTGGAAGATGCCATTTCCAGCGTCGAGCGCGACTATGTCAAACGCGTTCCGGCCGAGGATCCGCTGGCGGAGCTGGAGCATATTTTCTCCTCCATCGACCGCAACAAGAACCAGCCGAGCCATACCCGCCAGCCGGCGGCGCCGGAGCCCGCCAAGCCGGATCCGTTCAGATCCGAACCATTCAAGCCGGCGCCCGCGCCCGCCGGGACGGAACCGAACTGGCAAAGCGCGCCGAAGACAGAGCCCGCACGGCAAACCCCGGCGAAGGCCGAGCCTGACTGGCAAAGCACGCCAAAGGCGGAGCCAGCCTGGCAGAAGGCGGCACCGCCGATGCCGTCGCCGCGCGAGGACGACGTAGGCCTCGCCGGCATTGACGCTGCCGATCCCGATGATGGCAGCGACGTCTTTGCCAATGACGAGCAGCCGGCGGCCGATACCTTCCAGCGGCTGCGGCCTCAGCCGCAGCGGCGCAGGCGCAGCTATGGCGGGCTGATCGCCGCCGTCATCGCGCTGCTGGTGCTGGCCGGCGGCGGCTACGGCATATGGCTGAACAAGAACGCCTTTGGCTCGCTCTTTGGCCTTGGCGGCAGCGGCAGCAAGACGGTCTCGACCGAGCCGCTGGTCGAGCCGGCGCTGGTAAAGCCGGCACCCGCCAAGCCGGCGACGGAGACGGCGGCAGCACCGGCTCCCGCCGGCACCAGCGAGCCGGCCGACACGACCAAGTTCACGCAGCGCCTGACACCCGAGGGCAAGGAGGTCGATCCCGGTCCCGCCGGCGGACAGGCCACGATCGGCGAAGGCGAATCCGTCGCGGCGCTGACCTCGCGCCCGCCGGCTGCGCCGGCAACAGCGCCCGCCACGACCGGCACCCCGCCGGCGCCGGCAACGCAAACGCCTGAGGCGTCTGCCGCGGGAGCAACGCCGGCTGCGCCGGCGACCGACGCGGCCAATCCGACACCACCGGCGGCCGCGACCACACCGCCAGCGACTGATGCGGCAACGCCACCCGCGGCCGGCGCCACGCCACCCGCGGCCGGCGCCACGCCACCCGCGGCCGGCGCCACGCCACCCGCGGCAGCGACAACGCCACCGGCCGCAGCGACAACGCCACCGGCCGCAGGCACGCCACCCGCCACGCCTGCACCGGCGACGGCCGAGGCGACCGTGCCGGTCGGGCAGAAGGCGATCTTCTATGAGGAGCGCACCAGCACCCAGCAGGGCACGGCCGAGCCCGGCAGCATCGTGTGGTCGCTGGTGCAGGAATCGCCTGGGGGCGACCTGCCGCCGGAACCGGCAATCCGCGCCGAGGCGACGATCCCCGGCAAGAATATCCAGCTGCGCATGACGATCCGGCGCAACACCGACCAGACCCTGCCGGCCAGCCACATCATCGAGATGATCTTCCTGACGCCGGAAGGGTTTGACGGCGGCGGCGTCGACAACATCCTGCGCATCGCCATGAAGAGCTCCGAGCAGGATGCCGGCAGCCCGCTGATCGGCATTCCGGCCAAGATCGCCGACGGCTTCTTCCTCGTCGCGCTCAACGACACCAAGGCCGACGAGGACGCCAACCTGACGCTGCTGAGGGGGCAGGCGTGGATCGACGTGCCGGTGGTCTACAAGACCGGACGCCGCGCGTTGCTCACCATGGAAAAGGGTATTCCCGGCGAGAAGGTTTTTGATGAGGCGCTGAAGGCCTGGGCGGCGAAGACGTCGGGGTGAGCGATCGTGGCGGTGCAGGGCGCCGCCACCTAAAACCCTTGAAACAGCATGTCGAGGGCCGCAACGATATCGTCGTGGTGTCTGGCAAGGCTCCCTTCTGCCGCCCGTAGTTCCGAAGCCGTCAAGGCCGACATGAATTGAGTGACCATTACATGGTCCTCGCCATCGATCCTGAAGATCGGGTTCAGTCGGCCGGCCGGCAAGGGTGCCATCTTCTGCGGCAAAAGCGGAACGACGACCTTCGTATCGAGGTGCTCCAGCAGGTCGGACTGGATATCGAGCAGATAACCATCGCCTCCCGCGCTCCTGTAGAAGTCATAACGGGCCATCAAAACAGCCGGTATTTGGCTAAAGGCAGGCCATTGCGCTTGACGTAGTCGTTGGAGCTTTCGAGGGCTGCCTTGTTCTCTTCCTGCCAGCGGCGCGTCTTTTCGGCAGAAATCGCCTTTGCGATTCCTTGCTCGGCAGCCCGGGACATGTTGATGCCCAGCGCCTTGGCCTCTTCGATCAATTTGGAATCAATCGAGGTGTTGACCGATTTGCGTTGCTGTTTTGCAGTCGAATGGAGCATGGCTGCCTTCCTTTATGCGCATAAGATAAGCGCATAAATACGCGCAGGCAAGCCAGTTATCCTTCCATCTCTTCGCGCAGCATTTCCAGTTCCAGCCACTCTTCCTCGAGCGCGGCGAGGGTCGTGCGCTCCTTGTCGAGCGCGGCGATGGTCTTCTGAAATGAAACGGGATCGCGTTCGTAGAAGGCGGGGTCGGCGATATTGTTCTCCAGCCGTTGGATCGAGGCCATCACCGCCTCGATCCTCTTCGGCAGGGAGTCCAATGCGAATTTCTGCTTGAACGAGAGCTTCTTCGCCGGACCCTTCGGCGCGGCTTGTTCGGCTTTCGGCGCAGCCTCGCTCGCCTCGGCTTTCGACCTTGCCTTGCGGTCTTCCAGCCTGGAGCCGCCGCGCTGCGCCAGCATGTCGGAATAGCCGCCGGCATATTCGATCCAGCGCCCGCCGCCGTCGGGCGCAATCACGCTGGTGACGGTGCGGTCGAGGAAGTCGCGGTCGTGGCTGACCAGGATCACGGTTCCGGCAAAGCCCGCGACCAGTTCCTGCAGCAATTCCAGCGTCTCCATGTCGAGATCGTTGGTCGGCTCGTCGAGCACCAGCAAGTTCGCCGGCCTGGCCAGAACGCGGGCGAGCAACAGCCGCGCCCGCTCGCCGCCGGAAAGCTCGCGCACCGGCGTGCGTACCTGCTCCGGCTTGAACAGGAAATCCTTCATGTAGGAGACGACGTGGCGCTGCTCGCCATTGATGACGAGGTTCTCGCCGCGACCGTCGGTCAGGTAATGCGCCAGGGTCTCCTGCGGGTCGACCGCCTCGCGCTTCTGGTCGAGCGTTGCGATCTCCAGATTGACGCCGAGCCGCACACCGCCGGCATCCGGCGCCAGCTCGCCGGTCAGCATCTTCAGAAGCGTCGTCTTGCCGGCGCCGTTCGGTCCGACCAGGCCGACCCTGTCGCCGCGCTGGATGCGGGTCGAGAAACCCTTGACCACGGTGAGGTCGCCAAAGCTCTTGTCGATGCCCTTGGCCTCGACCACCAGCTTGCCCGATTCGGCGGCATCGCTCGCCACCATAGTCGCGGTGCCTTCGGCGCCGCGATGGCTGCGGAAGCGCTGGCGCATGGATTGCAATTCGCCGAGGCGGCGCATGTTGCGCTTGCGCCTGGCCGTCACGCCATAACGCAGCCAGTGCTCCTCCCGCACGATCTGGCGGCCGAGCTTATGCTGCTCGCGCTCTTCCTCTTCCAGCACCTGGTCGCGCCATTCCTCGAAATGGGCAAAGCCCTTGTCCAGCCGGCGGGTCTCGCCGCGATCGAGCCAGACCGTGGCGCGTGTGACGCGCTCGAGAAAGCGACGGTCGTGCGAGATCAGGATCACCGCCGAGGAGGTGCGGGCAAGTTCTTCTTCCAGCCATTCGATGACCGACAGGTCGAGATGGTTGGTCGGCTCGTCGAGCAGGAGGATATCGGGCTCCGGCGCCATGACGCGGGCAAGGGCGGCGCGACGCGCCTCGCCGCCGGAAAGGTCGTTCGGCCGCTCCTCGCCGGTAAGGCCGAGATGTTCCATCAGATAGGTGGCGCGATGCGGATCGTCGGCCGGGCCGAGGCCTGCCTCGACATAGGCGCGCACGCTGGCAAAACCATCCATATCCGGCATCTGCGGCAGATAGCGGACCGTTGCCGAAGGCTGGCGGAACACCTCGCCGTCCTGCGGCTCGATCATACCGGCGGCGATCTTGAGAAGCGTCGATTTGCCCGACCCGTTACGCCCGACCAGCGCGATCTTCTCGCCGGCGGATGCGCTGAGTGCCGCACCGTCGAGCAGCGGCGTGCCGCCGAAGGTCAGTTTAATGCCGTCGAGATTGAGGAGTGGCGGCGCCATGTCAACTTTCTGGAAATGTCAGCTTTCAGGAAGGGGATAGGGGTGGGCCAGAAGCATCGCCCGACCGCGCTCAAGCGCGACGCCAAGCCGCCCTTTGACCTCGTTTGATATAGTGAGCGAGGAGCCGAACGCCACCTCGACGCGGTCGAGCGGCCATTTGGCGCCGGTGACCGTCAAGCCCGAAAGCTCGGAGAAGCCGAGCACCGAAAACAAGGTGCCGTCATCATAATCGAAGCTGGCCTTGCCAGGCAGGATGGGAACGCCCTCCTGCGCGCCGCTGGTCAGCAGCACTCGCGTGCCGGCAGCAGCCAAGCGCAGGGCCAGCGCCAGATGCAGGAACGCATGGTCGGCGCGCTTGCCGCCAAAGGCGCCGGCAAGCACGAGACTGGTGGCGCCGCGCTGGAGTGCTTCCGCTATGGCGAGCTCGCCATCGGTCATGTCCTTCTCGGCCGGAAAGACCTTGCGCGGCACGGCGGCCAGATCTTTCGGCAGGTCCGCCGGCACCGAATCGAAATCGCCGACCCAGAGCTCCGGCACCAGGCCAAGCAAGCGGGCATGGCCGATGCCGGCGTCCGCGGCGATGACGCGCGAAGCCTCGATCTGGCGTTCGAGCCGGGGCGTGCGGATGAGCTCGCCGCCAAGCAGGATGGTGAATGTGCCCATGGCCGTGGCCCTTACCAGCCCGCCGCGCGAAACGGAAGCCGGCCGCAGATGTCCGGCAAACTTCCGCTTGCGCGCTGCTTCGGCCGGGCCTATCTGTCGAAACGCTCTAACGGGGTGCCGGACGTGATCCGGCTGAGAGGCGAAAAGCCAACCCGCTGAACCTGATCCGGTTTGTACCGGCGGAGGGATTAGACGTTTCGGACCATCCGGCGCCTCAATTCCTTGTCACTCGAACGAAGGAGGCGCCGATGCGCGCGATGTTGTCCAAGCTTATTCTCGCAACTGGCCTTGTTTCGCTTCTGGCAGGCGTTGCGCCTGCCACCGCAAAGGACAAGCTCACCGTCTATACCTATGAAAGCTTCACGGCCGACTGGGGCCCCGGACCGGCCGTCAAGAAGGAATTCGAGGCCGAATGCGGCTGCGATCTCGAATTCGTCTCGGTGGCCGACGGCGTCGCCTTGCTCAACCGCGTCAAGCTGGAGGGTGCCAGCACCAAGGCCGACATCGTGCTCGGCCTCGACACCAACCTGACCGCAGACGCCAAGGCGAGCGGCCTGTTTGCGCCGCATGGCGAAGTGTCCGGCATCAATGTGCCCGGCGGCTGGAAAGACGACACTTTCGTGCCCTTCGACTACGGCTATTTCGCCGTCGTCTACGACACCGAGAAGCTGAAGACGCCACCGAAGAGCCTGAAGGAACTGGTCGAGGGCGCCGGCACGGACAAGATCGTGATCCAGGATCCGCGCACTTCGACGCCGGGCCTCGGCCTGCTTCTGTGGGTGAAGTCGGTCTATGGCGACAAAGCACCCGAAGCCTGGGCAAAGCTCAAGCCGAAGGTGCTGACGGTGACGCCGGGCTGGAGCGAGGCCTATGGCCTGTTCACCAAGGGCGAGGCGCCGATGGTGCTGTCCTATACCACCTCGCCGGCCTACCACATGGTGGCCGAGAATACCGAGCGCTACCAGGCGGCCTCCTTCGAGGAAGGCGAGTACCTGCAGATCGAGGTCGCCGGCATCACCACGACGGGTGCTGCGAACCCGCTGGCGCAAAAGTTCATCGACTTCATGACCGGGCCGAAATTCCAGGACGTCATTCCGGAAACCAACTGGATGTTCCCGGCCGGCAAGACCGACAAGCCGCTCAACCCGGCCTTCGACAAACTGGTCAAGCCGACCAAGACCTTGCTGTTCACCCCGCAAGAGGTCGCGGCCAACCGCAAGGCGTGGGTGGATGAATGGCTGGCGGTGATGAGCAAGTAACTGGTCTTGGTTATCATCCTTCCAAGATGATTGCTCTACGGCGCCCCCCTCTGTCCTGCCGGACATCTCCCCCTCTAGGGGGGAGATTGGCTGGCACGCCGGCTTTCGCCAATCGGCGACATTGCAGGCAAGAGTGGGGCGTCAAAGCTGCTGATCTCCCCCCTAGAGGGGGAGATGTCCGGCAGGACAGAGGGGGGCGCGAAGGAACGCTAAGCTTCCCAAGTCAAATGGTGCAGCGTGCATTCCGCCGCTCGCCCTGACTCCCGCATCACCGCCGGCGTCGCCGCGCTTGCGGCCATCGCTGCGCTCATCGGCGGCGCTTTCGCCGGTCTTGCCCTCGAAGGCGCGCATGATCTCTCGGGCGCTGCCGCTGCCTTCGACGGCTACCTCTTCCGCATCGCCCGCTTCACGCTGTGGCAGGCGCTGCTGTCGACGCTGCTGTCGGTCGCGCCGGCGCTGCTGGTGGCACGCGCCTTGTCGAGACATCCGGCCTTTGCCGGCCGCCGCCTGATCCTGCAACTGTTCACGGTGCCGCTGGCCCTGCCGGCAATCGTCGCCGCGCTCGGCATCCTGGCGCTCTATGGCCGGGCCGGGTACTTCGCCGGCGTCTTCGCCGCGCTTGGCGGCGGGGAGTGGCCGGGGATATACGGCCTCTCCGGCATCCTTGTCGCCCATGTCTTCTTCAACCTGCCCTTGGCCGCGCGCCTGTTCCTCGAGGCGTTGGGGACCATTCCCGCTGACCAGTGGCGGCTGGCGAGCCAGCTTGGCATGGGCGCCCGGCCAGCCTTCCGGCTGATCGAATGGCCGGTGCTGCGCGCGGCGCTGCCGGGGATCGCGGGGCTGGTCTTCATGCTCTGCATCACGTCCTTCACCATCGTGCTGACGCTGGGCGGCGGTCCGGCGGCGACGACGCTGGAGGTCGCCATCTACCAGGCGCTGCGCTTCGACTTCGATCCGGCGCGCGCCGTGGTGCTGACGCTGCTGCAGGTCGCGCTGACCTTCATCGTGGTCATCGTGCTCACGCGGCTTGGCGCCAACACGGTCGGCGATGCCAACCTGCCGGTGGCGCCGCGCCGCTACCTTTCGGCGGGCAGGGCGGAAAGCATGCTGAACGCCGGCCTTATCGCGCTTGCCCTGCTATTCGTTGCCGGACCGATGGTGGCGACCGTGCTTTCAGGTCTGGAGGCCGATCTCGGCCGGCTGGGGGGTGAAGCGGCGGTGCGTCGCGCCACCCTCACCAGCGCGGGCCTCGCCTTGCTGGCGGCGCTGCTCAGTGTGACGTTGTCGCTGGCGCTGATCGCGGCGCGGCGCGCGCTGGCCCTGCGGCGCAGCCCGGGCAGCGCCATGGGCCTACTCGAACATGCCGCCGACACCGGCGCCGGCTTCGTGCTGGTCGTGCCGCCGATCGTGCTCGGCGCCGGCTGGTTCCTGGCGCTGCGCGGGGTCACCGATGTCTTTGCCATCGCGCCGATCATGGTCGTCGCCGTCAACGCGGTGATGGCGATGCCCTTCGCCATCCGGGCCATTCGCCCCGCCTATGACGCGGCCAGCGAACGCCACGAGCGGCTTTGCCTGGCGCTCGGCATATCCGGCTGGACCCGGCTGCGCCTGGTCGACTGGCCGTCGCTCAGGCGGCCTTTGGCCACCGGCTTTGCCTTCGCCATGGCGCTGTCGCTTGGCGATCTTGGCGTGATCGCGCTGTTCGGCAGCGATTCCGTGCAGACCTTGCCCTATCTTCTGCTGGCGCGCATGGGCAGCTACCGGACGGCCGATGCGGCGGGACTTGCCTTGCTGCTCGGCCTCGTCTGCCTGATGCTGGTGATCGTCGCGGACTGGTTGGGGCGGGAAGGAAGGTCATGACGACGACCATCTACGGCACCGCCGCGCAAAAGGGCCTCGCTGTTGCGCTGGATGGCGTCTCGTTCAGCTATGGCGAGGCGTCCTTCCGCTTCGACGCCGAATTCGCCGCCGGCAGGATCACCGCCATCATGGGACCGAGCGGCTCCGGCAAGTCGACGCTGCTCAATCTGATAGCTGGCTTCGAAACGCCTGGTACAGGCAAGGTGCTGATCGGCGGCATCGATCTCGGCAACGCGCCGCCTTCGGCGCGGCCGGTGTCGATGGTGTTCCAGGAAAACAACCTGTTTGCGCATCTTTCGGTCGCAGCCAATGTCGGGCTCGGCCGCTCGTCCTCGCTGAAGCTCGGTGACGCCGATCGGGCGGCGGTCGTCGAGGCGTTGGCGCGGGTTGGCCTGGCGGGCAAGGAAAAGCGGCTGCCGCGCGAGCTTTCCGGCGGCGAGCGGCAGCGCGTGGCGCTGGCGAGAGTGCTGCTGCGCGACCGGCCGGTATTGCTGCTCGACGAACCTTTCGCGTCGCTCGGCCCGGCGCTGCGCGACGACATGCTCGACCTTGTCGCCGGCATCCATGCCGAGCGCAAAATGACGGTGCTCTTCGTCACGCATCAGCCCGAAGATGCGCGTCGCATCGGCCAGGACGTCGCATTCCTCGATGAAGGCACGATCGCGGCGACCGGCCCGGCCGATGATTTCTTCGATCGATCTGGACCGGACGCCTTCCGGCGCTATATCGGCGATCGAGGCGGCACCGTTGCCGGATCACAACACATTGCCCGGAAGCGGACATAATTTGCGGCCAAACCGGCGATGGGTGATCCGGCGTTTGCTTGCCTTGTCCGGGGGAGTGTGGCTAGGTCCGGCCATGCTGGTTCCGGGTGGGCCGTGATTTGCCGAAAGATTTCGAAAGGAAGCCGATCTGTCGACCGGCGCTGAGAAGGTGTGGATGAGGCCGCTGGCACGATTTTTCGCGCTGGCGAGCGTTGCCGTGCTGGCGAGCTGCCAGATGTTCACGCCGCCGGACGTGAAGGAGAGCGGCTTCCAGCCTTCCGACAAGCCGATCACCGTCGACAATGTCGTCGCCAACGCCAGGCTCGCCGAAATGGCGAAGGCGCAGCATCCGCGCATCCTGGCCACCTATGGCGGCGAGTATTCCGACCCCAAGCTCGAACGCATGGTGGCAAAGGTCGTCGGCAACCTGACGGTGGTGTCGGCCAACCCGACCCAGACCTATCGCATCACCATCCTCAATTCGCCCAACGTCAACGCCTTCGCGCTGCCGGGCGGTTATCTCTATGTGACGCGAGGCCTGCTGGCGCTGGCTAACGATTCCTCCGAGCTTTCCGCCGTCATCGCGCATGAGATGGGCCACGTCACCGCCAATCATGGGCTGCAGCGGCAGCAGCTCGAGGCCGAGGAAGGCTTGGCGACCAAGGTGGTTTCCGACGTGCTCGGCGACAGTCCGACCGCCAAGGCGGCGCTCATCCGGGGCAAGCTGAGGCTCGCGCAATTCTCGCGCAACCAGGAACTGCAGGCCGACGCCATCGGCATCAAGTCGATCGGCGAGGCGGGCTATGATCCCTATGCCGCCGGCCGCTTCCTGCAGTCGATGTCGGCCTATACCGATTTCCGCTCGGTCAGCGGCGCCACCGACGCCAGCCTCGACTTCCTGGCCACGCACCCGAACACGCCGCAGCGCATCGAGCTGGCGCAGCGCCTCGCGCGCAATTTCGGCCCGCCCGGCTTCGGCACGCGCGACCGCGACGCCTTCCTCGCCGGCATTGATGGCCTGCTTTACGGCGACACGCCGGAAGAAGGCTATGTGCGCGGCCAGACCTTCATGCACCCCAATCTCGGTGTCTCCTTCACGGTGCCGAACGGTTTCGTCATCGACAACACGGCTGCCGCCGTCACCGCGACCGGGCCGGGCGACATCGCCATCCGTTTCGACGGCGTGGCGATCAACAAGTCCGTGTCGCTCGCGGATTACATCCGCAGCGGCTGGGTGGCCGGGCTCGAAGACGCCAGCGTGCGCCAGGACACGATCAACGGCAACGAGGCGGCGATGGCGCATGCCAGCGCGCAAGGCTGGCAGTTCGACATCGCGGTGATCCGCGCCGGCGGACAGGTCTACAGGCTGCTGACAGCCGCGCCCTCGGCCAGCACCGCGCTGGACCCGGTCGCGCGCTCGGTCAGTGCGTCCTTCCGTGTGCTCAGCCCGGCTGAGAAGGCCGCGTTGAAGCCGCTGCATATCCGCGTCGTCACCGTGCAGGCCGGCCAGACCATGGGCTCGCTCGCCGCGCAAATGGTCGGCGTCGACCGCAAGCTCGATCTTTTCCGGGTGCTCAACGCCATGTCGCCCGGCGCGACGGTGTCGACCGGCGACAAGGTCAAGATCGTCACCGATAAATAGGGCCGGCGTCCGCATTCAGGCGGCTTCCGCCAGAAAACGGGTCGACGCCGCCTAAAGCGCGTCGCGCTGAACCGGATTCAGGCGACGCGCTTTAACAGGCTGCTGCAAAAGTCGCGTTTGGTGATGTTTTGTGATTCACTTCGGTTGGCGAACAGGAGTGATTTGCGATGCGCGGACGG
>NZ_JAVIIT010000030.1:0-29217 GCF_033977265.1 Mesorhizobium australafricanum | reverse complement strand
GGCCATCTCGGACGCAACGAGCGGCGTGTGATGAGCGCGATCGAGCTCTGCCGGACGGCCGAGCTCGGCGGCCATGTCGAGGGCTGCCGAGCCTGCGGGGCGATCCGCGTGGCCTACAATTCCTGTCTTATGGGCAAAGCCGGTAATGGGGAGCTGGCAGCAATTTGATCGCGCACCTGCACCAATCACCGCTAACCCCGCTCTCCATTACGAGGTACGCCTGAGCAGCTCGATCAGCCGGTAGGTGGGCTGGAAGACGCCGCGCCGCAGGTGAGGCGGCAGGATCGCCTCCATCGCATCGAGCTTCTCGGTTGGATTGCCGCGCGTAAAACCGCGCGCGATAAAAATCGCTGAGACTGGACACGCGCGCGGTGTCCGGGTGCGATTCCAGATTGCCCCATTCCGCCAACTGGGCGAGGGCGGCGTTTATTTCCTCGATGCGTGGCGATCCGTTCGGCCATCAGGCTTCCGCGAGCACATCGTCTGGTCTCAATTGAAGGCGATATTGCCGTTTCGCTGCGGCGAAGACGTCCATGATGCAGCGGTAGAGCGTAGCTTTGTCTGCATTCAGGTGCCGGAACAGCTCGGCTGAGTCGCTCGCAAATTGCATGGAAATCTCTGCCTCTAAGCTACCATGAGTGTTTTTGCTTTGTTCTGGATGATCGTCAAGCACCACGACGTTTTTTCCACACATGGACAAAGTCCTTGTCTGGGCGGCGCGCCAGCAGCTCCGGTCGGCGCACCCAAAAAGTATGTCCCTGAAGTTCAAATTGACGAGGTCGGTGTCGGGCAGGTCGACCTCAGGGTACGATGCCTGGATCTGAACGCACCCGTCCCCAAAAAGACGCTGATGAAGCCTGGCGCATGGTAGTCGCCCGTGGCCAGCAATTGCGCAAACGAGCGAGTTGAAGGCGTTGACGGCGATCGACATCGGTCACGGCGATCCATGATGCCAGGCAGTCGTAGCCTTCGATCGGGACGTCCTTTTGCGATCGTACAGGCGATGGGACGGCCGACATACTTGGCCGACATCCCTTTCACGCGATCCGCCGCCCCTGTATGTATCACGTCGAAGTCACGGAGCAGTTCTTGAAGTTGAAGTTCGCTCCCCCGGGAGACCCGGTAATCTCGACGCCGTATTGAACGCTGCCGACATTTATGTCGCCAAAGTAACCCTTAGACTTGAGCCAATCCAGGACGCCCTTGATGTCCACCGTCCCGCTGTCGGTCTTCGAAGTGCGCACCAGCGAGATTACCCTTTGGCCATTGGAGCCTACAAACACGTTCCAATTCGCCCCGCCTACATTGACATTGCGGTAGACCGGAATCGCCGCACCGGAAGTGTCATATTGACTTGAGATAGGCTTAACATTGCCGCTGCCGTCTGGATTTCCGGTGTGGTTTGTCCAGAGCATTATCTCATTTTGATGTGAGCTGTCCCAGATGTCGTAGGCGGTGTCCCAGGCGCCGCCAGAAGGAACATCCTGATTGAAGCTCCCAGTCAGAGTTTTAATTGTACTGAGCGGTTTCCCGACATTGAAAGCCTGGTGGGGATAGCTCTTGATACCTCCAGTATTAGGCTGGTTCGACCACACGCTCCACTGGTTGTCTGCGTACACCGAAATTGTCTGAGGCCCTGCGCCCTTTCCCCCCCAGATATCATTGTTCCAGGAATAGCCGCCATGTGAAAAGTCCTCGTATGGAGCGCTCGACCTCCAGATCGGAGCGTTTGCCGAGACAAGTGCGACAGTCGATGACCTGGCTTGGTTCAAAGCTTGCCTAAATAGATCATCATCGAGTCTGTCGACGTATCCCGGCGGAGAGGGCAGCGAACCGGTGCCGTTTATCGGAGTGGAATCCATGAAGCTCTCCTTCTGTTACGGGAACATCGATCTCGTACCGATCCGTTTGGCGAGTGCCTGGGTCCGTCACCAGTTGAGTCATCCGCATCTGGAGACCAAGTTCGAATGCTAGGGAGCTTAACTTTCGAGAAGCTGACGAGTCTTCTACCCGTTGGGCTCAGTGCGATGCTCATCAGAAGAACGGCACGACGCGGTCGTTCAACAGCTTTCCCGCCGCGATCGGCTATGCGTCGGCGCCGGCCAGGAGGCCCGCCGGACGTCCACTTTTTCATCGTCCACCTCTGCTGAGGTGTGTGCACGCAGGATGGAAAGGGATTGGTGAGCGGGCTGATTTCTGTCCCTCAATGTATCTGGAAGCAGATCCTCAGCAGGAGCGTATAGCCCATGTACGCCGCACCGCAACGCCAGACGCCGTTCAGACAGGTGGAGAGCAGGGTTAGTAATTCCCCAGCGACGCATACTGAAACGTGCTGCCGCCCGCAAGGCAGGCATGCAATTGCGATCCCGAACAGCTCAGCTTCGAGCAGGCTCTCATCTGCTGTGCAGTTCGCCTGGCGGCCTTCGAAGATCGAATTTGCCACCGCGAAAACGCCGCAGCGGTGGCACTATGCCAGGACCTGCCCGCCATTTTTGCACGCGTTCAATCGCGGAGTGTTCTCCAGGCCGCACCATTTGCCCTCGTCCTCGTTCAGTCCGTCGATCCCTCCCGATCGCCAAGTCTGTGCATTTCCGCTGGAGAACTGTTTTCTGTTGGTCACTTGTCACGGCGTCGGCGCTTGAACGCTGCGCCCGGCTCTCTATAGCGCCGAGCAGCACGAAACTCATTGCTGGTCGTCCAGCCTCGCGACTGCCATTCTACCTGCAAGTGACCGCGAGGATTGTGACAAGCGGACCAAAAATACCCAACCGAGGCCAAAGACTTTTCGCCAGCCTGCCAGAAAATGGCATGAAGGCCCTTGCCCGAAAAGGAACTGGACCCAAGAAGCAGCATCGACTCTATCGCACGCCAGGCCCCGATGTTGCGTCGGAGCGGGTCCTGCGGCCGGGATTGCGGCAAAGCCTGGAGGGGCACAAGATGCGTTCCGTTTTCCAGGCTTTGCGGGGATCAGAAAGGGAGCTCTGAGCGGCGCGTGCGCGCTGCGCGCACCTGGTGCTCGTGAACCCAGCCCGCTTTTCCCAGGCGGTCTCGTCCATTACGGCGTCGCCCCCTGGCGCAGGCAGCCCGCGCAGTAGCAGCGGCCCTCACCGTGGCCGCGAAGCGAACGATCGGCGCCATCATACCGTGTTATAGTGGCTGCGTTGTTGCGCAGACAGGAAGCTGGTGGCCAGCGAACTTCCCAGTTGCCACCCGGGCTGCGTCTCGATATGCGAGGTGCCGTCGCGACGACGCCTCCTGTTTCAAACTGTGGCTCTGCTATGGCGTTCAGCGCCCATGGCCTCCCAAGTGAAACTCCAGCTCAGTTACGAGCAGTTCTTGTTCTGTCTATTGGCCGGATGCATTTCTCGAAATAGAAACACTGGTAGGCAGGAACTGGAAATGGTTATCCCGCGGCGAGGCACGGGGGCGGCGGGGAACGGGGGGGCCGGTTCTGTCAAGCACCACCTGATAGACAAGCTGGCGCAGCAGCATCGGGCAGTGGAATGAAGCTCTGGAGCCGAAATTGCTGGGGGCTCTGCTGGTAATAAGTGCGAAAAACACGGCTCAGATGTGAGCCGTCACAGAAGCCGCACTCCAACGCGATACTGCCAATCGACTTTTCAGACCGCGACAAAAGATGACGTGCGTGGTCCAAGCGTATCCGGGTATAGACCACTTGTGGGGAGGTCGTGAGCTCAGACTGGAAGCGCCGCTCGATCATCCGTTTGCTCAGGTTGAGCTTGCCGGCGATCTGGTCGATGGTCAGTGGGACATCCAGGTGATGCTGCATCAGCAATACAACCCGTTTTAGGATCTTATCCCGAACCACGACCTCCAGACTCCCCGTCGGCTGGGCAGTCTCACCTCTAGCCGCCTCGTCGAACATCATAATCCGCAAGCTTTTAGCTGCGAGAGCCTTGCCAAGATGTCGGTCGACAAGGAACGCGGCCAGGTGCGCGGCACTGGCACCGCCTGAACAGGTCAGTCGGTCGCGATCCACCACGAAGATCTGGTCGGACACGGCCTGCAAGCCAGAGAAAAGCCCAAGGAAATCCGAATTGTGAAACCAACTGACACAACAGCGGTAACCGTCCATCAGGCCAGCCCGGTGCAGGATGAACGAACCTGTACACAGTCCCACCAGGGGAATGCCTAAAGCGGCAGCATTCCGAAGATGCTCGTCAAAACGCGTGTCGATCAGGACACTATCCTCCTCAAGGACACCGCCGACAATAACAAGGTAGTCAAAGCGACGGAGATTGCCAATTCTCTCATGGGGAGAGATCGCGACGCCACAGCTCGACCGGATCGGCGACATGTCGGGGGAGATGATACGCCATTTGCAACGGATTGGACGGCTCCGGTCGCCGTCGTCTGCGGCCAGGCGGAGCACGTCGACGAAATTGGCGAAAGCCCCAAGCGTAAAGCGGTTGAGGAGGAGGAACCCGACTGACAAAGGCCCGCGAATTCGCCCGGGAGCCATGCAGGAATCTGGACGGGGCGTGCCTTGTCGCAAAACTACTGCCATGCTGACGCAAATGTCCTTTTCGTGGATGCCCCCGTACCGTCATATGGGCGCGATCTGATTACCAAGCGTCGCCCCGAGAACGCTGCCGGAGAGCTCTGAAATGGTCCATCACTGGTCCCGCGATACATGGACGTCAGCCACCCCCGACGCTGGGACAGTAACATTTTATCTGGCGCCCGGCTTTGAACTGCTCGCTTTGTCATCGGCTTTGGAGGTCTTAAGGCTGGCAAACCGCGCGGCCGGGCGCGATGTTTTTCGTTGGCGCATGGTGTCCCAAACTGGAGAGGCTGTCGATGCGAGTTGTGGCATCTCGGTCTCAGCCGATTTCGACTTGGCGCAGGAGCGCCGGTATCAGTCGCATCCCAACCGCCCTCTGATGGCCATTGTCTGCGGCGACGAGCCCAACGACGGCCACGCAAGCAAAGCGCTGAACGCCTGGCTGCGGGAATGCAGGCAGCGCAGGATCATGATAGGAGCGTTTGGAAGCGGTGTGATCGCCTTGGCCGAAACCGGGCTGCTGAATGACCGGAAGTGCTCGATTCATTGGGAGGCACACCCTGCCTTCAACGAACATTTCATGCATGTTGAATCCGTGACCACCGTCTACGAGGTCGACGACAGTATCTGGACCTGTGCCGGAGGGACGGCGGCCTTCGACATGATGGTCTACTTCGTCAAACAGCATTGCGGTGAACCTGTCGCGGTGAACGTCGGTGACCTGGCCGTGGCAGGCCGCATTCGCGCTGGTGATGAGCGTCAGCGGCTCCCGCTGTTGCGCCAGCATGGAACCATCAATCCCACAGTTGTGAAACTCATTGAGTTGATGCAGGAGAATTTGGCCACACCTCTTACCATGGCGGAGCTCGCGACAGCTGTGGGGCTCTCAAGGAGGCAAATCGAGCGGCTTTTCCGCAATGAGCTTGGCCGCTCGCCGCGTCGCTATTTCCGGGAACTGAGGCTGGAACACGCGAGACTCCTGCTTGCCCAGTCGGCGCTCCCGGTGCTGGACGTTGCGATTGCATGCGGCTTCATTTCTGCGTCCCACTTTTCGAAATGTTTTCGCGCGGCCCATCTGATAGCGCCCCATGAGGCGCGCAAGCTTCCACCCGGGAGATATCTAGATGTGCCTTCCCGGCGGCTTCAGCCTGCAGCGATTTAAGTGAAGATCGGCGTAGTTGTGTGGGCCAAAGATGCGCCAGGTATCTTATGCCACCGGACCTAATAGCCCGCTTCCCTGTTAAACAACGGAAAGACTTCAAGCCCGAGTTCGAAGCGGCGGACATTATTAGCGATCACTGCGGCCGCGCTCGACGCAAATGTTGCGCCCGACATATGCGGCGTGACAAACACCTTGGGATGGCACCAGTAGCGATGTTCGGCAGGGAGCGGCTCCTGCGCGAATGCGTCCAAAGCGGCCCCGGCGAGATGGTCGCGGTCAAGCACCTTGAGCAGTGACTCGTCATCGACTACCGCTCCGCGGCTAATATTGATGAAATAGCCGCCGGGACGCATGGCTGCGAAAATCTTTTCATTGAGGAAGTGGCGAGTTTCCGGGGAGAGGGGGAGAGCGTTGATGGTCACGTCGTTGCGGCTCAGGAATTCTGGGAGGGAATTCGCCCCTGAATAGCAATCAATTCCCTCGATTTTTCGGTTACTGCGGTCCCACCCGCTTACGGCATATCCGAAATCGTGGATGCGACTGGCGACTTCCGTACCGATGCGACCCAGCCCGAAGACCCCGACGCGAAACTCTCCCGTGGGGACGATCTGCTTGCGATGCCATACCCTTTCTTTCTGTTGGGAGCCATAGTCCCCGTATCGCCTGTGAAATGTCAGCACCCAATAAAGGGCGTGTGCCGCCATGTCGCGGGCGACGGCCGGATCCGCGAGCAGGATGACGGGGACGTCGGGTAGACTCGGATCTGCCACAAAGTGCTCGGCGCCGGCCCCGAGCGAAAAAATCGCCTTGAGATTAGGATAGCGATTGAGGTCACCGGCTGGATGATTCCAGACCATTGCGTACACGACCTCGTCAGGATTGATTGGTTCACCGAACACTTTGACAGGCAATTCAGGAAGCTGACGGCTGATTTCCATTCGCCAGCTTTCATTGTCATAGCCATGGTTGTTCAACAGGATGGTCATGGGTTGGGCACCGCCTGGGAGGAGAATAGGCTCGCACGGAAAGTACGGCTGCCCGTTCGACCTCCGTGCAAGACTTCTGACTAACGAATAGGGGCTGGAAGCCCCGGTTGTTTTCCGACCGAGGGTTCCAGCTGGATGCTAGGAGCGGTAGGAAGGATCAACCCGATCGCACTGGCGCAAAAGCGCCGGCCACTCATGTTTGCCAAGCGGGAAATCGTCGTATTGGCGGTGCGCCAGCCGCCAGATGTCCTCGCTGCTCTTGTCGAGCTTCAGGCCGGTGGAATAGGCATCGATCAATACGCGGCAGGCACGAACCGTGTAATAAAGATTCATGAAGGCCTCACCGGCCGTGGCACCTACCGCGAGGAACCCATGGTTTTTCATGATAAGGCATTTTTTGCCCTCGATGTTTTTGGCGAGGCGATCCCGTTCCTCCAGCGTCAGGGACAGTCCTTCCCAGTCATGATAACCGATGTCGCCCCAAAGCATTGAGCCGTCCTGGGTCAGGAACTCAAGGCCATCCTGCAGCGCCGTGATGGCCAGGCCCGCCGGCGCGTGGCTGTGGAAGACGACCTTCATGTCGTGGTGAGTGTTGTGAATTGCTGAATGGATAACGAAACCAGCGGTATTGACGTCCGCAGGGCCGTAGAGAACCTTGCCGTTTTCGTCGACCTTGATCAGATTGGACGCGGTGACCTCATTGTACAGCAAGCCGAAGCGGTTTAGCAGGAACTGGTGGTCAGTGCCTGGGACCCGCATCGTGATGTGGTTCCAGATCAGGTCGTCATAACCGTAGATATTCGCCAGGCGGTACAGGGCAGCAAGATCAACACGCGCTTCCCACTCTTCCTTGGAAATGTTCGCATGGCCGCCCTGGACGCTGAAGTCCTCGGCTTTCATCTCGTGTGCCATTGGTTTGTCCTTTCGATTGGTTATTGTCAGATGGAGCGGAGGAATGTGCCGTTCTGCTCTTCCAAGAGCTTCACGGCCATGAGGTGGTTCTGCTCAAAACCATACTGGTCAACGGCCTTTTTGTAGATCGCCTCAACCTGTTCGCACATGGGCAACGTGGCGCCGACTGACTCTGCCAGTTCCAGGGTCAGGACCAAGTCTTTGTGTGCAAGGCCAAGCGCAAAGCCGGGATCGTAGCTTCCGTCAAGAATAGCCGGACCATATCGGTCCGCGACATAGCTCGCTCCGGTGCTGCCTTGAATGATTCCAAGCATGGTCGCGGCAGGAACCCCGCCCATCACTCCCAGCATCAGGGCTTCACTCAGCGCGACCGAGTTGAGGTAGCAAAGCACGACTTGCGAAATTTTGGCCACGTAGCCGGCCCCGTGAGGGCCAAGATGCATGACCCGGTTCCCAATCTTTTCTAGAACTGGCTTGCACCGCGCGAATACATGTTTGTCGCCGCCGACCATGATCATCAGAGTTCCGGCAGCTGCTCCTTCAATCCCGCCAGTAACCGGTGCGTCAAGAAACGCAATCTCCCGGTCGGTGGCAGCGGCGCGGATGCGTCGCTCGCAGTCCAGATTGTTGGTTGAAAGGTCGATCCAGACGGCGGCTTTCGGCAGTCCGGCGAGAATCCCCTGTTCTGAGAGCGCCGCGGCCTCAATGATCTTCGGGTTTGGCAGCGATGTGAACGCTATGTCAGCTCCAGTAGCCGCCTCGGCAGCGGTGGTGGCAGACGAGATTGCGCGGTTACCGGCCGCTGCCCCAGCCGCCCGCACGGCTTCGACCTTATTTGGATCCAGGTCGAAAAGGCCAAGCTCGTAGCCGGCACGCGCCAGATTGCTGGCCATTGGCCCGCCCATGTTGCCCAACCCGATGAATGCAATCCGCATAGATGTCTCCATTGGCCAGCCAGAGTTCTGCTCCGGCACATGCGCTTTTTCTACCCGCCCACTCTTTCTCAGTCGGGTTGACGTGGCAAACGAATATAATTACCGACTCATATCGAGGAATTCGATTTAACGGAGTTTCCTTTTTTGAACATCGAGCACATCAAGGCCTTTTTGGAGGTCGCCACGACCGGCAGCTTCCAGCACGCCGCCGACCAACTCAATGTCACCCAGTCGACCATCAGCGCGCGGATAAAGGGGCTTGAACGCAGGCTCAACCGGCAGCTGTTTCACCGCAAGCGGAACGGAGTGGCGCTGACGACCGGCGGTCATCAGTTCCATTCAAGCGCAGTGAATATCGTGCGTGCCTGGGAGCGGGGTCAGCAAGTTGCCACGCTGCCGGAGGGCCTGAATGCCTTTGTCACGTTGGGTGTTGAAGACAATCATTGGCCGCGCGTCGTGCCGGGCTGGCTGGAACGAATGGCAAAGGCGCTGCCCGACGGCGTCGCGAGCGCGCTCAGCGAGCGCTCGGATATTCTCATGGAGAAACTGCGAGCCGGCCTGCTTGACATTGCCGTGCTCTATGACCCGCGTCACTGCGCGGAGGCGCGGATCGAGCCACTCAGCAGCGAAGAGCTCGTGATGGTGTCGACCAAACCACGTGCCGTTCAAAGCGGGGTTGTTCCAGGCTACGTGTTCGTGGATTGGGGTGAGACGTTTCGAGCCCAGCACAGCATGCATTTTCCTGGGGTTTTCAGCCACAAGCTCACGATCCGCAGTTCAGCAGTAGCCATGGATCATATCCTGGCCAACAACGGCTCGGGGTATTTTCTGGCCGAGTCCGTGGCGCCTCAGGTCAAGTCCGGCCGCCTGCATGTGGTCGAGGGGGCGCCGCGTTTTCAACGAACAGTCTTCGTCGCCGTTCGTATTGACGTCATTGCGCCGGAATTTATCGAAACCGCTGTGCGAGCCTTGCGCGATACGATCGCCTGAATTCCGGTCCAAAGCCAGAGAGATGACATGAAAATCACCGCGTTGAAGACCCGACTGACCGACGTACCTTTTGCCAAGCCGATCACCACGGCCATTCACAACATGCGCTCGGTCGGATGCCTGCTCGTCTATCTGGAAACTGATGTAGGGCTCGTGGGCCAGAGTTATATCTTCACATTGAATGCCGTCCGGCTCAAGGCCTTTGAGGAGATGGTGCGCGGCTTCTCGCATCGCATCGTGGGTCAGGATCCTCACTACGTGACGGCGATCAATTCGGCGATCTGGTCCGAAATTAACCCGACCGGTTATGCGGGCGTCACGATCTCGGCGCTCTCTGCGCTTGACACGGCCTGCTGGGATCTCGTCGGCAAAAGTACGGATCGGCCGCTCCACTATCTGTTCGGGGCCTGTCGGGATCGCGTTCGCACATATGCCAGCGGCGGGCTCTGGTTATCCCAGAGCGTCGACGAGCTAGTTGATGAAGCGGCGATCTTCCTGGACCAGGGTTTTCGGGCGATGAAGGTGCGCGTCGGTAAGGTAGACCCGCGCGAGGATTTTGAGCGCGTCAGCGCCGTCCGCGAGGCGGTTGGGCCCTCCATCGAACTTCTCGCGGACGCCAACCAGGCGCTCAATCCGAAGCAGGCGATCCGGCTGGGCCGGATGCTTGAGGAACTCGACGTCGGCTGGCTCGAAGAGCCGGTTTCCGTCCACAACCTCGTCGGCCAGGCAGAGGTCCGGAATGCGCTCGACATAGCGATTGCCTCGGGTGAGACGGAGTGGACCCGCTTCGGCATTCGCAACACGATCGAGGCCCGCGCCGCAGATGTATTGATGCCCGACCTGCAGCGCATTGGGGGCCTCACCGAAATGCGTCGTGTCGCCGCCCTTGCGGAAACCTACAGCCTGCCGATTTCTACCCATATCTTTACCGAGCACAGCCTTTGCATTGCCGGGTCAGCTGCCAATTGCATCTCCGTGGAGCACATGCCGTGGTACGCCCCGCTGTTCCGCGAGGAAATGGAGATCGTGGAGGGCGACATCCTGATTCCCACCCGTCCCGGCACAGGCTTTACCTTCGACGAGGCGGCCGTGACCCGCTTCGCCATCGATTAATAAGACGGAGCTTGTATCGAAAAAGTCGATGTCAGGCCCGAATTATATTCGTTAGTTAAATGTTCAGTCTTCCTATAATTCCTGACGTGGGGAACCGGCCCGGTAGCCTCTGGCTGCCGGGGACAATCGCCTGGAATGGAAAACCAACAGGAGAAGACAATGCTCTCACGCACGCTTAAACTTAGCGCAGCTGCGTTTATCGCAACGCTCGCCGCGACTGCGGCCGAAGCGAAATGCGGTGATGTCACGATCACCGAGATGAACTGGGCCTCGGGCTCGATCGTCACCGCCGTCTCCAAGTTCCTGATGGAGCAGGGATACGGCTGCAAGGTAACGGTGGTGCCATCGGCTACGGCCACGGCAGTGACCTCTGTCGCAGAGACCGGCCGCCCCGACATCGTCACCGAACTCTGGCTCAATGGCGCGCCCGCTTATCCAGGATTGGTGGCCGCCGGCAAAGTTAAGACGTTGGGCCATGTCCTGACCCCCGGCGGCATTGATGCATGGTGGGTCCCGCAATACCTGGTGGACGAACATCCGGAACTTGCAAAGATCGAAGGCATTCTGGCACATCCCGACTGGGTAGGCGGCAAATTCCATAATTGCCCCGAAGGCTGGGGTTGTAAGATCACCAACGACCATCTGGCGGAAGCCTTTGATCTGAAAGGCCACGGCATCGAAGTTTTCAATCACGGCTCAGGAGAGACGCTGGCAGCGGCGATAGCTGCGGCCAATGAGAACAAGCAGCCTTGGTTCGGTTACTATTGGGGCCCGACGTCCGTTCTCGGCAAGTACAAGATGGTCAAGGTCGACATTGGCCCGTACGTGCCTGAGATCCACGCTTGCAACGCGGTCGAAACCTGCAAGACACCCGGGAAGTCGGCTTATCCGCCGGCAGAGGTGGTGACGGCAGCGACGACGGATTTCGAGAAGCGTGAGCCGGAAATTGCTGCCCTCATGTCAAAGGTCAGCTTCACCAACGAGCAGATGAGCGAGACTTTGGCCTGGCAAGACAGCAAGAAGGCTTCAGCGGATGAATCTGCGGTCCACTTCCTGACCACCTACAAGACGGTGTGGGCAGACTGGCTCAGCCCCGAGGCAAAGGAAAAGCTTTCAGCGGTCCTGAAGTGAGAGCCAAGCTCTCACTTCTAAGGGGCTCCGCACGGCTGTGCGGCCCTAACGGCCGACGTGGTAACGGGCGAATGCTCGGCGGCACCTCCAGGTTTAAGCAACTTTCCATCAGTACCGGTGGCCGCGCCCTGATGGGCGAGGCTGCCGGATAGCGGCAATTCAGGGCTAGCCATGGCAGCGTACGAAAAAGCTTTTGAGGCATTGGGACTGCGGTCCTGGTGTGACGCCGGCGCAACCGGCGGCCCCATGTCGATGGACGATTTTTTAGCCAAGGCCGGGGCGTTGGGAAGCGACCAAGCCGAATCTTTTCCGTTCCCATCCCTCGACGTCCTCCATAAGGCCTGCGGCGCCGTCCCGCGCACCCGCGACATGACAGCCGGGTTGGAAGGCCTGTTCCTTGATGTGAAAGACCCCGTGAAAGTCGTTCTGGACCCGGTTACGCAGCCATTGAGTTGGGCGCTGCGCAACGCCATCGATCTGATGCAGTCACTTCCGTGGTGGGCCGCGATCCTGATCCTGGTCGCCATCGCTCATTTCGCCGGACGTCGCATCGGGGTGACGATCTTCGTGCTGGTGGCGTTCCTGGCCTTGGCATTCATCGACCATTTCGGTTACGCCATGCAGACGCTCGCCATCATCGTGGTCTGTACGTTCATCTGCGTGCTGTTTGGCGTGCCGATCGGCATTGCGATGTCACGCAGCAACTGGTTGGAGCGCTGGCTAACGCCTTTTCTCGACCTGCTGCAGACGCTGCCGACCTTCGTCTACCTTATCCCGCTGATCTTCCTGTTCAGCGTCACGGAGCCCAAACTGTATGGAATCGCGATCATTCTGTATGCCATCGTGCCGTCAATTCGACTGACGAATCTCGGCATCCGGTTGGTCGACAAGGACGTTCTCGAGGCGGGAGAAGCGTTCGGCATGACCTCTTGGCAAAAGCTCCACCGCGTCCAACTGCCGCTCGCGCTCCCGAACGTCATGGCCGGCATCAACCAGACGATCATGTTGTCGCTATCGATGGTTGTCATCGCGTCGCTGGTATCCGCACCGGGCCTTGGAACCCTGGTCCTGCGCGGCATCAACAAACTTGAACTCGGCGTCGGCCTTGTCGCGGGTCTCGGCATCGTCCTCCTGGCCATTGTTCTCGACCGGGTAAGCAGGGCTGCCCTCCAGCGCGTCAACAAGCTGCACCAGTCACGGACATGGGCATGACCGAGAGCTTCGTATCCATCCGCCACCTGTACAAGATCTTCGGCAACAACGCGCCAGCCATGGTGTCCTACGCAATGGCCGGGATGCACAAAAAGGAGATGCTGCAAGCGCATGGTCATGTGCTTGGGCTGCGCGACATCAACGTCGAGATAAAGAAAGGCGAGATCACGGTGATCATGGGGCTATCAGGCTCCGGAAAGTCAACCCTGATCCGTCACCTCAACCGCCTCGTCGACCCCACAGCGGGTGAGGTTATCGTTAATGGTACAGACATCATGAAGCTCGACCGTTACAGGCTCCAGCAGCTGCGCCGGACTCAGATGTCGATGGTCTTTCAAAAGTTTGCGTTGCTTCCGCATGAGACGGTGCTGCGAAACGCCGGCATGCCATGCTCCGTCCGCGGCGATGGGCGGGCCAGGACCGACGAAACCGCTCGTAAATGGCTCAGCAGGGTCGGCCTTGCGGGCTCAGAGGCGCTCTATCCCCACGAACTCTCGGGGGGCATGCAGCAGCGCGTCGGCCTCGCCCGGGCTCTGACGTCGAACTCCGAACTCATGCTCATGGACGAAGCCTATTCAGCGCTGGACCCGCTCATCCGGTCAAGCATGCAGGACCTTCTCCTCGAACTGCAGAAGGACCTCCAGAAGACGGTCGTGTTCATCACACATGACCTCGATGAGGCTCTCAAGCTTGCGGACCATCTGGTGATCCTGAAGGACGGCGAGATCGTGCAGCAGGGGGAGCCGCAATACATCCTCCTCAACCCGGCCGGCCCTTACATTGAAGACTTCGTCAGCGATATCAATCGCGCACGCGTCCTTCGCGTCCGATCGGTAATGGAAAAGACGATCACGGAGGACGATGGCTATGAGGTCCTCGACGGGGACGAGACCCTGGAGCGGGCGATTCTGCGATCCCAGGGAGCTGCTGACAAATTCTTTGCAGTGCACTCGGACGGAGCCCGGGTGGGCACGCTCAGGATGACGGACGTTCTGAAAGCTCTTGTACCCACAGCCTCTACCATGCGGAACCACGGCAACGGGTAGGTTAGGACCATGACAATGGGATTCCCATGGCGCTCGTCAACCGAATGGATCTCACTGTTGCCGCGAAAATGTCAGTCGAAATGGCTGGGATCCCTGATGGCGAAAGTCACCAATCCCTCGCTTCGGTTAAGATCGTTCTGCCGAAAGGCCTTGCCTGGCTGGTTCAAAGGGGAAGGATGAGCTCATGAACCCACTTCTCGCGGCTTATGGAGCGTTGGCCCTAGGCATCGTCTCCGAAGTCATCGGATCATCGCTGCTGCCGAGGACGGAGCAATTCACCAAACTTGGGCCGACCGCTGCGGCGATCACCAGCTTCATCATCGCGCTATTCTTTCTCTCCCATGCGCTCAAGCTCATCCCTCTTGGTGTAACCTACGCCGTCTGGTGCGGTGTTGGGATGGTGCTTACGGCTGCGGTGAGCATGCTAGTCTATCGGTCGCCGCTCGACCTCGCTGCTGTGCTGGGAATTGTTCTTATTATTTGCGGCGTTGTGGTGATGAACGTTTTTTCAAAGAATGTCCCACACTGATCGCGACTCTCGGACCAACTGATATCGATGCAAGTGGCCATCGCAGATAGAGATTGGCTGCTAGCCGAAGAGGCCTCCGGCCGGTAGAGGGCATCGCGTTGAAAGTACGCTGAACAACGCGATGCCCTCAAGAAGCCCGTGAGGGCCTTCTACCGGCTTCATTGCCCCTCCAACGGCACGGTTTCGCGCTTCACCGGGTAGCGGCATTTGAAGCTGTGCTCCGTGTCGTCCGGGTTTGTTGAAGGTTCAGGAAACGCGCCGCTGCAGATATGTTACGCGTAACGACGGTGGGGAAATCCCGGCCGGATGGCAGCCGAAGGAGGCTCGGCGATCAAGGGACGGGGAGGGCCGAATTGCCAGGCACAGGGGCCGAAATTTGGCCATGCCAATCTTCGTCGAGGATGGCGCGCATGCCGATGGTCCGCATGATGGCCCACTGATTGGATCGTCGGCCATGGGCCTGGGCCATCTGGTTCTCATAACCGAGGGCGAGAGCCCCGATGACCACCTGGCGTGCACAGGCGGCGCGCCGTCGAACGAACGGACAAGGTGGGTGCTGGCACCTTGGCCAGCCTGCGGCGGGTACTTAGCGGAGATGCCGGATCCGCCACGGAATGGATGCGCAGCCTTGTTCGCCCGGCGCACGCCATTCCGATCAGAGACCGGCCGCCATACCTGTATGAAGCCGGCCACTATTCTAACCAAAGACCGGCCAGCTTTCGGCACAGAAGATTACCTCCAGGGTCAGTGCGCAACCTTGGCATCAATACCTCGCGATGAATGAGGACATTTTGATGCTGTTGCTGCGCCGGTTCTGCCGCGTGATAGACAATCGCGAGATCGGCAAGATTAACCCCGAGGCGGTCACCATCCTTCTCCAAGGCAGCGGTTCGCTCAGTGCCACATGGATGGTGCGCTGCAAGATCTCAGCGGATTTTATCGCAGCCGCGGCTATGTGGCGTTCTCGCCACTGCCGACATCATTGCCGATGCTGCCGCCGCAACAAAGACCGTGGTCTATTCGACGGAAGAGCTGCGCCGGCTGCTGGCCGCGACCTCGATCCTGAGGGATGGGCGCAGCCCCAGGTGCCGACAATTTATCGTAACCTTCTCCTGCTGCTTTACGGTAGCGGCATGCGCATCGGCGAGCCGCTTCGCTTGGTCTTGCACGACGTGGATCTGAGCGGGCAGTCATTACTGTCCGCGACAAGAAGTTCTTCAAAACGCGTCTCGTGCCGATCGGACCAAAACTCAACTGCGAGCTGGCGCGCATATCGAACGCCGGCGCCTTTTCCCCTTTGCCGCGCGGTGAAGAACCTCCGTTATTCACCACGTGCGATGGCCGACCGTGGCACTAGGTGCGGGCTATTTCCTGGTTCCAGCACGTCCGTCGAGCTGCCGGAATCAGTTGCCCTATCGGCGAGCTGCGGCCGCTACGGCTGCAAGATATTCGTCATAACTCCGGGTGGCGGATTATTCCGAGTGGCGACCGGGAGGCCAATGAACGCGGACTATTTCTGGTTGTTGGGTCGGCATAATCAGAGGCTCTTTAAGAAGGCGAGGAGATGGCCGTCAGGTTTATAGGGGCCAGCCGTCTAGTTGATCTCATTGATGGCGTGCTGAAGGTCCGCGACACGAAGTTCGGCAAGTCGCGCAATGTGCCGCTTCACCACTCGACGCCACATGCCTCAAAACATATGCGACCTACCGCGGCCGTTTGTGGCCCAACCCCGTAAGCAACCGCTTCTTTCTTTCTGAGCTTGGATAAAAATCTGGCCGTGAATTCGCCGCCTGGCTCGGTGTTACGCCGAGAGGGAGTTCTTCGGGCGGCAAGCAACGGCCCGGCAGCATCACCAAGATGGGCGACAGGTACCTTCGAACATTGCTCGTTGTCGGAGCGACGGCGGTGATCCGCTTCGCTCGCGAGGAAGGGTCCGCCAAGACGACGTGGATCCGTAAGCTCACGGAGAAAAAGGCCTGCGAAGGTCGTGGCGGTTGCGCTCTGATTGCGGGTCGCATCGCTGCATCGGCGTGCAAGTTCCAGATGGTCCCAGGAACTTACGGACGATTTCCCGTCCTGGCAATGGCCCTGCTCCACCACGGCGTCGATCGATCAGTTATCGTCTTGTGGCTGGGCCACGAGTCGGTTGAGACCACGGCCATCTATCTTCAGGCCGACATGAAGCTCAGGGAACAAGCTTTGGCGAAGACCGAGGCTACCGACATCCTGGTGCTGTTGTCGCGCTCGTGTTCGAGATGATCGAGGAAGGCGCCTAGGAATGCCGTGCGCCGTGCCGAGATCCGGCACGATCACGTCCGATGGTCCCTTGCGCAGCTGCCGCTAGGCATAGGCTAGCAGCAGGCAGAAGGTCGCGGTAGCTCGCCAGGTATGCGGTCTTACTTGTCGCTTCCTGATGAGGCGATCAGTGAAGAAGGCCTACGCCGTCGCGATACCAGCGCAGCAATGTTGTCACGGCCAGCCGATGGCCGAGGTCGTGCAGGCAGGGAATCATTGGCGCCGCGCAAACCTACCTTGCGCGACAGCTTGACGACGTTCACCGCAGCTGCCCACTCGGTCAGACGCTAGGCGGCGAGCCACTGCATCGCAGAGATTGTATGCGATAGCTAATTTATAATAGCGGCCGGCTGGCCAAGCGCTTCAGGATCTGGATTCACGCCAATGCCTGGGCCCGCAGGCGGCGCAATGCGGCCGCCGCTGCGAGCTGGGGCGTAAGGATCGAGGCGCGGAGCAACATAACCCGATAGATCGCATGTATTCATGATCCGGCTTGATGGAGTCGACGCCGCCAAGTGGAGGAGCGCGCCTGTGGCAACATCGGATCCCCAAGTGTCCTCGATGCACATCCGGGGACCTAGGTGCAGACACAGATCGCGAAGTCGCCTAGTCGCACTAAGCCCTCCCGATTTGGAGAGCTTTAGGGCAACGGCGTCCATACAGCCAAGATCATAAGCCTGAAGCAGCGAAGCCATATCGTGCGCGTTTTCGTCGATCTTCATTGGCAGCCCTGTCGCCGCACGAACAGCGGCACACTCCTCAAGTGTTGCACAGGGCTGCTCCAGCATGATGTCATAGGTTGCGATTGCCTTACCAACGCGCGTTGCCTCCAGGCGAGAAGCCCCGCAATTCCAGTCGCCATAGACGAGCGGCCCCATGCCAACAGCCTCTCGTACCAGACGTAGCCGGGCGACATCGGCTTCCCAGTTGTTGTCGGCACCTAACTTGACCTGAAACTGGGCCATACCCTCTGCCTGCGCCCCACGAGCTATGATGGCCATTTCGTCAGGCGCTATACAGGTGATCGATTGGTAGAGCGGTATGCGAGCCATCTGGCGTCCACCGAGAAGCGCATAAAGAGGCAGCTTCGCTACTTTACCTGTGATGTCCCAAAGAGCCAAGTCAAGCGCGGATTTTGCGTAGACATGCCCCTGCAGCCAACTGTCAACCCGCCCCATCAATGCTTCCGGGCCGATTGGATCAGCTCCGATGGCGATAGGTGCAAGATATTCCAGCGCGGGGAGCACGCCTTCAGCATAGGCCGGCAGATAGTGCGGAATCGGACAAACCTCACCCCAGCCGGAGATATTTTTGTCGGTGTCGACGCGGAGCAGTATGGAGGTGACGGTGTCGCAGGTCTTTCCACCCGCCATGTGATAAGGAACATGGCTGGTCAATGGCACTTGCCAAACCACAAGCCGTTTAATCCGCATGTAAAAGACCTCACATAAATAATAAACTGTTGTCTTTCGAGAAAAGCCAAGCACCTATTTTTTAGTGGTGAGCCATGGACCTGTCTTTTTGCGCTCGGGATGATAGTTTCCCAGCCACGATGTTCGTCGCAATACAGCGGGCCGCATAGGCAGCCAAGTGATCAACTTTGGATGGGTCTTTGCCCGAAAGTCGCCGCTCAAACAACCAACCATTCTGGCACATCGATGCTGTTGGTGCGCGTCCACCCCAGCATGCATGCCCCTCCTGCTCATCAAGAGTGCGTCCGGAGCCCTTTGCACGGGATCCGGATGCCGGCTCCTCGCAGATTGACACCGCGCTTCCCGCCTTGTTGTCGAAATCGCTTTGCCCTTGCTGTCCGAGTCTTCTGCTTCGAGAAAATTAATCGGCCTACTGCAATTCTCGCGCACGTCCGGCGCCATTCCCAGTTTCCCAGATCGAGTCGAAGTTGCGTAACATCACTTCCGCGACGCTGAAGGTGTGCTTCCCTTGTCGGGATGTCAGGCGAGCGTCGATGTCGGGATAGATGAAGAAAGGAAGGGAAATTCGGTCAGTCGGACCGGTGTGCACGACCTGATGGGGCGTGCTCTTGAATCGGTCATCGCTCAAGGCTTGAAGCATGTCGCCCAGATTGACAACGAGACTGTCGGGCAAGCTCGGCGCCGGCACCCAGCGTCCCCCGAACCACACCTGCAAGGAGCGAGTGGGGAGTTCCTCTTGCAGCAGCAGCGTGAAGAACCCATTGTCGGTGTGCTTTCCGGCCGTACCACCAGCGGATGGATATCGGATCACACGTTGCAAGACGGTCGGCGGGCTGAAATGGCGTTGGAACCAGCCCTCTTCCATATCGAGCAGGTCGGCCAGCGCGGTTCCGAGCTGCGGCACAACCTTGTTGACCACGGTAGCCTGCAAAGCTAGCAGGCTTCGAGCGAAACCAGGAGCCAACGCTTCATCCGGAAGGCGTGTCCGACCAGCAAACGGACGTCGGTCACCTTCATTCTCGATTCCGAGGTCGAACATCTCCTTCGGATCGGGACCGGCGTCGGGATGTAGCACCTCGCCGTGCAACGGACTGTATCCACGAGCGGTCGGGGGATACACATATTGGGCGGCGTGACCGAAACGTTCCTTTGTCGGCTGTGGCAACGCGAAGAACCGTCGGGAAGCCTGGATCGCTTCTGAGATCTGTTCTTTCGGAATTCCGTGCTCAAGATAGAAGAATCCGTACTCTTCGCAGGCCAGGCGCAAGTTCTCGAGCTCTTCGTTTCGCGTTGCATCGGCGGCCAGTTTCGCTAGCGAGATTTGCGGTAGCGTAGTCATAGCTGCTTCTCCATTGGTGCTGTGGCTTTATCGGGGACTTGGAAGACCCAGTAATGCGCGCCCTCCTCCGCGATGTATCTGCCGTCGTTTAGACACTGTGTCGTCACAAGCACGCCCGCATCCCGGAGACGCCGCACCTCGTCTTCAAAGGACGTGGTCTCTGCATAGCTCTTCCGGGTGCTTGCGATGATGAATCCGTTGGGGCGGGTCACGCGAGCCAGTTCGCGCAGTGCGTCAGGTCGGATGTGACCGAGCGTGAAGACGCCGCAGCAGACCGTAATATCATAGGTCGCACCGCAGTAGTCGGAGAGCGGCCCGTTAAGGTCGACATCGCCTTGGACATGTCGATATACGCCAGTTTCCCGGGCCTCTTTGGCCATCTCCTCGGAGAGGTCAATCCCATCTATCAACTGGAAGCCTAGGCGGTTCAGTTCCACGCCGACGAGACCTGTTCCGCACCCAGCATCCAGGATTGCGATGGCTGCTCGCTTATTGGCCAAATACGCTGTCTGCATGGTGCCTGCCAATTCCGCAACGACCGTCGGCCCGCAGTATCCATCGCGCCCGACATCCAACTCGTAGGAATTGGCCCATCCGCGATAGAAGTGAGTCAAGCGATCGACGTCGCCGTTGAGGGCATGGGAATCCTTTATGCGTTGGCGTGCGGCTCGCTCCAGTGCGGTCCTTTGATCGAGGTTGTTCACTACAGTTCCTCCATTTAGGGGCAGATGAGATGCGGCATCGTCGTCAGCGGCGCAATGGCACCGGCTAGATCTACAGGCGGCTCGCTGCTGTATTGATGAGCATGGCTATCCGACCATGCGGAGGCGCCTACGCTCCAGGTGATAACGTCGTAGATCATGGCATCGTTCAGACCCATGCCGCGCCCAAGATCAAACGCCTCGTGAAGGATCAGGCGATTGACGTGAGTGAGTTCGCCGACCAGCGACTCGAGCAAGCGTATTTGGATGTCGCTGAGCGGGACGTCGTCGAGCGGAAACACATGCTCACGCTTCGGTTTGATCCGTCCTACGGGATCGGTTAGGAATTCTTGGTCTGGTGGATAGGCGGGGTTGGCACCGTACTTGGATGGCGCACGATAACCCAGCACTTGCAGTCGTACGCCGAAGACCACCTCCGCCAACTCGACAACTCTCAGATGGCTGTCGTATCGATCGAACTTCCGTCCCGCCTCGCTATAGCGCTCTTCGACCGCGCGCCCGATCGGCAGTCCCACGCCGAGTTCGTCGGCCAGTTGGACGGTCAAGCCCATATCCTTGACCGTGATCTCCAGAGTGCAAGAGCGATCGTAGCTGCCATCCAGGAGAAACGGGACGAACTGCTCGATTGCAACGGAGTTCGCGGACGAGGCGACAAACTTGCGCCACGCTTGCTGCGCTGGAATGCCTTCGCGCACGCTTCGGCAGAGCGCGTGGCCGCTCGCAACGGCTGCAGCGTAAAAGAGTAGGTTCGTCAGTAGTTTGACTGATTGGCCCTGACCGATGTCTCCGACATGGAAGGAGATGGCTCCCATGGTTTGTAACACCGTCTCGCAACGCCCATAGGCCTCCGATGGCCCGCCGACGAAGAAGCTGACATTGGCGAAATCGACCCCCATGTGGGACAAGTTGCTTACCGGCGCTTCTAGTGAGTGCACGTCAATTGCCGCGGCCCGTCGGCCGATCTCGATCGTATTGTGGTAGTCGGTGGTGGACGTATCAATCCATACGCTCCCCGGTGCCATTCCGGCTAAAGCGCCTTGCTCGCCCGCCATGTTGTCAAAGACGTCGTGTGGCAGCGGCAGGCAGGTGATGACAATTTCGCAATCGCGAGCCGCGCCGCTGGGTGCGTCATGCCACCGGGCCCCCTTTTCGACCACGTCTTTCGCAGCGGGGGGATCGATGTCGTAGACGCCCACCTGATAGCCGGCTTGTAGGAGCTTAGCGATCATCGGTCGCCCCATGCTGCCGGTACCAATGAATCCGATTCGTTCTGGGTTGCGGATACCAACGGTGCTTCCAGCCTCTACAACAGACATGGGGCTTCCTTCCAACGTCAAATATTTATAAGTATCAAGTGCTAGTACAGGACACTACATCGAATTATTGATAAAAGAAAGTTAAAATAAAGTAAAATATATTTAGCTATTGTAACGTTAGCTAGGTGCCAACCTTCTCATAATAGACACCATAACGATTAGCTAATCTGAATCTAAATCAAAATGGGCGTTGTGTTCCAAGGCCTTGCAAGCCTGCTCGCGAGCAGGCTTATTTTTGACGCCTAGGCGGATACGATTATTCGTTCGAGTCCTTGGCCAACCTTTCGGCACCTGCCTGTCGAAGCGCGCCACGCCACCTTGGTCCCGACTCAGATAGCGGAACGAATGGCGCGCCCTTCAGTGCACGGCCGGAGTCGAACGGGCCGCATGACATCGACCGCGACGTCTCCGCTCGAGAAGCTTGACCCGCTCATGTTCGCATGCCCTGAACCTGGAGCCAGATCCGGCTGCCGGGAATCTGACAAGGGGATGTACAATGAACGAGCTGTGCTCGCTTCGAGCGGAACACGTGAAGCGCCCCTGAGAACGGTTAGGTGGCGCGCCCCGATCCGTTTTTATGCATCGGTGAGATTTTGTGGCGGAGCCGTCCTGGCGCCAGCCGGGGTCTGGCAAATCTGGAATCCTCCGCCACATAAGGTTTAGCTTAAGATGCTGTTCAGCAGTTGCAGAATGGCATCGGTGGGCCGGAAGCGCGCCCCGTAATTGCCCTCGATGCCCGCCTTTTCGAGTCCGTTGCGCATCATCTCGACATCCGCGGCGGCATATCGGTGGGTGGTGGCGACCTGTGCGTGCCCGCGCCAGGCTTGAATCGTCAAAAGATCCAAGCCGGACTGGAGAAGCTTCATGGCGAGGGAGTGCCGGAAGATGTGTGGCCATATGGGCTTTTCGGCCAAGTCCGGCCTTATGGCCACTTCCTTGGCCGCCGCTCGTCGTACGATCTGGGGCGCCCCGAAGCGCATCAGGCAACCACTGTGGGCGCCGACAAGATCGGTCGTAGTTCGTGGTTGGCGATACCGCGCTCGCGCAACAAGGCCGCCAGCGCTCTCGCCAGATCCTGAGGAACGGGGATGACGCGATCTCTGCGGCCCTTACCGTGCAACAGCACATGCGAATGCGGGCGTTCCAACTGCAGCTCGTCAGCATCGACACTGATGGCTTCGGAGACGCGCGCGCCGGTCAGCGCTTCTCTGATCGGCGCCGCAATCATTACGTCCACTTCTGCGCTGGTGAGGTGGCGCGTCACCTCAATGTGCGCCCGTTTTGTGGGAATCGTCAAAACGCTTGCGCGACACCAAAGGACGCCGGGTCGGCCGCTGCCACATGGTGGAAGAAAGATCGTATCGCAGCTAGTCGGGCATTGCGCGTGGCGACGGTGTTGTTCCGCTTCTCCTCGAGTTCGTCGAGAAAGGCGAGAATGAGGTCTCGATCGATATCTTCGAGCACCAACGCCGCCGGCCTCTTCCGCAACCTGGCGCCGGCGAAGAGGATCAGCATGCGCAAGGCGTCGCGATAGCTCGCGACAGCCGCGGGAGTATCGCAACATGGAGTTTGCGCGGCAATGCCTTTCACCTGAACTCGACGTGCAGATTATCTCCACCGCCGACGCCTAGGCGCAGATCGCCAGCCTTGCATGTCGACTTTTGCCTAGGGTGGAGACGCCTCACGCAAGCCCACAGCGCTGCGCACTGCCTTGGTCTCACGATCAACACTCTGACGCCAATTCGTGTCGACTTTCGCGACATGACCGCGCCAATGGCATGCTTCTTCTGCGACACCATCTTGCCCAGACGAGCATCTCGGCCGTGCTCTGGCCATTTAGTTCGGAGCCACCAAATTGGACCTTTCGATGCGCAGCACGGACAACGCTTCAACCCCATAGGGCGTGACACCCAGATCGGCTCCTCTTTCCATCAGCCGCTCCATCGCGCATGGCCGTAGCGGGCAGGCACGGCTATTTCGTAGGCGAGTTCGCCTGAGACGGAGATCCGGAAGAGCTGTGCGCGCAGCCCACCGGAAACGGTCAGTTCCGCGGAGGCTATAAAGGGGAAGACGTCGTTCGCCAGGTCAAACCCATCGACAATGCGGACAAGCAGGGCGCACAATTTTGGTCCGGCGACGAAAGCGAACGCCTGGGGATCGTGTTCCCGCACTTCGTCGATCCAGAAGGAGCACGTCTGCGTGACTGATCTTAACGCCTTCACGGCGCTAGGTCGGCCCGGGATCAATGGATGATTGAAGGCGAGGAACGTGCCGAAGAGAATTTCGCTGCCGTTGTGAAACGGACGGCGCCGGGCCGTTCGGTCGCCGAGCAGACCGACGGCTGCATCGCGTTCGAGATTGTGTTTCGAGGTTAGGCATGAGGCCTCTGGGGGGCATTGCTCTCGAAACTTATCAACATCGCTTTCGCCGACTTTGGTCCGGGCCGAGCGACACGTACCGGCCTTGATGACATAAGCTGCTTCGTGATCCGACGCAGCGAAGCTCATGCCGCCCTCTTGGTGGCACGGTCGTTCGCCCTATCACTCTGGCACGCTGGGAGGGAGGCGGTTGCAGTAACCTGATCGAGGCGCTTCCATATATCCAGATTGGATTAAGGCGCTGTAAAATTGTATTTTTCAAACTAAGACTTCCATGGAAGTCTACTGTTGGAACAGGAGATGCACTGCATTGTGATGCGACGGGGCTCAAAGGAGCACCCCCGTGACCATTTCTCGCGCTGCCTTGCGGCGGACGCTGGCCACGATGTTGGTGGATTGGCTGATGATATACACCCTCTTCTCTCGCTGCCTCCTCCAGTTGAGTTGCGGCTCCAGTGGCCGTTTAGCAAGATGCACGGCCTGGAGAGCTACTTTGTTATTCTCGATCGTCGAGACGGCAGCAGATCTCTCAATGATGATGACATTGTGCGCAAATGCAGTACCAACATCGGCGTTGGGGGCGAAAACTTGATGACATTGAACAGGCCTCGGAAGAGGGGCTGCGCGCCGGCGCCTATGCGGCGATGCCGATATTTAACATCGACGGCAAGGAAGTAGGGAGCATACGGCAATGCCACTTGCTGCATGGCGTATCTGCTGCTCGAGGAGCCCGGCAAGGATGAGGTGACAACGGAGTTGGCGGGGAGCGTCGTCCACTGCCGCAGAGCGGGGCCAATGGAGGTCAGCGTGACGCTTGGACCAATCAGCATGGACTGGCGCAAGATTCCTTTGTCGCGAGAGATTGATACGCTGCATTTGCCCATCGAAAGCGGACCGTTCTCGGATGACGTTGCCCTCTACATCGGGAACCCGCATGCGGTCCTCTTTGTCGATCAACTCGATAGCATGGACATGGGTCGCTATGCACCCGCCATACACAAAGCCCCTCTTTATCCCAGAAGGGGCCAACGTCGGCGCTGCTCAGATTCTCGACGAGCAAACGCCTCGGCTTGGAGGTCTGGGAGCGACCAGGGCATGTGGAACCGGTGCCTGCGTTGCCGCTTATGCCGCGCTTAAACGAGACCTCGTCACTTCCAAAAAAACGCCATTCATCGTCCGGGCGGGAGGCTGGACACAGAAGTTCTGGACGGCGATAGGGTCTGTATGACCGAACCGGCAGCCTTCTGCTGTTTCATGGTTTAGTCCTGGGGGGCATAGGAGCAAAAGGAGCTAGTTACAGATGTGCTGCGGTCAAGGCTCAGATCGTACGGCACTCACAAGGTGAGAGCCACCAGTACAAAAGCGAAGGAATTGAGAATGGGAACGACAAAGACGTATTTTGCACTCAATGCAGCGCTGCTATTGTTGGCGCTGCCGTTTGCAGCTCAATCGCAGCAGATGCCAGGTAACCTTAAGGGTTCCGGCGAAGTTGTGGTTACCTCGGGAGGCGGAACCTGGGAAGTGGCCCAGAAGAAGGCATTCTTCGACCCGTTCACGAGAGACACCGGCATCGAGGTTGTACTTGTTCCGGAGGACCAGGCGAAACTGCTGTCATCCGCAAAGCTCGGCCAGCCCGAAGCCGACATTACCTCAATTGAAGGCGGCCAGCTCGCAAGCTGGATCTCGAAAGGCGCTGTCGAGGAGATGGACTACAGCCTATTTGCCAAGGACACTCTGGCGAGCATGCCCGATAAACTGAAGAACAAATATGGGGTCGGCGCTCTGCTATATTCCTTGGCAGTTGCATACAACACCAAAAAGTATCCGGAGGATGGCAAGCATCCGATGAATTGGATGGACTTTTACGACATCAAGGATTTTCCGGGAAAGCGCAGTCTGCCGAAATGCGAAAAAATAGTTGGTGGCGGTTTGCTTGAAGGCGCGGTCATGGGTGACGGCGTACCAGCCAATAAGGTGTATCCGATCGACATGGATCGAGCGTTCGCAAAAATTGGAGAGTTGAAGCCCCAAGTTGGGCGCTGGTGGGTGGCTGGCGCTGATGCTCCGCAGAGCCTCATTGACGGCGAAGTTGACATGGCAGCGGCCTATAATGGCCGGATTTTTGCCGCAAAGGCACAAGGGGCGCCGCTCGCACTCTCCTGGGAGCAATCTCTGCTGCAATACGACTTCTGGGTAATAGTGAAGGGATCGCCGAACAAGGAAAATGCAGCCAAGTTCTTGGCATACATCTCCCGCCCCGAACCTCAGGCCGCTTTTGCGGAAGCGATTTCCTATGGCCCGGTGAACAATGACGCGTTCAAGCTCGTTCCGAAGGAAATGCTCGATATTCTACCGGGAGCGCCAGAACTCGCTAAGAAGCAAGTTTTCCAGGACTATGATTGGTGGAATAAGACGGGGGCAGACGGTCGTACAAACTACGACGTTGCGCTGCAGCGTTGCGTAGCGCTGCTGTCGCAGTAAGCTAGACGTCGATACGGAACAGCGTCTACCTGTAGCGGCAATCGACACCCGGGCATCATCGATTCGGCGAACGGCGACATGCCACGACGCCGACCAGAGAGCTTGGGCGGCATGCTTACTTGAGGAAGCCGAGGCGCACCTTGTGCATCATCGATACGACCCAGCTCGCGTGTACGATCTACGACTTTATACGCCAAAGGAGCAGCCCGCTTCTCGCGCTCAGATTGTTGTCAAGCGTCACTACAGAACTGACCCTACCGTGACATTGGCGCCTCGTAGCGTAATCGATGCTTTGGGCGTTGTCGAACAAATCGAAAGAAAACTCGTGGGACCCAGGAAATGTAACCAAAACTAAATCAGAAGTGACATTTGTATGATTGTGACGTTGATAACTGGAGAAGACACTGGGTCTGCAGCTCTTGATCGCCTGCCAGGCGTGGGCGACCAGGTCGTGCATCTCCTCGCTATCTTCGCCCACGGCGCGAAGAGCGCCGCCGCAGCCTGGGCAGCATGCGCAAGACGGCTCGCGAACGACCCGCTTGCGCGGCAGGTTCGGGTTGAGACCTTGTCGGTGTCGGCGACGATGGGTAGCTCGGCCTCGGGCGCGCCGGCAATGAATCGGTCTCGAGATCTTCGAGTTCGAGCAGCATCTGGACCCAGCTTCTCGGACGAGCCGCTGAAGGCCTTGCGGTTGACGCGATCGATCCGCAGCTGCAGGCGCTGGATGCGAAGTGCGGCCTCGGCGCGCTCTCTGCGCAGTGCTCATCGCATTCGTCGAGTGATGTCACGAGCAGCAACAGCCGCCTCCAGAAGCGCGATCCGGGCGAGGAAATCAGCGGTTAAGGGAGCTTGTTCCGACACCCAAACTACAGACCCGAAAGCCCTCCTTCAAGGAAGCAAAATCGATACAAAATCATAACAAACGCAAAATTAGCCAGCCTGCGATGCGTCGCATCGGCGTCTCGCGCCATCGATACGCTTTTTTATAGTCGCGCACGAACCGGCGCCACCGCGTCATCCTGCTCAACGACGGGCCGCGGGGCAAGATTTCGAGGAGCCTGTGGTTACCGGATCGGCCGATGATCTCGAACACAGAATCAAGGTAGGCGGCCTACTTCATCAGCTTGAGCGGATCGTGGGCGCCGGCGGCGAACAGGTCTTTCACCAGACCCAGCGCTTGCGGATGCCATCCAGAATCGACTGAGCCCCGACACTGTCGAAGATATCGGCGGTGGTTCGGAGGTCGACGGGGCGCACTTGCAGCGGGTGATCCGGGCGGTGCGTTCGGCATGATCCCTTCGGGTGTGAAGGTGTTACTGGCCAGCCATCCGGTCGACTTCCGCAAGGGTCCGGACAGTCTGCTGTCGCTGGTGCGGGATGCGGGCAACGATCCCTTCTTATGTGTCGGCCGAGATTATGTGGCGGAGCTGTCCTGGCGCCAGCCTGAGCCTGCCCAGTTCGGAATCTTCCTGCGTGTTTCAGAAATTCGCGGACACCCATTCCGCTAAATCGCGGACAGCGATGGAGTGCACCCCCAGACTGAGACAAGGAAAATCGCGGACAGTTTCCCCGCAGGAGAGGAAACTGGGGCATGGCCGGACGGCAAAGATTTATTGATGAAGACCAAAAACGGGAGCTGCTCCAGCGCATGGAGGCGGGCGAAAACGTCAGCAAGTTGGCAGATGAGGTCGGCATCAGTCGTCAACGACTTTACGAGTGGCGTGATCACCTGAGGCTTCATGGCGATCTGAAGTCACGTCGGCGCGGCCGGCCGGCCAGATCGACAGCAGGACTAGACGGGGCCGCGCAGCTGCAGAATTCAGTCGATCTGCCGACGTCTCAGGAAAAGGCACTGACCAAGGCCAGGCGCCGGATCAGGGAATTGGAGCAGAAAGTCGGGCAACAGCAGCTTGATCTCGATTTTTTTCGCGAAGCCTTGCGGCACTTCGAGGAAGATCAGCGCCGGAGCAGCGCTCCTGGCGAAACGGGATCTTCAAAGTCATCGAAAAGATGACGACCGGCCTGTCGCAAGGCGAATTCAACATCGATAGAATGTGCTGGCTCGCTGGCGTCAGCCGCGCGAGCTACTACCGTCACTGGCTAGATTCGGCCCCGCGGCGGGCCGAGACAGGTTTGCGGGATCTCATTCAAAAGGTGGCTCTCCGCAACGCGCACTACGGTTACCGCCGGATCGGAGCCCTGTTGCGTCGGGAGGGGTGGCAAGTCAACCACAAGTGCGTTCTACGCATCATGCGTGAAGACAATCTGCTGTGCCTGCGCACGCGACCCTTTGTTCCTGGAACGACGACTCGAGGCATGGTTGGCAAGTCGTGCCGAACCTTGCCAGGGGCATGATCCTTACTGGGGTCAACCAGCTATGGGTTGCCGATATCACCTTCCTGCATCTGGCTGAGGAGTTTGCTTTCCTTGCCGTTGTGCTTGACGCGTTTAGCCGCAGGGTGATCGGATGGGCGTTGGATACGCATCTCAGAGCAAGCCTTGCCATTGAGGCCCTCGAGATGGCCATTACCGATCGCCAGCCCGCTCCCGGGAGCCTCGTGCATCATTCCGACCGCGGAGTTCAAGGCGGATTCAACCGGTCGTCGCAACAGCCTCGATCATATCTTGTTTGAGTAACTGGTCGAGAGCCTCTGCAGGCGTGCGCCAGCTTAACGTCTTGCGGGGTCTGGTGTTCAGAGCACGCGCTACAGC